>JBFIHA010000037.1:0-30231 GCA_041602035.1 Gemmatimonadales bacterium | reverse complement strand
GACCGGTCGAGCGCGAACGTTTTCACAGGACAGTGGCATGGGGGAACGCCAGTCGTTGATCCGACTACGTTCACCGGACGGCCAAGCACTTTCGATCCTTTCGGCAGCAATTGTCGTCCCCTCCATGTACGGGGTATTGCTGCCGCACAGGCTAACTGGCCTCGTCCGCAACTCGATGTCGGGAGGGCTCGGGTGTTGGATGGCTGCCGCCGTCCGCCCGCTGTTGGCCGCGTTGCTGTGGTTCACTGCTCCAGTTTCCCACACTCTTACCCAATTCAAAGCACTTGCGCTGTGGTGACCGGAGTCGGTCTCCCGAAGCAAAGACGCAGAGGAAGAATGGTGGAGAATGGCAGAGCAATACTTCGACAAAGCCTACGGCGGAGAACCACCGCTCAACTACGAGCGTTTCTTTGTTCCAGCGATTGGCGCTCCCCTCGCGACTGAACTCATTCGCCTCGCGGCCCTTCGTCCAGGCGACCGAGTGTTGGACGTAGCATGTGGCACTGGTATTGTTGCGCGGCTCGCCTCACAGCAGGTCGGCCCGACTGGGACGGTCACCGGATTGGACGTCAATCCTGGTATGCTGGCGGTTGCGCACTCCGCAACGCCGTCCGGCCCGCCCATCGAGTGGCACGAGGCGAGCGCTGAGGCAATGCCGCTCCCGGATGCATCGTTCGACGTCGTACTGTGCCAGATGGGTCTCCAGTTCATGCCGGACAAACATGCGGCGCTGCGCGAGATGCGGCGAGTTCTCGTACGCGGCGGTCGCCTCGTGTTCAACCTGGCCGGACCCACACCGCGACTCTTTGCCATCATGGGAGAGGCACTCGACCGTCACATCGGCGCCGAGGCAGCGGGGTTCGTGAATCTCGTCTTCTCGCTCCACGACACGGGAGAGATTCGGAACCTGGTTGGCGACTCCGGCTTTCACGATGTCTCCGTCGAGTCCGACATCAGGCTACAACACCTCCCACCACCGGAGGAGTTTCTTTGGCAGTATGTGCATAGCACCCCGCTCGCGAACGCCGTGGCGCAGGTGGATGGCGAGCGTCGCAGCCTTCTGGAGCGCGACGTTGTCGCAAAGTGGCAGGAGTTCGTAGAGGGTGGCGCCTTGGTGCTTCAGGTGCGCCTCGTCGTAGCGACCGCTCGGAAGTGAGCGCCGGCCCCGTGGCCATGCCTGACCCCGCCCCCTCGAGCACTGTCGACGTCCGGCCCTCGCCCATCGAGGGCCTGGGCCTGTTCGCGCTGCGGGCATTCGGTCCCGGTGAGGTGATTCGCGCGGTGAACGTCGTTCGCGAGATCACCGCCGACGCGCCGCTCCGCCCGGAGCTGGGTGAGCGCCAGGACCATTGCGACTACCCCGACGGCAAGGTCGTCCTCATCGGGCCGCCGGACCGCCACCTGAACCACAGCTGCAATCCGAACACCTGGATTCGCTACACGGGCGCCGGGTGTGAGATAGTGACCCGTCGGGCGATACCCGCCGGCGAAGAGATCACGTGCGACTACCGCATCAACGTCACAGGAGGCGACGCGTGGCCCTGTCGCTGCGGCGCCGCGCAGTGTCGTGGCACGGTGGTGGGAGACTTCTTCCAGCTTCCACCCGATCTCCAGCAGGAGTACGCCCCCTACCTGGCCGACTGGTTCGTCCGCCGCCACGCTGACGCGTTGCGCGTGGTGGGCATCACGCGGTGAATGCTCGAACCGGCGAGGGCGCGAGAGCCCGCGACGGCTGGCGCGGAGGCCGAACGGAGAGAATGATGGTGCGTGGAGGCGGGCACGTCGCCCGCAGCGGAGTGACGATGTGACCATCCAGCGTTTCCGGGGAAACCGCCCGGCCGAGCCGTACACGATCGTGCATGATCCGACCGGCTCGCTGCACATCCGGCGGCGGCACAAGCTCACCGCCAAGGGCATTCGAGTTGTCGCCACCCCGGGTGCCATCGTGCTCCTGGTTGCGGTGCTCGCCGCGAAGTCACGGGATCAACTGATCGCCCCGGCGATCCTCGCGGCCGCCATGGCCGCGGCAGGAATCTGGTACCTCTGGCAGTCCCACCGTCTCCCGGAGTGGACGTTCGACGCGAAGCACCGCACGGTGACGCGGACAAAAGGCGGACGGGTCACCGTGGTGCCGTTCGACGAAGTGGACGGTGTGCACTGGTGGGAGAACCGGCACACGAACGAGCGGGATGAAGACAAGGAGCCGCTAGTCTGGTACGAGGTGTACCTTCGTCGCGGCGAGACACGGAACCTCCTGACCTGGTTCCCGACCAGGACCGAAGCGGAAGACCTGGCGGAGACACTGAGCGTCCTGATGAAGGAGCAAGGATCGGAAGACGCGCCATGGTGAACTGCGCGGCGAACTGCTGAATCCGGTAGGTTGCGCCTAGCGACTCCGTCGGGCCGCGTGATTCGGAGCGGCGCCAATGCTTTCCCGCGTGAGGAGTCAGAGCAATGCCTCCAGCCTTTCCCTACGACCACATCGTTGCCGGAATCCTGGTGCTGATCGTCGGCTTTGGGTTTCACTGGCTCGGGCAGACCATTTCGCTCGTCAACTGGGACCTGGCCACGCGGCTCGGGCTGCAGGAGAAGCTGATTCCGGAGTACCGCGTCTACGAGCATGCCATCGCGGTTGCCGATGCCAGCATCGGCTGGATCTACGGGATCGCCGGCGTTGGCCTGCTGCTCGGGGCGCCGTGGGGCTTCAAGCTGGCGTGGATTCCCGGCGCGATCTTCGTCTATCATGCCGTGAGCTTTTGGGCGTGGACCGGGAACCGGCGCCGGGACGGGCACCGGCTGGAGAGCACAACCCTGCGGTTCGGCTGGACGGCGGCAAACTTACTCACCGGCCTCCTGGCGATCGGCGTGGCCTGGAACGCGACGTAGCGACCCTCGACGACTGACCGGCGAACGAAGAACGGACATGGCACCGGATCGCGTGGCACTCTACGCCAAGATGCTGACTTGCCGGCGACTGGAAGAAGCCATCGCCGAGCTGTGGCAGCAGGGACGGATATCGGGCGAGATGCACCTCGGGATCGGTGAGGAGGGAATCAACGTCGGCGTGCTGGACCACCTGGGCGACGGCGACGCGGTGGCCCTCGATCATCGCGGCACGGCCGGCATGCTCCTGCGCGGCGTGGACATGGCGGCGATCGTGAAGGAGTGTATGGGCACCGTGGACGGCCTGTGTGGCGGCATGGGCGGCCACATGCACCTGTACTCGAAGGACCACCTCGCGGCCTCCTCGGGCATCGTCGGGGCCGCCGGTCCCGCGGCCTGCGGCTTTGCCCTGGCGCACCAGCACCTGCGGCCGGGCAAGGTCGCGGTGGCGTTCTTCGGCGAGGGCGCGATGAACCAGGGCATGCTGATGGAAGCGCTGAACCTCGCCGCCGTGTGGGAACTACCCGTGTTGTTCGTGTGCCGGGACAACGGCCTCGCTATCACCACGCCCTCGGCGTGGGTCACGAGCGGTGATCTCGAGGAGCGGGCCCGCGGTCTCGGCGTGCCGGGGGGAAGCGTGAACGGTACGGACGTGGAGGCGGTGTGGCGCGCGACGCGCGAGATGATCGACCGGGCGCGCCGGGGTCGCGGACCTTCCTTCCTGCACGCGAGCTGCATGCGGCCCGAGGGGCACTTCCTGGGCGACCCGCTCATCCGCATGGCACGGAGCCCCGTCGCCGAGACGAAGACCCGCCTTGGCGAACTGCTGTCGGCCACCACGAGTAGCGACGGCGCGTCGGTGACGCAGCGTGCCGCCAGCCTGGGCAAGATTACGGCGATGCTGGGCCGCGCCGCACGCACACGGCTCGGTCACGCACACGATCCGGTACGGCGGATGCGCACGCGCCTCACGATTCCCTCGGACGACCTCGCGACGCTCGAGCGGGAGGTCGAGCTCGCCGTGGCGAACGCGGTGGAGGACGCGCTGCGGTCGGCACCAGCAGCGGGTGGGGAGGTCCTGTCGTGAGAAGGATGACGTACGCGCAGGCGATCGAGGACGCCCTCGCCCAAGCGATGGCCGCGGACGAGCGCGTCGTGGTGTTCGGCGAGGACGTGCACGCATTGCGCATGAACCTGTATGCGCGGTTCGGCAAACGCCGTGTGCGCCCCACGCCGATCAGCGAGTCGGCGTTTCTCGGCGCGGCGGTCGGCGCCGCGATGGCGGGCCTGCGGCCGGTCGCCGAACTGGTCATGATCGACTTCGTCACCGTGGCCAGCGACGCGCTCATCAACCACGCGGCGAAGGTGGAGGCGTTTTCGGGTGGCCGGTGGCGCGTGCCGATGGTCGTGCGCGCCGGTTGCGGCGGCGGCTACGGGGACGGCGGCCAGCACGAACAGGCGCTCTGGGGGTGGCTCGCGCACATCCCGGGGCTCACGGTGGTGGTTCCGTCGACGCCGGCCGACGCTGGGGGACTGTTGACGGCGGCGATTGCCGACGACGGCCCCGTTGTCTTCCTGGAGCACCAGCTCCTGGCCGACGACTGGCTCGAGTACCTGGGCTCCGGCGGCCGGACGACCATCACCTATGACGTTCCAGCCGAGGGGCGGGAGGGCGAGGTCCCCGACCGCTGGCACCCGATCCCACTTGGCACGGCAGCGGTGCGCCGTCCCGGTACCGACGTGACGATCGTCGGCGTCGGGGTCGGCATCCACCGGGCCGCGGCGGCCGCCGAGACGCTGTCACGCGACGGCATCTCGGCCAGTGTCCTCGACCTGCGGAGTGTGGCACCACTCGACCGCGAGGCCGTGGTGCGCGATGTCGGCCGCACCGGGCGTCTCCTGGTCGTCGATGAGGACTACCGCGACTTCGGCCTCGCCGGAGAGCTGGCGGCCACACTCCTCGAGGCCGGTCTCACGGTGCGCTACGCACGCGTCGCCGTCGAGGGAACGATTCCGTTCGACCCCGCTCGCGAGCGCCAGGCGCTGCCCAACGTGGAACGGATTGCCGCGGCCGCGCGAGCATTGATGTGAACTCGGAGAAGCCAGCCATGTCACAAACCACCCATCACACCGTCATCGCCTTCGTCGTAGGCACCGCGATCGCTTGCGGCGCCGCGCGTGTGTCAACCGACGGGGCGATCCAACCGGCATCGTACGATCAACAGACCGAGTGTGCACCTGCCCAGTTTCCGGAGCAGGTGCCGGCGGTGGCACAGGTGCTCGACTCGGGAGCATTGCTCATCCAGTTGGCGCAGTACGACGCCGCACGTGGAGCGTCGGTGCTCGGCGTCAGGTTCGACGCCGACGGCGCGCCGGTTCCCGCCCGCGTCCTGGAATCGCCATTGCCGCAAAGGGCCGCGGATTCCCTGGCGGCGCTGCTCACGGCTCGTCTTCGCGCACAGACGCCCGGGTCAGTGTGGGGCGTCCGCGTGCGCATCCGGCACGGCGCACCACGGGATCTGAGCATCGAGCGGTCCGTCTTCTGTCCGCCCCGACAGGTCCCGGGCACGACGCGTCTTCCGGTCGTCGTCTCGGCGTCCCGTCCCGAACCTGCGCGAATCCCGCCGCGTCTGGTGGTGCTCGTCGATCCCACCGGCCGCGTCGCCGATGTGCGCATCATCCACAGTTCCGGCGACAGCCGGCTGGACCGTTCGCACGCAGACGCCGCCCGCCAGCGACGCTTCGAGCCCGCACGGCTGGATGGAGCGGCCGTGCCGGCGTGGTTTCGGATTGACTTCTCAAGATGACACGCCGCACGTGACCGGTGTCCATCTCGCCGAGTTCGATCCGAGCCGCAACCTGGCGCTGCTCGCCGACTGGCTGCATCGGCCGCATGTGGCACGGTGGTGGGGCGATCCGGAAGAGGCGCTCGCCGCCGTGCGGCTCCATTCGGCGGCCACGGCGGCGCTGATCGAGGTGGATGCTCGGCCGGTCGGCTTCGTGTGCTGGCAACCGATCCCACCGGAGGAGCGCGCGGCGGCCGGTCTCGACGACCTACCGGATGACGTCGTCGACGTGGACATCCTGATCGGCGATCTTGATCACCTCGGCCGCGGCGTCGGCCCGGCGGCCCTGCACCTGCTCGTCGGCAGGCTGCGCGCGGAGGGTGTCCGCGTCGTCGGTCTGGCCGGTGCGGTGGCGAACGAGCGCGCACTCACGGCCTACGCCAAGGCCGGCTTTCAACCGTTCCGCGATTTCCGGGAAGCCGGTCAGGACATGCGGTACCTCGTCCAGCACCTCGACGCTGCACCGGCGAGCCAATGAGAGTGTTTGCAATCGGAGCAACGGGCTTCATCGGGAGGCACGTCTTATCCCTGTTGCTGGACCAAGGGCACGACGTCGCCGTGCTTCACAGGGGAGAAACGGTCCCGCGCTTGCCGGAAGGCGTGCGTGACATCCGTGGCAACCGTGACCGGCTCGCCGACTTCCTGATCGATCTGGACCACTTCGGCCCCGACGTGATCGTGGACGTGATCCCTTACACCGAACAGCAAGCGCGGGCGGTGGCGACGACCTTCCGAGGCACGGGTGCGCGTGTCGTTGCCGTCAGCAGTGCTGACGTCTACCGCAACTATGACGGGTTCCGCGGGAAGGCAACGGCACCACCTGACCGGGTGCCGCTGTCTGAGAACGCGCCGCTTCGGGAGACGCGCTACCCCTATCGGGGCCAAGATCTGTCCTTCGCATACGCGCACGATTACGAGAAGATCCTTGTCGAGCACACCTTGCTGAGTGATCCAGAGCTTCCGGCGACCGTTGTGCGACTTCCTGCCGTGTACGGCCCCGGGGACAGACAGCACCGGCTGCGGACCTACTTGCGGCGCATGACCAGCGGCAAAGCTTCGGTCCTCCTCGAGGAAGGACAGGCCACCTGGCACTGGACGCGGGGCTTCGTCGACAACGTCGCCGCAGCAGTAGCGTTAGTCGTCACGGAGCGCCGCAGCACGGGCCGAATCTACAACCTCGGTGATGAGCCCACGCTCACCGAGCGGGAGTGGGTGGAGCGAATCGCAGTCGTGGCCGGTTGGCGAGGCGAAGTCGCCGCAGTGCCTCGTGCCGAGTTGCCGTATGACCTTCGGCAGCCGGTGGACTGGCGCTACGATTTGTGGACTGACACCTCGGCGATGCGCTCTGAGTTCGGGTACACGCCGGCAGTCTCGCTCGACGAGGCGCTGCGACGTACGGTGGACTGGGAACGGTCGGAGCGTGCCGGGACTGACTGATGATCTGGTCTGGCACCGGCGGCGCCGGCGCGCCGCAGGTAGTCGCTGTGACGCTGGGCGAATGGGTCGACCGCTGGTGCGGTGGCGAACGGAGGACATGATGATGAGCGGATGGAAGCTGGCGGTGCTCGCTGGAGCAACGCTCTCGGTCGCGAGTTGTAGGACCGGAGCCAGCCAGGCTGAGCAGGAGCGATCGGCGCGTCCGGTTGCCGATGCGATCGCGGATGTGGTCGATTCGCTGGTCGTCGCCGAGGCCTTGAATCGGTCCGTGCCCGGCATTGCCGTGGCGGTGGTTGCCGATGGCGAAGTGCTCCTGAGCCGCGGGTACGGCACGGCTGACCTTGCCACGGGCAGGGTCGTGTCCGCGTCGACTCCGTTCAACATCGCATCGGCCACCAAGCCATTCACGGCGGCCGTCATCCTCATGCTGGCTGCGGAAGGCCTAATGGCCTTGGATCGACCGGCCGCCGACTATTTGGAGCTTCCCCCGTTCTACCGGACGCTCACGGTTCGCGAACTCCTCACCCACACCTCGGGCGTCGCGCGCGATCTCCGAACGGACAACAACGACGATCCCAGCGCGTCGGAGTACCGGAAGCGACTCTTCAACTCGCAACCGAGCTTCGCGTCCGGCACCCGCTTCGAGTACAGCAACACCGGCTATACCGTGCTTGGCTGGCTCATCGAAGCCGTCGAGGGCCAGCCGCTCGAGGCCGTGTTCCGACAGCGGGTGTTCGCCCCGCTCGGGATGGATGGGGCACGGTATCGTGCCAGCCTCGAGGACGATCCGGACCGCGCACGACCTCACGTGATCGCGGGCGACACGGTTCGCGCCGAGCTCTTCGTGTCCGGTGGGTTCGGATCCGGTGGTCTGTCCATGTCCGCCGACGACTTCGCGGCCTTCGCGCTCGCCCTCCAGCGTGGTGACTTTTTGACCGAGGATCAGCTCGAGGCAGCGTGGACGCCCGCGACGCTCGCCGACGGGAGCCCGGTGACGGTCCGGATCAACACGGAAAACGACAGCTACGGGTTCGGGTGGTTCCTCACCGAGTTGGCCGGCAGGCCACTCGTCACTCATGGCGGCGGCATTACCGGGTTCTCGGCCAATCTCTATCACTTCCCGGGCAACCGCGTCACCATCGCCGTTCTGTCCAACATCAAAGCGCGCGATGACGGAACGGCCCCCGTGGATCCGCTCGCTCGACGCATCACCGAGGCATACTTCTCAATAGCATCTACTGCCGAACAAACATTTTGAAGCTGACGGATCACACCTCTCAGGAGCGCAACGCGGTGAGTTGATCACCGCTCCGCCGTGGCTCAGCCGCCGTTCTTGGTCGCGATCGCGTCGAGGCGGCGGCCGATCTCCTCAGCATCGAGCCAGCGTCCGCGGACCATCACGCCCGCCTGCCGGTGTACGTTCCCGATGTCCTCGAGCGGATTGCCGTCGAGCAGCAGCAGATCGGCCCGCTTCCCCACCTCGATGGTCCCGAACTCGTCCAGAGCGTCGAAGTACTCCGCCGCATTCTTGGTGGCCGCCTCCAGAATGCCGTACTCGGGCACACCCGCCTCGACCATGGCCGGTAGCTCATGGACCAGGGAGAACCCCGGCACGCTGAATATCTGCGGCGAGTCCGATCCCAGGATCAGTTTGGCGCCGGCATCGTAGAGTGCCTTGAGCATCCGGTTCCGGGCGGCGATCTCTCGCTCCGCCTCGGCACGCTGCTGGGGAGTGGCCTGCCCGCGGCGGCTCTCCACCTGTCGCGTCCACTGCTCCACCAGGGCCGGTGGCATGTATCGCAGCTCCGACCGCTGACGCAGCACGTCGGCCGCCTGCCCGCCAAGCAGCGTCTTCCAGAGATCCATGGTCGGCGCGTTGTAGACCCCCTGCCGCCGCGTGATCTCGGCGAGTTCCGCCATCACCGCGTCGTCCGTGCCCGCCTCGCGATAATAGCCATCGAGGTGATCGATGCCCTGACGTACCTCCAAGGCGCGTCGCACGGCCACCGCCTCCGGCACATGTCCCGCGACCCGGATGCCGAGTTCGGCAGCCGTGGTGACGACGGCCTCGTACTCCGCTCGGGTGAGCCCAGGATGGATCTTGAGGAGGTCGTATCCCGCCGCGTGGTGCTCCTTGACCAGCGAGATCGCGTGGTCGGCGCCGTTCACAGAATTGGCGTTGAGAGACGGGCTCGCCGTGTAGATGGTCGGCCCGAGCAGATCACCGCGGGCAATCATCTCCCTGAGCTGGAACTGCCACGGTGTCCCCGACATCACCCTGAGCAGCGTCACGCCGCTCAGCACGTACAGCTCCGGAAACGTCAGCGCGACTTCCTCGGGCATGGTCTGGGTGAAGAACACGTGGCCGTGCATTTCCGCGATGCCCGGGATGAGGAACTTCCCGGTGCCGTCGATCCGGACGGCGTCGGCCGGCACCCGCACCGCACCCACCGTGCCGATGGCGGCGATACGCCCATCCCGGACCACGACCGTCTGATTCGGCACCACGCGTTCACGGTCCATGGGGATGACCGTGACGTCGACGAACGCCGTGGATTGCGCTGACGCCGTTGTGGCGGGGATCAGGCCAAGCGCGAAGGCCACTGCGACCACGCTGCGGAGGGAGGTTCGAAACACGGTAGCCTCGGAGGAAGAAGACATTGTGCCCGGCTCGGCCGCTCCAAGCCGTTCTGCCCTGCTACCCACGAATCTGGTCCGTGTGCCGCACCGCTTCAACCAAGGGAGCGCAAGGGTGGCTGGGCAGATCGATGGATGAAGGCCGTTCACAGTTTTGGTGTATCTTGATCTTGGGTGCAGGACTGCTGGGATTCGGCAGTGTACCCGCTCCACACAAGACAGCGAGCCGTCATGAAGGCGATGGTGCAGACGGGTTACGGGCCGCCCGACGTGCTCCAACTCAGGGAGGTGGAACGACCCACCCCACGTGACGACGAGGTGCTCGTCAAGATCCACGCGGCGTCGATCAACGAGTGGGATTGGGGTCGCTTGCGCGGCACGATGCTCGTGAACCGCGCGGCATTCGGGTTGTTCAAACCACGCCCGCAGCACCGCATCATCGGATGTGACATCAGCGGGCGGGTCGAGTCGGTCGGCGGGAAGGCTCAGCGGTTCAAGCCCGGCGACGACGTCTTCGGGGATCTGTCGCACTCGGGCTGGGGTGGATTCGCGGAGTACGTCTGCGCACCCGAAGACGCGCTCGCGATGAAGTCGCCGCGCATGAGCTTCGCGGAGGCCGCGGCCGTGCCGCAGGCCGGGCTGCTCGCGCTCCAAGGTCTGCGCAAGGGCGGGATCACGCGGGGGCAGCGCGTGCTCATCAACGGTGGTGGCGGTGGTGCCGGGACGTTCGCCATCCAGTTCGCCAAGTCCGTCGGCACCCACGTGACGGCGGTGGACAGCGCCGAGAAGCTGGACGTCATGCAACGCGTCGGGGCGGATCGCGTCCTCGACTACGCGGCAGAGGACTTCACCCGGCGCGGAGAGACATACGACCTCATCCTGGACGTCATGGCGCGGCGCTCACTCGTCGACTATCGCCGTGCCTTGAAACCCGGCGGCATGTGCGTCCTGGTCGGCGGATCGACGTCCGTCATTCTCAGGACCATGGTCTTCGGATCACTCGGCGCGAAGAAGGTCACGCTGTTGCTGCACAAGCCGGACGTGGGCGACCTGGCGCACATGAATGCCCTGCACGAGGAAGGCAAGGTGGTGCCCGTCATCGATCGGTCGTACAGGCTCGACGAGCTGGCGGAGGCGTTTCGGTACTACGAGTCAGGGCGCCACAAGGGCAAGCTGGTCGTGACGATGGTTGGCTGAGCCGTGCTGCCGAAAAGAGGAGGATCACCCGTGAAACGTCAGAACGTACGATCCCCGGGCACAGCCCGTCGCGCCCTGCTCGCGCTCGCTGCCTTCCTCACCAGCCTGCCTGCATGCTCTCAGGAACCGCGCGCGCTCACCTCGGCCGAGCAGGAGCTGCTGCGGGAGGTCGGGTTCGACAACCCCACCGTTGTGGCGAGCATCGCGGCGGTGGGCGGGCCGGTGCATCGCCTCATGGCGCTCTCGGACGAGGGGGATGCCGTGCCGGCCGGCGGCGTGACCGTGGAGCTGCGTGAAGACCGGGTGGCGGGTGAACTGACGCGCCTGCGCGCGGAGCTGGGTCCGCTCGGCTTCGGCGTCTATCAGGCGGAACAGCACTTCGGCTTCGAGCCGGACCGGCTCGCGATCGTCAGCGGCACCGACCCGTATGCGTTCCTCGAGCTCGTCCGCGTGGACGGCATCAACTACGATCTGGAGCACGAGGCGGTGGTGGCGACGCTCCGCGAGTGGGACAACCGCTACGGTCTCGACTACTTGGGCGCGGGGCTCGACTGGGTGAACGCCCGGTTCAGGACTCCCCCGTCGGACATGGCGGCGTTCGCCCGGGAGGTCTACGCCTTCTGCCCGGACGTGGTGGATCAGGGCACCGAAACGGTGGAACGCCTGGCGGACGAGATGCGGCGGTCCGGTACGCTGTACTGTTGGTGGGACTGACGACCGAACTCGCGAAGCTCAGCGGTGTAACCGTATGCTCCGGTGATGTGTCCAAGGAGCGATTCTCCCTGGCGGTCGTGGCCAAGCCAAAGAGGGACGGAAGTGGAACTCGACGCGTTGGACCGGAGGTATCGATGAGAGGAATCCTCCTCAGCGCCGCGGGCCTTCTACTCTGCTGCGTCGCCCCGGACTTGCGCGCGCTGGTGGTGGAGGATTTCCAGCTAGACTCATCAACCCTCGAGGAGCGCATCGATCTGTACCATCCGTCGACTGGGGCGTACCTCGGGTCGGAGCGAACGTGGTTTGGCGCCGATGGCCGACGCCTCCGCCTGGAGGTCACGGATGCACAGGGAGCCGTGACGCTGCTCTTCATCGTGCGACACGACGAACGGGGTCGTGAGTCGGAAGCGATCTACTTCGAAAGCGATCCCGAGCCGGATCGCGAAGTGTTCACCTATTCAGACGACGGGCTTCGCAAGACGACGACGTACTACTACGACCCTGGGGTCGCTGCTGACCGTACCGAGTCGGAGTTGGACGGGAGGGGCCGCGAGATCCGCAAGCAATACTTCCGAGCCGATGGCTCGCAGTACGGAGAAGAAGACGTCCTGTGGAACGCGGACGGCACGCAGCTCGGCTGGGATTTCCGATACTTGGGACGCGACGGCGGCGCCTCGTTTCGGTTCAGGTACGAGGCGATCGACCCAAGAGGTGGGTGGTCTCGTCGCATTCGCAGTCGCGACGGCGTACCAGAGCGCGTCGAAGTCCGGACGCGCATCACTGCGTCGGCCGAGTCCATCACCGTGACACCGGTGCCGTTCGCTCCGGACGCGGTGAGCAGCGGCCGTTCAGAGACCTCCCCGTCGTTCTCATGGGACGGCACGGTCATGGTCTTTGCCCGTTACGGTGATGATTGGGAGACCAAGGACCCCCACATCGCCTATCTGGAGGACGGGGCTTGGCGTGTCGAGCGCTTGGCGGACATCGGACCGGTGTACAACCTGGCGATCTCTCCTGACGGCCAGACCGTCATCTACGCGATTGCGTCCGTCGGGGCGCGCACCCTGCACCGTATCCGGCGCACGGCGCGTGGCTGGTCACCTCCCCAAGATCTCACGGCCGCGTTCGGATTGGTCGGCGCGTACCCGTGCCTGACGGACGACGGCGATCTTTTCCTTTTCAGCGCGGAGGGGGCGGCAGGCGCCGGGATATACGCCGCGGCGCGTGACGGCGATGGATTTGCGCCACCTCGTCCGGTCTTCGTGAGGGACGACGCGCCGTTCGACGGCTACACGGCCGACGATGGACGCAGCCTGCTCGTCACCAGATGTTTCGATGAGGCGTGTCTGTCAGGACCCAAGAACGGCATCTGGGAGATCTCGCTGGACGATCCGGACGACCCGAAGGAGCGAAAGCTGCCAAACCTTCCCTATGCGTGGGGTGCGCAGCCGGTCGAATCCCTCGGGCTGTTCGTTTTCACGGATGGCGAGGACATCCTCGCCATTCCATTGCTGGTTGCCCGCCTGAACTGGTAGGGAAATGAGGAACATCAGGGAGCGACGTTATCGTTGGACGTGGGTCGGCGCGCTTGCAGCGTCACTTGGGTGTTCCCAACCTACCCTGGTCGTATCCTCCACCGCTGCCCTCGTAGATGATCGCCTCGAGATTGTCGCACACGGTCTCAAGCCGTTTCAAGCGTTCACCATTCGCGCAACCACATTGGACCAGCGCGAGCGGCTGTGGATCGCGGACGCACGCTTCGTAGCGGACAGCAACGGACGCGTGGATCTCTCGAGTGTCGCACCGCAGGCGGGCGGCTCCTATGAGACTGCGGATGCCATGGGACTGTTCTGGTCTGCCGTTTCGCGCACGGACGGTGCGCAGATCGCCCACCGACCTGGAACGGCCTACCCTACGACGCTCGACCTGATAGCGGATGGAGCTCTGCTCGATACAAAGACGGTGACGCGCACGTTCGACGCACCTGGCGTAGAGCGGGTCGATGTCAGGGAGGGTGGTGTCGTTGGAGCCTACTATCGACCGGCCGGGCCAACTCCCGTCCCGGCGGTGGTCGTGTTTGCCGGATCGGACGGTGGCCTGGCGAGCGCGGAATGGCGCGCAGCGCTCTTGGCCGCAAGAGGGTTTGCCGCGTTGGCGGTGGCGGTATTCGGATACGAAGATCGACCCAGCAACCTCGTGGAGATTCCGCTCGAGGATGGAGCGGCGGCGGTCTCGTGGCTGGCAAGCCGGCCCGAGACGGGTCGCGTCGGCGTGCTTGGATTCTCAAAGGGAACAGAGCTTTCGCTGAGCCTCGCGGCGCGCGACACGCTGATAGATGCGGTCGTGGTGATCTCGCCGAGTGCGTACGTGTGGCCCGGCGTCTCGGACGGCCCGCCGGAGCGCCGGTCGTCATGGACCTGGCGGGGGGTGCCCCTCGCTCCGATCCCCTGGGCAGTTGGACGTGAGGCCGGAGCGATGTTTGCCGAGGGACCACCATTCCGGCTTCGCGTGCTGTATGAGGAAAGCCTCGTTGCGGCATCGGAAGAGGTGCGTGCGGCAGCCATGATCCCGGTGACCGACATCGATGCACCAGTGCTCCTAATCTCGGGCGAGGACGACGGATCGTGGCCAGCGTCTGACATGGCGCGCACGATTGTCGAACACATGACGATGGCTGGACGGGTCGACGATGTCGCGCATCTGAGCTATCCGGGCGCGGGCCATCTGATCTTCTGGGACTATTTGCCTGCCACTGCGGCCGAGAGAAACCGCGGTCAGATCTTCGGCGGTTCGACGCCGGCCACGGTGGCTGCGCGCGCCGACTCATGGCCCAAGATTCAGGCCTTCTTGGATTCCGCGCTGCGCCGCTGACGTCGACGGCATCGCTCCGCAGGCCGGCGTCGTGCCTGCGAAACCCACAGCGCACCAAGCTGCAAGGAGATCGAGAGTGAGATCCGGAAGTATGTTCATCCTCAGTGGCTCGATGCTGCTGGCCCTCGTGGGACGAGCGCCCGCGTCAGCCCAGCTCGCGGAGCCATCGCTCCGCTCGCAGATCGACCGGATCGTGGCACCTTACATGGCGGCCGCGGACTTCATGGGTGTCGTCGCCGTCCAACGCGATGGGGAAGCAGCGCTCATCCTGCCGTACGGCCTTGCCAGCGTCGAACTCGACGTGCCGCATCAGGCTGAGAGCGTCTTCATGATCGGCTCCGTCTCGAAGCAGTTCACCGCTGCGGCCATTCTGCTCTTGGAGCAGGAAGGCAAGCTGAGCACGCAGGATCTGGTGCGTGCCCATCTCCCGACCTTTCGCCACGGCGATGTGATCACCATCGGACAGCTTCTGACTCACACCTCGGGCGTAGCCGACGTCTTTTCGTTGGAGCGGTTGGGCCGGTCAGCCGGTCAGGGTGGGACGTTCGAGGAGGTGATCAGCGACCTCAGCGACACAGATCTGACGCATGCGCCGGGCTCAGCATATGTCTACAGCAACGGTGGCTACGCGGTGCTCGCGGCGATTGTCGAATCAGCCTCGGGAATGCGCTTCGGAGCGTTCCTCCGGGAGCGAGTGTTTCTGCCGCTGAACATGGCAAGCACGTGGCACGATGGCCCCGAACCGGTTCGGAGCGGTCGCGTACCCGGGTATGATCCATGGGGCCGAAACCAGCTGACCCGGGGCATGCCCATCGCTGCCTCCTTCAGCACCGGTTCCGGATCCCTTTGGGCTTCAGCTGCGGACCTGCTTGCCTGGACCGCGGCGCTGCATAGTGGCGGCATACTGAGCGACTCCGCGTATCGGAAGATGACGCACGATTACGGCAACGGGTACGGCTACGGTGTGAGCGTGTTTCGGCGCTTTGGCCGCGACGTGGTGGGGCACGACGGACGCATCGGCGGATTCGCCAGCGATGTTGCTCGCTACGTGAATGACCGTCTGACGGTTGTCATCTTGAGCAACGTGCAATCCGTGGCCAAAGACGAGATCCGTCGGCTGGTCGCGGCTGCCGCATTGGGAGAGCCGTATGCGGTGCCGCCACCACGGCAGTACGCCATGCGGCCGTCCGCTTCCCCCTCCGAGCTAACAGGCCGCTACTCGTTCGGACCCGGGTTCATTGTGACCGTGACCGAATCAGACGGTCGGCTGCTCGCGCGAGCGAATGAGGGGGGCGATTCGGAGCTCGTCCCGCTGAACGACAGGGACTGGTTCTCGCGCACACTCTACGCCACCGTCCGGTTTGCCCGCAATGAAGACGGCTCGGTGGACAGGCTCATCTGGGGTCAAGGGAGCGGGGCGCCCGTGGGACGGCGGGTTCAACAATGAGCGGGCTGAGACATCCGGCAGTTGTCGTCGGACTGATGGTCCTTGCAGGATGCAGCCCGCGGCAGCCGGACCCGAACCTCCACGTGTACGAGTTCGCCAACGGTCGCTGGTACACGGGCACAGAGTTCGAGGCGCGGACGATGTACACGGTCGGTGCGGAGCTGCGTGCCAAGCGGCCGCCTCGGGTCGATTCAGTGATCGATCTGGGCGGTGGCTATGTGATCCCACCCTTTGGCGAAGCCCACACGCACCGCCCCGGCAGCCCGGATCAGTTCATCACAAGCGCAGACCGCTTCCTGAGCGCAGGCATCTTCTACGTCATGAATCATGGCAGCCTGGTTCGATATCGGGGAGCGTTCGACAGCCTTGGGAATCGGTCCGGCAGCATCGATGCGCGTTTCTCGAATGCCTTGATCGTGTCGCCGCAAAGCCACGGTGTCGATCTCTGGCAGCGGCTGGTTGGCCGCGGCGTGTTCCCAGGGGCTTCTGTGGACTCCCTGGAGGGCGACGCATTCTTCGTCGTGGAGTCGCCACAGGAACTCGAGCGCAAGTGGCCAGCCGTGCTCGACACGCGACCCGACTTCATCAAGATCATGGTCGAGTACTCAGAGGACTACGAGCTCCGGCGCGATGATCCGGCGTACTTCGGGCGCTCTGGACTCGACCCGACCCTGGTCCCCCGCATCGTCGCCCTCGCGCACGAAGCAGGACTACGCGTGGCGACGCACATTGAAACGGCGGCGGATTTCCAGATGGTGGTCGACGCAGGCGTCGATATCGTGGCACACCTTCCGGGCTACGACATCCCTGAGGGGGACGATATCGCCCGATACCGCATCGATCCCTTGGTTGCTGGACGAGCGGCCGAGCACGGGATCGTGGTGATCACGACGACGCTCTTGAGTGTGGATCGCGCCGAAGACGAGCCAGCCCGTCTCAGGCGGATGCGGGCGAATCAGCGGCACAACCTGAGGGTGCTGGCCGATGCCGGGGTTCGTCTGGCTGTGGGCAGCGATCAATACAGCCAGCACTCGGTCGACGAGGCCATCAACCTGTTGTCGCTGGGGGTGTTCGACAACGCGACGCTCCTGGACATGCTCTGCAGGATCACGCCTCAGACGATCTTCCCGGACCGGCGCGTCGGTGTGCTCCAAGACGGCGCCGAGGCAAGCTTCGTCGTGCTGGAGGGAGACCCGCTTGAGCGCCTCGAGGCGGTCTATGACATCGCGCTCCGCGTGAAAGACGGATTACTGCTGGAACAGGACCTGCCCTAGCACGTCGCCAGCGTGGTTGTTGGGCAAGTTCACCAGCCACTACGCGTTCGGACCCGGACTCATGGTGACCGTCACCGAATCGGGTTGAAACACGGTCGGCGTCGTCGGATTGATGGTCCTTATGTGATACAGCCCCCTATGTGACTCCGCCGCCTGAAGAGGGCTCGTACCGCAAGCCGTGCCCGAACGGAAACAGCGGATCCCTGGAATCGAACGGCACGTCCTCCATCTGATTCAGGACCGCCTCCCACGACGACGGCATCTCGAACGGCAGCCTGCCCTCCGGGCCGAAGCGCCCGAACAGCACGTCCAGGATGGCGCGATCGGTGGCCCCGAAGTTGGCCAGGACCGCCGCGGCCGACTCGGCGATCTCGGGGATGACGGCGGGTCGCTCGAGGTAGAGGGTGACCACCGTCGGCGTCTGCCGCATGATCGCCAACATGGGTTCCAGCTCGTCCGCGGTGTAGTGCAGCCGTCCTTGGCGCAACATCCCACTCCATTCGGGATCGAATGGCGGGTCCAGGTTGAGGATCGCGACGTCGGCCTCGTTCGGCGTCGCGACGACCGTTCCGTACTCGGCGGCGACCGCGCTGTCCAGGTTCCGGAGGTAGATCCGAGCGCCCGCTGCGAGCGGCAGGACCGGCTTTCCGTTCCGTGCCGAGGTTGGAGGGCGGGAGCGCCGACGCTGTTGACCAAGCATTGTGAGAGGGAGCAGTATCCACTCGGGTTGCTGGTCCCATACGGACCGCGCGTGGGCCACCGGACGGCACCTCCAAGGAGACATCATGCAGAAGCGCACGCTGGGAAGCAGCAACCTGGAAGTCTCGGCCATCGGGCTGGGCTGCATGGGGCTGAGCTTCGGGTACGGTCCCGCCGTGAGCAAAGCGGACGGTATCCGCCTGATTCGGGCGGCGGTCGAGCACGGCGTCACGTTCTTCGACACCGCCGAAGCCTACGGTCCGTTCATCAACGAGGAGCTGGTGGGCGAAGCGCTCGCCCCATTCCGGGACGAGGTGGTGATCGCCACCAAGTTCGGCTTCGCCGAGGGCTTGCCCAAGAAGGGGTTGGACAGTCGACCGGAGCGGATTCGCGCCGTGGCCGACGCCTCGCTCCAGCGTCTCAGGACGGATCGCATCGATCTGTTCTACCAGCACCGACCGGACCCGAACGTCCCGATCGAGGACGTGGCCGGGACCATGCGGGACCTGATCCAGAAGGGCAAGGTGGGACACTTCGGCCTGTCCGAGGCCGGCGCGGAGACGATCCGCCGCGCGCATGCGGTGCAGCCGGTCACCGCGCTCCAGAGCGAGTACTCGCTGTGGTGGCGAGAGCCCGAGGTCAAGGTGTTCCCGACACTCGAGGAGTTGGGCATCGGCTTCGTGCCTTTCAGCCCGCTGGGTCGGGGCTTCCTCACCGGAAAGATGGACGACACGACGACGTTCGACCCCTCGGACTTCCGGATCCAGCTGCCGCGCTTCACGCCCGAGGCGCTGAAGGCGAATCAGGTCCTGGTCGAGGTGCTCGGCACGATCACCAAGCGGAAGCAGGCGACCCCAGCGCAGATCGCGCTCGCCTGGCTGCTGGCCCAGAAGCCGTGGATCGTGCCCATCCCGGGCACCACCAAGCTGCACCGGCTGGAAGAGAACCTGGGCGCGGCAGCCCTCGCGCTCACCGCAAAGGACGTGCGCGCGATCGACGAGGCGGTGTCGAAGGTCAAAGTGCAGGGCGCCCGGTATCCGGAGCACCTCCAGAAACATGTGGACCGTTAGATGACGGTACGAGCGCTCTCCAATACGATCACGTCCCGGGCAGGCGGACGTGTCTTGGTGTTGCCGTTACTGGTGCTCGCGGTCCTGGCCGGCCCCGCGTGGGGCCAGGATACGCTGCGCCTGGCGCGACTCACCGGCCCCATCGTGGTGGACGGCCGAGTGGACGAGCCCGCGTGGGAGGACGTTCCCGTCTTTCCGCTCACCATGTTCGTGCCCCAGCACCGTGGCACCCTCACCGAGCGGACCGAGATCCGCGTGGCGTACGATGACGCGGCCATCTACGTGTCGGGGCGGATGTACGACTCCGACCCGAGCGGCGTGCGCGCCAACACCGTGTACCGCGACGCGTTCGCCGGGGACGACCTGTTCAGCATCGCGCTCGACACGTACAACGACTACCAGACCGCCGTGTGGTTCGTGGTGAATCCGGCCGGCGGGCGGATCGACCAGACGCTGTCCAACGACGGCGAGCGCACGAACCTGCCACCCAACAATCTCGACTGGAACACGTTCTGGGACGCCGAAGCGACGCGGGACGAGCGGGGCTGGTTCGCCGAGATGCGCATCCCGTTCTCGAGCCTCGGCTTCCAGGACGTGGACGGGCGAGTAGTGATGGGGCTGGAGGTGTACCGGTCCATCGCGCGCAAGAACGAGCGGCAACTCTTCCCGGACATCCCGCCGTCGGCAGGCTACTTCATCAAGCCGTCACGGATGCAGCGCATCCTGCTCGAGGGTGTGCGGCGCCATCAGCCGGTGTACGTGTCGCCGTACGGGCTGGGTGGCTGGCAACGCAACGCGCTGGTGAACGAGACGGCGACGGGCTATGACATCGCGCGGGATTACACGCACGAGGCCGGGCTCGACGTGCGCTACAGCCCCTCCCCCAACCTGTCACTCGACATCACGGCCAACACCGACTTCGCCCAGGTGGAGGCGGACGATCAACAGGTGAACCTGACCCGGTTTCCGCTGTTCTTCCCCGAGAAGCGCCAGTTTTTTCAGGAGCGCTCGGCGATCTTCGACTTCGGTCTGGGCGGCTTCGCCAGTCGCCTGTTCCACTCACGGCGCATCGGACTCGTGGCGGGGCAGCCGATCCGCCTGCTGGGCGGCGTGCGACTCGCAGCCCGCGCGGGTGGGGCGGACATCGGCCTGCTCACCATGCAGACGGCTGCCGCGCTCGGTGGGCCGAGCGAGAACTTCGGGGTCGCGCGGCTCAAGCAGCGGATCTTCAACGCGTACTCCACCGTGGGCGGCATGGTCACCACGCGCGTGGGGATCGACGGGACGTACAACGTCGCGGCCGGCGCGGACGCCATAGTGCGCGCGGTTGGGAACGAGTACGCCACCGTGGCGGTGGCGCGCACCTTCGAGAGCGGGGCGGATACCGGTCTGCTCGACGCGGCGCACGTGCAGCTCCGCTGGGAGCGCCGTACCGAAGGCGGGCTGTCCTATGCCGCGGAGGCGGTGCGCTCCGGAACGGCGTTCAATCCCGGCGTCGGGTTCATCACTCGGCGGGACTACACGTCGCTCGACGGACAGGTCCAGTACCTGTGGTACACGGGGCCCACCACCCCCTTCCGCACGCTGGCCGTGCAGGGGCAGGCGCAGGGCTTTCGCCGCAACGCGGACGGCTCGACGGAATCCGGCACGCTCGAGCCTACCCTGGCGGCCGAGTTCAAGAACGGGAGCACGCTGGACCTCACGTACCGCGCCAACTACGAGAGCGTCCGGGACAGCTTCCCGCTCGCGCCCGGCGTGGCCGTGCTGCCGGACGACTACTGGTTCCACGAAGCGGAAGTCGGGTTCAGCGCTGGCCGAACGTCTCTGTTCCAGCCCAGACTCGGCGCCACGGCGGGGCAGTTCTACGACGGCCATCGCGTTTCGCTCGCGGCGGGTGCTACCTGGAACCCGGTGCCACCGCACCTGGAGCTGGGCACGGACTACACCTTCGACGTAATCCGGTTTCCCGATCGCGATCTCGCGCTCAACGTGCACCTCGTGCGCCTGCGCGTGCGGGTGGCGTACGACGCTCATCTCTCGCTCAGCACGTTCTGGCAATACAACAGCGTGGACGACCTGGCGAGCGTGAACGCACGACTGCGCTACAACGTGCGCGACGGGAGCGACCTGTGGATCGTGTTCAACGAGGTCGTCAACACCGACCGCGACTCCCGTCTGCCCATCCCGCCCTTGTCGCAGGGCCGAGCCGTGATGGTGAAGTACACGCACACACTGGTGTGGTAGAGAATCACACGCTCCGGCGGCGAAGGGTTGTCTGCCTCTCCTTCACGAGAGCGACGGATGCACGGGCGTGGACCCGGAACGAAGGGAGTGTCCAGGGCGCGAGTCCCGGCTCCGGGCGTCGCCCAATCTCAACATCCCGTGGCGGCAATCCGTATGTCGAGGAAAGGCGCCGCAGCGACCAATGAAGCACCGACGGCGGATGGTCGTCCCGCACGTAGCGTCACATCACCCTCACACCTCCTGGGAGGCTGTGTCATGCGACGAATTCAGGACTCGTTCACCGCACTACAACCTTTCGCTCTCAACGCCACCCGGATTGCCGTGGCGTTCATGTACTGGACCCACGGTGGCCAGAAACTGTTCGCCTGGTTCGGACGCGACGAGCCGGTGCAGCTCATGTCTCGATTCGGCGCCGCCGGCATCATCGAGTTCTTTGGCGGTCTCCTGCTCATGCTCGGCCTGTTCACGAGGCCCGTCGCGTTCATCGTCTCCGGCCAGATGGCCGTGACGTATTGGTGGATGCACGCTGCGCGGAATGGCGAGCTGTGGCATTGGGCCAACCGCGGCGAGCTCGCGGCCGTGTACGCCTTCATCTTTCTGCTCCTGGCCGCATACGGCGGCGGGCAATTCAGTATCGACGGCCTGTTGGCAAAGAGGAAGAAGGCTCCGCCGGCGTGACTGCCGTCGACCGCGGATGCTCCGCGAGTTCCAGGAGTACCGGCCGTATCGGAGCATCGAGCGGTGCCGCCGTGAGATCGGCAAGTACGTGAGCGATGATGATCTCGTGCCCTTGAGTCGTTCCTACCTGGCGCGGCGACTCGCATTCACGCTGTGCGGCTGTCTCCTCGTGTTCCTTCTACCGGCTCCAGACGTGGCGGCCGCACAGAGCGACGGGACTCGACGGGAGGTCGCGGCATATCGCCTCGGCGAATCTGACGTGCTGCACTTCGACGGGCGCGTGGCGGAGGCGTTCTGGTCGATGATCGCGCCCGCCACGGGATTTCGCATGCAGGAGCCCCGCGAGGGCGCGGAGGCCAGCGAGCGCACCGAGGTCCGCATCGCCTACGACAGCCGGAATCTCTACATCGGAGTGATCCTCTACGACAGCGAACCGTCGCAGATCAAGGCTTTCATGAAGCGGCGAGATCTTCCGATGTTCTCCGATGAGCGGTTCACCTGGATCCTCGACACCTTCGACGATCAACGCACGGCCTACTTCCTGGAGGTCAACCCGAATGGCATGCGCACGGACGGCCTCATCGTCACGGGGCAAGGCAACAACATCAACCTCAACTGGGATGGAGTCTGGGATGCCCGCACGGTGATCGGCGACTTTGGGTGGTCGGCCGAGATCAAGATCCCGTTCCGGACGCTGAACTTCGATGCGAGGAGCGAGACTTGGGGCATCAATTTCATGCGCGTCATCCGCAGGAAGAACGAGACGGTCCTGTGGACTGGCTACCGGAGGAACCAGGGGATCACGCGCCCGCAGGATGCCGGCGTCCTCACCGGACTCAGCGACGTCTCGCAGGGGCTGGGGCTCGAGATCGTCCCTTACGGAGTACTGCACGCAACTGAGGAGCGCGTCACCTCGCCAGCCGAGAGAACGGTGTCGCCCGATGGCGGACTCGACTTCAACTACAGCATCACGCCGAGTCTGAAGGCCTCGCTCACCGTCAACACCGACTTCGCCGAGACCGAGGTGGACCAGCGGCGGATCAACCTGACCCGGTTCCCCCTGTTCTTCCCTGAACGGAGAGATTTCTTCCTCGAAGGATCCAGCATTTACGGGTTTGCGCCGGCGAGCGCCGTGAATCCCTTCTTCAGCCGCCGGATCGGCCTCGACAACCGGACCGGTCAGCCCATCCCGATCACGCTCGGCGGGCGCGTGCTGGGCAGCTCCGGCGACTACAGCATCGCCCTCCTCCAGGTTCGGACGGGGGCGACGGAGGAGGTGAACCGGGAGGATTTCACGATGGCGCGGGTGCGCAGAAACATCGGCGCCGAAAGCACCATCGGCCTGATCTACACTCGGCGGTCCACCCAGGCCGGCGACACCCTCGATCCTGCGCTGCAGGACCGCCACACGGTGGGCGCTGATCTCGAGTTGAGCACCTCCCGATTCGCGGGGAACAAGAACCTCCAGTTTCAGGCATTCTTCGTCGCTCACAACCGCCCCGACGCAGGGGACGACTCGACCGACTTCTGGGACCGGACGACCAGGGGAGTCAGGTTCAACTTCCCCAACCAGCCGTGGTCGGGGCACGTTTCGTATCGCGAATTCGGCAGCGCCTACGATCCCGCCGTCGGGTTCGCTCCCCGCAACGGCTTCAGGCGGGTCAACCCGAGGATCGGGTTCGCACCGCAGTTCGAGAACAGTGACCTGATTCAAGAGGTGGAGTGGAGCGTCTGGTTCGAGCACCTGACCGATCTCGACTTTCGGCTGCTCACGCAGGAGCTGCGTCTCACCCCATTCGCAATTCGTTTCATGTCGGGCGACCAGGTCGCACTCGACATCTCACGGGGCTTCGAGCGATTGGACGAGCCGTTCGACATCAAGGGCGACGGATCGATCATCATACCCATCGGCGACTACCGTAACTGGTGGATCAACGCCGGCGTGGAAACGGCTCCGTTCCGAAGAGCATCAGCCGCGGTCGCCGTCGAGACCGGTGGGTTCTGGTCGGGTAGGCGGACCGAGTATCGGCTGCAGCTGACGCTGCGCCCCCTGGCCGGAGTCGAACTCGCTCCCGAGTACGTTCACACCAGCGTGGATCTCCAGGAAGGCGCCTTCTCGACGGATCTGGTCCGATTCCAGGGGACGCTCGACTTCACCACGTGGCTGCTGTTCTCGGCGATCGCGCAATACGACAACCTGAGCAACCTGCTCGGCGTGAACAGCCGGCTTCGATGGATCATCACCCCGGGATCCGATCTCTATCTCGTGTACAACCACAACTGGCTGGAGGAGGATTCCCGATTCGTGACCAGGCAGCGGACCGGCACGGTCAAGGTCTCGTACACGCATCGGTTCTAGCGACAGCTACGAGCGCTCCCCCGCAGTGGACGTCGTGGCGGCTCCTGAGGCCGCGACCATTGGTTTGAATGATCCCCGGATGGCAACGCTCTCTGGTTACGGGACGACGGGTTCCAGAAAGCAGTGGATGGGAGCCGTTCAGCGCGGAAAGCGTGTTGGAGCTCGAATCCCGGTGGGATACGGTAAGTGCGAGCCAGTCGGGATCCCATTGGGGCCAGCTTCCGTTCCACCGGCATCCGGTCGCGGGCCCCCCGGCGCGGGGGGGCGCAGCAGTCGCGGGGGTACCCCACGGGGTCTCCTGCCACCGAGGACCGCGGAACATAATGAGTCAGATCGGTGGGCCACTGACCCGCAGTTCGTGCCCAACGGTTACCTGGGGTTGCCGGACGACCGATGCCTCTCGCACTCCTCATTGCGCTCGTCACCCTTCTCGCGTGCGGCGTCGTGGACCCGGGCCTGCTGAGCCGCGACGACCGGGCCGGCACCGGGTTCCCTGCTCGGTGCCGCGCTAGGGCCGATCGGTGTGGGCGTGATTCTGGCGCGCCGGCGGACGTGGGAAGCGCGATGGCGCCGGCAGGCGGTCGGGGCCGAGGAGCGACGCAAGGAGCAGGCGTTCCGGGACTGGCGAGGACACTAGGCACCCTGGCGCCGAGGCCGATCGGGTGAAACTATGGTGGAAGCCGCTCACCCGAGGAGGACTCATGCCCCGTGCCACGTTTGCGTTGCTCGCCTCCCTCGCCCTGCTCGTCGCCGCCTGCGAGAGCAAGTCCCTCACCGGACCCGAGGCGCAACAGGCGTTTCGTGACGCACGGCCGGCGTTCGCGGGCCTGCCGGACGGACCGCTGGTGTTTCTCAACGACGCTCCGCTCCCGGCCGGCACCACGCTCGACGACCTGGACCCGGCCACGATCACCCGCATCGAGGTGATCAAGGGACACGTTGCCCGGGAGCAGTACGGCTTGGACGCCGACCGGGGCGTGATCCTCATCTTCACGACCGACAGTGCCACGGTGGCGCGACTGACGAGGCCGTAGATCAACCACCTTCACCGAGTCCCTGGCACGGTGTGATATGACGAAAGCGATCACGGCCGGTTGTCTCCTGCTCACCGTGCTGGCCTGCGGGCGCCTCGGTGATGCACCAGAAGCCGCCACGGACGAGGGCGCCGCACCCGAAGCGGAGGACGCGCGCATGAGCCAAGCCCAACACGATCGCCGAATCGACTACATCGAGTTCCTGGCCACGGACATCGAGGCCACCAAGACGTTCTACGCCGCCGTCTTCGGGTGGACGTTCACTGACTACGGGCCGGAGTACACGAGCTTTGAGGACGGGCGGCTGGCGGGCGGCTTCGCCCTGGCGCCCCAGGTACCGGCGGGCGGTCCGCTCGTGGTGCTGTACGCTGTGGACCTGGAGGCGACGCAAGCCAAGGTCACGGAACACGGCGGCCGCATCGTGCGCGAGATCTTCGAGTTTCCGGGCGGACGACGGTTCCACTTCGCCGATCCCAGCGGTAACGAGCTGGCGGTGTGGTCGGATCGGTGACGAGCACCTGACGCCATCACCGGTTCGCGATGGCACGCTTCGGCCTCATCATGGAGGGCGGATCATGTCTGCACTGAGCCTCCGGCACCACCAACCACGGTCAGCTGCTCGGCCCTCAGCCCCGCAAAACGTCTTGGTGGCCGCGCTCGTCCTGGCCACGGGATGTGCCGGGGGCACCCCCGCAGGATCAGTCCCCGAACCCGGCGTGTTCGCGGCCGCACGCGGTGCGTGGGATTGGGCGTATCGCACTGGTGCCTGTTCCGACAATCCCCACACGGTCCAGTTCCCCAACCGGTCGGAGATGCTGCTCACGTTTCGGGTGCCGTTCGCCGGCGCCGACAGCGCGCTGGATCGCGAGGCCCGGTACGACATTCAGGCGGTCACCGACAGCACCATCCGCGGGTTCCTCCACGGCGAATCCCGCCGGACCGACGCGGGTGAGCTGGTCGTGTGGGATCTCGTCCTCCTGTCACCCGACGTCTACTGCTGGCATCGAACCGATTGGTCTCCGGGCGGGTGTACACTTCCTATCGTTCGCTGCCCCGCGGGGCTGGACTCGGCCGCGCACGTGCCGCGCGATACCGTTCGGTATCGCGAAACGACGTACGGCAACGAGATCGTCGAGAGCCCGCGCGGGAGGCTGCGCTATCGCACGGAGCACGACGCGGTGATCGTGGTCGGGCGGTGGCCGAACGATATGCTGCGGGCCTGGTACGAGCGTCTGCGACTGCGACACGAGAGCCCGGACGGTGTGCAAGAACCGGCCACGGACTCCGTGCTGGAGTCGCCGTTCACGCTCCGGGCAGCGAACCCCGGGTTGGTCGAGACGGTCGCGCCCCCCAACATCCCGCCGCCGATGGCGGCCATCACGGATCTGCGGCAGCAGTTCCAGGACTTCTGGATCTCCGTTCCCGGTGGTGAACTCACCGTGGGCAGCGTGTGGTCCGACACCGTGTTCGGATTCGACCTGCCGAGCCCACCGGGGGTGCGCCACTTCCGCGTGGAGCGTGACACGATCGTCGATGGTGCAGCGGCGATAGTCGTGAGCGTGCGACGGGACCTGACACGGGAGTCGTCCGAGCATCTCGACGACGGAGAGACGACGGTTCACATCCACCTCCAAGGGGAGGAGCGCGGCTTCGCCATCGTGGACGTCGCCACCCGGAGCCTGGTGGCGCGGGAGCGTTCGGCCGACCTCACGGGTGAGGTGCGCGTGGTCGGTCGGGATGGGCAGCCGGTGGTCATGCCGTACACGCGACGGTATTGGAGCACGATCACCCGGCTCCGCCCCGAACGCTGATGCACGTCCGGATTCCGACCGTGGGAGAGAAGTCCATGGCTCGGCGGTCCCAATCCACCCGGGCCGTGACGCAAGGCGTCAGGGCGTTGCGCCCACCCCGGCATGCGGCACTCGCCGCTGCAGCGATCGGGCTGGCGTGCGTCGCCGCCAAGCAGGACGACCGGGCGTTCGCCGACTGGCATGTCGTGTCGGTGGGCCCCGCGCTTGGAGGCCGAGCATTCCCGGCTGACTGGCTGGCAAAGAAGCTGGCCGATCCGACCAGCGTGCGTAGTACCGTCGCCTCCGACGCTCCCATGCCGAACCTGGCGCTCTCGCCAGCCGAGATCGACGCGCTCGTGCAGTACGTGAATCACCGCCAGGGATTGGCGGCCCGCGGCGGTGCACAGTAATCACCACGGTGCGCGTCGGGGTCCAACGACGACCATCCCGAGGGCGGGGAGACCACGCGGTCTTCCCGCCCTCTTGCACCATCTCCCCGCTCCCCTCGTGCCGGCGTATCTTCCAGCTGCCGATCCCCGACACCGTGCGCTGGATTCGCGGCGCCATCGGGACCCCGGGTCTGCGAACATGAAGGGAGCTGATCCATGCCGTCGCGAACCGTGGCCGATCCCGCCGCGCTCGCCGACCTCGTGCGGCGGCTCCTGGCGCTCCGGCCCGACGCCATCCGCCGTTGGGGAACGCTCGAGCCCGGGGAGATGCTGTGCCATCTGGGTGACGCCACCACGAGCGTGCTCGCTCGTCCCGGTGGCAAACCGGGTCCGCGGCGGTCCCTGGTCAGGTGGATCGCGTTGTATTCCCCACTGCCCGTGCCGCGCGGGCTCACGACACTGCCGCAGGTCGACCCTCGGCGGGACGGCACCAAGCCCACGGACTTCGAGCAGGACCGCGCGCGGGCCATCGCGGGGCTCCGGGCGGTAGCGGCCGCGCCGCCCGAGGCGCTCCCGGCAGCACACTTCGCGTTCGGCGCGATGAGCGCGGAGGACTGGTACCGCTGGGCGTACCGCCACACGGATCACCACCTGCGGCAGTTCGGCGTGTAGCCCGTAGCCGGAGCGACCGTGACCCGCGCGTTTTCCATCGGTCTCCGCGTGCTCGCACTGACGATCGTGATGTTCGTCTGCTTTGCCGTCGGAAGCCTCGTTCTCGGTCAACCGAGCGGCGCGGAGCCAGCCGAGCAGTCCGGCGCAGTCGCGCTGCCTCTCCTGGCAGTATGCCTGCTCAACACCATCGTCCTGACACACGTCATTCTGCGCTCCCGGTGGGGCGGTTGGAAGCTCATCGCGACAGTCTTCTTCGTCTTCTATGGCGCGATGACCTTCATGTCGCAGATCGAGTCTGCCGTCTTCATCACGACGCTGCCACCGGGGATGCTGCCGCGGATCTTCCTCATGGGCGTTCTGATCGCCGCCCCGTTCGCGGTGGTGGCCGTGCTGATCCTGGGGAAGAGGAAGGAGAATGTCGCGAGCGCAGAGATCAATACGCGCGTGGTCATGCCGCCTGGCGCCTGGGCCTGGAAGCTCGCGGTACTCGCCGCCGCCTATGTCGTGCTGTATTTCACCTTCGGCTATTTCATCGCCTGGCAGGATCCGACGCTGCGGGAGTACTACGGGGGTGTGGATGAGGGCGGCTTCCTGGTCCACATGGGGACCGTCGCGCGTGACACACCATGGATGATCCCTTTCCAGGTATTGCGGGGGCTGCTGTGGATTGCCATCGCCGTGCCGATCGTTCGGATGATGCGGGGAGGGTGGCAGGAGACGGCGGTGGCGGTTGGACTGGTGTTTGCCGTCCTGATGACCGCCCAACTGCTCCTCCCGAATCCGTACATGCCCGACGCCGTGCGCATGACCCACCTGGTGGAGACGGCGTCATCGAACTTCCTGTTCGGCCTCCTGGTGGGGTGGCTCCTCACGCGAGGCCAACCGCTTCCAGCCTAGCGTCCGGACGCGTGTGAAGCGGTGCGGGGGTCGACGAGCACAGAGCGTGAGGGCACAGTGGCTCTCGATCACGCAGGAGAAACGAAGCGCAACGCGGACACCCACACGGTGGGGTCGAATCGAGCGGCTCGAGAGTCGGGTCACGGTGCGCCCTGGCCGTGGAGACCGGTGCACCATGCTGCGCGCGCGACGAGCGCTGCTGCCGCGTGCCGCGCGGTCACGTGACGTCGTGATGATCGGCAGCCGCGCCGAGGACCGGGTCGTCTCGTGGCTGCTGGCGGGTGATCCATCCGTCCGCTGGCAAGTGATGCGGGACCTGCTCGGCGCCCCGCGGGCGACTTGGCAGGCGGAGCGCGCGCGGGTGGCCGAACACGGCTGGGGCGCGCGGTTGCTCGCCCACCGGGACGAGGCGGGTCGCTGGACGCCCCGCTACTACGGGCGGAAGTGGATCTCCACCACGTACTCGATGGTGCTGCTGCGGCGACTGGGACTTCCGCCCGACGACCCACGCGCGGCTGTATCGTGCAAGCTGTTCCTCGACGAGGGACTGTGCGGCGACGGCGGGATCTACGCCGCGGTCACGCACAAGCAGGGCGAGACGTGCCTCACCGGCATGGTGCTGGCGCTGCTCTCCTGGTTCCGCGTCGACGATCCCCGCCGGGAGCGTCTCGTGGACTACCTGCTGGCCGAGCAGATGAAGGACGGCGGGTGGAACTGCCAACGGGACCGGGGAGCCGTCCACAGCTCCTTCCACACGACGATCAACGTGCTCGAGGGTCTACAGGAGTACGCCGACGCGCGTGGGCCACGGGCTGCCGAGACAGGCGCGGCCGCGGCGCGCGGGCGGGAGTTCTTCCTGGCCCATCGGCTGTACCGATCCCACCGGACCGGCGAGGTCGTCAACGCCGCGTTCACGCGGTTCTCGTTTCCCCCGCGGTGGCACCACGACGTGCTCCGCACCTTGGATTGCTTCCGGGCGAGCGGTGCGCCGTACGACGCGCGTCTCGAGGATCCGATCGCAGTGGTGGAACGCAAACGCCGCAAGGACGGACGCTGGGCGCTGCAGCAGCGACATCCCGGCAAGACGCTCTTC
>JBFIHA010000036.1:0-30288 GCA_041602035.1 Gemmatimonadales bacterium | reverse complement strand
GCACCCTGCGTGTTCTCCTCGGCGGGCTGGAAGATGAACACGACCGTCCCGGGCAGTTCTGCCCGGACCTCCGTGAGCGCCTCGGCGACCCCCAGGGCCACGGTCGTGTGCACGTCGTGGCCGCAAATGTGGCGGACGCCCGGCGTCTCGGATGCGAAGGGCACGGGATCGGGCGCGGCGCTGCGGACCGCGTCCATGTCCGCGCGGTAGGCAACCACCGGACCCGTCCGGTCGCCGCGCAGGACACCGACGACGCCGTGACCGCCGACCCCCGTCCGGACTTCCAGACCCAGAGTGCGCAGCCGAGCTGCGACGATGCCCGCGGTGCGTTCCTCCTGGCCCGACAGTTCGGGGTGTCGGTGCAGGTCGCGCCGCACGGCGATGAGCTCGTCGTGCACTTCCTGGAGGCGGTGATCGATGGCGTTCATGAGGTCGGGCCGTTGGGCGTGGGCGAGCTGAACGCCCGCGACCATGGCGAGCGTCATGAGGAGTCCGGCGTGGAGACCGTTCCGCGCGCTACCCGTCATCGTATCCTCCCGGGTCACCGATGCAGTTGACGTTGTCGACCCTACGCCGGGCTTCTGCCTGCGGTTTCGCCGCGCTTCCCGGTGCGCCGGACGACGTCGGGTGACTGGCGAGCGTCACTCCCCGCGAGCGGGATCGTAGACGATCACCGTGCCCTCGAGTCGCCGCGTGTCGGATGCGATCATCGCGGTGCCGGTCAGGATGAACTCCCTGTCGGTGGACGCCGGTCCCACGATCACGGCGTCGCCGCCGACTTGGGCAGCTTGGGCGACCAATTCGCGTCGGAGATCGTCGAAGCCGTCGAACATCGTGTGGCCGGTCGCCTCGATGACGGCGATCACGGTGAACGGCTGGTCCGGCTGTTCGTGCAGCACCGCCACCGCATCGGCGGACCGCGCCGGGCGGGCCGCCTGATCGAGGTGCTGGACCGACGTGGTGACACAGCCGAGTGCGAGCAGCCCGATGGATGCTTTGAGCCACGGTCGCATGGTGTCCTCCTGGCGGGATGAGTAGGCACCCCACCACATGACCATACCCCGGCGGTGGCGGCGGTTCCTTGGGCGGTTAGGCGGTTGAGCGGTTAGGCGGATAGGATCGATCCTAACCGCCTGTTCACTCGCTGCAGTACGCGGCGACCAGCCCCTGGGCGAGGGCGATCAACTCGTCCGCCGCCGCGGTGTCGATCTGCTTTCCCGCCTTCTTGGCGACGAACTCGATGAAATGCGCCAGGCGGCTACAGGCGGCAGCATGGTCCCCGCCGGCGATCGCATCGGCGATCTGATCCAGGAACGCGTGCAGGGCATTGCCGATGCCATAGTTGGAGATCGAGCCGTCGGCCACGAAGCCGTCGACGACCTCATGGATGTCGTCGATGGCGGGCACGTCGCCTTCGGTGAGCTCCACCATGTAGATGTCGAGGTTGTCGTTCCGGTTGTCGGTGTACACCACGCGGGTGCCGGAGATCGCGTGGAGGTACTGTTCGGCCGGGTCGGTGGTCAGCACCCAGCTGGTACCCGTGGCGAGGTCGTGAAGGTGGATACCCGCGTCACCGGTCGCGTAGGATTCGTACGCCACGTACGTTCCCGACACCCCGGGGTTGCGCTCGTAGTCGGCTCCCGACGTCAGCGCGATCGGCGTCCAGTCGTCCGCCGCCAGGTTCACGGCGTAGATGTCGCCGACGCTGGCACGGTTGGAGCCGAACACGACCCAGTCACCGAAGATCTCGGGATCCATGTCTTGGGCCGAGTGGTTGGTCACCGGCCGTTCGTCGACACACGACGTCCCGTTCCACTCGCAGGTGTAGACGTCCGCGTTTTCCGCGCGGACATCCTCCCACACCACGCGCGTGCCGAATATCTCGGGCTTCCTCTGGTGGCTGGCATGTGTGGTGATCTGCACCTCCGTGTTGGTGCGCAGGTCCCACAAATAGATGTCGTAATTCCCGTTGCGGTCGTCCTCGTACACGATGAGCGAGTCGAACACGGCTGGACGGCGCTGGTTCGCCGGATGCGGCGACAGCCCCTTCCCCGGACACGTGGTGCCGGTCCACTCGCAGACCCAGATGTTCGCATTCCCGGTGCTGTAATCGTTGAATACCACGAGGGTGCCCGACACGTCGCCCAGCAGCTGATCCCCTTCGCCCGCGTTGGGAATCGGCGCTGCCACACCGGTCACCACGTCGTGCACCCAGATATCGGCGCTGGCGGCACGACGGTCGGAGTACACCACCAGCGATCCGGAGATCTCCGGGTCGAATTGATCGGCCGGGTCCGTCGTCACCTGCGTTTCCGGGCCCACGCCCAAGATGGCGAACTGTGGCGCGGTCACGGGCTCGGTCCGATCGGACGAGCAGCTCGACACGATGAGCGCAATCGTGAGCAACAGCAGACCACGAAGCATGACTCGACTCCTCTCAGCAAAACCTTCGTCGCGAAGGCGCGCCGGGAGGAACGCGGTGGGAACGAGCACTGCGGTGAGCCGGAATCGGCAAGAAGAGTGCCGACAAGACGTTGCGTCATACCGCAGGGCACGCACTCGGCGTGCTTCACCTTTGGCACACCGACTGTTCGCAGCGTTGCGGCAGGAGAACATCCCAAGTGCCATGCTTGGGATTGGTGCGGAGACATCGAGTCGGAGCCCTGCGAGATCAACCTGGGAGGCGGATTGCTTGACGGGTTGAAACCCGAGTGGTACACTCGCCATTAAGAGCCGTCCATGGATGAGATCTCCAGCCGCGGAGGGTGTCCGCATGTTCATAAACCCCACTCTCAGCACGATCTGCGCAGGAGCGCTCCTGGCGCTGGCCGTGCCCCAGGCGTCCGTGGCGCAGGCGGGCGAGCAGGCGACGATGTATGCGGTGGTCACCTGCATGAAGGCGACATCGCCGGATTATGCCGACGTGGAAACCGAGATCTGGCAACCGATGCACCAGGAGCTGGTGAATCAGGGCAAGAAGAGCGCCTGGACGCTGTACTGGGTCCTCTACGGGGATCGATCCGAGTGTGACTACTACACGGTGAACAACCACCTGGGTGAAGCGCAGCTCAACGACGACACACCCATCAGTGAGGTGTTCGCCGCGGTCCATCCCGGCAAGAGCTGGGAGGAGGCATGGGCGCGAACCGCCGCGTCGCGCGTGATGGTGCGCACTGAGCTCTGGGCGTACGTTGACGGCTTGGCACCCCAGCCTGCCGACTACATCACCGTGAACCTCATGTACGCCGAGAATGGCGCGGACTACGTGGCCATGGAGAGCGAGGTGGCGAAGCCCGTCAACCAAGCGCTCGTGGACGGCGGCCACCGGGCCAGCTGGTCGGTGTGGCAGCTGATGGCCCCCGGTGGGACGTCGATCCCCTACAACTACGCGACCGTCGATGCGTTCAACACGCTTGGTCCCGTACCATGGACTCAGACCCTCCAGGCGGTACACCCGGATCGTGAGCTCGATGCGATCAGCCAGGCGATCGATGAGTCCCGCGAGATGGTGCGTGGTGACACCTGGGTGGTGCTGGCAAGGACGCAGTCACCCTAGTCGCGTCGGTGACGATGGAATGAAGCGCTTGCTGCGGACGCAGCAGGTTTCAGCGAACATGCGCCGATCGAGGCTCGCTGTCAGCGCAGGCATGTCACGCTGGAGCGCAGCGTCCGGGGCGGTGCGCGGCATCCGTTAGCGGGGTCCCGTTCCCATGCCGGAACTCCACGACCGTCTCCAGAGCGCCCTCGGCGATTCCTACCGCCTCGAACGCGAAATCGGTGGCGGCGGGATGTCGCGCCTGTTTCTCGCCACCGAGGCGTCGCTCAACCGACAGGTGGTCATCAAGCTCTTACCACCGGAGATGACCAGCGAGGTCTCGGCGGCCCGGTTCAAACAGGAGATCGAGCTCGCCGCGCATTTGCAGCACCCCAACATCCTGCCGGTGCTCACCGCCGGTGCACAAGATGACCTGATCTACTACGTCATGCCGTACGTGGCAGGCGAATCCCTGCGGCACCGTCTCACCGCGCACGGTCGGCTGCCCGTCGATGACGTTCGGAAGATCCTGGCCGAGGTGTCGGACGCGCTGGCGTACGCCCATGCCCAGGGCGTCGTGCATCGAGACATCAAACCGGAGAACATCCTCCTGGAACACGGTCACGCCGTCTTGACCGACTTCGGCGTGGCGCGCGCCGTGGCCGAGGCTCAGAGTGGAGAGCGGCTCACGCAGACCGGCATGTCGGTGGGAACGCCTGGCTACATGTCGCCCGAGCAGGCTGCCGGCGAGCACCACATCGACGCGCGGGCGGACGTCTACTCTGTGGCCGTGGTCGGCTACGAGATGCTGACCGGCCAGCAGCCGTTCACCGGACCGAGTATCCAGGCGGTGCTCGCCGCCCATCTCACCGAGACGCCTCGACCGGTCCAGGAGCTGCGCCAGGAGACACCGCCCGAGATCGCCACAACCATCGCTAAGGCCTTGGCCAAGAACCCCCGCGAGCGGTTGCAGTCAGCAGCCGAGTTCCGCGATGCGGTGGCCGTGACGAGTGGCGTGACACCGGCAGTCGCGCCCGGACGGAGACGCTGGGTGGCAATCGGCGGCGTCGCGGCTGCGGCGGCGATCGCCGCGGTGCTCCTGTGGCCACGAGGGTGGAGCGTCGAGGGGGACCCGCGAAGGAGCCTCATCGTATTTCCGTTCGAAAACCGTACCGGGGACCAGGCGCACGATTGGCTGCAGGAAGCCTCGATGAATCTCCTGGGATTGTCGCTTTCCCAATGGGAGGACCTGCGCGTCTTTGACGACGAGCGCACCAGCTCGCTCATGCGTCGCCGCGACGTGACGGACGCGGCGGCGATCGATTTCGACGCGGCACAGGCGATGGCCCGTGACGCGCACGTGGGGACGCTCGTGATCGGCGACATCCGGCGCGATGCCGCCGAATTGGCCGTCGAGGCCAAGGTCCACGACGTCGCGTCCGGGGACCGTCTCATGACGGAGGTCGTCCGGGCCTCTTTGGACGCCGATCCCCGCCCCCTGTTCGATTCGCTCGCCGGTCGCATCCTTCGCATCAGTGGTGCGCCGCCCGGGGAGCGGCCCGGCGTGATTGCGCAGACCACCACGTCGGTCGAGGCGTATCGCGCCTATCTCGAGGGTGCCGCGCAGATCCAACGCCTCGCCCTCGACTCTGCCGAACAGAACCTGCTGCGCGCCGTCCATCTCGACACCACGTTTGCGCTGGCCTACATCCAGCTGCGCAACGCGGAAGGCTGGAAGGACTTCGGTGACGAGGAAAGGGCGCGTCTCTACGCCATCGAAGCCGAGCGCCACAGCGAGCGTCTTCCTCCGCGACTGCGCTCACTGGTGCAGTACCACGTCGCGTTCGCCAATGGCGATTTGCGCCGAGCACGCGGCATTGCCGAGCAACTGGTGGCGCGGGATTCGTCGGATGTGGAGGCATGGTACCAGCTGGGGGAGGCGCACTACCACCATGGGTCGACGGTGGTCCCGCGCAGCGATACGCTGGGCGACTGGGGCCAGGCGCTTCGCGCCTTCGAGCGGACGCTGGCGCTCGACTCGAACTATGTCCTGGTCTACTTCCACCTGACGCAGACCTGGGGCGGATGCGCAAGCCCGTCGGCGCGTTTCGTTTGCCTGCCAGACTCGACCGTCTATGGAATGCCAGACGACCTGCGGACCCTCCTGGGCACCGCCGAGGTCGATCGGTTGCGGAACGAGGCCGCCGCCCAACAGCTCGCCGTCGGCTATGCCTGGGTGGAGCAGGTGCCCAACGCGGTGCGAGCGCGAGAGATCCTCGGGAATGCGCTGTTAGAGCAGGAACGATACCCCGAGGCCGAGAACCAGGCTGCCGTGCTCCGCACGCTGGGGCATCCGCGTCGTGCAGCGGTGCTGGGGGCGCAGGCCCTGTACGGCCAGCGGCGCTATCGCGAAGCGGGCGCGCGGGCGAGCGAGGCCGTGACTGGGCTCACGCACGCGGAGGAGTTCGGGGGAATCGGTCAGGCCGCGGAGATTCTCGCGACGGCAGGTCGCACGGCGGACGCGCGCCGAGCCGGGATGCTGGTTTGGGATGCATTCGCCTCCGCTGACATCCCGGTGGGAGAAACCCCAGGTGGTGTGGCGGTCACGCTGCCCCGGTCAGCGTATGACAGCATAGTCGGCCTCTGGTTCACCCTGTCTCCCTACACGACCGACAGCGCGCTCGTGAGCGGCCGTGCATGGCAGGTCAGCGAGATCGCCCAGCAAGCGCTGCGTGACACGGCGGCGTACGGGGTGTTCGCGCGTGCAGACTTCGAGAGTTCCCTGCCGCTCTACGTGCAAAGCGGTGACACGACGTTGCTCGCCCATTATGTGGGGCACCTCCTCGAGGGCACGCGTCCCGATGCCCGCGCCCTCCTCGCCCTTGCCCGAGGCGATTCGGGCAGCGCCCGCCGACTGTTGCGAGAGCATTTCGACCCACGCACGGCGGATCCGGCCGCGTGGACCTACGAGGATGCGGTGGCCGCGTGGGCCTGGGCCACCCTCCTGGAACGGCTCGGGCGCATCGCCGACGCCGTCGACGTGTACGCGATGTTCGAAAGGACGCGTTTCACGCGGCAGTACGGCGCTGAAGTTGTCGTCCGCTCCTGGGCCCAACGGGGCGCGCTCTATCGAGAACTCGGCGACCGCGGCAAGGCGATCGAGATGTACGAGAAGTTCATCGATGCGTTGAGCGAGGGAGACGCATCGGTGCAGGACGTCGTGGATCGCGCTCGGCGAGCGATCGCAGCACTCAAAGGAGAGACGGCAGGCGTGCAACGACGATGAGGTGATCTGGTACGATGGGCTGACGAGGTGTTCAGAGCGAGCAACGCACGCGCCAGCTACACGACGTTTCCACGCAGGACCCCCTCCCCGCAACCGTAGAGCGAGATTGTCAAGGCGGTGTCAACGACGACACAGCACATTCTCAAGGCGTGAGAGGCATACCCGACCATTGTAGTTCGATTGTGGCAACTCTGCGACTCTTGCGATCCCGTTGCAGAAGCCGCAACGTGGCCAGCACAACTGAAAGAAGTTCTATCGGTTGCCCGCCACGGCCTGCCGCCTGCCTGACGCCTTTCCTCCCAGACGCCCGACGACGACGGGACCGCCCGAGGCCACCTTACCGACTGCTGGCGGAGGTGTCATATGCGCCCGCGCCGTGTTGCACTTCTCTCGTTGGCAACCCTCGTGCTTGCCGCCTGTCAGGACCAGCCCGATCCAACCGGCCCGCCACACTCCGACATCTCAGATGGCGCGCACGGCGGCAACGCCCACTTCTACTTTCTGCCTCCGTTGGTACCCGCGCCCACTTATACTGGCACCTTCGACGGGACGCGCAGTCCCGTGGTGGACATCTGCCCGTGGGACGGAACAGCCTGCGGAACCGGCATCGCCACGTTCACCATGACGACGGGAGCGGGATCGGAGACGGTGCGCGTCGCCGATGACCACTACATCGTGAACTGGCACACCAATGAATTCCCGCTGATCACGAATCAGACGTACCGCATCACGGTTTCGGTGGCCGAAACGGATTTGGGGTACGCCGACGTGGTGATTGCGGAGAGCGGACGTGAAGCAAAGAGCATGACGACGGGTGAGACGTTCGGGTTGAAGGATGGCCGGACCCTGCCGATCAAGTTCCGAATCGAGCAAGGCTATGACCCGATAGGTGAACTGACTCCACAGGAGAGGGCAAAGATCTCCCCGGTCTTGCTGGAGCACTTCACTTCACAAGACGTCATCGAGCCGGTCGAGGCACTGGTCAATGTTGTCGATGATCAGATCCCCTTACCTGACCTTTCCGGGGTCGAAGTCCTGACGGACTATCGGCCTACTCTGGCCAAGGTATTCGTACGGATTTCTGACGCAGCGACCCTGGCTTCGCTGGTACAGTCAAGCAACACCGCGTATGTCCACGAAAACAAGAAATACTACCTACTCGTTGAGCCGTGGCAGGTAATCACAGGGCAGAATCTGGTTGAACTCTCCGGTTACACCGGGGCAGGAACCGCAGTAGCGATTTTGGACGACGGGGGTAGGGAGATTGGCTTTACTGGTGGTGCATTGCCGAACCACGGGATCATTGATCTCAGTGTTCAGGCCTTTGGGGGGTGTACGGCTGTGGGCACTCCCGCGAGTTGTCGTGTGGTCGCGGAGGAGAATCCTTACTGGGGAGATCCACACCTGGACAACCATGCAACATATGTCGCAATGAGGGTCGCCCTCACCGCTCCCGGAGCGGATGTTATCGGCTGGGATGTCGGTTTTGACAGGGCGATCGGGGACAATGAGGTCGCCGAAGCACTTCAGTGGGTCCTAGACCATCACGATGAATACAACATCGTCGCGGTCAATATGAGCTTTGGGAGTGATGCGGACGGTCCTCAGCCCGCAGGCCCGTTTGCAACCGCGGACTGCCCAGGGGGGAATGATCCTGAGTTTCTACGGTTGCGCGAAGCCGGAATCATGCCGATAGCCGCCGCGGGTAACGATGGTGTTTGGCAAACGGACAATGACGCATTCTATGGAATTAGCCACCCTGCGTGCTCTCCACTCGTAGTCAGTGTCGGTGGCTCAGATGGATCGGGGATTTGGACTGATGGGAAGGGATCGACTAGGGGGCCAAATCTCGACCTTCTTGCTCCTGCCTGCGGGGATGGAGGGTGCGGAACGTCTCTCGCGGCACCAATTGTAGCCGGGGCTTGGGCCATCCTCCGCGCTGCGCTACCCGCTCTCAGCTTAGAAGCGACCCTGGATCTCTTGAAGACGACAGGCAGATACGTCTCCGATCACAACGGGAGCGGACTCACGTTTCGTAGGATCCAGCTTGCACGGGCTCTGCTGGCTTCCGGTGTACCGGTGGTGGCGTACGACAACGGCGCCAGCACACACTCGGGAGGCTCTGCGGTCGGCCACCTCATCGCGGCGGATGACTTCTCACTCCCCATCGCAGCGACCGTCACCGGCGCCTCGGTGGACGTGAGCGACGGTCCTGCCAGTGAGAACCGGCGGTGGGACGGGACGGTTGAGTGGTGGCTGTTCGACCGCCCTGCCGGTAGCATGCCGTCCAATCTGATAGCGTCAGGGACAGGGGTGAACGTCGTACCGAGGAACATCGTCGAGGATTCCTTCGGGAATAGGGAGTTCACGGTGGACTTCGATTTCGGGCAGGAGATTGCCCTACCGGAGGGCGACACCTACTTCCTCGCGCTGCACATGCAGGCGGATTACAACCGAGTGAGCGTGTTCTGGGACTATCAGGGGTCGACGGTCGCGTATCGATCGTGGTCGGGGGGCCAGCTGGTCGAAGGCGTCCCCAACTTTACGGCGGATGTGGGCGGCCACAACCCACCCTACGACTATGCCTTCCGCGTGTGGGCCAAGTAGTCGTCCCCGTGGGCGTTGTACCGTGGCAAAGGCCCGGAAGGGAATTGTCACCCTAGCCCCGAGCGTCACGCGGCGTTCGGGGCTGTCGGTCGCGGTTCGGCTTGGCACCGTGTTGACGGGTGGATACATCGTACGGCCACCACCGTAGAGCGAGGTGTGGGCGGTGCAGACCTGGGCACGAGTCCGGCGAGTGATTGCCGTTGCCCTGAACTTTCCCGCTTTCCGTCCGTGACTTTGTCACGATGTTCACACGCGTGCACGGCTACCTCTTTGTGCGCGTGCTTGGTATGGTTCGGGTGCCACGCACGCATGGAACGTCCAACGTCGACTTCCCCGTCTCTTTCCCGTGACCCTCGCCGACACGCGTACGATTGAGCGGCGGTCCGGCGTCGGCGATGGTGTTGCGGCAATGGGGTAGGCACTGCGGACCATCCATGCGACATCCCGTCGAAGGGCAAACCTCCCGCACGACGACACCGAGTGCTGCGTGGCCACCCAATGCCGTCGTGGAAAGGACCTGCTTATGTTGCGCAGTCTCCGTAATCGCATGCTGTCGAGCAGTCCGTCGTCAGCACTCGTGGTGCTCATGCTCGCGTTCGTCGTTGGCGCGGCGTGCAACGAGGATGAGATCGTTGGCACCGGACCCTATGATCTGACGTTCAACCTGGACGCGAGCTTCCAGGGGGCGCACGGTGGTCAGAACATCGCCATCGCCCTCGTGCGCGCGTCCGACGGGTCGGTGGTGTCCCAAGCGACCGGCACGGTGTCGGCCGCTCAAGATCCGAGCTTCTCCTTCGCCCGCACCGCCGTGCTGCAAGACGGCGTCACCTACGAAGTCCACTATTGGATCGACTCCAACTTTGGTGGGGGGACCGCCGGCGTCTGCGATCCTAGAGCCAACGACCACCAGTGGAGCGTGGAGTTCCTGTCGGTATCCAATGACGTGACCTGGACGGCTATGCACGAACCGGCGCTGACCGAGGACGTCTGCGCCACGTTCCCCTAGACGGGTAGGCGGCTGAACGGCGAGGGCTACCGACCGCCCAAGGCCCTCGCCACCGCCTCCATCCCGGGATCCCGCCCCGCGGCATAGGCCGCGAACGTCCACGGCGCGGGGATGTCCGGTGCCAGCGACGGCACCGCAATCGGGTGCCGCACCACCGACCCGTGACAGTCCGTCATGCCCTCACACCCGGTGCGATAGTCGTGACGTTCCGTCGCGGTGAGCAGCATGACACCCGAGTGCGGCAGCTGCACGATGCCGCCCTCAGCGAAGAACTCGAGACGATCGCCCGGCCCCTCACCCACGAGCGTCACACGGTCGGGTGCGGTCTGCTCCAGATAGCCGATGCTGGAGATGGCCGCGGAGAACGTCCACGGACTCATGAGCACGAAGATGCGGCCGGACACGAGGCCGGGCAGCGACTGCATGAAGCGCCGCGTGGTGTTGAGATCGCCCCCGCCGTTGAACCGCATGTCCAGCACGAGATGGGAGCGGCCGGCCGCCTCGATCGCGGCCGAGAGAGTCTGCAACGCCGCGGCAATCGGTCGGCCGGGAGCATCGTGGTTCCGCCGGAACTGGACGACGGTCGCGTCGAGGTCCGGCGCGTCGCGGGAGCGAAACGGCTCGTCGATGTCCTGCAGCGCCCATGGCACCTGATCGGCACCGAGCAACGCCTGCCACGTCCCCTGCTCGACTGGCAGCAGCTCGGCGGAGAGCCAGCGATCGGCGTTCGCGCGTGCACGATCGTTGCTCGCGGGTTCCGCGGGTAGGTCTCGCGCGACGCGCGTGCCATCGGCAGTCGCGAACTCGTAGCGCACCGTATCCGCCCCGGCGATCAGGCCCAGGGCGTGCATCTGCTCCGGGCTTTCGATCACGTAGTTGGCGTCGCGATCGCGCCGGCCCGGCGTGCCGCCGGCGAGCGTGCGCGCCGAGTCCAGGATCTCCGCGATTGGCGTCCCGCCCACGGCGACCACCCGCGCGCCGAGCAGGTCCGCATGCGCGGCGGTGGCCCGGAGCACGTGGAAGTCCTCGCCGAACGGGGTGACGCGGATCGGCACGCGATTGAACCGCCGAGACCGCGGCCCGGCGAAGGCGATCGTGTGCCCGTTGTCGGCCAGGCCCACGATCTGCGCCAGCGTCAGCTCGAACTCCGCCGCGCTCACCTCGGCCAGTCGAGCTTCCAGCGCGCTGAGCCGCGCCTCGGCGCGCGAGCGCGCCTCCGCGGAGTAGGACACGTCGACGGCCAGGAATTCCGTGCGGAAGCGCTCCAGGTCTTCCTGCATCTGCTGGCGGGTGAGCGAGGGGCGTGCGGGCACGTGGTGCGCCTGCGCGTCGAGGCCTGCGCTCGACACGGCGGCGGCCAGCACAACCATGGCACACAGCCGCCGTATGGGCCGTTGACGTTGCGGCGTGGTGAGTCGGGTCATTGAGGCGTCTCGGCGGGTGAACGGTCGTGGTGTTCCGAGTGTTCTGACCCGTACGCAGGGACGCGGCGAGGGTTTCACGCACGGCGTGTTGTGCGATCTTGAGCCACGCGGGCACGGAGTTGAACTTGAGACGGACGCTCGGCGCCCGGCAGCACCGGCTCGAACTGGTGGAGCGCTCGTGATCGAACTCCGACACGTGACCAAGCGGTACGGCGACGTCGTGGCCGTGGACGACGTGAGCCTCGCCGTGGAGCGCGGCGAGCTCCTGGTCCTGCTCGGCGCGTCGGGGAGCGGCAAGACCACCACGCTCAAGATGGTCAATCGCCTGATCGAGCCCTCGACGGGCACCGTGCGGATCGATGGCGAAGACGCCGGCGCCCTTCCGCCCCACGAGCTGCGGCGCCGCATTGGCTACGTGTTTCAGAAGATCGGCCTGTTCCCGCACATGACGGTGGCCGAAAACGTGGCGGTGACCCCCACGCTGCTCGGGTGGGACCGGGCGAGGATCGAGCGGCGGGTCCACGAGCTGCTCGAGCTGGTCGAGCTCGATCCCTCGGCCATGGCCGACCGCGCTCCGTCGGAGCTATCGGGCGGGCAACAGCAACGCGTCGGGGTGGCCCGGGCGCTGGCAGCCGGGGCTGAGGTCATGCTGCTCGACGAACCGTTCGGTGCGCTGGATCCCCTGACCCGCGTGCGGTTGCGCACGTCGTTCTTGCGCATCCGCCGAGACATCGGTCTCACGGCGATCTTCGTGACGCACGACATGACCGAGGCCCTGTTGCTGGGGAGTCGGATCGCCGTGCTGCATCACGGGTGGCTGGTCCAGGTGGGGTCGCCACGGGAATTGGTGCGATCGCCGGCGGACGCCTACGTCGCACAGCTCATGAGCGCGCCGCAGCGCGACGCCGCCGCTCTGGAGGCGCTCATCGCCGGGAGCGAGACGTCGTGAGCGAACAACTGGCCCTCCTGCCCGCGTATCTCACGGGCCACCTGCAGCTCACCCTGCTTGCGCTCCTGGCGGGGCTCGCGGTGAGCGCCCCGGTGGGGATTGCCGCGGCACGTGTGGGCTGGCTCGAGCGCGGGGTCTTGGCCGTGGCCAGCGTGATTCAGACCATCCCGAGCCTGGCGCTGCTCGCCATCATGGTGCCCCTCCTGGCCGCGCTGCACGTGCAGAGCATCGGCTACCTGCCGGCGTTCATCGGGCTCACGCTGTACAGCCTGCTCCCCATGCTGCGGAACACGGTCACCGGCCTCGTGGGCGTGGACTCCGCACTGCGCGAAGCCGCTCAGGCGGTTGGGATGACACGCCGCCAGCAACTGTGGCGGGTGGAACTCCCGCTCGCCATGCCGGTGGTCGTCGCCGGCATCCGGACGTCCGCCGTGTGGGTGGTGGGTATGGCTACCCTGTCCACGCCGGTGGGTGCGACCAGTCTCGGCAACTACATCTTCAGCGGACTCCAAACCCGCAACGCCACGGCCGTGCTGGTGGGCTGTATGGCCGCCGCCGCGCTCGCACTCGCCCTCGACGGGATCATTCACGCGCTCGAGGTGGGCCTGCGACGCAAGAGCCGGGTGGTCATCGGGACGGCGCTCGCGATGCTCGCCGGTCTGTGCCTCGTCACTGCCGTTGCCACCGGCGCGCGGGTATGGGGCGGCGGCGCGCGTCCCGTCATCATCGGCGCGAAGACGTTCACGGAGCAATACATCCTGAGCGAGATCCTGGCGAAACAGATCGCCCAGGAAACCGGACGTCCCTCCGACCTCAGGCCCTCCCTCGGCTCGACCGTGGCCTTTGACGCCCTTCGCGCGGACGACATCGATCTCTACGTGGACTACTCGGGCACCATCTGGGCCACGATCATGCGCCGCGAGACGGTCGGCTCCGATCGGGAACAGGTGCTCGCCGAGGTGGAGGCATACGTGCGGGACGAGCACGGGATCATGCTGGTGGGTGCCCTCGGATTCGAGAACACCTACGCGCTGGCCATGCCGCGGGCACTGGCGACGCGGCTCGACGTGACATCCATCTCCGACCTCGTTCCCCACGCCAGCCGCATGAGGATCGGTGGCGATTACGAGTTCTTCGCCCGGGCCGAGTGGCGTGCGCTCGAGCAGGTCTACGGCCTGCGCTTTGCCGAACGTCGTTCCATGGATCCGTCGTTAATGTATCAGGCGGCGGCCGAAGGCAACGTGGACGTGATCGGTGCGTTCTCGACCGACGGTAGGATCGAGGCGCTGGACCTCGTCGTCCTGGACGATGACCGCCGGGTGATCCCTCCCTACGACGCCGTACTCCTCGCCAGTCCGCGGCTCTCGCGCGAGCACCCCGAGGTGATCGCGGCACTCCGCAGGCTGGCGGGCACGATCGACGCCGAATCGATGCGCCGCATGAACCTGGCCGTCGACCGGGACGGTGAGCCGCCAGGTGCGGTGGCGCGACGGTTTCTCGACTCAGTCAGGCGGTAGGACGGTAAGACGGTAAGACGGTACCTACCGTCCTACCGTCCTACCTACCGTCCTTCGTCATTTCCGCCACCACTTCCTCGAGCCCCACCGGCTTGAGCGTGACGGACCGGAGCGCGATGCCGCTGAAGAGGGCGGCCACGCGGTCCAGCGACTGCCGCTCCGGAAGCCACACGGCGAGCGCCGCGAGGGCCGGTCGGTGCGTCAGGCCCAACTCGTCGGCCCGGCGTCGCACGGCGCCCAGGTCCTCCGCATCGATGATCGCGAGCTCCGCCGCGGCCACGTGCCGTCGCAGCTCCGCCATGGAGCCTTCGGCCACCAACTGGCCCAGGTGGAGAATCCCAATCCGATGGCACAACGCTTCCGCCTCCTCGAGCTGGTGTGTCGTGACCAGCACGGCGCCGCCAGCGTCGGCCACGCTCCGGACGACGCTCCAGATGCGGTGGCGAGACTCGCGGTCGAGCCCCACGGTCGGCTCATCGAGGATCAAGAGACCAGGCTGGTGCAGCAGCGCGGCCGCGATATGGAGCCGGCGACGCATGCCGCCGCTCAACAGCGAGATGACGGTACCCGCCCGGTCCCGGAGCCCGACGTCGTCCAGACACTGGGCGACCCGCCGCGCACGCCGCTCGCCCGTCAGCCCATAGAGCGCCGCGAAGAACTCGAGGTTCTGCGCGCTCGTGAGGTCGCGATACAGCGCCACGTCCTGGCTGGCCACGCCCATCCGGGCGTGCGCGCTCGCGGTGACGGGGTGCCCGTTCAGCCTCACCGTTCCCGCATCGGGCGGGATGACGGAACACGCGATGTTGATGAGCGTGGTCTTGCCCGCGCCGTTCGGCCCGACGAGTCCGTAGATCTGCCCATCGTCGATCGCAAAGCTCAGCGCCGACAGCACGCGGCGCTCACCAAACGCCTTGCTGATGCGGTCCACGCCGAGCACCGCGGGCATCACAGCACCCGCTCGCGTTCGAGCATCGCGCGGTAGGACCGGACGCCGAGCGCGAGCGTCGCGCCCGCAAAAGCCACCAGGAACACCAGATGATCGACGATCGCGCCGGCGCCGAGCCCCATGGCCGACACGGCGTCCATCGCCTCGTTCATGTGGAAGATCGGATTGAGATAGGCGAGGCGATACAGGTAGTCGGGCAGCATCGACGACGGAAAGAACGTTCCCCCCAGGACCAGAAGGGGGACCCCGATCGCCGCCACCGGGCCGTTCACCTCTTCGGTGCGTTTGGTGAAGCGGGAGCCGAACACGAACCCCAACCCCACGTAGGCGGCCACGCTCAGCACCACGACGAGCGTCCCCAACGTCGGCGACCCGCGGAACGACCCTCCAAACGCAAACGCGATGCCGTACACGATGACGGTCTGGCCGGCGGCGACGACCAGAAACGCGGCCAGGAGCCCCAGGAAGTAGGCGGTGCCCGACAGCGGGGACAGCAAGAGGCGCTTCAGCGTGTTGCGCTCGCGCTCCGCGACGATGGCGGCGATGGGTCCGCCCAGGCAGCTGAAGAAGAACGCGGCGCCGATGAGAATGCCCGGCGCCGTGTAGTTGAACGACTCGGCCGGGGAGCCGTCGCCGGCGTAGATCAGGCCGAAGAGCAGCAGCATCAACGCCGGGAACAACGCCCAGAAGATCAGGCTCCGGCGCGTGTGCCACAGCTCCGTGAGGATGCGGCGGGTGACGGTCAGTGCGAGCACGGATCGATTACGGGGTTGGTGCCCCTACGAGCATGCTCGTGCCCGGTTTCAGCCGCGGTGCCGTCGGGCCGCGGTCGCCCACCGGCTACCCGCCCGCCGGCTCCTTCTCGATCCAGTGGTTCTTCGCCATGAGCAGCTTCCACTCACCGTCTTCGAGCATCCAGACCGTGGCCCAGTTCACCGTCCAGTTCTGGACAATCCCGTCCACGTCGGTGCGCACGTAGTCGGTGGTCAGCTTGGCGGCGGCGACGTTGGGTGCCAGGACGTTCACGTCCCAGTCGTACTCGACGTTCTGGTCATAGTCCCAGCGATCCCAGTGAACCGCCATGTCGTTGCGCATGGCGTCCAGCGAGCTGGTACCGCTCCACGGCGTGCCGGCCCAGTCGGAGCTCACGCTCAAGACCTCGTCGACGTCCTCCTGAGCCAGCCACGCCCGCCAGTTCTGCGTGGCGACTTCCGAGACCGCGGCGGCGATGTCCCCCCGTTCGGCCTCGGTCATCTCGGTCGAGGCGTACTGGCACCCCGCCATCACGGCAAGCCCCACCACAGCAAGCACGATGCGACCCATCGAGACCTCCTGCGTTTCTGGAATCGCGAAGAACATACGGGCGGTGCCGGGGGAAGGCTAGGCGGTCAGGCGGTTGGGCGGTTGGGCGTAAGGATCGATTCTCACCGCCTAGCCGCCTACTCCGACCGACCGTTACCTTAGAAAACCTTCACCTGGGGCCCGTCGTTGTGACCGAGTACCTGGACCAGCTTCGGACTGCACTCGCCGACCGCTACGCGATCGACCGCGAGATCGGACGCGGTGGCATGGCGACGGTGTATCTCGCCGAGGACCTGAAACACCGCCGCAAAGTGGCGCTCAAGGTGCTCCACCCGGCGGTCGGCGCCGCACTCGGCGCCGAACGGTTCCTGCGGGAGATCGAGATCGCCGCCGGGCTCGCCCACCCGCATATCCTCCCGCTCCACGACTCGGGACACGCCGGCGAGCTCCTCTACTACGTGATGCCATTCGTGGAAGGGGAATCGTTGCGCCAGCGGCTCGACCGGGAGAAGCAGCTACCGCTCGACGAGGCGCTCCACATCGCCCGCGAAGTGGCCGACGCGCTGAGCTACGCGCACAGCCGCGGCATCGTGCACCGCGATATCAAGCCGGAGAACATCCTGCTCGAGTCGGGCCATGCGATGGTGACCGACTTCGGGATCGCGGCGGCCATGTCCGGCGCGGACACCCAGCGACTGACCGAGACCGGGATCGCGCTCGGCACCCCGGCCTACATGAGCCCGGAACAGGCGGCAGGGAACCGCGACCTGGACGGACGAAGCGATCTGTACTCCCTGGGCTGCGTGCTGTACGAGATGCTCGCCGGCGCACCGCCGTTCGCGGGTCCCACCACGGAGAGCATCGTCCGCCAACACCTGACCGTCGACCCGCCACCCGTCACCACGCTCCGGCCGGCCGTGCCGGCGCACATCGCGGGGACGCTGGAGCGAGCGCTGGCCAAGACGCCGGCCGACCGGTTCAGCCCGGCCGCGCAATTCGCCGAAGCGTTGAAGCAGCCGGCCACGGATGTCCGCGCACCGACCCCATCCCGCACGCGTCTCGCGCTCGCCGCGTCCCTCGTGGTGGTCGCCGCCCTCGTGGCCACGGTCGTGTGGCAGGTAACGCGCGCGGGGCCCACCGTGCCCGACCCCGCCACGGCTCGGCAACTCACGTTTCTCGGCACGCTGATCGAGGCTACCCTGGCGCCGGGCGGCGAGTTCATCGCGTTCGTCACGCGGGATACTCAACGGACGGAGCGCCTGTACGTTCAGGAGATCGACGGCGGCGACCCGTTGGAGATTCACGCTCACGCGTTCCTGTGTTGCGCGCAGTGGTCACCGGACGGCGCGCAGCTCCTGTTCCGGGCCGGGCCCCGAACCGCGGGCCGCAACCTGCTCCGGCCGCGGTTGGGGGGCGGCACGCCGCGCGAGGTGAACAGCGAAATCATCACGGCCTGGGCGCCGGACGGCACGCAGATCCTGAGTTGGTGGCCTCAGGCCAAGCGGCTCCTGCTGACAGACATCCCCACGGGAGATACCACGGGCTCGATCCCACTGGAGATGCCCCACGTCTGGGTGTATGGCACCGACTGGTCGCGCACGGATCGCCTGCTCGCCGTGGTGACGCAGTCCGAGGCCACGTCGACGCTGTGGACGGTGCCGCTCGACACCAGGGAGCCGGTACGCGTGCTGGACGACACGACGCTCATCATGTCGCCCCGCTGGTCCCCGCGGACCCGCGCCGTGTACTACCTGCGGAGCGCCGAAGCGCCCGCGTACGATCTCTGGAAGGTGACGGTGTCGGCGCGGGGCACGATGAGCCGTGACCCGGTGCGCGTGCTGACCGGTCTGCCGATCGGGACACGCCATCAGGCGATACCCGCGCTCTCGATCTCGGACGACGGCTCCCGGCTGGTCTACCTGCGGCAGACCGGCTATGCCAACCTGTGGCAGTTCGACGTGCGCGAGCGCGGCGGCGTGCGCACGCTCGAGCAGCGGGCGTTGACTACAGGGACGGCCGTGCGCGCCAACCCGCGGCTCTCGCCCGACGGCAACGAGGTCGCCTACGTCGAGACGAGCGCAGGGCGCTCGAACGTCCACGTCACCACGATCGCCACGGGAGCGACCCGGCAGGTCACGTTTCACGCCGAGGGCGCGTGGGCGCCGGCATGGGCACCGGATGGGAGCCGCCTCGCCTACGGTACCGGCACGCGGGGAGGCTTCAAGGTCTGGATCGTGGGACGCGACGGCGGCACGCCCCGCGCCGTGACGGCCAGCCAATTCGACGCCGGCAACCGGCTGGCGTGGGCGCCGAGCCCAAGGATCGTGTACCAGGTGCCGGACGATCAGAACTACCACCTGCTGGATCCGGAGACGGAGCAGGAGACCCCGCTGTTTACCGGCGACTTGCACGGGTGGCAGTACAATCCGCGACCCTCGCCCGACGGCCGGTACGTGGCCGTGTGGTGGAATCGTACCGATTCGTTGCCGGACGGCCTGTGGATCATTTCCACCGCCGACGGATCGCGGCGCTTCGTGAGTGAGGGTCTCCATCCGATCGCGTGGCATCGAAGCGGCGAGGCAGTGTACGCCCTGCCTACCGATGCGAGTGGTGCGCCGTCGAGCGAGGTCTATCGCGTCTCGGTGTCCGACGGCGCGGCGCACCTCTACACCACCCTCCCCTTTCGCGTCTTCTCTCGCGAACTCGACATCACGCCGGACGGCCGACGCATCGTGGCGGCGGTGGAAGAAACGCTCGCGGATGCGTGGTTGGTGGAGAATTTCGACCCCGGAAGACGGTAGGACGGTAAGACGGTAAGACGGTAGGACGGTAGGACGGTAAGACGGTAGGACGGTAAGACGGTAAGACGGTAGGACGGTAGGGACCGCTCAACAGCGTCACCGCCCAACCGCGTACCTTCCATATCGACTCTTCCAAGGAAACCTCTCCCATGTCCATTGCCGATTCCCTGCTTCCCGAATTCGACCACGAGATCGCCACCACGCGCCGCATGGTGGAGCGCGTGCCCGACGGTAAGTCCGACTGGCGGCCGCACCCGAAATCGATGCCGCTCGGCAGGATCGCCACGCACCTGTCTGAGATCCCCACCTGGGCGGTGAACGCGTGCACCAAGGACGAGCTGGATTTCGCGCCGCCGGGCGAGACGGGGTTCCAGCCACAGATCCTCGGCACGACCACGGAGATCCTCATGCAGTTCGACACCAACGCGGCGGATGCACGCAAAGCGCTGGCCGCCATGTCGGACACGGATTTCATGAGGCCGTGGACGCTCAAGATGGGCGGCGAGCCGATCTTCACCATGCCCAAGATCTCCGTGGTCCGCACGTGGGTGATGAACCACATGATCCATCACCGCGGGCAGCTGTCGGTGTTCCTGCGACTGCTGGACGTGCCGGTGCCCGCGACATACGGGCCGAGCGCGGACGAGAAAGGCGGTTAGGCGGTCGAGCGGTTAGGATCGATTCCAACCGCCTATCCACCCCCCTTGCCCCCTGCACCGGCCACCATAGATTCCCGCCTGCACACCCGCACCGGACTCCGGAGCGGGTCACTGTAAGGGCACCGCGGGGGTGTGCGTACGCGGAGCCGAGAGCGGTCACGACACCGCTCGCCACGAATGACGTGCCATACGCCGCGCGGGACCGGTGCCCGCGTGCGCCACAGCGATGGGTCGCCTTCCAGGCTCGGCCTGGGGGGCGGCCTTTTTTGCGTCCGTAGGTCCACCCAGTCCTCAGGAGGTCCTCGATGACCAGCCCCAAGCAGCCGGATCCCAAGCAGGCCAAGCCGGGCCCGAAGCCCGCGCAGCCACAACCGCAACAGACCAAGCCCCCCGCGTGGCAGCCAGGTCAGAAGCCGGCCGACAAGCCGACGCCGAAGCCCGGACAGAAGAAGTAGCGGTGCAGGCCGGTGGGGTACTCGCCGACTGCAGTCCGTTTGCGGTCGGCGGGCACCCCATCGTCGGACGTCGCAACTCCCCACCGACACCTTGGAGGACGCAGCATGCTGAACGTTTCATGGAGACGCGCCGCGCTCGGACTGATCGCCATCGCCGCTGTGGCCTGCTCGCCGGGGAAACCGGCACAGGATGCCATCACCGCCGCCGAGGAGGCGCTGGCCGCCGCTCCCGCCGACGCGAAGACGTACGTCGCCGCCGAGCATCAGAAGGCGACCGACCAGATCGCCGCCGCCAAGGCTGCGCTGGAGCAGAAGGACTATCCGGCCGCGCTAGCGAGCGCGCAGGAGGCGTCGACCACAATCAGCGCCTTCCCTGCCGCGATCGAGACGACGAAGAAGGAAGCCACGGCCAGCTGGAAGATGATGACGGACAGTCTGCCGGGCATGGTGACGGCGGTCGACAAGCGGGTGACCGAGCTGTCGCGCATGAGCCGTCTGCCGGCCGGCGTGACACGCGCCAATATCGACGGTGCCAAGACCACCCTCGCCGAGGTGAAAACCATGTGGGGCGAGGCCCAGAAGTCGGCCGAGGGCGGCAACCTCATGGACGCGGTCAAGAAGGGCACGACCTGCCGCACGAAGACGCGGGAGATGATGACCGCGCTCGGCATGCGGAAGTCGTAGTAGGCGGTTAGGCGGTTGGGCGGTTAGGCGGTTAGGCGGATAGGATCGATCCTGGCCGTCTAGCCGCCCAGTTTCATATCGATCAGTTCGCTCACGCACTCCCGGGTGGACATGCGCTCCACCTTGGCCTCCGCGAGCCCGGCAGCAAACCCCACGGCCATACCCTCCACGGTGGCGGCGATGTCGTCGGCCACTCGGCTCGCGTCCTCACCAAGGTCGGTGGTGGCATCCAGCACCTCGGTGCGTGCTTCCTTGGTACGGCGCTCGACCCGCTCCACCAATTCCTTCTTGAGCATGGTGCACGGCTTGACCGTGCGATACGCCACGATCGGCACGGCGATCAGGATCACGACCACGAGCAGCAGGGTCTTCAGCAGAAACTTCATTCAGTACGTTTCCTTCCGAGCCCGAAACACCCTACGGGCCGGCGCGCCGATCGGATTCAGGAGGAAGGGTCTCACAAACCGAACGCGACGCCGACCGACACGCTCATCTGCTGGAATCGTCCGTCGGCGCCGGTGACGGCGGACGTGAGCCCGACTCGGTAGCGGGCGTCGCTGAACACGTCACCCCATCCCAGCCGGAACCGCACCCCCGCATTGGCCGCCAAGCCGACGTCGACCGTGCGCACGGTATCGCCGCAGGAGTCTTCGGTGGTGCTGCTCGACAGGGTAGCGCCGGTCTCGTTGAGCGTCCGGACGCGCGTCTTGGCATTACAGCGCACCCGATAGCCCACCGCCGGGCCGCCACCCAACCGCACCGTGATCCGACCGTCCGGGCTGACGGGGAGCACCGCGCTCACGAGAATCGGCACCGCGACGTGGCTCAGGCTCACGGAGTTGCGGGTCTCGACGATCACCGGCTGACCGCCCACCGTGCCGGGCACGCGATCCAGCGTGAGCGTGTGCGACCCCAGGTCCGCGAACACCACCTCGCCGGCAAGCTCGAGCTTGGGTTTGAGCGCGACCATCACGGTGATACCCCCGCGCAGCGCCGGTCCCCACCCACCTCCGATGGACGGGCCCGTGTAATTGACGAGATTGAACCCGGCCAGTGCACCGGCGGAGACGGATTGCGCCGCCAGCGCCGCGGGCACGCTCAGCAGCGCGGCCACGACCGACAGCGTACGGGTCGCCTTCACCATCTGAAACTCCTCGATCAACGTTGGTGTTGGGCGCCGAACGACGAGGACCGCGGGACCAGCCCGTCGAAATCGATCACGCTGGCTCGAAGCTCCATGGCCGTCGGCCCGTAGTGGGTCCACAGGGCTGCGACGCGACCACCGTAGGCGCTGATGCCGTTGTAGTCGCCGAAGAACCGGTCCGCACGCGGGACGAAGGCGCGATCGCTCAGCCGGTACTCTCGGAACGTACGGCCGCCATCGACCGACCGCGCAAGGTACACGTGCACCCCGCTCCCGTCACCCTCCCGACGATCGTAGTACACGATGTTTACCGACCCGTTTGTGGGGTCGACGCTCATCCACGTGAAGAACTGGTCTCGGCCGTTTCCCACGCGATCCTGATTGACCCGCAACGGCTCGCTCCACGTGCGCCCTCCATCGGTGGAGCGCGACAGGAAGATGTCCGCGTCACCGTCCCGGCCACCGTTGGTGCGGAGGTCGGCCCAGTTCACGTACACCGTGCCGCGGTACGGACCCGGCGAGATATCGGCCGCGGTGACGGGCATCCCGTTGGCACGGCCGAGCCCGGCGATCTCGATATCCCACCCGCCGGGTTGCGTGAGGATGGTCCGCGCCGGTTCCCAGGTGGCCCCACCATCCAGTGACCGGGAGAACTCGATGTTGCGCGGACCGGACCAGGCGAGGTACACCTCCCCGTTCGGCCCGGTGGCGGGCACGGCGCCTTCCACCGTTCCGTCACTGTCCAACGCGTCACCGCCACCCGCCGGTATGCGCGTGGGTCGCGAAAACGTCCGGCCACCGTCGTTGGACGCCACGACGAAGATGTACGACGAGTCCTCGGGCGCGTCGCTCCCGTACTCGGTGAACCGCGTCCATGCGACGTAGACGTTGCCCCGGTACGGACTGTCGGCGGAGAGGTCCACACCGGGATAGGGTTTATCCTCGAACGGCACGATGCTGTTCAGGTGCTCGATCAGGATCACTTCGGGCTCGTAGGTCAGCCCGCCGTCTTCCGACGCGGACAGAAACAAGCCGTTGCGCGGGTACACGCCGTTCGGATTCCGGAGGTGACGGAAGCCCAGGTACGTGCGGTACACACGACCCTCGTGATCGATCACGACGGCGTCATCGCCCTGCACCTTGTGATGCGGATTCGGCATCGCGACGGTGGTCCACGACCTACCGCCATCCCACGTAATGTAGGTGAGGTTCGAGATCTTGCGTGCGCGCGGGTCGCCAAACGTGTTCACCGCCGATCCCACGATGTGATCGATGTTGGTGGGGTCGATCGCGATGGCGGTCTCGACCGCGTGCGGCGGCCCCGCCTGCACGACGATGGGCGGGGGGACGGCTTGGGCGTGAAGGGAGGACGCGAGGGTGAACGGGATGGCGGTCAGGAGGATTGGGCGCATGGCGTTAGAAGTGAAGAGGGAAAAGTGAAAAATGAATAGTGAACGGTGAAGGAAGACGGGTGCAGTACCGTGCCCCTGTACGCGGTGCGCTGCACGCTGTACCCTGCACCCTGCACCCTGCACCCTGCACCCCGCAACTGCACATCCCCCTCATCCTCCCCGAATCCTCCTGGTCAACGCCGGTTCTCTGCCCAAGAGGCGTGCGTACAGCGTAAGCTGGCCCCGGTGGTACATCTCTTGGGCGATGCCGTGGTGCAGCCACTGGACCTTGGTCCAGCTCGACCCGTCGAAGTTCTCCATCTGTTGGAACAGCGCCAACTCGCCGCACTTCCGAAACGTCCGTTCGGCCTGGTCCATTTGGGTCTCGAGCAGCCGCACCAGCTCGGTCTTGGTGGTCGCCTCGTACGCCTTGGACGCATACATCGCGAGCAGCTCCGGCCACGGCGCGCGCTTGAGGTCGGTAACCGGCCGGCTCAACTCGCCCGTCATCATCATTGCGACTTCCAGAATGTGCTGCACCAGCTCACGCACACTGCGCACCTCGGGCGTGGGCCGGAAGTCGAAGTCGCCGGCGGGAATGTTCTTCACCTCGTCGATCAGCCCCTCCCGTACATCCCGCCACGCCCCCAACGTCTCATCGAGATAGGATGGACCTGACGCCATCAGTTACGCTCCTGTGCGCTGTATGCTGTATGCTTCACCCTGCACGCTGCACGCTGCACGCTGCACGCTGCACCCTACACGCTGCACCCTAAACCATCACCCCTCCCGCTTCCCGCTACCCGCTACTCGTCCTACCCACGCTCCGACTCCCCCAACCACCCCTCCGAACGCCAACGTGATCACCACCACCACCGGCCACGGCACACCCAACACACCGCCGACCCGGTCGGCCACGCGGAGCACGGGACCTTGCAGCGCGGTGATCGCGAGCAACACCATCCAGCCGAGTGCGGCCGAGGCGGCCGCGGTGCGCACGGGCTGTCGCTCGGGTCCCGCGATCGCGCCCCACAAGAGGCCCACCGCAGCCACGCTCCACCATCCGAGCACCATGGTGGCCACCGCAAACGCGGCGGTGAGCAGCGCGACACGGAGCGCGATGCGCATCACTCGGGCTCCGGTCGGAGCACAAGCACCGCGGTCACGCGGTCGTCGGGGAGATCGCTCGGGCGTCGCGGGAACCGCAGATCCGCCAACTCCCCGCTCTTCCACGCGGGCAACCGGTCGTCGTAGCGCGGGCTCACCGGGTTGCCGGACTGGCCACCGGGATACACGCCGCGCGCCGTGACCTCGGGACCCAGCTCCACGACCATCCGCCAGCTCGCCCCCTCCGTCCCGCGCGGTCCGTACAGGGGATTGAGCGTTCCCGGTCCCCCCGCATGCGGGATCCGAAGCGCCGAAAGCGCCGGGATCCGGAGCGCATGATGGATGTTCATCGACCACGCACGATCCCAGCGCCAGCGCTCGTCACCCGCGTCACCGTATCTGGCCCGTGCAGTGTCCATCGCTGCGGCGAGGCTCGCGAGTACCATGTTGTCGCGTTGCTCCACCACGTCCGGCGTCTCGATCCGATCCCACCACGGACTCGTCGGATCCTGCAGCAATCGCCACAGCGTCATATCGCTTGGCCGCGCCCGGGCGGCGCCGTTCACCGACAGCTCGTCCCACGCGCGCCGCGCCAGCTCACGTATCGCAAGCTCGAACACCACGGCCGCTGAGTTGTCCTTCGTGTACCGGCGATCCCATGCATCGAGTATCTCTGCCGCCTGGTCGACGGCCGGCGCGACACCGCCCCCGGCGCGACCACGCGCCACCGCCCCGAGGAACGCCGGCACGAACAGGTCGGCGCGCGCGTTGCCCTCATCGAGCTGATAGCGCCGCATGGCGTCCGGTGTCACGGCGGAATCGGACCGGAGCAGCTGGTTGATCCTGAGCGCGCGCCACGGCGACACCGGGTCGCCGCCCAGGTAGTCGCTGCCGGTGAGCGGCTGCTGGTTGGCGGACGCGAGGAACCCCTGGGCGGGATCCACGGCGAACGGTTGACGCTCGAGCGGCAAGCGTCCCGTCCAATCACTCGCGCTGGTCGTACCGTCGAAGATCGTGTCGCCACGGCCACCGGGTCGTACGGGATACCACCCAGCGGCGCGCACCGCGATCCTGCCCGCGCGATCCGCCACCAGGCCGTTCTGGATCGGTGCCTCGTAGGCTTCCATCGCCTCGAGCCACTCCGCGACCGACGTCGCCTTGGTGGCGCGGTGGACCGCGCCGCCGGTCCCCTTCGCTTCGAGCACCGTCCAGCGGATCGAGTACGGCCGCCCGTCGCGCCACACCACGGGACCGCGGTGCGTGACCTGGATGGTGTCGACCGCGATGCGCGCGCCATCGGGCGCCCGGAATTCTTCAACACGCTGCTCCAACGGCCGCCACGCGCCGTCCAACCGATACCGCGTGGGGCGATCCAGATCGTCAAGCTCTTCGGCGTAGAAGTCGAGCACGTCCGCCTGCGAGTTGGTGAAGCTCCAGGCGACGTCGCGGTTGAACCCGATGATCACGGTGGGGCTCCCCGGGAGCGTCACCCCGTACACGTCCAGCCGGTCCGGCACGTTGAGATGCACCTCGTACCACACCGACGGCAGGGTCAGCTCGAGGTGGGGATCGCCGGCGAGCAGCCCGTGGCCCGATGCCGACCGCCGGGGCGCGACCGCCCAGTTGTTGCTTGCGTGACGGCGCCGAGTGTCGAAGGTCGGGCCTTCGGTGCGGTCGTCATGCCCGACCCCCGCGGCTCGCTCACCGGCCGGCGGCGGGAGCGGCGTGCGGTCGAACGTCGGATACGGTCCGCCATCCGGCACCACCGGCTCCTGAATCGGTGCCCGCACCGGCAACAACGCGTCCGCCGCGGCTGCGCCCACCAGCCGGGCCGCACGCATCCGCTCGAACTCCGGTCCGAAATACGTGAGCGTATAGCCCATACGCCGAATGAGGTAGAGGCCGTGCTCCGGCTGCCACCGCGTGGGCCGGCGACCCAGGAGGTGATACTCGAACGGGAGCCGGCGTCGCCCCACGCCGTCGATCCACGCGTTCACCCCTGCGGCGAACGCGTCCAGGATGCGGCGGTCGAGGCCGTCCGGTGGCAGGCCGGCAAACTCGCGCTCCGCGCTGCGTGCCAGGCCCAGCCGACGCATCTCGCGGTCCAGCTCGAGTGCCGCCGGGCCGACCAGTTCGGTTAGCGTGCCGGCCGTCGCCCGCGTTTGCACCTCCAGTTGAAACAGCCGGTCGTGTGCGACGACATAGCCGAGCGCCCGCACGGCGTCATCCTCGCGGGACGCGAACACGTGCGGCACGTACCGGTCGTCGTAGCGCACCACCACACTGTCGCTGAGCCCGGGGATCGTCGCGCCTGCGCGCGCCGGATGCAGGGCGGTGGTGGCCGTGGACCAGATGCCGCCCCACGGATCCAGAAACGAGCCGAGCGGCGGGAGCGAGCCAAGCGGGTACGCGCCGATCGCGAGCACCGCCGCCAGCGCGATGACGGGTGGCGCGAGCCGCCACAGTCGGCCCAGATTGCTCATGACCGTTGCAATAGGGAGTGCATGTTCTTTCCGAGCCGCACCGATGGGCAGACCGGTCGCTTCTTTCGGACCAAGGTGGTCGCGTTCATCGTGGGCACCACGCTGGTGCTGGCCGGCATGCGGTTCGACAACCTGTGGCTCCTGAACGGGGGTATCGTGGCGCTCGGCATCGCCGTCCTGCTTCGCTTCGTGCGTCCGAAATCCCCTCCCGCCGATTCCGACGCCGAGTCCTGAGCGGGACGGTCAATCCACACGGCGCACACTGCGGACGCGCACGCCGCCGGCATCGCCCACCAAGCGGTACGCGATCACGATCTCCTCATCGAGCCGCGCCATGCGGGGGAACCCGCTGGCCCGCGATTCCGCCGTGGGCGCGACCTCCCACCGCTCGTCCATCCTCCCGTCGGTCCGAACGCGACGGGCCAGGATCGCGGCAGCGGTCTCGGTGCGCTCCACCCACACCACGAGCGCGGAGCCATCCTGTAACAACTCGATGTCCACCCGTCCGAGCGGATCGCCGACATCCACCCGGGTGGGCGCACCGAACGTGGCCCCGCCGTCGAATGAGTACGCCACCTGCACTTTGGCGTCACGCCGACCCGTCATTTGGTTCGGGGACGACGGATCGGCATCGTCCGGATCCGGCGCGATCACGGGCGCCGCGAACCACGCGATGGCTACGGAGTCGCCCGCCGTGGCGAGCTGCGGGCCGTTGACCGGGCAGCCGGGATACACGAAGTGATCGTCGGCCACCATCGCGGGCTGGGTCCACGCGCCGTTCACGTGTCGCACGATCGCGACGTCACGCACTTCCTCGGGCGACCGGTCGCGGTAGGCCGCGACGAGGCCGCTCGCCGTGCGAGCCAGCGCCGTCTGGCAGCACTCGCAGGTGCGGTCATCGAGCAGCACGTCCTCACCGAGCGAGCCACCTGCCGCGATGGTGGTGGCGCGAAGGCTCATGTCGCCGCCGTGCGCACCGTGCCCCTCCACCATGTTCCGTCCGTCGAGCCAGATCAGCGCCATGCCGCCGTCCGGAAGCGCCACCATCGAGACGAAACCGTGTTCCTGTGGTGAATCGTCGCGGTGGGGCACGATGGGCGCACTCCACGTTTGTCCGCGATCGCGCGACGTGGCCAGCTTCACGTGATACGCGTAGGGAGCCGGTGCCACCTTCTCCAGCCAGTGGACCGCCCACGTGCCGTCCTCCAGCTCGACGAACGATGGGAAGTCTGCCCAGTTGACGAAGAAGTTGTCGCGCTCGGCGACCGTGACCGCGGTGCTCCACTCGGCACCCGTGCGCACCGCGAGGCGGAGCGCCGACCGATTGCCGTCCAGTGGCTCGTGCCACGTCAGGACGGCTTCACCCGTGTTTGTGGCGTGGAGGCTGGGCTCGCCCGAGCCGGCAGGCAGCGCCAGCTCGACCGCGCCGGTTTCGAAGCGCCATTCACTCGAGCAGGCGGTGGCGGCAAGACACACGAGGACGAGGGCGGCGCGCGACATGGCTGCTCCGGAATGCGTGGGGGACACGAAAGTGCACGATTGGGTGGCGGGACCGCAACACCCGGCATCGTGTGCCGGGGGGCGCGTCACGGCGGCGACGACCGCACCGGCTCGACGTCAGCCTGAAACCGCACCTGCCACGTCACCCCGCCGTCGGCGGACTCGCGCAGCAGGAGCCGCATACGAGACGCACTGAGCCACTCCCAGCGGCTCATCACCATGATCGGCCCCTCATCTGCGTCGCGGGTGCCGAGCAGTTCCGCCTCCCGGCCCCGGACCCGTCCTTCCAGTCGGTGCGGCACGGGGTGTTCCGTGTCGAGCCGATACCCGACCCACGCGTCGACGGTCGGATCGAAGGCACGCACGTCGAGGCTCTCCCATCGGTCGCCGATGGCGATCCGGTCCAACAGCGCACACCCCCCGAGAATCGATTCGGAACGAAGCGTGATCGGCGCGGTGCTCCCGTCCTCGAGCGTGGTCGTGCCCTGCCACGCCCCCAGGGCGAAGTCGAACTCGTAGGCCTCGGGCGTGTCGCACCGACGGGTGCCTTCGGCCATGGAGTCCGGCGGGACGCCGGCCGCGGAGTCGCGTCGAGTGAACTCCATGATCCAGGTGTCGCGCCACGTGAGGCCGGAATCGTGCGAGACGGCGGCATCCCACCGCAGCGCGTCCCGCTGGATGTCGGAGAAGGTGAACCGGCTCAGCACCGGCTGACCCTCCGCGTCGGCGGCCTGGGTGAAGAACTCGCCCCGATGGTGTCGGAACCCGCCCTCGAGCGTGCCGAATACCGGTCGGTTCCGGCCCGGCCAGAGCAAGATCAGCGTCCATTGCTCGGTGGCGGGATCGAACGTGCGCATGCTGAACCCAACGATCTCGTCGAAGCTGAGCTTGCCGTACCAGTGCTCCACGATGGCGCACCCGCCGACTGCTGCATACACCCGATCGCTGGCCGTGCCCGTCTCGTACCAGGTCGTGTCCGATCCTTGGGCCCGATGGCGGTTGTGCACATCCCACTCGCCGATCCAGAAGTCGAACTCCCGGGCCTCGGGGCGGTCGCATGCCGGTGTGCCCCCGATCGGCTGCTGGGACCACACCACGGCGGGGAGCACACACGCCAGCACGACAACCATCACACTGCGGGACACACCGAGCACCATCGCTTCTCCCTCGAGGACTGGGCCTGGTCGGCCGATCGCCGACCACCGAACCATATCCACATGGCCGGCCACACGCATATCTTTCCCGCCCACCGCATCACGCCCCACGCACGAGGCTTCTCATGGAGTGGCTGACCAATCCCGAGATCTGGATCGCGCTGATCACCCTCACGGCGCTGGAAGTCGTGTTGGGGATCGACAACGTCATCTTCATCTCGATCCTGGCGGGAAAGCTGCCGGCGGGTCAACAGAAGCGCGCCCGCCAGATCGGCCTGGCCTTGGCGATGATCACGCGGCTCCTGCTGCTGTTCTCGCTCAGCTGGTTGATCGGGCTC
>JBFIHA010000035.1:0-31537 GCA_041602035.1 Gemmatimonadales bacterium | reverse complement strand
GGGCATCCGCCCCGACAGCATCATCGTCCGCTGCTCGGGGAAGCGGCACAAAGTGCGGCTCGCGCCGGGGAAATTCTGGAAACGCGCGCGGTGCGGTGCCTGTGGTGCGGCGGTCGACCGCTGGCGGCTACGGCGAGTGACACGGTGGCTCACGCATCTCGCGGTCCCGGCCTCCGCCGCGATCCCGGAGCGCCTCGCCTGGTTCGGCACCGTCGGCTACTTCCTCTTTACAGTCGTCGCCGCCGCGTGTCTGTGGTGGCTGGGCGACCGCTGGTGGCTCGCCACGACGCTGCTGTTCGGCCCACGCTGGGTGCTGCTCCTGCCGCTCGTGATCCTGGTGCCGGCGAGCTTGCGCTGGGACCGTGCACTCCTCGTCCCGCTCGCGCTGGCGATGGTTATCGTGCTGGGTTCGGTGATGGGATTTCGCACCGGGTGGCGAAGCTGGTTAGCGTCCCCGGATTCCACACGCGACGTGACCGTCATGACGCTCAATGCCCGCGGAGGCAGTACGCTGTCGGCGACACTGACGGATCTCCTGCTCGGATCCCAACTGGACGCGCTGGCGATTCAGGAATGCGGCGCGGAGCTTGGGCGGCAGGTCGAGGCGCTCCAGAACTGGCACACCGACAGTCGCGACGGGCTCTGCCTGGTGAGCCGTTATCCGATTACGACGGTGAGCGCGATGGAGCGCGAGGCGTTTCGGGTGGCGGGTGGCGCCGCATTGGTCGTCACCTATCGGCTCGAGACCGAGCCCGTCCCGCTCCACCTCACTAACCTGCACCTCGAGACGCCCCGTGCCGGGTTGGAGCGCATCCGAGCGGGCCAGCTGGACGAGGGCATCCCGACGTTGGAGCAGAAGTCCTCGCTTCGCGAGCTCGAGCTGAGGCGTGCGGCCCGCCGGGCTAACGAGTTCCCACGACCACAGATCGTCGTAGGTGATTTCAATACGCCGCCGGAGAGCCCCATCTACCGTGAGGCGTGGAGCGAGTGGACCAATGCCTTCTCCGTGGCCGGTCGTGGGTTCGGGTACACCCGGATGAACGGCTGGATTCGGGCACGGATCGACCACATCCTCGTGGACAAGAGCCTCAACGTGATCCGCGCGTGGGCGGGACCCGACGTGGGATCGGACCACAAGCCGATGATCGCGACCGTACGCCTCAGGAGAAGGGGACCGTGATCCCGAGCCGCATCGCCCGACACCGTTCGGCGACTGACACGCTACTTTGTACGCTGTGCGCTGTGCGCTGTGCGCCGCGCTCGGGACACCGTTCGTGACTCCACGACCCTGATGACCAAACCCGACATCCGTGTCCGCTTCGCTCCGTCCCCCACAGGGTACCTCCATGTGGGGGGCGCGCGCACGGCGCTCTTCAACTGGCTCTACGCACGCAAACTGGGCGGCGCGTTCCTGTTGCGCATTGAGGACACCGACCGCGCCCGGTCGTCCGAGGAACACGTACAGGTCATCCTGGATGGGCTCGCGTGGCTGGGGCTCGACGTGGACGAGGAGATCGTGTTCCAGGGCGCCGGCCTCGCTCGTCACCAAGCGCTCGCCGATCGCCTCATGGCCGAAGGCAAGGCCTACGAAGAGGAGGGCGCCATCCGGTTCCGTATGCCCGAGGGTGAAATCGCCTGGGATGACACGGTGTACGAGCGCATCAGCTTTCAAAGCAGTGACATCAAGGACTGGGTGATTCTGCGGTCCGACCGCACCCCGACCTACAACTTCACGGTCGTGGCCGACGACGTGGCGATGCGGATCACCCACGTGATGCGGGGTGACGATCACATCTCGAACACGCCCAAGCAAATCGCGGTTTACCGCGCACTGGGGTGCGAGCCGCCGGTGTTTGCGCACCTGCCGATGATCCACGGACCGGACGGCAAGAAGCTGTCCAAGCGACATGGGGCGACCGCGGTGGGGGATTATCGCCGGGAGGGGATTCTTCCGGGAGCGATGCGCAACTTCCTGGCTCTCCTCGGCTGGAACCCGGGCGACGAGCAGGAACTATTCATCGAGGCCAAGGACTTGGTGGAGGCGTTCTCGCTCGAGCGCGTGCAGAAGAAGAGCGCGATCTTCGATCTCACCAAACTCGAATGGCTGAACGGACAGTACATCAGCCGGACGGATCCCGAGGAATTGTACGCGCTCGTCGATGCAGACCTGGACGCGCGCGGGCTCACCACACAGGCCGTAGGACGCGACCGACTGCTCAGGGCGGTGGCCGTGCAGCGCGAGCGGGCGCGCACCACACTCGAACTGGCCGAACGGGTCGCGATCCGCTACGATGCGAGCCTCATTCGCCGTGATGCCAAGGCCGACAAGCTCATGGCCAAGGATCTGGAAGGATTTCGGTCGGCGCTCCGCGCAGTTGCCGACCGACTCGACACCGTGGCCGAGTCGCGCTGGACACCGGATCATCTGGAGCCGGAGCTGCGAGATCTCGCCGAAGGGCTTCGGCTCTTGCCTGGCGCCGTGTTTCAGCCCATCCGCGTGGCGCTCACGGGTCAAACGGTCTCGGAGCCGGTGAACGTCCTGCTGGAACTGGTGGGGAAAGACGAGAGCCTGCGGCGCATTCGCGCGGCGCTGGAGTGGCAGCCGGACACCTCACGGTAACGTCCCTACGGAATGACCGTGTCCCGCCTGGCCTTCTCCTTTTCCCGTTCCGCGTCCCGCCGCTTCCGCACCTCCTCGACGTAGCGCCGGAAATCGGCCGCGGTTTCCGCGCGCCGCGCCGCCTCGATGATTTCCTGGCGCATCCGCTGTAAGTTGGCCGCGTCCTGCGCCCGCTCGTAGTTCCCCTGCGGCAGCGGTAACAACGCCAAGAGCGCCGTCGGGATCTTGAAATCTCCGAGGTAGATCCACGATCCGTCCACGCCCCACGTGTTGCCGTCGATCTCGGTGGTCCACCTCGGGGGAGCCGGGAGGGCAAAGCTGTCTCGGGGCATGGTGTCGATGTACGCCTTCATGCGATCTCGGATGGCACTGTCGATGCGGGCGACGTGCGTTCTCGCGTCCGGGGACGGACCCACGACGCCGAGCTCGGCTTCGGTAGACCGTACCCACACGCGACCGTCGCCGTAGCGCGGCCCCACCAGGCGGTAGCCCAGCGGACCCGGGATGAACCGGGAGGTGTCGACGGGTGCCGGGTCGGGGGGACCGAACTCACCGCTCACGATGAACGCCGGCCCGGGTGGCGGCAGCATGGTGTCGATCCGCGCCGTGGGGATGATCCCCATGCCCGCACCCGTGCGGCCGCCACCCGAGCCGCCCTCCGGCACGCCCCCGTAGGCCGGCATGGCGAACTCCCGGGGGCCTTCCGCGCCCGCCGCAATCAGCGAGATGAGTCGCGGCGCCTCGGCATCATCCGGCAGGAAGCTGGGACCGGCCACGTTGACCAGCACGACCACGACCACAGCGTGCACGACGACGCTCACGAGGTTCCACCACGGGCTGTCGCGCTGCAGTGTCGGGAACTCGAACAGTCGACCCCTCATGTCACCCGTCTCGCCCGAGGACGGCCCCGATCCGCTCGACGCCGGCGCGAAGCCGATCGCTCGGCACCGTGAGCGCGATGCGGAAGAAACCCTCCCCCCCATCGCCGAACGCCGTTCCCGGCATGATCACCACACCCTGGTGCTCCAGTGCGCTCCGGGCAAAGGCCGCCGCCGCCACACCTTTGGGGAGACGCACCCACAGATACATCGTGGCCCGGGGCAGTTCCACCGCGATGCCGAGCGCGCCGAGCGCCTCGACGACCGCGTCACGGCGGGTGGCCAGCTCCGTCACCAGCGGTGCAATCTGCGCTTCGGCACGATCGAGCACCGCGGCTCCCGCCTGCTGCACGGCGAGAAACACCCCCGTGTCTACCCACGACTTCACCTTACGCAGCGGACCGATCAGTGACGCGCTGCCGACGGCCCACGCCAATCGCCACCCGGTCATCGAGAAGCTCTTGGACAGCGAATGGAACTCGATCGCGCACTCGCGCGCCCCATCGATCTCAAAGATGCTTGGCGCCCGATATCCGTCGAAGGTGATCTCGCAACACGGGTTGTCGTAGGCCAACAGGATCTCATGCCGGCGGCAGATCTCGACGGCGCGCTCGAGATAGTCCCTCGGCGCCACGGCCGCCGTGGGATTGTTGGGGTAGTTGAGGTACACGAGCTTGGCCGAGGCGAGCTGGGCCGGCGAGAGGTCGGTCAGCTCCAACAGGAATCCATGCTCCGGCCGGAGCGGCACCCGAACGATATCCGCATCGGCGACCACCGCGCCGCCCAGATACGCCGGGTACCCGGGATCCGGCAGCACGCATCCCTCTCCCGGATTGACGAACGCGAGCGCGAGATGCGCGAGGCCTTCTTTCGAGCCGATCAGGGGAAGGATCTCGTCGGCCGGGTCGAAGTGGGCTGTGAACCGCCGCTCCATGTAGCGCGCCGCCGATTCCCGGAACGCCGGCAATCCAACCTGGTAGGCGTATCGGCTCATCGCGGGATCGCGAACCGCCTTCGCGATGGCGTTGACGGCTGGCTGGGGCGGCGGCATGTCGGCGTCGCCGGCGCTCAGATCAATGACGTCCACGCCGCGGGCCAGCATGCGCTGCTTGATCGCGGCCAGCTCGGCGACGGCATAGGCTGGCAACCGGTCCAAACGACGACTGGCGTGAATCACGTCGGTGCTCCGATTCCATGTACGGCAAAGAACTCCTCCGCGGCCTGCCGTACCGTCTCCCAGGGACCGATCACCCGATGAGCCGGAGGAAGTGAGTTCAGCAGTGTCTCGCCATAATTGCGTTTCACGATGCGATGATCGAGGAGGATCACTACGCCTGCATCCGTCTTCGAGCGGATGAGGCGCCCGAATCCCTGCTTCAGCTTCAGCGCGGCCAGTGGGAGCAGGTAGTGACGGAAGCCGTCCTGCCCCCTGGCCTGGAGCGACTCCAGCCTCGCCGCCGTGAGCGGCTCGCTCGGCACCTTGAACGGGAGCTTGGCCAGGAGCAGCACTCTGAGCGACCGGCCAGGGACGTCCACGCCCTCCCAGAAGCTGTCGGTGCCGAGCAGAATCGCCGAGCCCAGGTCGCGGAAGCGACGCAGCAGGTAATCCCGCGGTCCTTCGCCCTGCACCAGCAACGGCCACCGCCCCGCCACCGACTCGCGGATCATATTGCCCACCCGCCGAAGCTGGGCGTGGCTGGTGAACAACACGAACATGCCGCCGTCCGACACGCCAGCCAGTTCGCGAATGCTCTGCGCCACGGCCAGATCGTGACCCCCTTCATTGGAGCGCGGATCGGGCATGTCCGTCGGGACACCGAAGAGACACTGCTGCCCGAAATCGAACGGCGACGGCAGCACCTCGGCATACTTCACCGGATCCGGAGGTAGGGACAACCCCACTCGATCCCGCAAGAAATCGTACGTCCCGCCCACCGCCAGCGTTGCGCTGGTGACCACGACCGTTTCCACGCGATCGAACAAGGATTCCCTGAGAATGCCCGCGAGGTCCAGCGGGACCGCGGACAATGCCACCCCGAACGGCAGACCTCCCGCCGGGCGGTCGCCGCGCCGCTCGATCCAACGCACCAACTCGGTGCCGGCCTGCGGCCTGAGCGCAAGCGCGAACCCATCGGCGGCCGCCTCAAGCCGTCGCACCACGGCGCGCAACTCGCCCACGATCTGCGAGCGCCGATCCGGCTCATCCGTGAGCTCCAGCCGGTCCGCCACGGTCTCGACCCCATCTCGCAACCGCCCCAGTGTTCCCACCACGTTGTCCAGCGCGACACGCAGTCCGCGCTCCCAAATCGGATCCTCGGCAAAACCGTCGTCCAGTCGGAGCACGGCACCGCCCGCGTCCATCAACCGTTCGGCCAACAGCTGGAACGTGCGCTCCACGTGCCCACGTGTCTCGCCCACCGTGGGGAGCAAGGCCGTCCGAATCAGCTCGGCCGACGCATTGCTCAGGAGATCGTCGGCGCGCGCCAACTCCCCGAGGAGCGTGGGCAGTTGTCCTTTGCCGTTGCGCTCGAGCCGGCCCAGGACGCGCAACATGCCGCGCGAGGTGACCTGGGTGCCAAGATGCTGCGCCGCCACGTCTTCGAGATGGTGCCCCTCGTCCAGGACCAGCCGGCGATACGGCGGCAGTACCGCCGCCTCCTGCCAGTTCTCCTGCACGCGCCGCACGGCGAGATCGGCCGCCAGGAGATGGTGATTCACCACCACCACGTCGGCCTCCGCCGCGCGCCGCCGCGCCTCGAACAGGAAACAGCGGTCGAAGTGCGCACACTCGAGCCGCGTACACAGGTCTCCTTCGGCCCGCACCTCCTCCCACACCTCGAACGACGGCGGATCCACGAGATCGGCCAGCGAGCCGTCGGTAGTGTGCGCCGCCCAGTCGGCCAGCGACTCCAGCTCGCCGTGCCGCTCCGGCTCGAGCAACGAGGCCTGCCCGCCCATCGCCAGCTGAAGCCGCGACAGACAGAGGTAGTTGTTCCAGCCCTTGAGCAGGGCGTACGTGGGCGGCCGGTCCCGGTCGGTATACGCGTGGACCAGAAGCGGTAGGTCCTTGCCGACCAGTTGTTCCTGCAGGTTGATGGTGTTGGTCGAGACGACCGTGCGCTCGCCATTCGCGTAGCTCCACTCGATCGCCGGCACCAGGTAGGCGAACGACTTCCCGACGCCGGTCCCGGCCTCGAGCAACGAGATCCCTCCTTCGTTGTACGAGTCGGCCACGTAGGCCACCATATCCCGTTGACTCGCGCGGTCCTCGAACTCACCCAGCACACCCGCTACCGCTCCTCCCGGCCCTAGGGTGTCAGCGGCGGCAACCGGATCGATGTCCACTTTCTCACGCGCGCGCGGAACCTCCACCACCATGTACAGCCGATCAGCAGCGTTATCGACGATCCCGAACCCGATCCCGTCGTCATGTAGCCGTGCGGCGACGTCGAGATCGGCCATCGACGGATCGAGCGCCCCGGACGGATGATTGTGGAGCACGATCTCCCCGCGCGCGGCGACACCAGGGAGCGCGAGCACGGCGGTCGCCGTCCCCCGCGCGACGGCACGTGCCTCTACGATCACCCCGTGCTCATCCACGCGCGCCACGAACGACACCTCGCGATCGCCGGCCGCCGCGATCTCCGCGGCCACGATGGCTTTCACCTCGGACGAGAGGGTGGTCACGTTTTGAGTTCCCGCTTCTTGGCCGCTGGAAAGAGCACGTTGTTCAGGATCAATCGATATCCGGGCGACCGGGTGTGCAGCGACAGATCAGTCGGGGGATCGCCAATCTGGTGCTGTGGATCCTCGGGATCGTGTCCGCCCAGGAACGTCCAGGTTCCTTGCCCATAGTCCCCGTGGATGTACTTCACCCATGGAGCGCCGGGCTCCTCGGCAAGGATGGTCACGCCGGGCTTGAGCCGTTCCCGGGCGAACGACGTGGTGAGGCCGTAGAAGTCGGGAATGACGTCCCGATGGCTCTGAACCAGCATGGTGGGGACCGGATCGATCTTCGCGCTGAAGTTGAACAGCCGGAACGCACCGAGTGGCTGCCGCCGGGCAGGGTGGTTCACCTGGTGCCCGTCGATGTCGGAGAAGCTGGCGGTTTGCGGCGACGGTTCCAGGACCGCCCCGCGGAAGGCCAGCGTGCGGTCCCAATGGAGCCGTGACGTCGCGTCCGGATCCATGGGCGAGCCGTCGCTGTACTCGGCGGCCACGTCAACGTCCTCGGCGGCCAGCGCGATCTCCAGCGTCTCGGTCGCCGTACACATGGCGAACAAGAATCCGCCGTCGCCGACGTACCGTCGAATCCTCCGCGCCACGGCCTTCTTGAGCGCCGCCGGGTCGGAGAATCCCAAGGCCCGTGCAGTCTCGACGTGCAACCGCACCATGGTGCGGAGCCACGGCGCGCCGCTGGACGTGAGGAAGAACTTTGAGTACTGGCCGGTGAAATCCTCATGGTGGAGATGGAGCCACTCGTAGTCGGGGAGCGCGCCCGTGATGACCTCGGGATCCCAGACTCGGTCATACGCGATACCGGCGTACTCGAGCGCCATCGTCACCGCATCGTCCCACGGCGCGGCGGTCGGGGGCGCGTACACCGCCACCCGCGGCGCCTTCTCGAGCGGGATCGCGTCCATGTTGCTCGCGGCAATGTGTCCGCGCAGATCGACCTCCCTTGCCGGCGGGAGGTCCTCGAGGAGCACCCCTTCGAGCGCCGCCTCGCGCCGCGCCGAACGGTCATCCTCGAGCAGGAAGCTCCCACCACGATAGTTCAACAGCCATTCGCCTCGTCCGCCGCGCTTGAGGGAGCGGAACATTACACCGTAGGCCTTGAGGTGGTTGGTCTGTCGGTCATCCATGGGGATCAGCAGCAGCGCGCGCTGGAGGTTACTCCCCAGGCGATGAACTGCTGAGAGCGGCCGGGGTGCCGTCGAGAGCGCGCCGGCTCCCAAGGCGATGACAAAATCGCGCCGCTTCACGTTTTGGGAACCGCACCCCGGATCTCGTCCAATAGCCGGCGTGCTTGTGGCACGAGAGCGCTTTCGGGATAGGTGAGGATGAGATGCTCGAGGTGGCCAAGCGCTTCGGCCGTTCGGCCCAGGCGCGCGAAGACCGAGGCCAAGCCAAGCTCGGCGGCCGGCGCTGCCGGCCCGTCGGGATCGGCGGTGAGCGCCGCGGCAAACACGGACGCGGCCTGGTCGAGTGCTCCCGACCGCGCCGCCAACTCGCCCGCCAGGGTGAGCACGTCCGAGCGGCCGGCCCGTGCCGGGAGCGCGGCCGCTGCTACCTCGAGTGACTCGATCCCGCGGGCTGTATCTCCGCGCGCCACAGCCAGCAAGCCACGTCCGAGATCGGGGGCGCGATCACCCCGTACCCGCTCCAAGAGCACGAGGGCACCGGTGCTCCGCGTCGTCTCGTCACGATCCTGCGCGTATGGCCCGGCTTCGCGAAATAGCCGTCTCGCGCGGTCCAATTCGCCGCGATACAGCGCGATCCACCCCAGGACGGCGACGGCAGCGACCGATGAGTCGGACTCGACCAATCGTTCGGCTCGCTCCAGCTCCCCACGCCGCACCCAACCCCACGCGAGTCGCCCACGGATCTCCGTCCCCTCCACGGCGCCGAGCCGAGGCGCCCACTCCTGGTAACGCCTTTCGGCTTCGGCCACCTGCCCGGCGTCGGCCAACACCCGTATGAAGGTCGCCATGGCGCTGGCCGCGTCTCCCGCGGGGCGTCCTTCCTCCCACGAGAGTTGCCCCAGCATCCGTTGCGCGCCCACGAGGTTTCCCGCATCCGCAAATGCTCGAGCGGCGTCGAGCCGTGCTCTCTCGCCGGCGGGACCCGCGGTCAGCTGGGCCAGTCGCTCGAGCGCATACCCCCGCACATCGAAGCCTGCCGGTGTCCGGAGCGCGAGCGCCCGAGCGGAGAAGCGCGACAGGAGTCCGGTCGCTCGAGTTCGATCGTGGGGAAGCGCTGCGTCGAGCACTGTCCAGGCGACGTCGGGTTGCCCCCAATCGAGCAGGAGATCGGACGCGAGCCAGCGACCGGCCGCCCCGCCCTCGTCCATCAGCGCACCCAGCATCGCAGCGCGGGAGGACTCGGGGGCCCGACTGAGGCTCACCGCCGCAGGCGAGAGCAGGCCGACGTTGGCCTGGACGGCCAGTGCCCACTGATACGAGGCCTGGTTCCACTCGCCCGTCTGGGCGAGCACCGGAGCGCTGATTTCGGCGAGCGGCACGTCGCCAAAACGCTCCCTTCCCATCGCGAGCACCGCGCTCGCCCCGACTGCGTCGCCGCGCTCGGCGAGCCACGACCCCCACTCTCGAAACGGCATCACGCTCCTCGGCAGCGCCGCCATCCAGCGAGACGCAATCGCCGCCGCGCTATCCGCACCACCGACGCGCACGCCGAGTCGGAACTCGAGGCCGCGAATCCACTCATTCTGCGGATCGGCAGCCACTGCGCGCCGCACGAATGGCCACATCGACTCGAGTTGGCCGACGCGTGCCAGTGAGCGTTCGAGACCCGTGAGCAGTGCAATGTCCGCAGGTGCCGTCTGGAGTCCGCGGCGGTACACGACGGCCGCCTCACCGAATCGTCCCTGGCGCTCGAGCGCGAAGCCTTCCTGGCGCGCACCTTCCGCCTCCAGCGGTCTCCCCGGCTCTTGGCTCCGCGACACGCCCGGGCCGAGCAGGACGCCCAGGCACAGCCAGGTGAGGACCCTACGGGCGCGCATCATTGAGGCGCCGGAAGTAGTCGAGAATGAGTCGCCGTTCGGCCGGGGTAAGCGCCCGCAGTTCCTCCCACGTGGGGTAGCGGAAACGTGGCGCGCCCTCCGGCTGACGGGCGGCTGGAGGCTGCGCTACCCGCGGGCGTGCCGCTTCACTCACTCGCTCCTTGGCCTCGTCCTGCTCGTCGCTGTCGAGCGAACGACCCGCATCGAGAAGCCGGCGGAACAACTGCTCTTGGCGCTCCAGGACCTGGTGATCGAGCCGGCCGCCGTCCAAATCGCGGGCGATCGCCTCGGCATCTTCCGCGAGGTCGCCGGCGCCGGGAACCTGACCGCCCGCCTGGAGCCGACGCAGATCCTGCGAGAGCCGGTACTGCTGCTGTGCGAGGACGCGAAGCTGCTCGAGGAGCTGCGCGCCGCCTTGCTGGAGCATGGGGAGCAAGCCACCGGCTTGCCCGTTCATCGCACCTTGCTCCCCGGCGAGCTGCGCCATCTGCTCCAGTGCCTCGGCGAGCCCCGATCCGGAGGCCGCCTGTGACACGTCTCCGCGATTCCGCACCATCGCGTGAACGGCCTGATTCAGGGCGTCGAGCGCTTCGCCCGCGAGATCGCCCGCTTCGCGCGGATTCGGGTTGGCGCGTTGCAGCTGCTCGATCGCCTGCTCCATCCGGAGCTTGGCCAGACCCAGTGCAGCCGCCAGCCGCGGTGACACCAACGCGTTCTTCCCCGCGGCGTCCTGCAACCGCTCGACGATGCGTTCCACACTTTCCCGAAGCGCGGCCTGCTCGCCCCGCACATCCGGACCCGATTCGCCGCGCTCCATCCGCGCGAGGGTGTTCCGTTCCCGCTCCGCCAGGGCCGCTGCCTCGACCAAGGCCCGGTCGAGTGCGGTCATCACCTCCTCGCGCCACACCTCACGCATCCGATCGCGCTCCGCCCGGAGATCCGAGCCGAGGGGTGCAAGCATGTCGGCGGCCTCCGCGCCCGATTGCTGCGCGCCTGCCCTATCGTTGCCGCTGGCCTGCGCGGCCGCACGCCCCATCGTCTGTCCCGCCCGGGCCGCCTCAGTGCCCGCGCGCTCAATCGCCGAGTCCGATTGCCCGAGCGAATCCACCTTGTGGGAAAGCTCCGTCAGCCGACCGGCCAGCTCCTCTGACCGCGAGGCCAACTGGTCCTCGGTACTGGCCGCAGCTTCGGAGGACATGGTCTCGAGCTGATTCGTCCAGTCGGACTGAAGCCCCGCCAACTCGTCGGCGTCGTCGGCCAGCGTGGTCAGCTCCCCTTCGACTGCCGCCCGCTCGAATAGCGCACGGCTCCGGTCCAGCTCCTCGCGGAGCCGTTGTGCCGCCTCGGCCAGCTGCTCGAGCGCATCCTGCATGGCTCCCGGATCGAGACGTTCGAGGGCCTGCTGCAACGCGTCCAGCCGCGAGCGCAACTCGTCGGTCACTGCCCGATCGAGTAGGTCCTGGATCTCACGCAGTTGCCGATGGAAGTCGGGGTCCGTGAGCCCCGCCGTCCACGCCGCCTCAGACAAGTCGCGCAGTCGCGTCGCCATCTCGGCGGCCCGGTCGGCCACGGCTCGCTCGTCGACCAACAGTTCCTTGGCTCGCTCGACCGTGTTGTACGACAATGGCTCGTGCGACCGGTCCTCGGGTCGTAGCCCGCCCGGAGACGTCGAGCGGCGCTCACCCTCGGTGGCGACGTCATCCAGCCGTCGTGCCAGATCGTCCTGCGTGCCGACCAGCGAATCGGCCTCGCGTGCGGCAGCACGCGCCGCGTTGCGGAGCGCCACCCGCAACTCGGCCATCGAAGGAAGCCGGAGCACAAACGTGGGACTCTCACCCACGTTTCCCGCGGGCGCATTATCGCGTGCCCGTGTCAGGTAGTAGGCCGTGTCACCCGGGAGGAAGCCGCGGCCGTTGAGGTCGAGGACCCAGGTGGCGAGTACCCGTTGCGCTCCGCCGACGGGAAGCGTCACCGGCTCGGCCTCGGGGTCGAAGCGCTCGCCACGCCGACTCACCCGCCAACTCACGACCTCGAGCTCCATCACCCGGTGGTCGTCCCGCGCGTCGATGAGGATCCCCTGCCGCAGCGAGAGCGGCGCGGTCGTGTCGGCGCCGGGAACCGGGATCGATACCATCGGCACGCTGTCCGACACGGCGACGATGCGCAGCACGGGGGCGTCATCCTGAAGGGTATCTCCGGCTATCCCGCGCAGCGCGAGGGTCCACGCTGCGCTCCGCGTCACCGGAACGACACCGGAGAATTGGGTGCCGCCCACGGTGAGGGCGATGGAGGAACGATCCGATCGCCAGGCCGCGTCGATCACCGGCACACTGGACTGCCCTCGGGTCCGGATCGACGTGCCGACGGGCAGCATCACCGGATCGGGTCCGCCCGTGAGGAGTTCGTCGGGACGCTCCAGGTAGGCGGGAAACACCGCCGTGAGTTCGAGCGACTGCACGAGGAGCGGTAGGGCCACCTCGATGCGCACGGTCGCGGACGAACGCTCGCCACTCACGGCCCGGACGAACAGGTCGGTCTCGAGTGGCCCGAGCCGAACGATGGCCCGCCCAAGGGAATCCAGACCCAGGGGGCGCACGTTCCACTCCTCGCCAACTGCGCGCAGCCACAGCGATGCTGCGGAGCGCCCGGGGGCCGACACGGTCAACTCCGCACTCCCCCCGCGCTCGACCAGGGTCCGATCGACCGTCAGAGTCACCGGTCCGCGACCGCGGAGCACGAGCTCGATCGGGTTCCAGAAGGCCTGGCTCGCTGGAGAGCGCGGGCCGGCAAGCGTCAGCAACACGAACCCGACCGCACACATCGAGATCCCGCTTTGGAGTGCACGCCGTGCAGCACGCCGGGGAGCGCGCATGGCGCGCTGCCCATCGGTGTCGAGCCACGCCAGCGCCTGCCGGTCCGCGAGCGCTGCCAGGCCTGGGCTCCCCGTTTGCGGGGTCCATGCCGCGGTAGCAGCGATCGAGCCACGCCGCCGGTTTCCCGCTCCCTCAACGCTGCGCGCGAGCGCATGGACGTTGATGGCACGCACCCGTCGAACGACCTGTAGGCTTCCCCAGGCGATGGCGGCGGCGACCAGCATCCACGCCACGCCCGCCACCGTCGGCTGCCTGTCGTAGACACCGACCCTGGCCAACGCCAGTCCCAGCGCGACGCCCCCGAGCGCGAGGCCGACCGTCAGCAGGCCGCCCCCCGTGAGATGGCGCACGACGAGTTCTCGGCGGCGCCGCTCGAGCCAACGTCGCGTGTCGGTCATGGAACCGCGGTCACGGCATAGACAAACAGGTTCACCCCCATGCGGAGGGCGGCCTCTCGCAGGTCGTCCGGATCATCATGCACGCCCGGATCCTCCCATCCATCACCTAGATCCGACTGATACGAGTAGAATACCGCCAGCCGGCCATCGATCACGATCCCCAACCCCTGCGCCGGTAACCCATCATGCTCGTGGATCTTGGGCAGGCCATCACTGAACGCGTACGGCATGCGGTACACGGGATGATCGAAGCGGATCTCCGTCAGCGGACGATCCGGGAACACGCGGGCGATCTCACGGCGGAATGACTCGTCCATGCCGTAGTTGTCGTCGGCATGGAGGAAGCCGCCGTTGCGAAGGAAGCGCCGAAGGGCGGCAACGTCGTCGTCGGAGAAGCGGACGTTTCCGTGCCCGGTCATGTAGAGGTAGGGCACGTCCCACAGCTCGGGGTCCGTCAAGCGGATCACCCGCTCCCGGTCGGCCACGACGAGCGTCGTGCGCTGATTGATGGCCGCCGTCAGGTTCGGCAAGCTCGACGGGTTGGCGTACCAATCCCCGCCCCCGTCGTAGTGCAGCCGCCCGATGGCCAGCGGTGACTGGTCGACGGGAACGGCGAGCAACAGGGCAAGCAGGGCGAGGGCGGCGGTCACGTCTCCGTGGCAATGCGGTATGCCTCCCGCCGGGACAGGGGGAACTCCGCGACAAGTTGCGCTGCCACGTCCCGACGGGTCAGTCCGTTCCCGAGGAGTGCGCGCGCGCGATCCCGTACCGCATCGTGATCGACGTCCCGTTCAGCCTCGGCTCCCTGCGACGTGCCGGCAACGACCAGGGTCACCTCGCCGCGGGGAGGGTGCTCTCTGTAGTAACCCGCCAGGGTATCGAGGTTTCCAGCCCGTAGCTCCTCGTGCACCTTCGTCAACTCCCGGGCGACGGCGGCGTGCCGGTCGGCACCACAATGGGTAGCCAGATCGTCAAGCAGTCGGACCAGGCGACCCGGTGCCTCGAACAAGACGGTGGTCCACGGGGAATCGGCGACCGCGGTGAGAAGCCGTTTCCGATCGGTTCCCTTGCGAGGGAGGAACCCCACGAACGTGTATCGGTCGGCGCCGATGCCAGAGATGCTGAGGGCGGCCGTGACCGCCGACGGTCCCGGAACCGATACCACATGGACGCCGGCCTCGAGCGCTCGATGGACCAGCACCGTGCCCGGATCGCTCACCGTCGGCGTGCCGGCGTCGCAGAGCAGGGCCACATCCTGTCCGCCTCCCAACACGTCCATGACCTCCTCGAGTCGGCGGTCGGTCGAATGGGCGTGCAGGCTCACGACCCGGGGTCGAGCCTCGACGTGGTCGAGGAGGATTCGGGCGCGCCGGGTATCTTCGGCGGCCACGAGAGGCACCGCACCGAGCGTCTGTCGGGCCCGATCGGTCAGATCGCCAAGGTTGCCGAGGGGGGTTGCGACGACGTAGAGAGTCCCGCCACTCACCAGGCGACCGTCCACGGCAGGCGGTCGTAGAATCCGGCCTTCTGGAGGAGGAAACGGTGCTCGCGCGTGGCGTCTCGTAGGACCAACGGCGCGCTGCCGGGCGCGACGATCTCGAGATGCTCGAGCAGCTGCCGCGCCCATTCGGTGAGGGCAGCGTTCAACTCCTCTTGGGTTGCCACGATCGGAGCCGCCTCGAGGTCGGGCGGCGTGCCCAGCATCCCGAGCGGCGCATGGATCTTCACGATCAGATCGCGGATGCGGTCGGCGTGCTTGCGTCCCTCTCCCTGTGCTTCACGGTCCGCCACCCGCACGATACCCCAGTAGAGGTCCCGGTAATGTTGGACAAGCTCGGGTGCAGCCTGAACGGGAATGTCGTTCGCCTGCGGGAACACCGCCGCGGCCAGGTCGGGCATGCTCCCATCAACTCGTGGGCTCAACAGGCGCTTCACGTATTCGGCAACCTTCATCTCCTCGGGCTTGCCCGAGAAGAAGCCGGTCGCGAAGTTGCCCCCCTCGAACCGCAGGTAGTTCACACGCCCGTCGGAGATCAACTCCAACACACCACTGAACTGCTCACCCTTGAGGTCCGCGAAGAGCGTCTCGGGACCGTCGCTATCGACGGTGCGGGATACGGCGGGAGCCGCGCAGCTCTGGAACATCCAGGCGAGCTGCTCGAACGGGGCGTCGCAGAACACCAATTCGCCCCGCTCCGCCTCCCCCCGGATGTCCGCCAGCGCGGACGGAATCGGGAGCACGGTTCTGCCCACCGACGTGACCGCGACCGCAGTTGTCAGTTCGCCTGCACGGAGCAGGAGCAGAATCACTTCGTCAGGCAGGAATGCCGCAACGTATCCGTCGATGCGACCATCACGGTCGACCTTGGCGAAGTGCAGGAGGTTGTCGAGGTGGATGAACAGCACGCGCGTGCGTGGAACGTGCACGCGGGTGGCCGGAAACTCGAGATCGCTGAGCCGAATGGTGGTGGCGGCGAGTCGGGCCGAGCTCAATCGCATGCGGGGACCCAAACCCTATGGTTGACTAGGTGCGGAGGCGCGGCGATCGTGCCGCGCCGTCCACAGCCGACGGCGTCGCGCCGGAGCGCGGCGCAGCTCCCTTCACACCGCTACAGATGCTGGTCGATCTTCTCCACAAGGTAGGCCTTGGGGACCGCGCCGACCACCGTGTCAACGTGCTTCCCGCCCTTGAAGAAGAGAATGCTGGGGATCGAGCGTACGTTGAACCGCATCGCGGTCGCCTGATTGGTGTCCACGTCGAGCTTGGCGACCTTCAGCTTCCCCTCGTACTCCTCGGCCAGCTTTTCAACGACCGGCGCGACGATCTGGCATGGGCTGCACCACACAGCCCAGAAATCCACCATTGCCAATCCGTCGTGCTCCTCGATCTCCTTCGCAAAGTCCGCGTCCGTGACGGCCACGGGGTGCGTTACTGCCATGGTGCGCTCCCGGTCATTTCATTTCATTTGAATCATGGTGTCCGCCCCTGGCGGACCTATTCGACTTCCAGCACGGAGGATCCGTGTCCCAATCTGGAGCCCGTCTCGCTCACATCGGCATCGCCGTCACCAGCCTCGACGAGGCCGCCGCATTCTACCGCGAGGTGCTCGGACTCACCACCTCCCAACCCGAAACAGCCGATGGGGCCCGGATTGTTTCCGTCCGGCTGGGGGACGTCGACATCGAGTTCCTGACGCCCGCAACCCCGGACGGCCCCATCGCGCGGTTCCTGCAGCGCCGCGGCCCCGGCATCCACCACCTCTGCTACCGCGTGCCCAACCTCGATCGGGCGCTGGAACGCGCGCGCGCCAACGGATACCGACTGATCGATGAGGAGCCCCGCACTGGGGTCGGCGGTCATCGCATCGCCTTCATTCACCCCAAGAGCACGGGCGGCCACCTCATCGAACTCACCGACTGAGGGCCGCAGTGCTCCTCACGAAGGAGGCTGGCAGACGCGTGCCGGGTTCCCGATCGGCGCCAGGTCGATGTCCGTGACGAGCCACCGCCCGGACCACGGAACCACCCGAAACGGCACGACGGCGACGCACCCCATCCGGATCATCCGCACCTGCACCGTCCGCGATCCATCCGCACTCACGATGCCCAGCTCGTTGCCGGGCACGAACTCGAACATGTCGTGGCGGAGGTAGATCTGGATCACCGTGAGGCGTTTGCGCAGCTCCTCCCGATCCATCGTTCGTGACGCCGGCCCTCGAGCCGTCCCCCATCGATCACCCATGGCGCCGAGGTTGTTGGCCTTCACAGCGTCCAGAAACTCCCCCACGGCCGCGTGCGGGTCCGCCGGGGCAACGGCATTGGACGAGCCGCCGGGTCCACAGGCCACGGTGAGCGCGATCGTAAGGAGCGCTATACTTCGGGGGGCAGCGAACCTGCCGAAACGTGTGAGCATCGGTTCCATCCGGTGACGAAGCTACACAGTCGAGAAACCAGAGGCAAGGCGATGCGACTGTACGTGAACGTCGATCACGTTGCGACCATTCGTGAGGCGCGCAAGACGGACGAACCCGATCCCGTCGAGGCGGCCGACGCATGTCTGCGGGGGGGGGCCGACGGTATCACGGTGCATCTCCGTGAAGACCGCCGGCACATCCAAGACCGTGACGTCCAGCGGCTCGCGACCCACCTCGCCAAGCCGCTCAACCTCGAGCTGGCGGCGTCGGACGGCATGGTCACGATCGCCGTCGGTCTGCGCCCCCATCAGGCGACCCTCGTGCCCGAGCACCGGCAGGAGATCACCACGGAAGGCGGTCTGGACCTGGACGCGGCGGGATCCGCCACGGACCGTCGCCTGCGGCAGGTCATCGGTCGACTCCGAGACGTCGGGGTTCGCGTGAGTTTGTTCATCGATCCAGACCCTGCGGCGATCGAGCGCTCGGCAGAGCTGGGCGTGCCCGCGGTCGAGCTGCACACGGGGGAGTACGCCAACGCCTACCGCGATCCCCGGAGCGCGCTCGAACGGCTTCGGGACGCGGCGACCCAGGCCCGAGCCGCCGGTCTGGCCGTTCACGCCGGGCACGGACTCACCTACCGGAACGTGATGCCCGTCGCTGCCATTTCGGAGTTGGAGGAGCTAAACATCGGTCACAGCATCGTGAGCCGGAGTGTCCTCGTCGGAATCGAACAGGCCGTGCGAGACATGCGTCGTCTCATCGATTCCTCTCGTTGACCAGGGTCTGGCGTCACCGTAGGTTGGGAGCGAAATCCGGACCTGCACGGGAACGCGCCTCGTGAATCAACAGATGGGCCTCACGGAGTTCTTCGCGATGGAGGCGAGCGATTATCTCGAGCGCCTCGACGCGCTCGTATCGCCGCCGACGCCGCCCAACGCCAACGAACTCGTGCGGCTGACGCGGGCGCTCCGCGGTTCGGCCCTCATGGCCAAGCAAAACACGATCGCGGTGGCGGCAGCAGCGTTCGAGCGATTCGCGCGGCACGTCAAGGAGAGCCGAGTCTGGGACGACGCCACACGACAGCGCGCGGTCCGCGCGGTCGACGACTTCAAGATCCTGATCCGACACGTGGGGAATTGGACCGACGTGGAGCAACGGCGCGCGCAGGCGCTCACGCTGGAACTCGATCCGGAGGGAGGGGGCGCCGCCACCCCGCAGGTGCCGACCTCCGATGAAGCGTTGGACGCGGGCGCGCGCGCGTTCATCGGCCGGGAGGGCGCCGCCGTCGCGAGTGCGCTCGATCAGGCGGCCAAAGCGTTGCAGCGGGATCCGCGGGGCCACGAGCCGCTCAAACGGATCGTGACGGCAATGCAGCCCCTCCGAGGGCTCGCCGTGCTGGGTGAGCTGCCACCCATGCCCGAGTTGCTCGAGGGGATCCAACGCGCGACGGCTGAAATCCTCGCACGCGAGGACACACCTCGGGATGCGGCTATCCTGCTGGACAACGCCGCGAAGGCGCTGGCGCGCGCCGCACGCGAGCTGGCCACCGAAGGAAAGGCCGATCCAGAATCCCCCGAGACGCGGAAGTTCGCCGGCGGGCTCGCGCGGATGGTCGGGAGCCGGGACGTCGTCTCCATCGAGACGCTGTATTTCCCCGATGACGGCCCGCACATCATGGAGCGGGGGACCGCGGCGGCGCGCCGACGGGTCTTGGGACAGGTGGAGCTGGTCTCCCACGGCGAACACCTGTTGCAGGCCGCCCACGACCTGGAGCGCGCGTGGTCCCGCACCCAGCTCGAGCTGCGCGCCCAATCGCTGATCGCCACCTTCCGGGCCCTCGGGACCGCTGGCGGTGGGCCCATCGCCGACGCGGTCGCGCATTTCGCCACCGCGGCGCGCGACGCCGTGAGCCGCGGCATGCCGGTCGACCACACCGAGGTCTTCGTCGCTCGGCTGCGAGAGGCTGGATCGATCCTCGTGGAGACCACTGCCGGTGAGGGTGAGACCGACTTGGCCGCCCGGCTGCGCGACGTGGCGTCGGCCTTCGGGCCAGGAGCGGCCGCCGCTCCCACCACGCCCACACCACCCCCGGCAGCACGCCCTCAAGCTGCGGCCGTGGAGACGGCCCCGGCGCCGCCTGCCCCATCCGCGGTGCCTCATCCGCGCGTCAGCCGGACTCCGTTTGCGATCGCCGACGCCCCGCCGACACCGACCGCGGAGCCGGCGGTCGACCAACCCGCCCGATCGACACCGACCGAAGACGCCGACCTGGTGGGCAGCTGGTCGCGGTTCCGGCGCTATGCCGAGGCCCTCGGCTTGGAGCGACCTTCGGTGGATGAACTGCTGGCCGGACCACCGGCCGATCCTGCGCGGCCCTCGGTCCGCGCCGCCGCCGCCCCGCCATTGGCGGCCGCGCCGGCTCCAACCGTCCCACTCATCACCGATTACTGCTACCGCGGGCGCGCGGCACTGGCCCGGGCGGCCAGCCTCCGTCGCGAGATCCAGGCACAACTCGCCGCCGGAGCGACCAGTGACGACCTCCGAGACCTCATCGAAGAGCTCCTCGATCTCGTCGACCTCGGACTCCAGGACTAAGCCAGCCCCCCGACGGTTCGGGTGGTCCGGACTCCTGGGCATCGTCGTATCCCTCCTGCTGCTGTGGTGGGCGCTGCATGACGTGTCACCGCGAGAGGTCTGGGCGCAGCTCAAGGGTGTGAACATCGGATGGCTCATCGCCACCGTTGTGCTCGCAACCGCGGCGTTTCCCGCCCGCGCCGTGCGGTGGCGGTACCTGCTCCGACTGGAGGGCGAAACGCTCCCGCTCGCACCACTCTGGCATGGGGTCGCGATCGGGTTCATGGCCAACAACCTGCTGCCAGCCCGGGCCGGGGAGCTGGCGCGCGCCTACACCGCCCGGCGGCTGACCGGGGTGCGTTTCACGACCGCGTTCGCCTCGATCGCAGTGGAACGGGTGTTGGACGGACTCACTTTGGTGGCCTTCCTCGTCGTCGCGTCGTGGGCCGGCGGCTTCGCCGGTGTGATCGTGTCCGGCGACGTCACGGTGGGCGCAGTGGCGCGCGGCGCCGGCCTGTTGTTCGGCGGGGTCTTCGTGGTCGCCATTTTCGTCGTTCGCATGCCGAACCACGCCCTCCGATTCGCCGGAGCGGCCACCCGTGTCTTCCTCCCCACCGCGTGGCGCGGCCGGGCGATGGATCTCACCCGCGGTCTGCTCCTGGGTTTCGACGCGCTTCGAAGTCCGGCTCAGCTGGCGGCCGCATCGCTCTGGTCCGTCGGCGTGTGGCTGCTGGCGTCGGCATCGTTCTGGGCAGGCTTCCGCGCCTTCGGGATCGAGGTCCCGTGGGGGGCCGCGCTGCTCACGCAGTCCATCGTCGGATTCGGCGTTGCGATCCCATCATCTCCGGGCTTCTTCGGTCCGTTCGAGGCCGCCGTCAGGGTCTCTCTCGCTCTTTACGCGGTCGGTGCCGCCGGCGCCGTGTCGTTCGCCGTGGGCTACCACATCACGACGTTCCTTCCCATCACCCTGCTCGGTATCTGGTCGCTGGGGCGCACGCACATGCACTTGGCTGAGCTGCGGGAGGCAAGCGCGTCGTCGTGATCGAACACGTCACGATCCGCGCCCACGCCAAGGCGAATCTCTTCCTCCGTGTGCTCGCGCGAGAAGCATCGGGCTATCATTCCCTCGAGACCCTGTTCACGTTGCTCGAGTTGCATGATCTCCTCACCGTGGAGCGGGCCGATCACGGCATCGAGTTGGCGGTCACCGGGGCGGACACCGGGCCGGCGGAGGAGAATCTCGCGTATCGCGCGGCTCGCATGGTGCTGGATGCCACCGGGCATCGCTTTGGCGTCCGGATGCACTTAGAAAAGCGCATCCCCGTCCAAGCCGGCCTGGGCGGCGGCTCCAGCGACGGGGCCGCGGCCCTGCACGCGGTGAACGTGTTGCTCCAGCAGGCCGTGCCCCGGCCCGAGCTGCTGCAGTTCGCTGCCAAGCTCGGGAGCGATGTCCCGTACCTCGTCTCGGGTGCGCCCTTCGCGCTCGCGTGGGGACGCGGTGAGCGGTTGCTGCGGCTCACACCTCCCAAGCCCGCTCCGGTCCTGCTGGCGATTCCCGACGTCCGGGTCTCGACGAAGGACGCCTATGCCTGGCTCGATGCGTGGCGGGCAAGCGAAACGCCGCGTGGACCGGTGGTGTTCGACCGCGAGGTGTTCGAAACGTGGGGTAGCGTGGGACGGCTCGGCGGCAACGACTTCGAGAACGCGGTGTTTGGTCGCGAGCCAACGGTGCGGGCGCTCTTCGAGGAGATGGCCGACACTCGACCACTGCTCGTGCGCCTCTCGGGGTCGGGAGCGGCGCTCATCGCGATCTACAAGACCGAGACCGAGCGAGACGCCGCGGCGCTGACGATTGGCGCCCACGATCGTATCTTGATTCGGAGTTCGACCCGGCCGTCCCCACCACCGGGGGCAGAGCCCGGCCCGGCTGACGCGAAGGACAACCATGGCTCGCATACTGATCATCGATGACGACGCAGTGGCCCGCCTCCTTGCTGGGACGGCCCTCGAGGCGCAGGGACACGAGGTGTCATACGCGGCTGATGGTGAGGCGGGGCTCGCGCTGTACTCGCATCGGCCGCATGCCCTGGTGATCGTCGACATGCTCATGCCCGTCAAAGGTGGCCTTCGCACCATCAAAGAGCTGAAGGAGATGGATCCGGACGTTCGGATCATTGCCGTGACGGGCGCGAGTCCGGCCGATCTCGACCTGGCCGAGGGGTACGGCGCGCTTCAAGTGCTGCTCAAGCCGATCGAGCCGCGCAAGCTCACGGCGGTGGTCAATGCGATGCTCGACGCAGCGGGCTAGGTCGGGGCGGGGCGCGGCAGGGACCAGTTCCGCATTAGATTCATCACCGGCCTACCCATTGGCCCCTCGTCCAACGGCAGGACGCCGGACTTTGGATCCGGAAATGATGGTTCGAATCCATCGGGGCCAACTGGTGGGACCCCTCCTGAAGGCCATCGCGCGGTGGCCGACCCGTGCCGCGCCGCACCTCTCCTAACCCTCGACACCACAATACCTTGCACTGCTACGACCCGGTTGGCACGGCTGGAACGTTCCGGGCAGGCGTCCCTTGCGCCTGGCGCCGCAGCGAGCATACTCATGGGTCCGCATGCGCCGTCGACAGTGCCACGACGCGCGCCTGGGCACCACAGCGGTAGCTGACGCACCCCGTCTTGTTCGAGGAAGCGATCTGCTGAGCAACGCGTCACCCCGAGGAACAACGCATTGGCTGTTCCGCGAAGTCGGCGGACGCCAATGGGACCGCCTGCTCTACGTCAGCGCTGCCGTGGGGCTCGCTGGAATCGTGTGTGGCCTCTTCGTGCGGCCAGCGAGCGAGCTCGCGATGTTCGTGTCGCTTACGCTCATCATCAACGGTCCCTACTCGCCCCTGCTGCCCGCCGGCTACGAGCCGGTGGTAATGACCTACGGTCAGCTCTACGCGCCGCTCCTCATCGCCGGCATTGGCGTGGCTGGCCAGTTGGCCGTGGAGTACGTCAACTACCGGCTCTACGACGCCGCCCTGCACTCGTCCACGCTGCAGCGACTCAGTTCGGGGAAACTGGCGCGCTGGATGGTCGCCGCCTTCAACGCAAGCCCGTTTGCTGCCGTGGCGGTGACGGCGTTCCTGCCGTTACCATTCTGGGTCGTGCGCATTGCGGCCCCGCTGGCGCGGTACCCGTTGAGGAAGTACCTGGTGGCCATGGCGATCGGGAGGGTGCCCCGACTCTGGTTCTACGCCGCGCTCGGGACGATCGTGCCGCTGAGCGGGACTACCATACTCCTCGCCGGGCTGATCGGCGGGATCATTCTGGCCATCCCCATCGCAATGCAGGGACGGGCTCGTCGCCCGACCGCGCACGTTCCGGTGGTGGCTGGGACCGTGGAGAGCTGACGTGATTCGACAGTGTCCAGAATGCGGGCGGGAACTCGACCCCATGGCCGTTCGGTGCACGTGCGGGCACGAGCTTCCGGAAGCACGCGACGTCCGGTCCGATCCGGACCGACCGGTATGCGAGATCTGCGACCGCCCGATGCCCATCATGGCCGAAACCTGCCCGGCGTGTGGGGCCACGGGATATCCCGCGTTGCGCCCCAGACGCGGCAAGAAGTGGCAGGGATCGCCGACGATGAAACCGTTGACCCCTCCCGAACGGCGGAACCACCCATGAACGTCAGCCGAAAGATGGCCCTGCGGATGTTTCTGCGCGGGCTGCACAATACCATGCGGCGCCGGCCCCTCTCGGTGTCCTTTGAGGTCACGCACGCTTGCACCGCCAACTGCTGGCACTGCAACTGGGGCGGTCCCATCAAGGAAACCCGCCTCTCACCGGACGAGTACGCGGCGATTTGCCGCGAACTGCATCCGGTGGTTTCGCACATCTCCGGTGGAGAACCGCTGGCCCGCAACGACGTGGACGAGATCATCCGTGCTCAGGCCAACCCGGGACGACTTCCTTTCATGGTCGTGGTCACCAACGCGTCTCAGTTGAGCGGCGACCGCTTTCTTCGACTCAAGCGTGCAGGCATGCATCAGCTGTCCATCTCGATCGATTTCCCCGACGATCGGCATAGCGAGTTCCGGCGGATCCCTGGGCTGTTCGACCGCATGGACCGCGTGGTCCCCGAATGCGTGCGGCTCGCCGAGCCGGGGGGCGTCGTGTTGAACTGCAGCATCACGTCGTGGAACTACCATGACGTGCCCGCCATCGTCGACGTGGCGCAGCGGTGGGGCACCAGCGTGAACTTCTCGGCGTACACACCGCTCCGGACGAGCGATGACAGTGGCCTCGTGACCGACCCTGAGGAGCAGCGCAAGCTGCGCCGCATGTTCGAGAAGCTCATTGCCATGAAGCAGGCGGGCAAGCCGGTCTACACCTCGGAGCGCGTGTTGTGGCGCTACTACGGCTTCCTGTGCGGAGAAGAGGTCCCAAATTGCCGCGCCGGCGACAAGTTCTTGGTGATCAGCCCCGATGGCCGGCTGGTGCCCTGTGCGATGGTCATGGCCTACTTCACCGACCATCGGAGCATGCAGCGCGAGTTCACCTGCACCAACACCTGCACTCGGTGCTATATCAGCACCCGCGCCAACACGGAGAAGACGGCTCGGGAATTCCTGATCGACAACCTCGAGATCCTCTCTCGTGTGGGGAGACGACGACTTCCCGTGCTGGCCGAGACCGAGACGGCGGACGACACCGCACCAGCCGCGGCGTCCGCGCCGGAGCTGCGGGACGGCACGTTCGACTAGCCAGCGCCCAGGGGGGCCGCCGGCCGCCGGCTGCCGTAGGTGGCCCGGTCCAACCACCGCCGTAACCAGGGGATCGCCGTGACCTGCAGGACTAGCGCGTAGACGACGCCAGCCACGGCGTCGATCGCGTAGTGATTCTGCGTGTAGGTCGTCGAGAGGAACACGCCAATCGCCTCGACCGTGAGCACCACGGCCGCCCATCGGGGGAACCAGCGCCACCCGCTCAACGCAATCACGACCGCCGCCGCGACGTGCGAGCTCGGAAACGAGCAGCCACGAGCATCCCCCGCCTGCTGGGTCGCGTCCACGAGGCCGTAGAAGAAGCCTTCCTGGTGGGGTCCCTGGAAGTGCTCGTACAGGAAATGGGGCCCATCGACCGGCGCCACCACGAAGATCACGTAACAGGCGAGGTACGTCACCATCAGCCGGAACGTCAGATCGCGAAGCGCATCGGTGCGACGCTGGAGCAGCGCGACGAGCGGCGGCAGCACGATGAGCGCGTAGTAGAAGAAATACGAGAAATGCATCAGCTCGCTGAACCAGAGCTGTGGCATTGCCGGCATCCAAATCTCGTGCAGATGAACGCCGAACACGGCCCGATCCAGTGCGGCGACGGGACCGTCGATTCCCGTCAAGTCGAGGACGGGCCGTAGGAGATCCAGTTCCGACCAGAACGCGCCGAGCCAGACATACGGGTACAACTCGTGGACGATGTCGGAGAACCGTGATCGGGGCTCCGGCACCCGGGCGAACAACCACGGGAGTGTTGCCGCCGCAACGTGCGCCAGGGCGATCCACGGCGCATGCGAAACCGCGCCCCACGAAATTGCCCACACGGCGGCGAGCGCCAGGTTGTATGCCGCCAGCACTCTATCCATCGGCAGGCGTGAGTGCCCGGTCGCAAGATTCAGCCTCTCATTCATGCCACCTCGAGCTGGTTCGTGAGGGCGCGGTACCAGCGTCTGACCATTCGCCGTCCTCACGGCGCCTCGCCGGGTGCGCTGGTTCGAGCATCGGAATCAGACTCGTGATCGGAACGGCGCGCCAACCGCCGTTCGAGGGCGCGAAACCCACCGAGGGCCACGAGAACGCCGCCGGCTCCGATCAGGAGCAGAAGGAAGGTCATGAGGACCTGTGACAGCACGCGCTCCATGTACGAGAGGCCGGCATTCCCGAGCGCGCCGGGCACGGCCACGAGCCACGACCACAGCGCGAGTCCCGCGATCGCGGTTGAGACCAGCAGCGAGACCACGCGGAGCGCCGACCGCCCGCGGCGCGGCGCAGCATCGGCTGGTGCTATCGATGGCATGGTGGCGCTACTCCCTGGTTCGGCCGGAGCAAGATACGGGGCCCGTCCCTCGACGGGGAAGTCTCTGGAGTGAGCCCGGCTCCACTAGGGTGTCACGGCGCGGGACAATGGACCATCTTTCCGGCGTGGCCGGGTGGGCCGGCCTCAGACCCGGAACGGACCCCGCACATGACACTCGTCGTGTACCATCGCACCACTATCGCGGACGCTCGACGCGCCGTGGAGAAGGGCTTCGAGGATGCCGATTGGGACTTTGGGCTCCGCGACGCCCACACGGGCGAGGACGTCCTGGTCACCGGCGTGTGGCTCTCGGACCGCCCGTTGGGCGAAAACGACGGGGTTGCCGGCGACGCCCAGCTCGAGGTGAGCCTGGAGATGGAGGTCACCGACCTCGCCCCGTACGAGTTGGAAGGCATGCTGTGGAACGCCCGGGTATGGGTGGTATCCGCCGGGCTGCTCAACGAGCGAGCGAAGACCCGAATCCTCGGCGTGGATCCCGGCACGTCCTGGTTCCACACGGCGTGGAGCGAAGATGACTGACGGGCGCCGTGCGGCCGGGATCACCACGCACTCCGAGGCGTCGTGAACCTCGACATCTACCACGACGAGCGGCAAGCCCGGTTCAGCGCCGTGATCGATGGGGCCGAAGCGTATGTGAGCTACGTCCAGCGCGATGAGCACACGCTCGACTTCCGGCGAACCTACGTTCCCGAAGAGCTCCGCGGCCGCCAGGTGGCCGAACAGCTCGTGCGCTACGGCTTCGAACACGCCAAGGCGAACGGCCAGCGCGTGATTCCCACCTGTCCCTACGTGCAACGGCTGGTGGCCCGCGATCCGGCCCTGCGAGCCCTGACAACGGCCTGAGCCCACCGGGCGCTGGGCCGGGCCGGCCCTCCTTGGCTTCCCCAGCCTGTCTGAGTAGTTTTGTGGGCTCTATGGCGGAATATCCGTTTTCAGGTGACAAGATGCTCCTCATGGCCGGGACGGCCAATCATCCGCTGGCCGAGGAGATCGCTCACGAGCTGAATCAGCCCCTGTGTCGGGTCACGATACGGCGGTTTGCCGATGGGGAGATTTTCGCCAAGATCGACGAGAACGTCAGGGGTCGGGACGTGTTCATCATCCAGCCGACGAACCCGCCGGCGGAGAACCTGATCGAGCTCCTGATCCTGATCGACGCGGCGATGCGGGCGAGCGCGGCCCGTGTCACAACGGTGATCCCGTATTACGGGTACGCGCGGCAGGACCGGAAGGATCAGCCGCGCGTGGCGATCAGTGCCAAGCTGATGGCCAACCTGATCACCACGGCGGGGGCGGCACGCGTGCTGGGAATCGATTTCCACCAGCATCAGCTGCAGGGATTCTTCGACATCCCGGTCGATCACTTGTATGCGGCGCCGGTGCTGGTGCAGCACTACCGCCAGAAGCGGTTGCACAAGCCCGTCATCATCGCGCCCGACGTGGGTGGGGCACGGATGGCTCGGGGGTTCGCCAAGCGACTTGACGCCTCGCTGGCGATCATCGATAAGCGTCGCCCGTCGGCCAATATCGCCGAAGTCGTCAACGTCGTCGGCGAGGTGGATGACCGCGATTGCCTGTTGGTCGACGATCTGATCGATACGGCTGGAACGATGGCCGAGGGGATCTTGGCGCTGAAGCGGCTCGGGGCCCGCGACGTATACTGTTGCGCCTCGCACGCACTCCTCTCGGGGCCCGCGGTCGATCGGCTCGCCGCGTCGGACGCCAAAGAGGTGGCGGTCACCAACTCGATACTGATCCCGGAGGAGCGCCGGTTCGAGAAGCTCAAGATCCTGTCGGTGGCCCCGCTGCTGGCGAAGGCCATCCGATTCACCCACAGCGACCAATCCGTCAGTTCGCTGTTCGACTGACGAGATCCATGAACGACAGAGACGTGAGAAGCTAGCTATGGCAGATGCAGTGGTTTTGACGGCGCAGCGTCGCACCGATTCGGGCAAGGGTGCGGCCCGCAAGCTACGCAGCAGCGGGTTCGTGCCGGCTGTGGTGTACGGACACGGTCGCGAGACCCAGTCCCTCGCGGTGGCGCAGACCGAGCTCGATCGGGTGCTGCCGCGGCTCGCGCGCGGCTCGACGGTGTTCGATCTGACCGTTGACGGTCAGACAGTGCAGGCGCTGATCCGCGAGATCCAGCGCCATCCGACCAAGAAAACGGTCACCCATCTCGACTTCTACGAGATCCACGCGGGCGAGCGTATCACCCTCGACGTGCCGGTCACGCTGGTGGGGTCGCCCGAAGGGGTGCGGAATGCCGGTGGCGTGCTGGAGCAGTTCCTGCGCGCGCTCGAGATCGAGGTGCTCCCACGCGACATCCCCGAGCACATCGAGGTGGACGTCACCGACCTGGGGATCGGCCACTCGCTCCACGTGTCCGACATCTCGGTCCCCAATGCGGTGGTGCTATCGGACCCGCATACGACCATCTGCACGGTCGTGCCGCCTCGGGTCGAGGAGGAGCCGGTACCCGAGCTGGCCGAGGAAGAGGCTGCCGAGCCTGAGCTCATTCGGAAGCCGAGAGAGGACGAGGAGGAATCGGAGGAGGGGGAAGCGGCCGGGGAGTAAGCGCTGCAGGCCATCGTCGCGCTCGGCAATCCTGGACCGGAGTACGCGGTCTCCCGGCACAATGCCGGGTTCTTGGTGGCGGACGTCATCAGGGAGCAGTGGCGCCTGCCGAAGTTCCGCCGGGTTGGCCGATCGCTGGTGACGGAGGGCACGCGTTATCGCGCGCCCTTCATCCTGGTCAAGCCGCAGACCTACATGAATCTCAGCGGGTCGGCGGTCACGTCCCTGCTCACGTCGACGTCACTGGACCCGTCCCACGAGCTGCTCCTGCTCGTCGACGACCTCGCGCTGCCGCTCGGCACGTTCCGTCTCCGGGCGCGGGGGTCGGCTGGCGGGCACAACGGATTGAAGAGCGTCGAGATCGCGCTGGGATCGGACGAGTACGCGCGGCTCCGGATCGGCATCGGACCGATGCCGGACGACGCTCCTGACCAGGCGGACTGGGTGCTGAGTCCGTTCGCGCGCACCGAGTTGGACCAACTGGCGGACCTCTTGCCCTCACTGGTCGACGCCGTGGAGTGCTGGATGAGCGAGGGCATCGCAGTCGCCATGAACCGTTACAACCGACGAGGAACTACAGAGTGAGCGAATTTGCCTATCTGCCCACATCCGCCATTGTGGCCGGCTTCGTGGGTCTCGTGATCGCTTGGGTCACCTATCTGTACGTCCGGCGGCAACCGGCCGGCAGCGAGAAGATGCAGGAGATCCAGGACATGGTGCATGACGGCGCCATGGCCTTTCTCCGGCGCGAGTATATGTACCTCCTGCCGTTCCTGGCCATCGTCGCCGTGCTCTTGGGCGTCGTCATCGGCTGGTCCACGTCGTTCGCCTACATCGGTGGAGGCGTTTGCTCGGTGCTGGCGGGCTTCTTCGGCATGAAGTCCGCGACGCGGGCCAACGCGCGCACCAGCGAGGCCGCTCGAGCCTCCGGCCAGGCGAAGGCGCTGCGCGTGGCCTTCAACGGGGGCGCGGTCATGGGCCTCTCGGTCGCCAGCCTTGGCCTGCTCGGCGTCGGCCTCGTGCTCCAGTTCTACCTCGGCTCGCCCGACACGCGAGAGGCGTGGCAGGCATTCAGCGAGATCATCACCGGGTTCGCGATGGGGGCCTCGTCGATCGCGCTGTTCGCCCGCGTCGGCGGCGGCATCTACACCAAGGCCGCCGACGTCGGCGCCGACCTGGTGGGGAAGGTCGAGGCCGGGATCCCCGAAGACGACCCGCGCAACCCGGCAACCATCGCCGACAACGTGGGCGACAACGTCGGCGACGTCGCGGGAATGGGCGCCGACATCTTCGAGAGCTACGTCGGGGCGGTCATCGCGACCATCGCCATTGCCGCCACGAGTCCCGTGATCACCAACCAGCTCGCAGCGGTCGCCCTGCCGATGCTGTTCATTCTGGCCGGCCTGGCAGCCAGCGTCGTAGCCATCGCGCTGTTCAGGATCCTGGAGAACTTCAGCCCGGCAGGTGCCCTGCGGTGGGCCACCTTCATCGCGGCGGGGCTGTTTCTCACCGCCGCGTATTTCATCACGAAGCAGGTCGACATCGGCCTTACGCTCTCCAACGGCAACGCGAGCGCAATGGGACCGTTCTGGGCCGTCGTGGTGGGGACGATTGCCGGCATCGCCATCGGCTTGATCACCGAGTACTACACTGCGGGCCCGCCGATCCGAAAGATCGCCGACGCATCGCTCACCGGACCCGCGACGAACATCATTTCCGGCCTCGCCGTGGGCATGCACTCGACCATCTTCCCGCTGCTGTTCATCGCGGGGGCGATCTTCGTGGCGTACAGCACGTCCGACCTCTACGGCATCGGCATCGCCGCCGTGGGCATGCTGGCCACCGTCGGCGTCACCATGTCCGTCGACGCCTACGGACCGATTGCCGACAACGCGGGCGGGATCAGTGAGATGAGCGGCCTCGGCCCCGACGTTCGGAAGATCACCGATACGCTGGATGCCCTGGGGAACACCACGGCCGCCATCGGCAAGGGCTTCGCGATCGGATCGGCTGCGCTCACCGCTCTGGCCCTGTTCTCCGCATACACCAACGCCGTGACCCCGCCAGGTGCCGAGCCCATTACGCTCAACGTGGCCAACCCGCGCGTGGTAATCGGGTTGTTTCTCGGTGGCATCATGCCGTTCTTCATCTCCGCCGCCACCATGACGGCGGTCGGCCGGGCGGCCGAGGGCATGGTCCAGGAGGTCCGGCGCCAGTTCCGTGAGATTCCCGGCCTCATGGACGGCAAGGCGAAAACGGATTCCGCGCGCTGTGTGGATATCTCGACCCGTGCGGCGCTGCGCGAGATGATCGTTCCCGGGGTGGCCGCAGTGGCCGTCCCAGTGCTCGTCGGCAAGCTGCTGGGAGTTGAGACGTTGGGCGGTCTCCTGGCCGGCGCCACCCTGACCGGTGTCATGATGGCGCTGTTCATGGCCAATGCCGGTGGAGCGTGGGACAATGCCAAGAAGTACATCGAGAGTGGTGCGCATGGTGGAAAGGGCTCAGATCCGCACAAAGCCGCCGTCGTCGGGGACACGGTCGGCGATCCCTTCAAGGACACCAGCGGCCCCTCGCTCAACATCCTGATCAAGCTGATGTCCGTAGTGAGCCTCGTGCTGGCGCCGTGGTTCATACGGTAGAAAGACGGTAGGACGGTAGGACGGTAGGACGGTAGGACGGTAGGTCGGTAGGGCGGCAGGACGGTAGGGCGGCAGGACCTACCGCCCTCCCGCCCTACCCCTTACCGTCCCCCGCATGCTTCGCCTCGGCATCGTTGGCCTGCCCAACGTCGGAAAATCCACTCTTTTTAACGCGCTGACCGCTCAGCAGGCCGCCCTCGCGGCGAATTATCCATTTGCTACTATAGAACCGAATGTC
>JBFIHA010000034.1:0-32079 GCA_041602035.1 Gemmatimonadales bacterium | reverse complement strand
GGATCGCCGACGCTATCGCGCGAGGAACGGCGTCGCCTTTTTGACGCCGTAGATGTAGCTGCCGATGTGCCGTACGCGGCTCATCTCCTCCTCGTCGAGCGGACCGGCATCCAACGCGGCGAGATCGTCCTCCATCTGCGCCGCGTTGGAGGGAGCCATGATGCAGACGTTCACGTCGGGATGGGAGAGCACGAAGCGGTAGCACTCCGCCGCCGTGAGCGGGCGCTCGCCCGGCGGCATGAGCCTGGGCTTGAGCAGCTTGCGCCAGCAGGTGGCGGTGTAGATCACGATGCCCGGACGACCGTCCGCCGGCAGATGCGGGAACACGTCCCGTTCGGCGCCGCTGTGCACCGCGTTGTAGCGGACGTGCATGAAGTCCACCAACCCTTGCACCTCACCTCGGGCGATGCGGCCGAGGAACGGCCGCGCGTGGCTCGAGACGCCGACGAACCGCACCGTGCCGCGGTCCTTGAGCCGCTGCACCCGCTCCAGCAGGGCGTCGCTCGGCGGCTTGCTCATCCCCTGGAACAACAGATCGGCCCACTCGAGCCCGAGCTTCTTCAGCCAGCGCTCCACATAGCGCTCCAGGCGGAACGCTCGGAGGATTGGGCGAGCCAGCACGACGAAGAGGTCGTCACGCACGGTAGAGAGGTTCCGGACCGCCCGCACCATGCTGCGCAGGTTGAGCACCGGGGACAGGTAGAGGTAGTTGATCCCGTGCTCGCGAACGGCCTTCTCGATCGCGGCCGCGGGGACGCCATAGCCCGACGCCAATCCCAGACGGCTCACCATCACGCCGGTCCTGCCCAGGGGCACACGTTGTCGCAGGTCCATCGGTCGGCAAATGTCGGCGGATAAGCGGTTAGGCGGTTCGGCGGTTGGAGTCGTCCTACCGTCCTACCGCCTTACCGTCCTACCGTCCTACCGTCCTACGTCATCTCCCGAACTTTCACGTTCCGGAACCACAGCACGCTGCCGTGGTCCTGGATCACGATGTGGCCGGTCGCCGCACGGCCATAGTCGGGGGTGTCCTTCCACTTGCCGGCGTTCTTGCGCTGCTCCCAGTCATCGGTCCAGCGCATGAACTCCACCACCTTCACACCGTTGAGCCAGTGTTCCACGTGGTTGTCGTGCACCACGATCCGGGTGGTGTTCCACTCGCCCACCGGCTTCAAGGGCTTGTCCGCCGCGGCCGGGTGCATCTCGTAGTCGGCCGCGGTCTTGTGCCAGTCCTGCAGCGGGTCCGGGAACCCGAGGTCGTCCACGATCTGGTACTCGGGACCCGTCTTCCAGGCGGCGTCGTACATCGGGTCCTCAATGACCCCGTACATGATGCCGCTGTTGCCGCCCGCGGTGGTCTTCCAGTCGAGGCTCAGCTCGAAGTTGGTGTACTCGCGGTCCGACGCCAGGTCGGTCCGCATGTCGCTGCCGTAATTGCCCTCGGTCCCCACCGACTTCATGGCGCAGTCCTCGATGGTCCACGACTCGAGGGCGCCGCCGTTGTAGCCGTGCCATCCGGCCAGGCTCTCGCCGTCGAACAGCAGCGTCCAGCCGTCGGCCCGCTCGGCGTCGCTCAACACGTTGATGCCTGCGCAGGGCTCGGCAGCCTGGTCGGCCTCGTCCGAGGCACAGGCCGCGGCCACCAGCGCTCCCGTCATCAGCCAACCCACGGTTCTCAGGTTCACAATTCGTCTCCGGTTCGCGTCTCGTCAGAGCGTGCAATCATCCGTCGCAAGTATGCCTCGCGCGACTGGAATCGTCCACCGGTCGCCTCGACGCCTCGTTACCGCCCACGCGCCCGAACGCGGACGGCAAACGCCTCCCCGGGATTGGCGACCGTCAGCTGGCGAATCTCCTCGTCCGTGAACCCGGCGGCCCTGAGCGCAGGGAGGAACGCGGTGAACAGGGTATCGAACGGGCGGAACGTGCCGCCGCTGGGCTCGCCTACGTGGTACCAGCCCGCGTCGTGCGACACCAGTACGCGATGGAGCAGCCCCTGCCCCTTCATGAACGCCACCCGCGCCACGTAGCGCTCCACGTTGTCCGGCGCCAGTCCGTCAAACGAGATCCAGGCACCGTTCCGCGCTGCGCGCACGTGCATCGTGGAGTCCGGTTCGGCCTGGGCGTGTACCCAGATCCAGGCACTCGCGTCCACGCCTTCCGCTTCGAGCACGGCGAGTTGTTCCAGGGCGCCGGTGGCCGGCCCGGTGTGCGCGGCGATCGTGAGGCCGGTCGCGAGGTGCGTGCGCGCCGCCGCTTCGATCAGCTTGCGGTCCATGGCGGACAGCGGCCCCGGGTCCACCCCGATCTTGATGAACCCCGGCTTGATACCGGTGCCGTCGATGCCCGCGGTCCACTCGCGGGTCCACCGTGCGGCCAGCGCGTCAGCAGAGTCCGTGAACGCGTGGCTCGGCAGGTGCTGGTCGTCGCGGGCGCCGTAGTAGCCGGTGCTGACCAGCAGGCGCACGCCGCTCGCGTCGCCCAGTCGCTGGAGCAGCAGCGGATCGCGCCCCAGGTACGCCGGCGTGGCATCGATCAGGGTCCGCGCGCCGAGGGTGCGCGCCTGCCGCAGGTACGGCAGGACGGTCTCGAAGACGGTATCTCGATCGTAGCGGTCGGGGCTCACCGACTCGGCACCGATGAAGTCCACCAGCACGTGCTCGTGCGGCAGCGTGGTGCCCATCTGTTCCGGTGCGATCGGCCCGTTCACGGTCATGATGATCGCGGGGGCGGGGGCGTCCGACGCGCAGGCCGAGAGGCTCGCCACCATCACCAGCAGTGGGATGGACGTAGGAGTTACGTGTGACGCCTGTGACCTCATGGTGCGAGCGAACCTCGCCGGTCAATCATGCACGATCACGCCCCCCTTCATCACCCACCGCACTCGACGCATGTTGGCGATGTCCGTCGTGGGGTCCGCGGCGACCAGCACGAGATCGGCCAGCTTCCCCTCCGCGATCGTGCCCAGCTCGGCTTCACGGCCCATGGCGCGGGCGCCGATCCTCGTGGCCGCCACCAGCACGTCCATGGGGGCGAGTCCCGCCTGCTGCAGCTGCTCCATCTCGCGATAGATGGACGGCCCGTGCAGCGTGCCGGGATTGCCGGCGTCGGTGCCCACGGCCACGGCGACACCGGCATCGTGCAACCGCTTGGCATTCTGCCGCCCGACCTCCATCCGACGCTCCAGGGCCCGCACGGCCTCGGCGCTCATCCGCCACTGGGGAATGCGCTCCGGCGGTGGCGGTGACGCGACGAGGTCGCGCGACCGCTGGTCCGCGCACTCGAGGGGATAGAGCGAACCGTCCACCGTTCCGGCGGCGGCGTGCTGGTAGCCTTCCACCACCGTGTTGGTGGGCGTGTACACCACGCCGCTTTCCCGGGCCAGGGCGACGAATTCGTCGTCCACGGGTTCCGACCACACGCTGTGGACCAGGAGGTCCGCACCCGCCCGCACGGCATCCTTTGCCTCCCACAGCCCCGTCGCGTGCACGATCAGGCGCAGCCCCCGCGCCGCCGCTTCGTCGGCGGCGGCCCGCACCAGGCGCTGCACGCGGGCGGTGTCCGGCGGTTGAGGCGGCATGATGTACCAGATCTTCACCGCATCGGTCGCAAATGCGGCGTGGCTCTGGACCGCCCGGCGCACCGTCTCCTCGTCCGCCATGTAGATGAACTGCTGTTGCCCGGCCAGGTTGAGCCAGAAGTCCACGGTCGAGAGCAGCGGGCCGGCGGCGGCGATCCGGGGAGCGTGCGGGTCGTCCCGGAACCGCCGGCGCAGTGACCAGGTCCACGGGTATCCGCCCACGTCGAACACGGCCGTGACCCCTGAGCAGAGATACGCCTCGAAGAACCGCTGCGGGTTGGCCTCGAGATCGGCGATGACGTCGGGGTATGGGTACCGGTCCCGGAAATCCACGGCGTCGGGACGGCCGTCATACCACCCGGTTTGACTGAAGTGCACGTGGGCGTCGATCAGGCCGGGTGTGAGCCACGCTCCGGTGGCGTCGATCGTCTCCGCGTCGGTCGGCACAGGGCAGTCGGATCGCGGTCCCGCGCACACGATCCGTCCGTCGCCCACCACCACCACCGCGTCTTCGACCGGTGCGGCACCCGTGCCATCCAGCAGGGTCGCGCCCACGATGGCATACCGTGACGCCGGCTCGGCCTGGCACGCGACCAGCGCGAACAGCGTGAGCGGAAGCATGATCCGACGCACCGTGACCTCCGTGCTACGAGAAGAGCAAACGTACGGCGCGTCGGTGCGGGGGGCCAGGAGTGACGGTATCGGTACGGGGTCGGGCCGAGACGGCCGTGGGTATATTCCGCTCGCGAACGCACCGCGCTGAGCTACCGCGAACTCTCGGTGCGCCACACGCATCGACGGAGCGACCGTGACCGGACTGCTGCTCACCCCAATCGTGCTGAGCCTGGTGGTGCTCGCCGCGCACTTCTCTCGGCACGACGTGCCGATCCTGCCGTGGGTGTGCCTCGCCCTGCCCTTGCTTCTGTTCATCCGCCGGCAGTGGGTCGCTCGGCTGCTTCAGCTGGTCTTGGTCGCGGGCGCGCTCGAGTGGGTCCGCACCACTGTCGTGCTCACGGCGCGGCGGATCGACGGCGGCGAGCCGTGGGTGCGGATGGCGGTGATCCTGGTCGTCGTGACGCTGGTGACGGCCGGGTCGGTCGTGCTGTTCGAGACCGAGCGGCTGCGGAAGTTTCTGAGCGGTGCTCCTCGTTCGCGGGCTTCGCGCTCGCCCGCCAGGAGCGACTAGGGCAAGACCGTCCGTGCTCTGCTGCGGAGCGAGGCCACCACGCCGGCGGTACACGGGTTCCGCCCGGCCCACCGTGCCGCAACACAGGCACGATGCTCCGACCGTTCCCGGTCGCGCATCATTCCGTCGGCGCGACCAGCACGTGCTCGTGCAGCAGCGTGGTACCCACGCGGTCCGCCACGACGGGGGCGGTCACGGACATGACGGAGGGTAGAGGGGGGCATCGTACATGCAGCCCGGTGTAGTTCGGATCGGCGGGATCGGTTCGGATGGTTCACGCTTGACACTCGGGCCTTGCGGTGGCCGATTGAAAACGAGGCGAACCCGACCTCAGCCGCGAGTTGACCATGGAGACGGTGCTGTTGATCCTTCTCGCCTTTGGAGGCCTGACGGGCATCGGCGTCGCTGGTGTGTTCGGCCTGACGCTGGTTGGTCGAATCAAATCGACACCGACGGATTCCGCGTTGGCGCGACGGCTCGCGGAGCTCGAGGAGCGGTTCGGTGAGACGGAGACGCTGGTCGCGCAACTGTCGGGCTCCGACCAACAGGTCCGGGACCTGGAGGAGCGCGTCGAGTTCATGGAGCGCCTGCTGCAACAGGAGCGTCACCGGGACCGGCTCCCACCCCCCGAGTAGGCGCGTTCCCTGGGGGCACGTCGGCGAATCGATCGTATCGCTGTCTCCGAGTACGCCGCCACGAAGGCCAACATAGGCGTTAGGCGGTTTGGCGGTTAAGCGGTACGTTTTCTCGGTGAACCCCAACCGCCCAGCGGCGTAGCCGCATGACCTCCCTCCCGGTGCTCCTCCTGCTGCTGATCCTCGCGATCCTCTTCATCATCGTGGGGACCGCGACGGTGAAGATGCATCCGTTCGTGGTGCTGCTGATCACCGCGTATGGATTGGGGCTCCTGGCCGGGCTCTCGCCCGAGACGGTGATCCGGGCCATCACCGACGGGTTCGGTGGGACGCTCAGATACATCGGCATCGTGATCGCCGCCGGCACCATCATCGGGGCGATCCTGGAACGGAGCGGGGCGGCGCGCGTGATGGCCGAGTCGGTGATCCGCTGGGTGGGGCGCGCGCGATCGGCGTTGGCGATGAGCCTGACGGGAGCGGTCGTCTCAATCCCGGTCTTCTGCGATTCGGGCTACGTGGTGCTCTCCCCGCTCAGCCGGTCGCTCGCGGCCCAGGCGAAACAGTCGTTGGCGGTCTACGCGGTCGCGCTCAGCATGGGCCTGTACGCGACCCACGTCTTCGTGCCGCCCACGCCGGGACCCATCGCCGCCGCCGGGGAACTCGGCGCCGACATCGGCACCGTGATCATTCTGGGACTCATCACCACGATCCCGGTGATCGCGGCGACGTACCTGTTTGCGCGCTCCATGGGCCGCCGCATCTACATCGATCCCGCGCACGAGCCGGAGCCAGCGCCACCGCCGCAAACCGCTCGGAGTGTCGATGCTGCCGAGCCGGAGCGCCTCGCGCCGTGGAAAGCCTTCGCGCCGATCGCCGTGCCGGTGCTCTTGATCGCCGTGCAATCGATCGCCGCGTTGCCGGCCAAGCCGTTCGGCGAGGGTGCGGCCTACACGCTGCTCCGATTCCTCGGCAATCCCAACACTGCGCTGCTGCTGGGCGTGTTCATCGCCTTCGCGGTGGCCTGGCGGCATCGGCCGGCGGTCTATGGCGCGTGGGTCGGGGCCGGATTGAAAGACGCCGGGAGCATCATCCTGATCACGGGCGCCGGCGGGGCGTTGGGTGCGGTGCTCCAGGCCACGCCCTTGAGCGACTACCTGTCGCAAGCGCTCGCGCCCCTGAGCTTAGGGCCGCTCGGCATCCTGTTACCCTTTCTCATCGCCGCCACGCTCAAGACCGCGCTGGGTTCCTCCACCGTCGCCATCATCACGACGGCCGCCATCGTCGCGCCCTTGCTCGGCTCGCTGGGGCTCGCCGGCGGCCTCGGCCCGGCGCTCACGACGCTCGCGATCGGGGCCGGCTCGATGACCGTCTCGCACGCCAACGACAGCTACTTCTGGGTGGTGAGCCAGTTCTCCGGCATGACCGTGAGCCAGGCGTATCTGCTCCAGACCGTCGGCTCCGCGGTGGCCGGCATCACCGGCATCGCGGCAGTGTTGGCGATGGGATTTGTAGTGTTGTAAGGCGCAACAGGCGATAGGAGCGTATGGAGAATGGGCGAGTAGACCTACCATCCTACCCTCCTGCCGTCCTTTGCGACGCTCAGCTCTGACCCGCTACGGCCGGTCCCAGTGTCCGCGCTTCCCTCAGCGCGGAGCCGAGTGCATATACTGTAGCACCCGATCGGTTCCCCGACTTCCGTGAGTGAGGGATGTCCAAACGAGTCATCTTGGCCTACAGCGGCGGCCTGGACACGTCGGTGATCCTCAAGTGGCTGACACTCAAGGGATACGACGTGATCGCGTACATCGCGGACGTCGGCCAGCACGACGACTTCGAGGCGGCGAAGGCAAAGGCCTTCAAGACGGGTGCCAGCAAGGTACGGGTGGAGGACCTGAAGGAAGAGTTCGTCACCGACTTCATCTTCCCCGCCTTCAAAGCCAACGCCGTGTACGAGGGGCGCTACCTCCTGGGCACGGCGCTCGCGCGCCCCCTCATCGCGAAGCGCCAGATCCAGCTCGCGATTGAGGAGGACGCGCCCTCCGTGGCCCACGGCGCCACGGGGAAAGGCAACGACCAGGTACGCTTCGAGCTGGCGTACTACGCGCTCCACCCCACGATCAAGGTGCTGGCACCGTGGAAGGACCCGGAGTTCCTCGCGCACTTCAAGGGTCGGCCCGAGCTGCTCGCGTTCGCGGAGGAGCACGGGATCGACGTCACGGCGACCAAGGCCAAGCCGTTCAGCGAAGACGACAACCTGCTCCACATCTCACATGAAGCTGGCGTGCTGGAAGACCCGGAGCATGTGGCCGGCGAGGACGTGTACTCGCGCACCACGCCGCCCGAGCGGGCCCCCGACATTGCGGCGCGCATCTCGATCACGTTCAAGGACGGCATCCCGACCCGGGTCGAGAACCTGGACGACGGCACGGTGCGGGAGCGCCCGCTGGAGCTGTTTCAGTACCTGAACGAGATCGGCAGCCTGCACGGGATCGGGCGCGTGGACATGGTGGAAAACCGCTACGTCGGCATCAAGTCACGCGGCATCTACGAGACGCCGGGCGGCACGATCCTGCACGTCGCGCATCTGGACATCGAGGGCATCGCGATGGATCGGGAGGTGATGTGGCTCCGGAACATGTTGACCGCGAAGCTCTCGGAGCTGATCTACAATGGGTTCTGGTTCAGTCCCGAGATGGACTTCTTGATGGCGGCGATCGACAAGAGTCAGGAGGTGGTCGACGGCACCGTGTTCCTCAAGCTGTACAAGGGCAACGTGATGGCCGTCGCACGGGAATGCTCGTCGTCCCTGTATGATCGCGAGCTGTCCAGCATGCACATCGAAGGCGGGTTCAACCAAGTGGATGCCGAAGGCTTCATCCGCATCAACGCGCTCCGGCTGATGGCGCACAGCGCAATCATGCACAAGAAGCACATCCACTGGGGCGTGGACTGATCGTCAAGACGAGGACGGATGGCGGGCGTGGCGTCGGTCGCATGAGGGTTGCCTTGTCCTGCGCCACGCTACCCGATGCCCGTCCAGGCAGCGCAACGGAGGCCCCTACCGCTTTGTATCTTGATCTGACGCGTCCGGAACCGGGAGCACGGGACCTTCGTAGGGTTGGATGCGGACGCAGGCGGCACTCAACGCCAGAGAGGCAGGCGCATGCCCCCGGAACTCGCCGAAGCCATTGGGCCGGTGCTCGCGATCTTCGGTATCGGCAGCATGATTTTGATAGGAATGAAACTCCGCTACGATCATCTGCGGCAGACGCGTCTTGGCCAGAGCGGGCAAGAGGAGATGACGCACCTCAGCGAGGAGATTGCGTCCCTACAAGACGAGGTCCGCCTCTTGCGGCAGGATTTCGCCGAAATGTACGAACGGGTCGAGTTCGCCGAACGCCTGCTGACTCGGGGACAACCGGGGGGTGCGGATCGCCCACCCGGCGAGCCGCAGTGAGCGACCCGTCTACCGACGCGGCCGCGGCTCCGCGTACGTCACCCCCAGCGCCTGGAACCGCGATCGCCTAGGGGAAGACCGTCCGTTCTCTGCTGCGGAGCGAGGCCAACACGTCGGCGGTGAACGGGTTCCGCCCGGCCCGCAGCGCCGCAACCCAGGCGCGACGTTCCGACCGTTCCTGGTCGCTCATCGTCCGTTCGGCGGAAGCTGACAGATCGTCAAGCGCTCCCTGGATATCGCCGGTCAACGCTCTGGCGATGCCGCGCGCCGCCCTGGCCCACGCCTGCGTCGGCGCCACGGCGACCACGTGGTCGCAGGTCCACAGCACCTCGGCCGCGTGTTCCCAGAGGCTTCCATACCAGCACAGCGGCAGCCAGAAGGACGCTGTGCGCGCCGGCCGCGGATCGAGGGATTGTGCCATGCGGTACGCCGACATCGCCTCGGCAACGTGCCCGTCTTTCACCAGTCGCTCGGCGTGCATCATCTGGCTCCGGGCCGCGGCACTATCCGCCGCCGTCACGGCCTCGTCGCGCTGAAGCTCGAACCTGACCGGGACTCGAACGAGCATCGGGGCAAGCCGGCCTCCGATGCGACCAGGCTCGAACCGGGATTCCCGCAGCATGACCACGGCGGGAGCCTCGAACGCGGCGCTCGACGAGCCGATCACCCGGATCGTGCTCGTGACGACGGTGCCGGCAGTATCGACCATCGCCTCGAGCAGCACGGAGCCCTCGATGCCCCGCGCGACCATGGCCGGCGGATAGGCGAGCGGTGGACTCCAGAGATGTCGGGGTACGGTGGCGTTCGGTGGAACGATCGATCCGGGTCGCGCGCACGAGGCGAGGAGGAGTGGAGCGATGATCGCAACGGCGGTCGAGCGGAGCGACGCAGACATCCCGCGACGCTGGCGCCGAACAGCGCGACCGAAACACTTCCGCCGACGGGCAGACATGGTGTCACCGCCGTTGAAGACCGCTGTGCACAGTATCCGTGTTGCGGTACCCTGGCCGGAGCGGCCAGTTCCGTTTGGCGGTTAGGCGGTTGAGCGGTTAGGCGGTTGGGATTGGCGTCACCGCCTACCGCCCTTCCACCGTACGCTCACCCGCCAGTGGTGGCGCAACCACCGGTAGCGCCACCGGGTGCTGGTCTCCCGGTCCGCGCCGCAGATTCATCCGCCGCATCACGGCCTCGAAGCGCGGATCGCCGCGAAAGGCGTCGAACCCGTCCCCGGCCACTGCCCACGCCACCCAGGCGTGGGCCGGCTCATACTCGAGCCAGTGCAGCGCCTCGTCGCGGTTCCCGAGCACCGCGTGGATGCGCGCCAGGCCGGCGGCGCCAAAACTGCTTGGCGGCTGGGCCTCTATGTGTCGCAGGATACGCCGAGCGTCCTCCGTTCGTCCCGCCCGCGCATATGTCAGGGCGAGGGCAGAGGACCACAGTGGAAAGATGGTTGCCAGCTTCTCGTGCGTCGCGATGGCTTCGTCGTACCGCCCCATGCGCGCCAACGTCTCGCCCAGCACGTAGTGCGCGACAAGCCCCGGGTCGTACCGCTCGACATTTTCCCGCGCCTCCGGCAGGGCCCGCTCGTAGTCCCCCGAGCCCCAATACACCGCCGGCAGCCACGTCGTGTGGAGCGGGGTCAGGGGATCCAACTCCTGGGCACGCCTGTGCTCCACCAACGCTTCCTTCACCCGGCCGAACAGGACGAGATACCACGCGTAGTGGTAGTGGTTCATGGCCAGGCTCGGGTTCAACTCGTTGGCCCGTCGGAACGCGTGCTCGGCACCCGCCCAATCGCGCTCGGCGTAGGATTTGTAATCGGCCAAGGCAGCCCAGGCCTCGGCCAGTGTCGAGTCCAGACGTAACGCCCGCCCGGCCGCCGCTCGCGCCCGCGGCCACGCGTCGTCTGGAGGGGCGAACCCGTGGCCGAGTGTCGCGTACGCGAGCGCCAAGCCGGCGTAGGCGAGCGGGTCGGCCGGATTCTCCTCAACGGCCTGGTTGAAGTAACTGATGGCCGTGTCGAGATCTTCGGGTGTGCGGGGGCTGTTCAGCAAGTGCATCCCCCGGAGATAGGCCTCATAGACGGCGGGGTTCACGGGCGCCGCTGCGTTGAGTCGTTCCTCGGCTGCGGGCTGTAAGCGCAACCCGATCTCGCCGGCGATGGCGCGCGCAAAGCCACGGTAGAGCGCAACGACATCCGACAGCACACCACCGTACGAAGCCGTCCACAACTCCTGCTCGTCCTTGTCGTAGAGCCGGGCCGCGATCTCGAGGCTGTCTCCGCTGCGATAGAGCGAGCCTTCGATGACCGCGTCCGCTCCCAATTCACGCGCGATGTCACGTATCGGCTTGTCCGTGTTGCGGAAGGTCGCCATCGTCGCTCGAGCCGTGACGGAGAGCCCTAGTCGCCCCAGTTCGGCGATCAGGGCTTCGTGCACCCCCGCCGTCAGGTACTCCTGCTCAGGGTCGTTGGTGAGATCCGTGAGCGGGAGCACCGCCAGCGTGTCAATGCGTTCGCCGGCGAGTAACGAGGCGAGACCACGCGCCGCCAGCCCAAGCACCACGACACCCACCACCACGATGGCCGCGCGGCGCCAGCCCCTGAGCGGCGCGCGCGGCATGAGCGTCCCCGTACTCAGAGCTTCCACGAACGCGTGGGCCGTCGGGAACCGATCCGCGGGCGCTTTGGCCAGCGCCCGACTCAGCGCCGTCTCGACCGTGTGCGGCACCATCTCGCGCACCACCGACACTCGCGGGGTCGTTTCACTCAGCTTCTTGGCGATGATCGCCTGTGCGGTCGGCCCGGTGTAGGGCGGCTCTCCAGCGAGCATCTCATACAACACGCAACCCAACGAATAGACATCACTGCGCCCGTCGATTTGCTGGCCCGCGCTCGCCTGTTCGGGACTCATGTAGGTGGGGGTGCCGATACTGAGGCCCGTCTCGGTGAGATGCTCCCCCCCCGCTTCGGAGATGGCTCGGGCGATCCCGAAGTCCGCCACCACGGCTTCCCCCGTCGAGAACAGGACGTTCTCCGGCTTGATGTCGCGGTGGACCACGCCTTGGCTGTGGGCGTAACTCAACGCGGCGGCTACCTGTCGCGCGATCTTGAGCGCGTCGTCGAGTGGGATTTGGCCCTCCCGATTCATCCGCGCGCGCAGGGTCTCACCCTCGACGTACGGCATCACGTAGAACAAGAAGTCGTTCGGGCGCTCGGGCGGCCCGGCCGTACCACTGTCGAGTAAGGGCAGAATATGGGGGTGATTCAGGTTGGCGGTGATTTCGACTTCCCGCAGGAACCGCTCGGCGCCCAACGCTCGGGCCAGCGCTGGATCAAGGACCTTGACCGCCACCTGGCGGCGGTGCTTGAGATCTTGGGCGAGATACACGGTTGCCATCCCACCGGCGCCAATCTCCCGCTCGATGCGATAGCGGTCGGCGAGGGCGGCTTTCAGGCGTTCCAGGTGATCGGGCACTACCCACCATCCGCAGCTGATCTCAAGCTATGATAGGATGTGAGGCGGGACGAAGCCAGAGGAGGTCAGATGACGGTTTGACGGTTAGGCGGTTGAGCGGTTAGGCAGTTAGCGGGCGAGTTGACTCCGGAGGTCGGTGAACCAGTGGTCAACCCACACCAGCTGCGGGCCCGATTGGACCTGCCCCGCTGAGCGCGGACTGTTGAAGATGAAGTGCCGGCCGTCAGCCGTGACGGCGTACGACTGGTGAAAGCCGTCGAACGTGAGCGCAGACGCGTCAAACAGCAGACGCAGCTCGCTGACGAAGAAGTTGTCATCGGCACTCACTTGCGCCGCCATCATCTGGCCGGTCGGCGCGGCGTAGAAGATCTCGCGCCCCGTGGCGGACCACACCGGCTCGGTCCCGCCCCCGTTCGACACCTGCCAGCGCCCCGCGCTCGTGTTGGGGAACGGGCGGACGTAGACCTCCAGAATCCCGGACTCGTTGGACGAATACGCGAGCCAGCGTCCGTCGGGTGAGAGCGCCGGGTGCAGCTCGGAAAACTCGCTGGCGACCAGTGGCACTGGCGTCGTATCCCCGCTCGTGCGGACGCCCACGAGGTCGCCGGCTCCCACGGCACCGTTGTCCGTGCGGAGCAGCAGCCACCGGCCATCCGCCGACCAGAAGACCTCTTGGATCTGACGGTCGAGCGACGCCATGAAGCGGTCCGGCCCGCTCCCGTCCACCGGCCGAGCGTACACGACGCTGGTGCCCACGGTGTCCCGGATGAACGCGACAGACCGTCCGTCCGGCGACCACACGGGCCGACGATCCGCGTTGCCAAACGACAGCCGCGTAAACGGCCCGCGATCGAGCTGTTTGATCCAGATGTTGAGTCCCGTGCCGATCCCCGAGCCCACCGCCAGGCGCCGTCCGTCCGGCGACAGGGCCAGGGAGTTGAAGGCGCCCACCCACGCGGTGTCGATGGGCATCGCGACGCCGTCCCGCGTCACCCGCACGATCACGTTGCCGATCGTCGGGCCGCGACGCTGGACGTAGACCAGGGTGCCCGAGGCCGACCACGCCAGCGGCGCGAATCCCTGCTGGGGCTGCGTATCCACCTCCTCGAGAACCGGCACCGCTTCCCCCGTGATCTCGAGCGCGTCGAGGTCAAAGGGCGCGGCCAGGACTACCCCATCCCGCCGCGCATACATCAGGTGGCCGCTCGGCACGTACCACGCCTGGACCACGTCCTCCAGCAGCAGCTTCTGCCGGCCGGTGCGCAGGTCCAGTACGTGGATGCGCATCGTCACGCACGAGGACCCGCAGTACTGGAACAGGACCCCGCGGGCGCCTGGCAGGGCCACGGGATAGCCCATCCCGCCGCCCACGAGCGACGTGTCGCGCAAGGCGACCGTGCTCTCGCCACCCGACGCGCTCACCCGGCGGAGCTCATTCAGCGCCGGCACAACGTAGACCAGCGTGCCGTCATCGAGCCAGGTCGCGCCGCCGTACACTCCCGCCACGGTATCAGCCAGCGTGACGGCTGCCCCTCCAGCCGCGCGCACCTTCCTGAGCCGCCCGTCCGCGACGAATGCCACCCACTCGCCATCGGGCGAGAATACGGGGATGGTCGCCCGCTCCGTTCCGGCAATCGCCGTGGGACGGAGTTGCCCCCGCTGCTTGACCCAGAGCAGACCGTTGACGGCGTTGTCCTTGAAGACCAGCGTGTTACCGTCAGGCGACAGCGCCAGGGCGGGAAACAGCATGGTCAGCCGGACGCTGTCGCCCAGCGAGATGTACTGCCACGTCACCGGCTGGCGGGATGCGCCGCGGGCGGTGATCCACCCCCAGAGCGCCACCGCCGCCAACGCCGCCACGGCAACGACGGCGGCGGCGCGCCCCACCCGCTGCCGCGCGGACCGCGTCACGGCGGGTGGCGCTGTGCGGGGCCCGGGGGTGACCACCATGCCCGGACGCGCCAGCGCCTCGGCGAAGCTCGCCGCACTCGAGAATCGATCTGCCGGCAGCTTGGCGAGCGCTTTGGCAATGGCCGCGCTCACGTGCTCGGGCACCGTCTCCCGGATCGCCGTCACGGGCGGCGCCTTTTCGGTGATCACCTTGGCGACGATCGCCTGGGCCGTACTGCCCGTGTACGGCGGGTCGCCCACCAGCATCTCGTAGAGCACCGCGCCCAACGAGTAGATGTCACTCCGCGCATCCGTCTCGCGGTCGCCCATCGCCTGCTCGGGACTCATGTAATGCGGTGTGCCGATCGACAGGCCGGTCTCCGTCAACCGGTTGCCACCCGCGTGGGCCAGCGCCAACGCTATCCCGAAGTCGGCGATCAGTGGGTCATTGTCGCGCAGCAGGATGTTCTCGGGCTTGATGTCGCGATGGATCACGCCCTGCTTGTGCGCGTGCTCTAGCGCCCCGGCAATACCGCGTGCGATGGCGATCGCATCGTCCACGCCGAGCTGCTTTTCCTTGTCCAGCTTGGTCCGCAGCGTCTCCCCTTCCACGTAGGGCATCACGTAGTAGAGGAACCCGTCGGCGGCCCCCGAGTCGTACAGCGGCAGGATGTGGCTGTGCTGGAGGTTTGCGGTGACCTTGATCTCGTGCAGGAACCGTTCGGCACCGATCACGGCGGCCAGCTCGGGCCGCAGCACCTTGAGCGCGACTTTACGGTCGTGCTTGACGTCGTGCGCGAGGTACACGGTCGCCATGCCCCCCTGGCCAAGCTCGCGCTCGATCACGTAGCGGTCTTCCAAGGCGGCCGACAGGCGGGAGGTGATGTCGGGCATAGTCACGCAACATAGACCGGGTCGCGCGAATATGCGAGAACGAGTGGGCGGTTCGACGGTTAGGCGGTTGGCATCTTCTTGACTTCACCCCGTCGCACTCGTTGCATACGGTTTGCGTCCCCATCTTCGTGGAGGGAGGAATCCGATAGTGCCGCCTGTGCCCTTTGGACGCGTCCTACCGGTGTGCTTGTGGGTCAGTGTCCTGACTGGGACCGCCTGCCGCGGCTCCGAGACTGCGAGAGGTGATGTTATGGAGGACCTCCCTGAGATGACCGTCGCGTTGACGGAAGACTTCGACTTCACCGGCGACGGGTCGGCGCCGGCGTGGGAGCGCGCAAACTGGGTTCCGCTCAACCGACGAGGAGACGCAGGACTCGAGTACGAGACCCGTGTCAAAGTCCTTTACTCCATGACCGGCCTCTACGTCCTCATGGACGGGACCGACGCTCGGATCACGGCAACCATGGCCGAAGACTTCCTCGACCTGTGGCACGAGGACGTGTTCGAGGTGTTCCTGTGGACGGATGAGGCCTACCCCGTGTACTTCGAGTACGAGATCTCGCCGCTCGGCTACGAGCTACCGATCCTGATCCCGAACTTCGGGGGCGAGTTCCTGGGGTGGCGGCCGTGGCACTATGAAGGAGAGCGGCGCACGCGTCGAGCCACGGCGGCGCTGGGCGGCCCGCGCGAGTCCGGCGCGAGCATTACCGGCTGGCGGGCGGAGGTGTTCATCCCGTGGGCGCTGCTCGAGCCGCTGCAGAACGTGCCGCCCAGGCCCGGCTCGGTGTGGCGCGCGAACTTCTACCGGGTGGATCACGACGCGGAGCCACCCACGGCGTGGAGCTGGGCGCCGGTCACCGGCACCTTCCACGAGTTCGAGCGGTTCGGGGTGCTCCGGTTCGGCGGTTAGGCGGTTGGATCACGGGATCGCTCGATCGTGGGATCGATGGATGGTTCTACGGGCTCTTTCGGTACTCGGCCCGCCGAGCGTATGATGTATGATGGTGGCGCGCCACGGGGGAGTGTCACCATGCCAGTCACGGCCAGACTCTCACAGAAGTTCTACGAGCGCCTTGGGGAAGACCTCGCCCAGGAACTCGTGGACTGGTTCAACGCCGTGGATGCCACCTATCGAGCGGATCTCCGCGAACTGAACGAGCTAAACTTCCAGCGCTTCGACGCCAGGGTCGAGCAGCGGTTCGCGCAAGCGGACGCCAAACTCGAGCAGCAGTTCGCTCAAACGGACGCCAAACTCCAGCAGCGGTTCGCTCGAGCGGATGCGAAGTTGGAAGCGTCTGTGGCGGCGCTGCGCGGAGAGATCCGGAGCGGCCTCGCCGATCAACACGCTAGCCTACTCAAGTGGATGTTCGGCTTCTGGGTCGCGACTCTGGCTCCCCTCGCCGGGCTGGTTCTCGCGCTCCAATAGAGCGGTTGTAACAGGCGGATGAGCGGTTGGGGCGCTGGTCTGAGCCTTCCTCGCCGGCTGCGTCGTTGCCATTACCATCGTGGGCTGGATCGGCAAGAGGGTGCTTGCGGGCATCGTGTTCGTCGAGGCCCTGGTGCTCGCGTTTAACCGCTGGCAGTGTCCCCTCACAGGGGTTGCCGCCTGCTACACGGACGATCATCGTGACACCTTCGACATCTACTTGCCGGAATCGCTCGCCCGTCACAACAAGGCGATCTTCAGCATGCTCTACGTTGCCGGCATGTTGGTGACCGCGGCGCGGTGGGCAGGTTGATTAGGGTGAGCGCACTGATCCGATCCCGGTGGTCGCCGCGCGGGGCCGACCGGCGACCGCTCACTACGTCGCTATGCGGAACGCGTCTGGTGAATCGAGTTGCCGAACGGCTCGGCGAGCTCGTCGAGTAGTCTCGGGGGGATCCGTAGCCTTCCGCGCTCGATCGGGTGCTCCTCGCGCAGGGACGGGTCGCCCATCGTCTCGCTGCGCACCTTCTTCTGGAGGAGCAGGATGCCGTAGATGAGCCCCTCCGGACGCGGCGGGCAGCCCGGGACGTAGACGTCGACCGGGATCACGAGGTCGATTCCCTGCACCATCGCGTACGTATCGAACACGCCGCCGGTCGAGGCACACGCCCCCATCGCGATCACCCACTTGGGCTGCGGCATCTGGTCGTAGATGCAGCGGATGACCGGTGCCAGCTTGAGTGGCAGGCGCCCGCTGCAAATCAGGAGGTCGGCTTGTCGCGGCGAAAACCTCAGCCATTCAATGCCGAAGCGCGCGGCATCGAACCGCGACGCCCATGTCGCCATGAACTCGATGGCGCAACACGCGGTGTTGAACGGCATGGGCCAGAGACTGTTGGACCGCGCCCAGTTTACGAGGAAGTCCAGCCGTGTGGTCACCCAGCCCGAGGCGTCCGGCGCTCCCGATGCTGGACGGTGTCCCGTCGAGGACGGTCCCTTTGCGGTCGGGTCTGTCACGGCGTGCTCCCACCGCACGTCGATGACCACCGGCCGGTCATCGACCTTTCCGACATGCGGCGCCGCGCATCATTCCCTCGCTGTCCAGGACCGCGTTCGGCATCGCCAACCCAGGGCGCAAGACGTGCCGCCGACGGACAGCCCCGAGCGCCGTGTGTCGCTCGGGGCCATCCACGTGTACCGCGCGGCGCTACCGCCAGAACGCCGTGCCGGTATAGGGGAAGGGGAACCAACCCGGCCCCATCCGGCCTCGTCGTCGGGCGGGCGTCATACTGCGGCGTCTGTCAGGCGGCGGGCGGTAAAGACCACCGACAGAGTCTGTTTTTATCCCACTCGACCACCATATGCCTTGCCTAACAGGATCGCAAGACTCGCAAAGCCGTCTCAACTGAAGTGAAAAGGTCCTGATTTCATGGTACCCTGCGAGCGTCATCACTCGGCGGTTGGGCGGTCGGGAGGTTAGATCGTAAGATCGTGGGATGGTTCGGCGGGCGAACGAGGTTGGCGATCGCGCCTCGTGGCCGGACTTGTTCCAACCGGCGCTGACCGGCACATTTCGGAATACGCAGGGAACGCCTGGCCAGGAGGTCCTGATGTCCAAGCAGGCTATCGCTGCATTCTTCGAGCAGGTGGCGAAGGACGGGAACCTGCAGCACGCCCTGGCGGAGTTCGCCACCCGACGCGGATTCAGGTTCACTCCCCGTGAGCTCCGCGATGTGGACCTCAATAGCGTGTCCGGCAGCATTAAGGCCGCCGTCGCTCCCGAGGGTGACCCGCCAGAGGAGCCGAATGATGACTGGGACGATCCCGGATTCGGGATGGCCGAATACCCCGCGTAGTCACCAGCTCACCGTCAGTCGAGATCCACCGCGCAACGGGTCGAGGCCTCGCTAGGTGGTTGCCGCTCGGTCTCCGTTCGGCGAGAGCTGACCGCGTCGCGACGCACGACGACCTGGACCGTTGGCCGCGCGCGCGCTACCGCCCGCGCATCATGTCCGCCATGGTCATCTTCTTGTACCCGGCAGGTGGCGTGAACAAGTCGTCAGACACCGACTGCCGGTTCACGGAGAGGGTTTCCTCTATCTCGTACGTTCCGTACCCCAATCGTAGCACCAAAACCGGAAACCCGTGTTTGGCGACCAGCATGGCTTCGTCTGCCTGATCTTCCTCCATGGTCATCGCACTCACGCTCTCAATGAGTCCCGCGAACGCCTTGACCAACTGGGCGTTGTCCTTGGATACCCACACCCGCGTGGTTGCTTCGTCGGTCTCGATGTCGTACGCCACGCACGTCATGCCATTGATCGTCCTCGTCTGCCCGGTCGCTCGAGGCTCGCGCTCTTCCGAGGCGCCTCCCATATCGGGCATCATCGCCTTCATGCGCTCCATGTCGGCTTTGGTCCACTCGATGTACATCTGCTCATTGGGCTGAACCATCCGCATGATCCCTTGATCCAGATCCATCGTGGCATACACCGGTCCCTCCTCGGTTGCCATGTCCGTGCGGATCAGGTTGCCCTTGATGTAGATGTCGGTTTCCTCCACCGTCATCAGGCCGTCGGCCTCCAGTTCCTCGCGAAGGGCCAGGATACGCTCGATCGCCACGTCGAAGATCGCTTCCGACGTGTCGAAATTCCGATCCTCGAGTGCGGTCTTCTCCACCGAGACCGACCGCTGCTTGATGACGCCTTCGAACTGCTGCCCGATCGCCGCTGACGGCGCAGCCACGATCATCGCGGCAAGAAGGGTGAGCGTGGATGTCATGCGCATGGTCCGTCTCTCCATTGTGGACAGTTCGTTCAGTGACACGCAACGGGGCTGAGCGCGCCGACTCGTATCGGCGTGGGTACTACTTCTCACACACCAGTGTGGCCTCCCTCGCGTTGTTGCCTACCCGCGCGTCGGCAACCACGCCGTTCGGATCGATCATGGCGGTGACAGATACGGTGTCGGCGACCGATTGGGAGACGAACGTGTGCACTCGGCGACCCGACGCTGGGCCCAACTCTCTGTCCGGGTCCAACACCGCCATGGTAATCGAGTCCGACGGCTCGTCGTCGAGCAATATCCGGACCAGCAGTGATGCGTTCTCCCAGACATCCGCCGGCAGATCGGCCGGGCCTTCATTGGTCACGGCGATGACCACGTGACACTCGGCGTCGAGCCTTGGACTCGAAACTGCCAGGTCGGGCAATCGGTTGTACGCGACCTCTTCAAGAATCTTCCGAGTCAGGTTCTCTTTGACGCTCCAGCTGGCACCGCGGTCGTTGGAGAGTGCCACGGTTCCCCGCCAGCCGACCGCGACAAACGTGCCATCACGCCCCAACGCCAACCCCCTCAGACGCTGGGTCGTGCCCGATTCACCCGCCGTCCACGTTTGACCGCCGTCCCCGGATCGCGCGACAACCCCGTCCCAACCCACAGCCACGACGGTGGCACCGTCCGCCGCCACCGCCTCCAGCGTCTTGCGGGTGGGAGTGTTTGACACCGTCCAGGTCCGACCACCATCCGTGGAGTACGCCGCGCTGCCCAAGAGACCGACCGCAACCCACCGGCCGTCACCCGCGTAGGTCAGGCCGTTCACGTGGCCAGCCATGCCCGTGTTCGCGATCGTCCAGGTGGTCGCGTCGTCATGGGAATGGACGATCAGTCCTTGTGGGCCTCCGGCGACCCAGGTTCCCTCCCGATCGGTCGCCACCGAAAGGAGCGCGGCCGCAGTCCCCGAATTGCCCGCCCGCCACGTGGCACCTCCGTCGCTGGAACTGAGAATCGTACCGTTGCCACCGACGGCGACGAATAGCCCGTCATCGTCCCACGCGACGCTTTGCAGGATTTCCTCGCTGCCCGAGACCATCGGCTCCCAACTCGTGCCGCCATCACCCGATCGGAGGATCGTGCCGTCGGCTCCCACGGCGACGAAGCGTCCCCGGTTGTCCGAGACGACGCCGTTGATGTACGAACTGGCCGGGGTCAGGACCGTCCAATTGGCACCGTCATCCATCGTGTAGAGGGCAGTGCCGTCTCTCCCGACGGCGACGTACTCCGTCCGGCTCCCGCCGCCGGCGTGCTGCGCGGACAGGGGTACCATTGGGACAAGCACGCACAGCGTTGTGATACCTACCAGGGTCGATCCGAGTGTGCGTCGATGCCGCATCATCCTCCTCCACGCTCAACGGGCAATGAAGACTGCCCGGAGCCATGCCGAGATGTCCGAGGCCCGATTCGAGCCCGTGAGCGGTGAAACTTGTGGCCTATCGAGGAGCATCGCTACCCTCGGGCGTGGCTCGGCATATGTCTCACTCGGGCTGCCACGGTGCTGAACTCCGGTCGCGAGCTTCTCGTCACGCACGAGATCGGTGAGGTCTACCCGAACAGGATCGGCGATCGGCAGCGAGCGATCTCGGCATTGGCCCGCTCGGCCGATCGCCTTCCGGACGATCTGGCTTCCGCGTGCGCAGCGGAGCAGATTGTGACATCCAGGGACGAGCGGGAACCGAAGAGCATGGCGTCCCACGAGGAACCGGATCCGCGTCAGGGTTCGACGCATCATCGGGCTGGTCCGATTCGGCACTGATGGCAACGGAGGGATGGAGAGAGGTCAGGCAGGATCGGGTAACGGCCCTGGGAAAACCAGATCGATCCATCTTCACGGAGGAGATCCAGCATGCGCCGCATGACTCCCGGCCCGGTCCAGGGACTCTGGCAAGGAAGCATCGCCGTCGTTGCCGTCCTGCTGTCGTTTGCGCCTTCCGTCGGGGCGCAGGTCCGGGGGCGTGAGGCGGATCGGGAGGCCAGGCTTGTCGAGGCCGTGCGATCGTCCCGGGTGGCAGACGTGCGCGTCGAACTCGATAGAGGGGCAAAGCCCACTCCGCTGGCACTCTACATTGCGGTGGGCCTTCGGGACCCGGCGATCCTCGAGATGCTCATCGAGGCGGGGGGGAACGTCGAAGAAAGGGCTCGGATCCGGGAGGGCATGGAGCTTACGCCCCTCTTCGGCGCGGCGATGGCCGGTCGCGCCGACATGATCCGGGTGCTGCTGGACGCGGGCGCCAACCCAGCCACCACCAGCACGTTTGGAAGGATGGACATGACACCGCTGGAGGCTGCGACCATGGGCAAGCATGCCGAGGCGGTGGGGCTGCTCAACGAGGTGGGTGCCCGCCTGGACATGTCCGGGATCGGGGGGGTGATCAGCGAACAGGCCATGGTCACCGCGATCCAGGACAGCGATATCGACGGGGTCCAGTCAATGCTGGATGCCGGCGTGTCTGTGAACGGGCTCCTAGTCTCGAACACCACGCCGTTGAGCCTGGCGGCCGGGTACGCGAGGGGCCGACTGCCGCGACAGGAAGAGATGGTGTCATTCCTCATCAGGGTCGGCGCCGACGTGAACCTCCGCAACGCGGACGGGTCCACGGCCTTCATGCACGCCGCCCGGCGGGGAGGCACGAAGATCATGTCGCTCCTGCTGGACGCCGGTGCCGATCCCGATGCCCGGGACGCCGACGGGCGGCACGCCATTACCTACGCCAACGGGTACGACGCCGCCGCCGAGATCGTGCTCGAATCCAGCGCCGATCTCCAATCCTACGGCTCCGCGCCCCGGCTTCAGGACGGCGGCGCGTATTCCGCGGGGACCTATTCCGGTCCGTGTGGCAAGTCAGGGGCTCCCCCATCCCAGGGCATGCCGGATGCGGAAGGCGGAGTCACCACCGAGATCACGACGTTGATCCGGAGCCCGGATGGATCGCGGACCGGTGCGATGGCTCCCGAATGTGCACCCATGGTCCTGTCCCAGCCGGGTACGTACACCGCCCAAACCAGGACCTGTACCAGCACCTGGACCGTGCGTGACCACACGCTCCGAGAGACCTCGGGCGCGTCCACCACCCTGGCGTACATCCATGAGGACGCTTCGTGCAGCGACGAGACGTTCGCATTCAGCATCGCGGCCGAGGCCCTCGATACGGGCACGCCGGAACGGTGTAGCACCGCTCGACTCACGATCACGATGCCTGCCAACAACGAGCAGTTCGCGTTCGACGACGCCGATACCGCACGGGTCGAGATCCCGCTTCAAGCCTTTGCCCATCCGGAGGACTGCGCCGAGGAGATCGTCTGGGAGGCTCCCGACATCGAGGGCGTAGACAAGCAGATCTTCTCCGGTGTGGGCCCCGGAGGCGCGGGTCCGGGTGCGGCCCGCCTCGTCTATTGGAAGCTCCCCGCGTCAAACGACGCGTTTGGGCCCATCACGATTCGGGCGACCATGGGCGCGCAGGCCGAGGACGTGGAAGTGCAGCTGTTCTACGATCCGCTGGCAACGAACCACCCCGAACAGCACCCGTCCATGTCCCCCCTCGGATACGATGGATTGCCCGGGGACTCGGTTCCCAACTGGTACTTCTACTGGACCCAGACCGCCGCGATGCTGCCCGCCGCCCAGGACATGACCTACTACGTGCCCGAGGTCGAGGGGGCCAACAACCCTTTGGACGTTGTCGCCGCGCGGTACGACCCCGTCGACGAGGTGGTCCTGATCAGCCAGCTGGTCTACGACCGCGAGTGCAGGGGGCGGGTGGACCCCGCGTCCCTGCGTCCGCTAGGGGTGTCGGCCCGCGGCATCGACTGCTTCGGCGAGACCATGCGTCACGAGTACCACCACCGCGAGGAAGACGTGGCCTGGTGGCGGACCGGCGCGAGCAGCTGGTTCTACATCGGGGGATTCATCCGTACCATCCGGTCGCAGTTTTTGGAGGATGAGGATGGGGACTTGGTCCCCAAGGATGTCGAGGCCGCATTCGGCGACGGCTGCAGCGATGAACGGAGGCGCTCGTGCAACCGCCTCCCCTTCCCCGACGTGACGGACCTGGAGATCAATGCCTACTACGTCGGCTGGCAGAAGTGGCGTCTGCGAGCCGCGGACCCCCAGGACTGGTCGAAGTGTGGGAAGCAGTGGACCGCAGGCGGGTGCTGAGCTCGACCTGCAGGCCCATTTTTGGGGTGTCTCCGGCGCGCTGTGGCTCAAGACGGCAGGACGGTAGGACGGTAGGGCGGTAGATCCTACCGCCCTACCGTCTTACCGTCTTACCGTCCTACACCGCTACCGTCTTTCGACCGGCGGTGCCCCCGCAGCCTCGAGCGCGCGCTCGAGCTCGGGCATCACCTGCTCGACCATCCGGTTGAGTTCGGTCACGAGTGCGCCGAGCTCGTTCCGGCCCGCCGCGACCGTCTGCCGGTGCAGCTCGGTCGGACCGTAGGTCGTGTTGAGACCACGCACGCCCACGAAGAACCGGTTCCCGGGCGAAGGGGGATCGCGTTCGCCGATCTCGTCTTTCGCCTCGCTGCCCTCGACCGCCTTCCGAAGGTCGAGCAGCTCGAGCCGCGTGGCGTACAGCCGGCGCGTCAGCGCCGTATCGCCTCGTTCGGCCCGTTCGAGCGCTGTCTGCATGGCTTCGATCTTCTCGATCAGGTCGTCCAGGCGCGTGTCGGCGCGTGCGAGGTCGCGCTGGAACGCTTCCAGCTCCGTGCGGAACTGGGCGATGACCTCGTTGGATACCCGCGGCAGCGCCCCGTCCCTGAGCGGCGTGACGTCGAACGACACGGGGCCGGCGAGCGCCGTGACCCGACCCTCCTCGACCTTCACCAGCGTGGCCGTGTAGGTACCGGGAAGCGCGGGGAACCCCTGGCCGCTCCCGGTGTCGCCGACATCGACCACGTTCCTGCTGGCGTATCGGAAATCCCAGCTCACGCGGTGGAAGCCAGCCGACGTGGGACCGGTCACACGGTTCACCACGGTCCCCGCCCCATCGCGCACGACGACCTGGACCGCGGGGCCCTGCTCCCGCATCTCCTGCTCCACCGCTTCCCAGCCGGGGAACGGGACGTTCTGGTCCGGGGCCAGGGCGCGTTCCCGCTTCTGCCGCGCCGCCTCCTTCGACTGGTAGCCGTCGCGCAGGTAGTAGGTGAACACGGCGCCGAACGGCGGGTTCTTGGCCTGGTAGTCGTCGTTCCCCTCGGAGCCCACCACGTTCTTTGGCGCGTACCAGTGCGCGGTGCGGATCGGGAACAGCGCGCCCTCGCGGGCCAGCAGCTCTTCGTTCAGGGTCCGGAGCGGCGTGTAGTCGTCCAGGATGTAGATGCCCCGGCCGAACGAGCCCGCCACGACGTCCTGGTGCGTGCGCTGAATGGTGATGTCACGTAACGCAATCGTCGGCATGCCGCCTTTGAGCTCGATCCACCTCGTACCGCCGTCCACCGTGAAGAAGACGCCAAACTCCGTCGCGGCGAACAGAAGCTGCGGGTTCACGTGGTCCTGCACCACGCGCCACACCAGGTGCCGGTCGGGCAGGTCGCCCGCGATGGACCGCCACGAGCGCCCGCGGTCCGTGCTCTTCACTAGATACGGCTTGAAATCGCCGTACTTGTGGTTGTCGAGCGCAACGTACACGGTGCCGGCGTCGTACAGGTCGGCCTTGATGTCGTTCACGAACGCCGTGGCGGGCACGCCGCGGATGCTGCCGACCTCGATGCGGCGCCAGGCCGTGCCGCCGTCCTCGGTCACCTGCAGCAAGCCGTCGTCGGTGCCGGCATAGATCAGGCCCTCCGCGAGCGGCGACTCGGCCAACGAGGTGATGGTGTTGTAGTTGGACATCGCCGAGATGTCCCACGGATTGTCCCAGCTCTGCTGCCGGCCCCTGATCGGCAGCGCGATGCGTTCCTCGTTGCGCGTGAGGTCGGCGGAGATGGGCGTCCAGCTGTTGCCCCGATCGTCCGTGCGCCACACGCGCTGCGACGCGAAGTAGACGCGCGTGGGGCTGTGGGGGCTCACCTCGATCGGCGCATCCCAGTTGTACCGCTCGAACGGCTCACCTTGGCGCGCCTGTGGCTGGATGAACACCTGCTCGCCGGTGATCCGGTCCACCCGGTGCAGCCCGCCCTGCTGTGTTTCGGCGTAGATGATGTTCGGATTGCCCGGCTCGGTGGCCGAGCCGTGGCCGTCCGCGCCGAGGGTCTTGAACCAGTCGGCGTTCCGGATGCCGTGCTCGGTGTCGGTGCGCGAGGGGCCGCCGTTGGACCCATTGTCCTGCGTGCCGCCATAGACGAAGTAGAACGGGACCGCGTCGTCCACCGAGATCTTATAGTACTGCATCACCGGGAGATTGCGGAGGAAGCGCCACGTCGCCATGTCGTCGTAGGTTTCGTACAACCCGCCGTCGCTCCCCACCAGCAGATAGTTGGGATCGTCCTTCTGGAACGCGATCGCGTGGTCGTCCGAGTGTTTCCCGTCCAGGTTCATGCGCCGGAACGTCGCGCCGTGGTCGTCGGAGATGAGCGTCGCGTTGCTAACCAGGTAAAGCCGTCCTGCCCGGTGCGGTGACGCGTAGAGTTCCTGGTAGTAGTGCGGTCCGGTGCCGCCCGAGACCGCATCGGACATCTTAGTCCACGAGCCGCCCCGGTTCGTGGACCGGTACACGCCTCCCGACCGGCGGTCCAACTCGATCGCTGCGTACACGATGTCCGGGTCCTGGGGCGAGATGGCGAGCCCGATCTTGCCGAGGTTGGACGACGGCAGACCGGTGGTGAGCTTGGTCCAGGTCTCGCCACCGTCGGTGCTCTTGTGGATCCCGGAGCCGGGACCGCCGCCCAGGTAGGCGGCCACGGTGCGGTGGCGGTCCCACGTGGCGGCGTACAGCACGTCGGGATCGCGCGGATCCATCACGATGTCGGTGACACCCGTCCACTCGTTGTCACTCAGCACGTTGCGCCAGGTGGCGCCGCCGTCGGTGGTCTTGTAGAGCCCGCGCTCGCCGCCCGGCGTCCACAGCGGTCCTTGGGCCGACACCCACACCACGTCGGAGTCCTCGGGATGCACCAGCATCGTCGAGAGGTGCTCCGTGGCGCCGAGCCCCATATTCTTCCAGGTCTTGCCGCCGTCGGTGCTCTTGTACACGCCGTCGCCGTAGCCCACGTGCCGGCCGCCCACGTTCTCGCCCGTCCCCACCCAGACCGTCGCGGGGTTCGTGGGGTCGATCGCGACCGAGCCGATCGAGTACGAGGGTTGGTCGTCGAAGATCGGCTGCCAGGTGGTGCCGGCGTTCTCCGTCTTCCACACGCCGCCCGAGCCCACGGCCACGTACCACACGTTGCCGTTGTCGGGGTGGATCGCGATGTCCGCGATGCGTCCGCCGTTGATGGCGGGGCCGATGTTGCGGAACGCGAGCGCGTTGTAGTTCGTCTCGCCGAGGCGCGCGCCGGCCTGTTGTGCCGCGAGATCGGCGGCGGGGACGGCGAGCCAGGTCAAAAGGAGCGCGGTGTTCAGGATGTGTTTGCTCATGGGATCAACGGGGTTGCTGGTGAGCAGATCGACGTGAGGGTGCAAACGTACGGCGGAGGGCGGTAGGACGGTAGGGCGGTAGGACGGTAGGACGGTAGGACGGTAGGGCGGTAGGACGGTAGGACGGTAGGGCGGTAAGACGGTAAGACGGTAAGACGGTAGGACGGTAGGACGGTAGGACGGACGCGGGCGAGGAGGGGTGATGGAAGGGCGATGGGAGCTAATGGGTGAACGCTGACGGCTGATGGCTGCTTCCACACTCACACACCATAGATTCGTGATATCAACCGAAGGCCCCGAGCGCTGTGTGACACTCGGAGCTGAAAGGACACCGCCCGGCGCAGGGCCGGGCGGTAGAGGGGAAGATGCGGTTGAGGGTCTAGCGTGTGATCGGGAGTTTCAGCACGAGGCTCCGCGACATTTGCCAGTCTTATCTGTCTGTGGCGGCGTGCACTTTGGCACGCCCTCGTCAGTGGCTGGCGCGAGCGGCGTGGTCCCGGCGAAAATCGCGCACGTCTTAGCGGTGGCCGTGTGACCCACGGAGCCTGTCCAACCGTCGGCCGTCAGGGTGATCGTTGGGGCAGTCACGCCCGTCGTCACCGTATACACCGTCGCGGGGAAGCTCGTCGTATACGCGAAATGCTCGATCGAGTACGCTTCTTGCTGGGTGGCGAGGTTCCTGAGATCGGATTTCATCGCAGCGAGAAGCGCCTTTTCCCTGCTCGACGCAAACCTCGGAATGGCGACTGCCACGAGCACACCGAGGATCGCCATCGTGACCAAGAGCTCGAGCAGCGTGAACCCGTGTCTCTTCAGCGGACGCATATCGCACCTCACCGCCTGGGGCATGCATTGCGGGAAGGGACAACGTATCCCTCGAGACGCGGCTGCGGAAGGGTCCATGGCTGAGCGCGGCAGCCTGCCCGACCCTACCTTCTCCCCTGCAACAGCATTCCTTTCACCCCCACCGCACCCACGAGACTGGGCGCGAGTCCCCAGATGCCGGAGAAGTGCGCATTCGGAGACACCGGCTCCTCGAGACCGGTCAGCTGCTTCGTCCATTCGGAGCCGTTGTAGTGGAGAATGACACCGGCATCTCCTACTGCGAAGACGTCGGCCGCCGAGGTACCCCACACGTCCCATAGGATCTCGGTGGTGATCGAGGCGCTCGCCATCACACTCCACGCCGTGCCATTGAAGTGGAAGATTTCGCCGTTGAACCCGACGACGTACACGTCGTTCGCCGCCGAGCCCCACACCGCCGTGGGCACCGTACTGGCCGGAGTGGTGGGAAGCGTCTGAGAACTCCAGGTCGAGCCGTCATAGTGCAGCACCCCACCATCTCCTACCGCGTACACGTCGGTGGAGGAGCTTCCCCACACGCCGCGGAGCTGCCAGACGACCCCGCTCGCCAGCGGGGACCAGGTACTGCCATCGAAATGCACAATGGTCCCGCCCTGTCCGACAGCAAACACGTCGCTCCCCGACGTGCCCCAGACGTCGTTCAGCCAACTGGTGCCCGTGAGCGTGAGGGGCGTCCAGTCCAGGCCGTCGAAGTGCGTCACCGCACCGACACCCGTCGTGACGCCCACGGCGAACACGTCATTGGCTGCTGCTCCCCAGACAGCCGAGAGGAAGTCCACACCTCCCGACGTCACCGTCCAATCGCTGCCGTCGAACAACCCGATGGCACCGGTTTGCGCCACCACGATGACCGCATTGAGCGACTGCGCCCAGATCCCGCTGAGATCGCCAAACTCAGGTGGGGTCTGGAAATACCATTCGAATCCGTCGAACTCGATCACCAGGAACCGGTCAAAGGCGAGGGCGTGCACGACGGACGTGCCGCCCCACACCGCCGAGAGATCGAATGGGTGCGGGCTCGTCTGTGCGGTCCACGTCCCGTCGTAATGCAGGATCGTTCCCGATCCGCCAACGGCATACACATCGGTGGACGAGCTCCCCCACAGCGACAGCAGGTCCAAAGACGTCCCGCTCGCCTGTGACGACCACGCCGACCCGTTGTAGTGCACGATCGTTCCAGCCGCGCCGACGGCGAACACGTCGGAGCCCGAGCTTCCCCACACCGCGTACAGTGTCGCCGTGGTCCCACTGTTCTGCGCGCTCCACGTGCTGCCGTCGTAGTGCAGGATGGTGCCGGTCGACCCGACCGCGAACATGTCGCTGCCCGACGTCCCCCACACCCCGATGAGCACCTCCGTCGTCCCGCTGGTGTGCGCCGTCCAGCTCACCCCGTCGTAGTGGCGGATGGTGCCGGTCGCACCCACGGCGAACGCGTCGGTGGGGGAATTGGCCCACACGCCGAACAGGTCCTGCGTGGTGCCGCTCGGCTGGGACGTCCACGTGACACCGTCGTGATGCAGGATGACGCCGCCAATGCCCACCGCGAACACATCGGTGACGCCGGAGCCACGCACGGCCATGAGCTCGCCGCCCGACGCCTGCTGGACGGACCAATCCTCGCCGTCATGCCGCACGATCGCGCCGCCACCGCCCACGGCGAACAGCTCCCCGCCCGCGCCCCACAGCGCCCGGAGCCGCTGGTTGGTGCGGCCCCGCCAACGCAACACACCCGTCTCGTGCGGCACGTCGGCGTCCACAAACATCTGGAACGTGAACGTCGTCACGGTGGCTGGGACGTTCCACCGCCATGTCTGCTCCGCGGACACGCCGTAGCGAGTGAGAATCTCCGAGTACTCGAAATACGGTTGGTCGGCCGCGGTGAACGTCCCGGTACCTGCGGCGTTCTCGACGGTGATCGTTCCCGTGCCACCGGTCGCCACCGGTTGGACGTGGAAGAAGGGCCGAATACCCGTGACGGTGACGCCGTCGGGCGTGCCCAACGGCTGCACCGTGCGGTTCTGCACCCGCACGTCCGCCTGGAAGATCCCGCCAGCGTAGCTGACATTCCGCGACGCGAGCGTGACGTAGTCCCGCTGACCACCCACGATCAGAAGCGACAACCCCTCTGCCGCTGTGCCGGGCGGTGGCGCACAGTTCAACGTGCGTGCCGCCACGTCTGCCTCACACGTCAGCGCCTGTCGCGACAGGAGGGGAGGCTCGCCATTGTCGGGTCCCAGCGGGTCACCATCGTCGTGACACGCGGTCAGGGCAACCAAGAGTGTGAACGGAACGGTGAGGCGGGTGGCAACGGGCAGAGACATGATCGCTCCCTCTCGTAATCGGCCGGCGCGGCACCTGGTACCTGGGCCCGTGTTCGAGTGACGGAAGTGCGACGTGGCGCTGCGCCTCGGCGTGCCGAGGGACGGCGCTGCGAGATCGATGACATCGGGCACACGAGTCCGAGACGTCGATCACCGAGCTGAAGGCGTACCACCAGATCGGTTCGGGAGGAGTGGCCGACGGGCCGGCCTTTTCCTACGATAGGCCATGGAGCGCGAGGGCGCTAGGTAGGCGACTAGGAGGGTTGCGATTGGGATTCCGCCGCGACCTCCTGAAGCGCCAGGAACTCCGCGGACGCCACCTGCCTGGTCACGTCACCTTCAGGGGGCATGGGACCAAGATCCCTCCGCATTGACGCACCGTGCCCCGTGGCCTTGAATTTGTGGAGACGATCCCGTCGTGTCGCGCGCCGGCATAACGAGCGCGACGACGTCACCCGCACACTCCACCGGACGCGAGACCGTGAGGCAGACCGCGAACGTCACCCTTCCCATCGCAGCGGCGGCCGCGCTGGTGCTGCTGCCCAGTGTCATCCCGAATGATGCGACAGGCCTCGATCACCGGCAGGTGAGCGCCGACTCCCTGAACGACGGGCCGCACGTCTATTGGCAGACACCGTCGGAGGCCCTGGCGTTCTACCTGTGCGACGGGGTGATCCTCATGCACCGGTTCGCGCCGACCGATACCCTGCGGTTCCGCGGTTTCTGCGGCGACTCGACGTGGCGCTACGTGATCCCCGTCCGAGCGCCCAAGGTCGAGCCGCATGTCTACGACGACGTGTCGAAGATCTTCGCGATCAGCGACATCCACGGAGAATTCGAGGCGCTGGTGGACCTGCTCGAGGCATCAGGCATCATCGACGAGCAATGGCGCTGGGCCTGGGGTGACGGGCACCTGGTGGTGAACGGAGACATCTTCGATCGCGGCGACCGGGTGACCGAGTGCCTGTGGCTGCTCCATCGGCTGGAGCTGGAAGCGCGCGGGGCCGGCGGCCGCGTGCACGTGCTGCTCGGCAACCACGAGACGATGGTACTGCGTCGCGACCTGCGGTACGTCCACCCGAAGTACACGAACGGGGTGGTCCGAGCGACCCAGGTGAACTACACCGACCTGTTCGGGCCCGACATGGAGCTGGGACGGTGGCTCCGCACCAAGCACACCATCATCAGGCTCAACGGGATCCTGTTCGTGCACGGCGGGATCCCGCCCCGTGTCGCGACGCGGGGGGCGAGCCTCGATCAGGTGAACCGGTTGGCCCGCGAGACCTTGGACGCACGGTCGTACGAGATTGCGTTCGACGACGCGCTCCGGAATTACTATGGGCACAGCGACGAGGGACCGTTCTGGTATCGGGGCTATCACCGGACGGAGGCGGGGCGCTACCCGCAGGCGACTGCCGCGCAGGTGGACTCGGTCCTCGACGCGTATGCCGCTCGCGCCATCGTCGTGGGCCACACGGGCGTCGCGCAGGTGTCGAGCCTGTACCAAGGCAAGGTGTACGCGCTGGACATCCCGCTCGAGACACTCGGCGCGTTTCAGGCGCTCCTCTGGACGGACGATCGGTTCTTCCGCGTCACCGCCGACGGCTCGCTCGAGCCGCTCGCACCCACTGTGGAGGGATCGCCCGATCGGAGCGGGGCGAGCGACCGTCGGTGACAGCCGGGGCGGGACGGTAGGCGAACATCATTGAGCTTCCGCGCCGGCGGGCTTCGGCGAGCGCGCGGCGACGGAGTTCAGGGAACGCCGCATCCACACGGAGGACTGCACGCGTGGGCCGGGACCCGGAGCCGTCGCGGCGGTCCGGTCACGCCGCCGACATCACCCCGACCGCTGCACGATGCGTCCCACCACGCGCCGAGCGTACTCCTTGTCCCATGAGGCGAGGCTGCGGCGAGCGGAGACCTCGATCTGGGTCCCACCTTCTTTGGTCTGCAGTCTGACCGTGACGTCGAGGTCGTCCACTTCCCCTGTGAACTCCCG
>JBFIHA010000033.1:0-35768 GCA_041602035.1 Gemmatimonadales bacterium | reverse complement strand
CGCCGACGAGATTCGGCGCGCCGCCCTGGCGTTCGGGCTTGGTGCCGCCTCGGTGCGGGAGATCGATCGTATGAATATCCGGCGGGCCACCGCACGGGCCATGCGCCGTGCCGTCGCCAATCTCTCGACCACCCCCGACTACCTGCTGGTCGACGGCTCCGCGTTTCCGGAGCTGGGACGGGCGCATGAGGCGGTGGTGGACGGCGACGCCTTGTGCCAGTCGGTGTCCGCGGCCGCGGTGCTCGCCAAGTGCGTGCGGGACGAACTCATGAAGAGACTGGCGGGGCGCTATCCGCCCTTTGGGTGGGAGCAGAACAAGGGCTACGCCACCGCTCAGCACCTCGAGACCTTGGCCGTGCAGGGTCCGACACCGCACCACCGCGTGTCGTTCGCCCCGCTGGGTCAGCCGGAGTTGTTCTCGTAGGCTAGTCCGGCAGGGCCGCGCTGCGTTCCCGCATCGCCGACGCCCGGGCCTCAGCCCCCAACACCCTGAACGCGTGCGCCGCAGCGTCATAGGCCGCGATCGCGTCGCCGGTACGGCCGATCGTCGCGTGAATCGTACCGATCTCTTCCAGGATCTCCGCCTCGCGCCACGGGTCGTGAACCCGCTTGGCGATCTCGAGTGCCTGAGTGGCCAACTCGAGCGCGACGGTCGGCTCGGCACGGTGCCGGGCCAGGACCGCCAGCACACGGCGTGCGTCGGCTTCGCCGACGACGTGATCGTGGGTCTCAGCCAGCGTCAGGGCGCGCTCGGCGAGCACCTTCGCGAGCGCGAGATCGCCGAGCGCAATATCCGTCTCGCTCCGCGCCGCCAGCGCCTGGCCCAGAATGCGCCCGTCGCCCGACCGTTCGGCGGCGGCGATGGCTCGCTCGCCGGCTTCACGCGACGCCTCGAAGCTCTCCGTGTCGTACAGCACGATGGCGGAGTTGAGCCACCCCTCGGCGAGCCCGCTCCAAAAGGCGAGCTTCTCGAAGTTGGCAATTGCGAGCCGGTAGAAGCTGAGTGCGGTCTCTGCCCGCGCGAGATAGTAGGCAACGTTGCCGAGGTTGTTCGCGCAGCGGGCAATCATGAGATCGTCCGCTAGATCGTCGGCGAGCGACAGGGCGCGATTGAATCCCCGTTCCGCCTCGGCCAGGTCGCCCAGGGCAAACGCACCAGCCGCGGCCACGTTCTCGGCCCGCATCTCACCGTCGGTGTCGGCGCGGCTCCGGAATCCGTCGCGGGCCTGGATGGCTGCGGTACGGCTGCGCTCGAACTCGCCCAACCGCCAGGTGGCCATGGCCCCAAGCAGCAGGCCTTCGGGTGAACCGCGGACCTCAGCCGGAAGCGTCCGCAGCGCGTTCCACCCCTGTTGGAACCGTCCACCGAGCACGGCGAGGCGGGCCTCGCGCAAGGGATCGTCGAAGACGCTGGAGCGATGTGTGGCGCTCACCTCAGCCTCCTCCCCGCTCGAGAAACCGTTGGAGCCGAGCCCGAGAGATGCCGAGTTGCCGAGCGGCGGCCGTCTTGTTGCCATCGTGCTGCGCTACGGCTGCGCGCGCGGCGGCGACCTGGATCTCGTCCAGCGTCGCCGGGAACGGGATGGCGCCGTTGCGGCTGGGAGGCGCCGTCACCGGTGCCAGATGCTGTGGGTCGAACGTCCCTGGGTCGGAGAGCAGCAGGGCCCGTTCGACAGCGTGTCGCAGCTCGCGCACGTTGCCCGGCCACGCGTGCTGGCGCAGGGCGGTGCGGGCGTCCTGGCTAAGGGTAGGGGTCGCGAGGCCGTAGCGTCCGGCCAGGCGCTCGGCAAAATGTCCGGCGAGCAACTCGATGTCGTCGCCGCGATCCCGAAGCGGTGGCAGCGTGAGCGTTACGACGTTGAGCCGGTAGTACAAATCTTCACGGAACCGACCGTCCTGCACGGCGCCGGCCAGGTCGACGTGGGTGGCCGCGACGATACGCGCGTCCACCTCGCGGCTCTGCGTGCTGCCGACGCGTCGGATGCGCCGGTCGTCGAGCGCGCGGAGCAGCTTCCCCTGGAGATGGAGCGACAGATTGCCAATCTCGTCGAGGAACAGCGTTCCCCGGTGGGCCTCCTCGAACAGCCCGGGCTTGGCGGCGTGGGCGTCGGTGAACGCGCCGCGCTCGTGGCCGAACAACTCGCTCTCCATGAGCTCGTTCGGGATCGCAGCGCAGTTCACGGCTACGAACGGGCCGCCCGCCCGCGGACTCCCGTCATGCAAGGCTCGAGCAAGCAACTCCTTACCCGTGCCGGTCTCGCCTTGAACGAGGACGGTGACGCCGGCGTGCCGCACCACCCGCCGTGCCGCATCGAGCACGGCCTGGAGGGCGCGAGAGTCCCCTTGGATGGTCCCGAACGGATCGGTCCCGTCCGGCGGTCCCGCTGCGGCCCGCTCGCGGGCGGCGGCACCGCGGGCTGCCACGGTGCGGCGCAGGAGATCCACGTCGTCCGGGAACGAGAAGTAGTCCGTTCCGCCCCGTCGCACGGCTTCCACCGCGAAGCGATGCGAGGGGGAGGCACCGACGACGTACACCGGCACGTCCGGGGGGCGCTGCAGGGTTGGGAGCGCGTCGAGCGCCCGATCCTCCTCACCACCGGCCGCCACGATGAGCACGGTCGTGTCCGCGGGGAGCGGCTCCTTCGGATCCGCGCGCTGGACGGCGGCGTCGAGCTCCTGTGCCAGATCGTCCCACACCCGGTGGAACGAGTCGGAGAGCTCGATCACCGCGATCACGGGCCGCCAGCTCACGTGACGCTCCCGGGCGCCGGGGCGCTGGGCTGCATCAGTCCGAGCCGTCGCGGTCGGGGTCCTCGAAGGCCTCGAGCGACTGCTTGATGTTGTCGGTTACGAGCCCCTCGTTCGGTCCGCCCTTGTTGGCGGTGGCCGGATCGACCAGGTCACCCGTCATGGCTCTGAACCACGCGTCGAGGTTCACGAAAATCGTGACGTTTGTGTTGGTGGTCGAATCCACGACCACGGCCGGCACCAGGTCGAGCTCCTGCTCGACGTTCACGTCTGAGACGAACGAGAAAGCCTGACCGTTGAAGGTACCCTCGACCCGAATGCTGAGATCGGCGAACTCCGGGTACGCTTGCCGGAACGCCAGATCGGCTGGGTCGCTGTCACCCACCTTGTGAATCTCGAAGTCGATCCGGCTGTAGGTCCCCGTGGGGATCTCGATATCGAACTGCTGCTGCGCGCCGACGTCCAGGGGGAGATCGACCAGCACGGGTCCGAGCTCCACCTCCTCGCAGCCAACGATGGAATCACCGGTGCAGTCGGGGGTCTCGAGACGCTTGAGGTCGATCTCACGCAGCACGATTCGCGCTCGGGTGATGATGAGCGTATCCGTGCCCTGGACAATCGTGTCGTCCAGCATGACGCGGGGGGTCAAACCGATCGGGGCCGGCGTCGGCTGCGGTGCCCGCGTCGAGAACGATACGGCGACGCCGCCGCGGAGCGCGAGTGGTGTGGGGTCCGCGCAGGCGATCGCGGCCAGCAATCCGAGCAGGGCTGTCAGTTTCGCATGGTACCGCATGGTTCCCTTCTTCCTGAGGCATCTCAGCAAATGTATCACGGGCCGGCGCGCGGCTCATGGCGGGCGCCCGGATCGCCCCCGATGGGAGACCCGGGCGACCGCCTTACCGTCATGCTAGCTGCGGTGGCTTTCGTCACCGTCGCTATCGTGATCCTCGAAGGCTTCCACCGAGTTCTTGACGTTTTCCTTGATCAGATTCTCGTTCACGCCGCCCTTGTTCCCGCTCTGCGGATCGACCAGGCTGCCCGAGCCGTCGACGAACCAGCGGGACAGATCGATTAACACGGTCACGTTGGTCGTGGTCGACATGTCGCCCACGGTGATCGGCGGTATCAGATCGAACCGCTGCTCCTCGTTGAGATCGGTCTCGAACACGAAGAGCCGCCCATTATACGTGCCTTCGACACGGATGCTATTGCCGATCATGTGAGGATGCGCTGCGCGGAAGGCCGCGTCCTCCGGGTCGTCGTTGCTCACCTTGTGCAGGTCAAACTCCAGCTCGTCGTATGTCGCCGGGTCGGGCACGATGGTGACGGTGTTCTCCACCTGACCGTTCAAAGGAAGATCCAGCAGCATCGGTCCGGTCTGAAACTTTTCGCAGGCGTCGTGGCTGACGGTCGAGTCACAACTGACCGCCTCGATCTTCTTGAGCTCGATTTCCCGCAGTACCACCTCGGCCTTCGTAATGATCAACTCGTTCTGACCATCGGTCAGCGTGTCGGCCATCACGCTGGCAAAGAAGCCAGGGGCGGGTGCCGCGGCCGTCCGTGACGTGCTGAACGACAGGGATACCTGAGCCTGATTGGCCGGCCCGGCGCCGTCGCTGCACGCGGCTCCGCCGAGTGCGAGCATGAGGATGATTGCGATGCGTTTCATGATTGTCTCCGCTATGCTGTCGCGTTGCGTTCCGTTGGCGAGCACCGTGCCCGCCGTTGCCCTGAGAAAAAGCAAGGCCGGTGCCATGGTGCGACGCCGAGCCACGCGTGGCGCAACCGTATGCAGAGCGCAGGCTTAGTGAGGGCGGCTGCGAAGAGGCTTGGAATTGCGATGCGCCAAAACGAGTCGGGGAGTAACGAAACGAGGCGGGGGAATTAGGGATTGGGTGATGGTCGAGGCTTCGGCCTCGTTGGGGGTCGGCGAGCGCGCCGACCCCCCACTGCGGGGCTGGATCCGTGATGTCGGACTCCAACTCATTTTACCGTCCGACGAGCGCTCCCCGAACCGGGAGCGCGCCAACGAGGTCGTGCCTACTTGACGTGCTTGTTCACCAACTTCGTCATCTCGAACATGCTCACCTTGGACTTGCCGTTGAACACCGGCTTCAGCTTCGCGTCCGCATTGATCATGCGCCGGTTTCTCGAATCCTGCAGACGGTGCCGCTTGATGTACGTCCACAGCTTCTTGGTGAGCTGCGTGCGCGGTAGCGGCGTGCTGCCCACAACTTCGGCGAGCTTGGCGTCTGGCTTCACCGGCTTCATGAACGCCGGATTCGGTTTCCGCTTTGCCCGTTTCTTCTTCTTCTTCCTCCTGGTCACTCGCTTCTTGGCCTTCTTGACCCGCCGCTTCGCAGCCTTCTTCTTCGCGGGTCTCCTCCTGGCGGTCTTCTTCCGTCGGACCGTCTTCCTCTTCGCGCGTTTTCTGCCCATTTGAACCTCGGAGAAGGTTGTGAACGTGTGGACAACCAGCCCCTCACGCCTCCCAAAGTACAACTTTCTCTCTGGAGAACAAGAGTTTTTCTCTCTGTACGCGCAGGGCGGGAACCCGAATCCCCCTCTGAAGGCCGCGTGGGGAGCTTGGATTGCCCCTCTGAGAAGGCCGCTGCACAGTAGGGCAGGGTTTCTATGACGTCTGCACTCGATGTCCTCGTAAAGAGGCTCGCGGCACGGCGTCAGAGCGCATTTCCCCAGTGAAAACAGCGCGAACTGGGATGCCGAGCCGAGGAGTCGCCGCATGTCTGGAATGACGGGAGACGACGGTAAAGCCACGCTCGCGCCATGAGGCGGATTCGTCCAGCAAGGCGGCGCTTGACGCACCACGAATCGGGATGATGGAACCCCTGCGGGGCTGCGGCGGTTGTCCAGAAGACCCCCGTACGTCTGCCACTCCGAGGTGCGCCGTGACGCAGGACCAGGTAGGAACCGTGAGCCGGCGATCGCCCGTACTTTTTGCGGCCTCGCTCGCGATCGTGACCGGTCTCGCGATCGGGTGTGACGCGGGGCCGACCGATTCCGACCCGGCGACACCGGATCCATCGCTCAGCATTCAGTGTCCGCTCGACGGCCATAACGTCTTTGATGGGGGACCGGGGCGCGACGGCATTCCGTCCTTGGTCAACCCGCCGTTGATCCCCATCGACGATCACTTCGCGGCGTACCTCGATTTCTACGTGGGATTCGAGGAGCCTCGCGGCTCGCCCCCGGCACGGGTGGTGAGCCTGCTGGTCGATGGGCAGGCGGTAGCGATTCCGCACAATGTGCTGTGGTGGCACGAGATCGTGAACGTCGATCTCGGTGGCCGCCGTCTCGCCGTGAGCTACTGTCCGCTTACGGGCAGCGCGATCGTGTTCGATGCGACGGAGGCGGGGTCCAGCCGATTCGGCGTCTCGGGACTCCTGTACCGCAATAACCTCGTGATGTTCGATGACGAGAGCGGTACCCTATGGCCGCAGATGTGCCGAGAAGGCTCGCGTGGGGCGAAGGCCGGCACGACGCTCTCGACGGTGGCGGCGTCCGAGATGCACTGGGATGCGTGGAAGGCACTGCACCCCGACGGGCGGGTGGTGTCGTGGGAGTCGGGATGGGACCGGGACTACTCGGTGTATCCGTATGGCGACTACGAGGTCTCCGACGGCCTGCTGTTTCCGATGCCGGAGGGGATCGATGGCCGGCTGCCAATCAAGGAGCGCGTGTTGGGCCTTCCGTTCCGCGACGGGGGCGTGGCGTTCCCCTTTACGGCGTTGGCCAGTATGGGGGAACGCGCCGTCGTGAGCGACGAGCTGTTCGAGGCACCGTACGTGGTGCTCTGGGACGGGACCGGTGACGCCGCGGTGGCGTTCGAGCCGCGGACCACCAGCGGTCCCGCGACACTCGCGGTTGTCGACGGCGCATTCGTCGATGCCGAAACGGGAAGTACGTGGACCGTCGAGGGGGTGGCCGTGGCGGGTCCACGCGCCGGACAGCGCCTGGTCCAGGTCCACGAGGCGTTCGTCGCCTTCTGGTTTGCGTGGGCGGCCTTCCAGCCGGCGACGCGGGTGTGGCAGCCCTAATCCGTTGCCTTGTCTGTCTCCAGGCCCCTGGCGACCTTTCCGCCGTAGGGACCGGGTAGCTCAGTTGGCAGAGCAACGGACTTTTAATCCGTAGGTCCTGGGTTCGAGCCCCAGCCCGGTCACTGAAGACGGTAGGACGGTAGGACGGTAGGACGGTAGGGCGGTAGGACGGTAAGACGGTAGGACGGACGGGCGGAACGTCCTGCTAGAAGCCGACGCCGGTCGTGGTCAAGCGCATCCGCACGAGGTACATGTCCGACGTGACGTAGAGCGTGGAGCCGTCGTCGCCGAAGGTGCAGTTCGACGTGCGTTCCGTCGTCACCAGGGAGCCCAGGTGGGTCCCGTCGGGTGCGATGACGAGTACACCGTCCCGGCCGCGCGCGACATACAGATTGCCCCGCTGGTCGACGGCCATGCCGTCTCCCCACGACTCGTAGAACACGCGCCCGCCCCTCAGGCTGCCATCGTCCGCAAGCGCGTACGCCATGATGACCGGCTGATTCGGGTCGGAGTTGGCGACGTACAGCGTCCCCTCATCGGGCGAGAAGGCGATCCCGTTCGGGCGGGACAGATCGGCAATCAGCAGCGTCACTGCTCCGTCCGTCGCCAGCCGATACACACCATGGACCGGAAGTTCCCTGGCCGGATCGTCGACCCCGTGCTCCAAACCGTACGGCGGATCGGTGAAGTACACGTCCCCATTGCGTCGTATCGCGAGGTCGTTTGGTGAATCGTACCGCTTCCCCTCGAACCGTTCGGTCAACGTCGCGAACACCGGCTCGGGGCGACTGAGCGATCCCTCGAGCCGAGCGATGCGCCGATCTCCATGCTGGGCCAGGACGAGCCGACCGTCCGAGTCCAGGGCCAGACCGTTCGACCCGCTTTCGCCGCCGCGTTCCACGTCCCCGGTGTATCCGGAGGGCGTCAACCAGATGGATGCCTCGGCCCCCTCGCTCCAGCGATAGACCGCATTCTTGGGGACGTCCGAGTACAGAGCCGACTGTAGGGCCGGGACCCACACCGGTCCCTCGGTCCATTCGTGCCCGTCGGCGAGGATTTCGAACGCCGCATTCGGCGGCACGATGCCATCCAGTCTCGACTCGAGGCGTTGGACATACCCAATCGTTCGACGCTGAATCGATTCAGCCTCTTTGGAGGTCGAACCCTGCGGCGCACACGCGGCGATTCCGCCAACCGCGACGAGCACAACGGAGGACTTGGAGATCACACTGGCCCTCGGAGCGAGAGGAAGTGGTGGTTCGCCCTCAAACTGAGCGTGCAGTGAGCGACGGAGCAAGTCTGCTGGTTTCGATTGGCCCCATCGGGTCGAGCAGGGAGCGCCACCACGCGCGATGCCTGCTATCTTTGCCGGCGACAGCCTGTGCCAGATCGCGAAAGGTGTGAGCCATGCAGATCGGCCTAGTCGGTCTTGGGAAGATGGGCCTACCCATACTCCAGCGGCTGACCCGCGGCGGCCATGACGTGGTTGGCTTCGACGCTGCCGAGGACGCCCTCGCACGCTGTGCGGAGGTGGGCGGTACGGCCGCACCGAGCCTCGAAGCGCTCGTGGGCCGCCTCAGTCCCCCGCGAGTCGTGTGGGTCATGCTGCCGGCCGGGGACCCGACCAAGGAGACGATTGGCTCGCTCTCCCGGCTGCTACGCGCGAACGATGTCATCATTGATGGAGGCAACAGTCACTATCGGGAGGCGGTTTTGCGAGCGAGCGAGCTCGCAGCGGCTGGCATCGAGTTCCTTGATGTCGGCACGAGTGGAGGCGTGCGGGGGCTCACCGACGGATTCAGCTTGATGATCGGTGGACGAGAGAAGACCGTCGAGAACCTGAAACCCCTATTCGCAACATTGGCTCCGGTGCCTGACCGAGGCTGGGGACGAGTCGGACCGGTTGGCGCGGGGCATTTCGTGAAGATGGTGCACAACGGCATCGAGTATGGTGCGATGCAGGCGTTCGCCGAAGGATTTGCCATTCTCGCCGCGAAAAGCGACTTCGGTCTGGATCTCGAGCAGGTTTCGACCATTTGGCAGCACGGCAGTGTTGTCCGCTCGTGGCTGCTCGACCTAGTGTGGGAGGCACTCGCCGACGACGCGACGCTCGAGCACATCGCGCCCGTCGTCGCCGATTCCGGCGAGGGACGTTGGACCGTGCAGGAGGCCATCGATCTCGGTGTCTCGGCACCGGTGATCACGCTGTCCCTCCTCACGCGGCTGAAGTCACGCGACGACAGGGGGTTCAGCGAGCGGCTCCTGGCGGCGTTGCGCAACCGCTTCGGGGGCCACGCCATCGAGCCGGTTCATCCACACGGTGAGTGACGCGCAACTCGTAGGTGCGGCAGTAGCGGGCGTGGCCCTGCTGCTGTTCTTGATCGTTCGCGTGAAGCTGCACGCGTTCGTCTCACTCCTCATTGGCAGTCTCGTCATCGGTGTTTCCGCGGGTATGCCGTTCGCCGATGTGCTCGATGCGGTGACGACGGGTGTGGGAAGCACACTGGCATCCATTGCCGTGCTGGTCGGACTCGGTGCCATGGTTGGTCAAATGCTCGAAGTGTCCGGCGGCGTGGAAGCCCTCGCCGATTCGCTTCTCGAGCGCTTCGGCGAGCGTAACGCGCAGTGGTCGCTCCTCGCCGTTGGATTCGTCGTGGCCATTCCCGTCTTCTTCGACGTGGCGTTCATCATTCTCGTCTCGCTCGTCTATGGGCTGACGGAGAGAACGAACCGTCCAGTGGTGTACTACGCGTTGCCATTGCTGGCCGGTCTCGCGGTGACCCATGCGTTCATCCCGCCAACACCCGGGCCGATTGCGGTCGCTGGTCTCCTGGGTGCGGATCTTGGCTGGGTCATGCTCTTTGGCGTCGTGATCGGGCTGCCAGCCGCCATTATTGCCGGACCGGTGTATGCGCATCTCATCGCGAAGCACGTGCCGGCGATGGTTCCCGAGTACATGCACGCTGCCGAGTCCAAGCGCGAGCGCCGACTGCCAAAGGTCGCGCTGGTGGTTGCGCTGATCGGCATTCCCCTCGTCCTGATTCTCGGGAACACGGTCGCCAGCACCACGCTCGCCGAGGACCAATGGGTGAGGTCCATGCTCGCCTTTGTCGGTCACCCGATGATGGCGCTGCTCATCACGACCGTGCTCTGCTTTTGGCTGCTTGGCGCGCGCGCTGGGTACTCCCCGCAGGAGATCCAGGAGATCGCCACGAAGGCGCTCGAGCCTGCCGGCATCGTGATTCTCGTGACGAGTGGTGGCGGTGTGCTGAAGCAAGTGCTCATCGACTCGGGCGTTGGCGATGTATTCGCGGATGCGCTGATGGCGACCAGCTTGCCACCCCTGGTGTTGGCCTTCCTCACTGCCGCCGCGGTCAGACTCATGCAAGGGTCCGCCACCGTTGCCATGTTGACGGCGGCCGGCCTGGTGGCGGCGTTACTCGGCGATGTCGGCTTTTCCGAGCCGAGGCTCGCGCTGCTCGTGATTGCGATTGCCGCCGGCGCCACGATCGGCTCGCATGTCAACGACTCGGGCTTTTGGCTTGTCAATCGGTACCTCGGCCTCAGCGTGCCCGAAACGCTCAAGACGTGGACGGTTACGACCAGCATTATCGCGTTCGTCGCGATCACGTTGATCCTCATTGCGAGCCCCTTCGTCGGCTAGGGCCATGGTCATTCTCATCATGGGGGTCAGCGGCTCCGGCAAGAGCACCGTGGGACGTGCCTTGGCCGGAGCCGTCAACGGTCACTTCTACGATGCCGACGACTACCATTCCGCGGCGAACATCGAGAAGATGCGCAGCGGCGAGCCGCTGACCGATGGCGATCGCGAGGCGTGGCTCCGGGCACTCCGGTCGAGGATGGACGAGTGGCTGCTCGGCGAGGAGACCGTGGTGCTGGCTTGTTCAGCGCTGACGGAACGGATCCGCGGCCTGCTCGGTGCCAACCGGGACGGCGTTCACCTCGTCTATCTGAATGGATCGAAAGAGGTTATTGCGGCGCGGATGCGCGCCCGAGAGCATTTCATGCCCGCGGACTTGCTCGACAGCCAGTTTGCCCTCCTCGAGCCGCCGGAACGGGCCTTGGATCTGGATATCAGCCAGGCGCCCGAAGCGCTCGTGTCCAGCATCCTCAGCGAGTTGGGACTCCGGTAGAGCCAAATCCGGCCGGGCGTCGGACACCCGGCGCTCAAGCCCAGTTCGGTCATCGCGGCACGCTACGGAGCCGACCGTCTCAGGCCCGCCCCGACGCGCTCCTCCGCTCGAACGTTCGTTTTAATCGGAATTGGGACGCTGGCACGCCGGGGCCTCGAATCTCGCCGCCGTTCGCCGATCCGGCGGCCGCGTCCGGTACCTGAAGAGGGCTGGGCGCCGATCTTCGGCTAATGTTCGGTAGTCTTGCTTGACAGGGTCTTCGCCACGCTTCATTCTTCATGATCGCTGGCTCACCGGGACTGTCCTGGTGTCCCAGCGGCGCGCGGGTTGCCGAGCCCCTCCCCTCGATATGGGGCCGGCAGTATGCCCGCTGCTCACAAGTGAACTTGGGTTGCTGAACGGTCTGTCGCGCGAACGGCGCCATGGGGCGCTGCCGTGTCGACCGGTGAGCAGGCGCACATCGTTCCTACGGATTGGGATGGACGCAGTCGACTTTACTCGTTCCGCCGCACCGCGCTACCGCGCGGGGCGCGGAGCCTTTGCCACGACGGACTCTTTCACCCTTAAGGAGGGTTTTATGCCTCGTTCGTGGTTGTACCGAGGCAGTCGAGGATTCGTCCTCGCTGCCTTCGCCCTGCTCTTCGGAGCCGGGTCGGTGCTTGCACAGACCGGCCGGATCGAAGGGACGGTGCGGAACGCCAGTACCGGCGATCCGCTCCCGGGGGCCCGCGTGACGGTCGTCGGGACCGATCTCGCGGGAACGACCAACCAGAATGGTTACTACGCCATCGCCAACGTGCCGGTCGGCTCGTTCGAGGTGCGGGTGAGCGTTCTGGGATTCCAGCAGGTCACGATCACCAACCAGCGCGTCGCGGCGGGCCTGCCGACGACGGTGAACTTCCAGCTGGCTGCCAGCATCCTCCGGATCGAGGGCGTGGTGGTCACTGGCGTCGCCGAGGCCCAACAGGCGGTCAAACTGCCATTCACCGTCGATCAGGTGAAGGCGGAGGACATGCCAGTGCCGGTGTCCAATCCCGAGGAGGCGATCCGTGGGAAGGTGGCCGGCGCCAAGATCGTGCGGGGCCGCGGCACGCCGGGTGACGGCGCGTCAGTGCTGCTGCGCGGCGCGACGTCGATCAACACCTCCGGCCGGAGCAACGAGCCGCTCTACATCGTGGACGGCGTGATTCTCGCGTCGGGTCTGACGGACGTGTCCTCGCTCGACATCGAGAGTATCGAGGTCGTGAAGGGGGCTGCCGCGTCATCGCTCTACGGCGCGCGCGCGGCGAACGGCGTAATCCAGATTCAGACGCGGCGTGGTCGCGAGCTGCCCGAAGGCGAGACCCGGATCACGTTCCGATCGGAGTTCGGCGTGAACCAGCTGGCCAAGAAAGTGGCGCTCAACCGGAGCCACTGGTTCCAGACGTCGGCCGACGGCCTCGACTGGCTGGACTCCGGTGGCAGCGTGACCTCCGACCGAACGGCGCGGGTGCTCGACACCCAGACCGACGCCACGACCGGTGGAGCGTGGACGTTTGCCGACAACCCGTACCCGCTCGAAGTCGCTCAGGGGGCAGAAGCACTGTTCAATCCCATGGACGAGTTCTTCGATCCGGGCAACTTCATGACGAACTCCGTCTCGGTGTCGCACCGGACGGGCTCGACCAACTTCCTGGCCTCGTTTTCCGATCTGCGCGAGAGCGGCATTGTACGCAACGTCGACGGGTACCGTCGTCGCAGCGCGCGCCTCAACGTGGATCACAAGATCGGCCAGACCCTGGACTTCTCGGCCAGCGGGTACTACTCCCGGTCGGACGCGGACGACCCGGAATCGGGGCCCGGTGAGTTCTTCGCGCTCATGTTCTATCCGCCCGACATCAACCTGGACTCGCTCGAGCCGAATCCGCGGGACAGCTTCGACTACGTGATCCAGCCGGATCCGGCGGTGCTCGAAGAGAACCCGCTGTATTCCCCCTCCAACGTGGACCGCTCGGAAGAGCGCGGCCGCGTGCTGGGGAGCTTCCGGTTGCGGTACCGCCCCGTCGATTGGTTCGACGTGGAGAGTGAAGTGAGCTTCGACCGGTCGGACCGGAACAACACGACGTACTACTTCAAAGGCTTCAAGACGATCGACGCCTCGACGCTCAACAACGGCGTGATCGACAAGAACAACGGCTTCACACAGGCGATCAACGGATCGCTGACGGCATCATTCAACCGCCGCTTCGGCGACCTCAGCACCAACTTCCGTATTCGCGGATTGGCCGAGCGCGAGCAGGGCCAGTTCTTCTCGGCGCATGCCGAGAACCTGGTGGTGGACAAGGTGATCGACCTCGACGTGGGTGACGCGTCGCTGTCGCAGGTCTCCTCGTCCTCCGACGAGATCAAGTCGCTCGGCTACTACGCGAGCACGCAGTTGGATTATAAGGACCGCTACATCCTCGACGCCCTCGTGCGGCGGGACGGCAGCTCGCTGTTCGGTCCCGACAACCGGTGGCGGACCTACTACCGCATCGGCGGTGCGTGGCGGATGGCCCAGGAATCCTGGTGGCCGATCGAGCAGCTCGACGAGTTCAAGCTGCGCGCGTCACGCGGCACGGCGGGTGGGCGGCCCAGCTTCTCCGCTCAGTACGAGACCTACGGCGTCTCCGCCGGGAACGTGTCCAAGGGCAACCTCGGCAACACGGCGCTCATTCCGGAGTATGCGACCGAAACCGAGTTCGGTATCGACATGGTGGCCTTCGGGCGCGTGTCGCTCGGTTTGACACGGGCCATCTCGAAGGTCGAGGATCAGATTCTGTTGGTGCCGCTGGCCGGCTACTTCGGCTTCAGCAACCAGTGGCGCAATGCGGGGACCCTCGAGACCAAGACGTGGGAGGGTCAGCTCCAGGCGCAGATCCTGCAGCGCGAGAATTTCGGCTGGAGTGTGAACTTCGTGGTCGACAATACCGAACAGCGGATCACCGAGTTCAACCTGCCGGCCTACCGCACCGGACCCGAGCAGGCGTTCTACATGCGGGAAGGTGAGGAGTTCGGCACCATGTACGGCACCCGCTGGGCGACGGCCTGCTCCGATTTGGAGGCCAACGGCGTCAGCGCGGCGAGCTGCACCGCCAACTTCCAGGTGAACGACGACGGCTTCCTGGTCTACACCGGCGCCGGCAACACCTTCATGGAAGGCGCCACCAAGGGCCTGTGGGGCACCACGGGTGACGTGGACGGCGTGACGTTCAACTGGGGCATGCCGACCGCCTCGTACGAGAAGGAAGTCGATGCGTTCGGCGACACCGTCGTGACCAACTTCGTCAGAATTGGCAACACGATCCCCGACCTGAACTGGGGACTCGGCACCAACGTGCGCATCGGCGGCTTCACGATCTACGGGCTGTTTGACGCACAGGTGGGTGGAGACGTATACAACAACACTCGCCAGTGGGGTGCCCGGGAGCTCAACGCCGCCGAGGTGGATCAGCGCGGCAAGGAAGACGGGCTCAAGAAGCCGATCGACTACTACAACGCGCTGTACGCGGTGAACGCGGTGAACAGCCACTACGCCGAAGACGCATCGTACGTGAAGCTGCGCGAGCTGTCGGTGCGCTACTCGTTCGGTCGGTCGCAGCTCGAAGGAGTGTTCGGTGGGCTGCTCAATCGGGTCACGCTGGCCGTCATCGGCCGCAACCTGATCACCTGGAGTGACTACACCGGCTTCGATCCTGAAGTCTCGACCCAGGGAAGCGAATCTGCCGTGTTCCGGTTCGACGGGTTCGGGTATCCGAACTATCGGACCCTCACGGGCAGCGTTGAGATCGAATTCTAGTCGCTTGATGACTTCGACAAACATCGAGCGAGGAGGAACACAGATGAGAATCTTCCGACTAGCGTCGGTCATGGTCTTGGCGCTCGCCTTTGTGGGCTGCGAGGACCTGACCGACCTCGACGTGGTCAACCAGAACGCGCCGGATGCCGAGCGCGCGATCGCGACGCCGGGCGACGTGGAGTCGCTGATCGGCGGCGCGTTCCTCACCTGGTGGAACACGCAGAAGTACACGCCGGGCATGCCACTGTCGGCGACGGCGGACGAGGGGACGATGTCCTGGGGCAATTTCGGTACCCAGAACCTGTCCTCGGAGCCGCGGGTGGCGTATGAGAACACGCAGTCGTACCGCTACCGCACGGTCGTCGAGGATCCGTGGTACGACAGCTACCGGGCCCTCTCGGCCGTGTACGATGGGCTCGTGGCCATCAACGGCGGGCTCGAAATCGGCACCAACGGCGCGGACACTCCACGTGCCCTGGCGTTCGCCAAGCTCGTCCAGGGGATTTCGCACGGATTCCTGGCCTTGATGTTCGATCAGGCCTTCATCTTCGACGAGGCCATCGATCTGCAAAACGACGTGCTCGAGATGAAGTCCTACGGTGAGGTGATGACCGCGGCCATCGGGTACCTCAGCGAGGCCGCCACCATCGCCGACGGCAATACGTTCCAGCTGCCCGTCACCTGGATCAACGGCGAGCCCCTGTCCAGCACGGAGCTGTCCGGACTGGCACACGGGTTCATCGCCCGCTTGATGACCCAGGTGGCCCGCACGCCGGCCGAGCGTGATGCGGTGGCGTGGGGCACGGTCGTGACACACGTCGATCAGTACCTGAGCAAGATGGGTCGCGATTTCATCCCCATCGGCGACGGCAACTTCTGGTGGGCCGGCATTAAGTATCTCGGGCAGCAGCCCATCTGGATGCGGTCGGACTACAAGACCATCGGCTGGACCGATCGTGACCCGGCCACGGGCGCCGGCTACGACCGGGGCGACCGCAACAACGGGTTCGCCGCCTGGATGGCGACGCCGGTCGACGACCGGATCCACTTCGAGCTGAACACGCCCGACCTGAGGATCTGGGACGGCACGCGCAGTGGGACCGGTGCCCAGAACCCCGGGCTCGACTTCATGTGGCGCGGGAATCCCAACCACCGGCCCGACCGCGGGACGTATCACTTCTCGGCCTACAGCCACATCCGGTACATCGATCACCTGAACAACGGTGCGGTGGGCCCGATGCCGCACATGAACCTGGCCGAGATGAACCTGCTTAAGGCCGAGGGGTTGTATCGCCAGAATGGCGTGACGCAGCAGGTGGTGGACCTGATCAATCTCACCCGCGTGAACCGCGGTGGACTGACCGCGTTGACCACCGCCGATTCGCCGGCCTACGTGCTGGACGCGCTGATCTATGAGGACCGTATCGAGACGTTCCACTTGGCAGCCGGCGGCGCGTTCTTCGACCGCCGTGGCCGCGGTCCGCTGGCCCCCACGGGTCCGGCGTTCCACCACGGTCCCGTCGAGGGAACCCCTGCCCACTTCCCGGTGCCGGCGAAGGAGCTGGAGATTCTGCAGATGCAGCTCTACACCTTCGGTGGTGTCGGTGCGGAAATGGGGCCGGCGGCGGCCTCCGCAGTAATGCCGTCGCAGGTCCGGGTACCCGCCAAGGCGTTGTATCAGCCGGAGCCATCCGCGCATCAGTCGCTGAATGGTGCCGGCCAGCTGACGCGGTACTAGGAGGACGGCGCGGCGCCGGCGCTGCCGGCGCCCGCACCGAAACGCGCACAGGCCACCGGGCAGCACGCCCGGTGGCCTGTTGCCATCCCTCACCCCATCTTTCGAACGGGGCACGGCTGCTCATGCCATACGATGGAGATCTCATGATGGCACCTCGACTTCGGCTGGGCATGCTCTCGACCGCGATCGTGGCGTTCGCCTGCGCCGGCGGATCGACGGGCGGGACATCCCCCGAGCTGTACCGCCGCGACCTTCCCAACGCCACCGCCAACGACCTGGTCCGCATGTCCCTCAAGATTCTCGACCAGTACACGTACGAGATCGAGCGCGTCGACGAGACCACCTATGTCGTCGTGGAGACCCGCTGGTCGGGCCGTTACCCGTTCCAAGACGAGATCGACGCCGGCGTCGATGAGGTTCTGACCAAGATCACCGTCCGAGGCCGCCCACGTGGCCGGGCATCACCTGGCACCGTGAACCTCCAGGTGGCGACGCTCACGGCCGAAAACCGGGTGCGCTTCCAGGGTTCCCTGGACTGGGTCAGGGGATACATGAGCCCCATGTTCAAGGAGTACGTGGACGAAATCGTCCGGGAGCTGACGTCCGAGCTGGATCAGGGCGTCCGCGTCTTCTAGCGGCACACACACGGTCCGCGCCGCACCGTTCACCGCGGTGCGACATGGAACCCGAGCCCCCCTCCTGCCGTTGTTCCTGACGCCATGGAACGCTTCGACCTCGTAGCGATCGGCGGCGGTACCGCCGGGCTGGTCACCGCCGCCGGTGGCGCGGCCCTTGGGCTCCGGACAGCGCTCGTGGAGCGCCACGCGCTGGGTGGCGACTGCCTCTGGACGGGCTGCGTGCCAAGCAAGGCGCTGATCGCGTCGGCCAAGCTCGCGCACCACATGCGGCATGCGGAACGACTCGGGCTCTCGGGTGCGGCACCGGCGCACGCGTTCGACCAGGTCATGGCACGCATGCGGGCAGCCCGCGACCGCGTGGCGGTGCACGACGACCCCCAGCGGTTCCGCGACCTCGGGATCGAGGTCGTGTTCGGCAGCGCGCACGTCGCCGCACCAAACCGGGTCGTGGTGGACGGCGGCCGCACGCTGGAGACCCCGCGCATCGTCGTGGCCACGGGAGCGGTGCCCGCGGTGCCGCCCATCCCTGGACTCGACGAGGCGGGATACTTGACGTACGAGACGGCCTTCGACCAGGAGAACCTTCCCCGTCGGATGTTGCTGCTCGGCGGAGGACCGATCGGCATCGAGTTCGCGCAGGTCTACCGCCGCCTGGGCGCCGCCGTGACGCTGGTCGAGATGCTCCCGCAGCTCCTTCCCCGCGAGGAGCCGGAGGCCGCGGCGGAGATCCAGCGAACGCTCGAGGCCGAGGGTGTGACCGTGTATGTCGGGGCGCGGGTGGAGCGGGTGGAGCGATCCGAGTCAGGCGGCATGATGGTCCGTGTCCGGATCCGTGACGGCGCCGAGACGGCCATTGCCGCGGACCAGGTGTTCGTCGCCGCCGGGCGACGGGCACGCGCGGCGGGACTGGGCCTGGAAGCCGTAGGGGTCGAGGTGCGCGGCGGTGCCGTGGTGGTCGACGGGGGATTGCGGTCGTCAGTTCGCGGGATCTGGGCGGCTGGTGACGTGGCCGGCGGCCCGCAGTTCACCCATGTGGCGGAGTACCAGGCCAAGCTCGTGCTGCGGAACGCCGTATTCCCGTTCACGAGTCGGGCGAGCTATGCCACGGTGCCTGGCGTGACGTACACCGATCCCGAGGTGGCCCGCGTCGGCATGACGGAGGGCGAGGCTCGCGAGCGGTGGGATACCGTGGCGGTACACCGCTACGAGTTCGCCGATCTCGACCGGGCCATCGTCGACGGACATGACCGGGGGTTCGTCAAAGTCGTGACCAGGAAGCGCGGCAAGATCCTCGGCGCCACGGTCGTCGCATCCGGGGCAGGGGAGCTGGTGATGCCACTGGTGCTCGCCATGCAGCACGGCATCCCGTTGCCCAAACTGTCGCGGCTCGTGTACCCCTACCCCACGATGGTGGAGGGGATCAAGCGCGCGGCGGACAGCTATTACCGTGAGAAACTACGAGGTGGTGCTGGTCGGTGGCTCAGGCGCATCGTGCGGGTCCTCCGATGAAGGCGCCGGTTCCGTGGATCAAGCTCGGCCTGTTGGTCGTAGTCATTGGTGGGGCCGCGGTCGTCGTGCGGGTCACCCCGCTGGGTTCCTATCTCAGTCGCGAGGGGCTCCAGACGACGCTCGACGTCCTGCGGGCCAGTACGGCCGCGCCCGCCTTGTACGTGGTTGCCTATGCCGTCGCCACCGCGCTCGCGCTCCCAGGCTCGATCTTGACGATCGTGGGGGGAGCGGTGTTCGGGTTCGGGTGGGGTGCGGTGCTGGTGACGATCGGGGCAAACCTCGGCGCCAGCGCGGCGTTCGCGCTGGCGCGCGGTCTGGGCCGAGACGGGATCGAGCGCCTCCTCGGCAAGCGCCTCGCCGGACTCGACAAGGCCACGGCCGATCATGGGTTCATGGGGTTGTTGGTGTTGCGGCTCATCCCGCTGGTTCCGTTCAATGCGCTCAACTTCGGCTCGGGGCTCACGGCGCTCCGGTGGCGCGATTACGCCGTAGCCACCGTCATCGGTATCCTTCCAGGGACGCTGGTGTACACGTTCTTCGCCGACGCGCTCGTACTGGGCTCGACCGAGGCCACAGCTGAGGCCCGGACTCGGCTGTTCATCGCGGGCGGGTTGTTCCTCGCGCTGGCGCTGGTTCCATTCGTCGCCCGTCGGCTCGGGTTCCGACTACCGTCCAAGTCAGTGGGAGAGAACACGTGATGCGTAGCCAGGGGATTGTTCCGATTGCCATTGTGCTTTCGTTCGCCGCCGGGCCGACGGCCGCCCAGGAGCTTCCTGACCATGCGGCGTTTACCGGTGTCCTGGGCCAGCACGTCAGTGGACCGCTCGTCGATTACGCAGCGCTGAAGCGACAGCGGGATGCGCTGGACTCGTATCTGGAGTCGCTCGGGCGTACGGATCCTGCGGCGCTCGCGGCCGCGTCGCGCGACGAGCAGCTCGCCTTTTGGATCAACGCCTACAACGCGTGCGCGCTCCGCCTGGTGATCGATCACTACCCCATCAAGAAGACCAGCTTCCCCGCGTCGCTCGTGCGGAGCCTCCAGGGCGTGCCGGCCAACTCGATCCGGCAGATCGCCGACACATGGCAGCGGGAGTTCTGCCAGGTGGCGGGGAAGGCGCGGGCACTGGATGAGATCGAGCACGAAATCCTCCGGCCGATGGGTGAGGCCCGCATTCACTTCGCGGTCAACTGTGCGTCGCGCTCCTGCCCCGTGCTCGCACCCGAGGCGTACTCGGGAGCGCGAATCGACGAGCAGCTGGATGCGGCCGTACGGCGGTTCATGGCGACCGAGGAGCACTATTACCTCGAGGAGGGCGACCGTCCGGTGTTGCGTCTCAACAAGGTGCTCGACTGGTACAAAGACGACTTCGGGGGCACCGATGGCGTGGTGCAGTTCTTCGTGCCGTACGCGCGCGCGGATCGGGCGGCGATCCTCGCAAGCGGCCTCGTGCGGGTGGAGTACGCCGACTACGACTGGACCCTGAACGACACCGCGGTGTTCGGGAACCCCTAACCGGAGTCCCCGACCGCCGTGACGACTCTTGGCGTCGTCATCCCGACCCTCAACGAGGCACAGACGCTGCCGGCGCTGCTTGCCGACCTGGCGGCGGTCGCCGTTCCGACCGACATCGTGGTGGCCGATGGTGGCTCGACCGACGAGACCGTCGCCGTGTCGCGTGCGCTCGGGAGGCGGGTCGTGAGCGCGCTCCGGGGTCGTGCGTCGCAGATGAACGCCGGGGCGGCGGGGGTGCGGGGAGAGTGGTTGTGCTTCCTGCACGCGGACGTCCGCATGCCCCAACCGGCGCGACGTGCCGTGGTCGACGCCCTCCGGGCCGGACGCGACGCCGCGGTGTGGCGACTGGCGATCGACCATCGGGGCGGGTGGGCGCGGATCATGGAAGCGGGGGCGCGGCTGCGGGATCGACTTGGAGGGCTCCCGTACGGCGACCAGGGGCTGTTGGTGCGGCGCGCGCTGTTCGACGCGGTGGGAGGCTTTCCTTCCGTACCGATCATGGAGGACGTGGCGCTGGTGCGGGCCCTGCGTGCCCGGGCCGCGATCACCCGGCTCGATGCGCCGCTGCTCGTGTCACCGCGCCGCTGGCTGCGGCAGGGCCCCTATCGGACCTGGCTCAGGAATACGACGCTGATCGCGGCCTACGTGGCGGGTGTGTCCCCGGCGCGGCTGGCCCGGTGGTATCCGGCCGAGGGCCCGTGACCGCGGTCTTGTTGTTCGCGAAGGCACCGCGCGTGGGCCGAGTGAAGACGCGGCTCGCCGCCGACCTGGGCGAGGAGGCCGCCCTCCGCCTGTACCGTGAGGTTGGCGCCCGAGTGGCGACGAGCGTCGGTGCCCGGTTCGACCTGACCGTGTGGTACGATCCGCCCGACGCACGGGGCGACATGCTCGCCTGGCTCGGCGAGCACCGATACCTGCCCCAGGAGGGCGGCGACCTCGGTGCGCGGCTGTCGCGCGCGTTTGCCTGGCACTTCGCCCAGGGCGAAAGGCCGGTCATCGTGGTCGGGGCCGATGCCCCCAAGGTGTCGGGCGCCACGGTGGCCAAGGCGGAGCGGTACCTACGGGATCACGATGCCGTGATTGGCCCGGCCGCCGACGGCGGGTACTACCTGCTCGGTCTCCGTGCACCTTCGCCGACCGTGTTCGAAGGGATTCCCTGGAGTACGGACCAGGTGTTCTCCGTCACTGTGGGGCGCTGCCGGGCATGCGACCTTCGAGTACAGGTGCTTCCGGTGCTCCGGGACCTCGACACGGCAGCCGATCTGGAGGCCCTCGGCATCCGGCGCCCTTGACCCGCTCCTCAGGCGACCGGCATATTGTCCGGACGTTTTCCCTGAGCGATGCGCGAGAGGTGATGGTCGATGGCCTGGAGAGTAATTGACACGGGTGACGAAGTCTGGCACGTGCAGCCGGCGGCGGAGATGCGGCCGGATGCCAGAATGTGGCAGTTGACGCTCTCCTTTCGGGCCGCTAAGACCGATCGGGAGCCCAAAGCGTTCTGGGCCTCGTTCCCGATCGAGGCGAACTCCAAATCTTCCCTCTTCCAGGCAGCCGATCGGCTGACCAACGATACGCTGAAGGAAGTCCTCGTCCAGCATTTGAGTTAGGCCGCCCCTCTCCCGCCGATGTCGCTCACACCGGTTCAGGAGCTTCGCCGCATCGCCGAGGCCGTGGGCCAGATCCGGGGGCATGCCGTGCACGACGTGGAGATCAGGGCCGACTGTCGGCAGCTCCGCGTTACCCTCGAGGACGGCAAGATTCTCTTGGTGTCGGTGCTGCTCGACGACTCGGGAAAACCACGCCTAGACGCCGATCTCTTGCGCCTGGAGGAGGTCGCGCCAACCCGCCAGCTCGAAGTGCGCTTCGAGGAGAGTGGCTGACCGCCCGTTTGAGATCGTGACTGCTCCGCGCTCGCGTGAACGCCTCAAGTTCTTGGACTTCGAGTTCGAGAAGCTCCCGGACGGCCAGTGTCGGTCTCGGGTCGTGCTGGAAATGCACGCCGGAGAGCAGTTCGTGGGGGAGGCCACGGGCATCGGGTCGGCCACCGGCGAATTGCGGGTGGCCGCGCAGGCTGCCACGATCGCCTTACAGGACGCCGTGGGAACGAAGCTCAGCTTCGAGCTGCTCGGCGTCAAAGCGGTGCGTGCCTTCGACGCGGTGGTCGTGATCGTGTCGCTCTCGTGCCATAACGGGGTCCCAGCCACCCGGCTGGTGGGGTCGTGCCTCAGCGAGACGGAGGTCCAGCGTGGCGCAGCCCTTGCAGTGTTGAATGCCACCAATCGGCTGCTCGGAAACCTCGTGTTCGTGAGGTGAGATGCGTCACCACACCCGTTGGTCCGCCTCTACGCTTGCGGCTCTCTGGGCCGGACTGGCGGCATGTGCCTCCACGACCGCGGGTCTCGATGACGGCGTATCCCCGGCCGAGGCTGTCACCGCCGACGTGGCGGCAGCAGACCCGTGGGTGCTGGAAGCGTCGACACCCGAGGACTCCCTCGCCGACTTGAACGCGCTCGAGGCACTGCATGCGCTCGAGTTCAGGAGCCTGGGGAAGGGCACCGAGCACGTACGTGGGGTGCTGTCGGCGTTGGACCTCGGATCGGTCGGTGCGGCGCTGAGCCACGGGCCGGAGGCGAGCGGGCCCCGGGGCGGGCCGGCCAGTCTCGAAGGGCCGAGCTACGACATCGACGTGCGGTCGTTCGCCGATCGCGATCAGGTCCGCTACTACGAGCGCTTCTTCCTGGGCCCCGCGCGCGACCGATTCCAGATCTGGTTGGGCCGTCTACCCCGCTACGAGGGTATGATCCGGGAGCGGTTTCGGACCCTCGGTATTCCGGAGGACCTCGTCTATCTCGCGCTGATCGAGAGTGGGTACTCCAACACGGCGGTGTCGCGAGCGAACGCCGTGGGCATGTGGCAGTTCATTGCCTCGACGGGTCGTAAGTACGGGCTGACGATCGACACTTGGGTGGACGAGCGGCGCGATCCGTTCCTCGCGACCGAGGCCGCCGGCCGGCACCTCGCCGATCTGTACGAGTTGTTCGGCTCATGGTATCTCGCCGCGGCGGCGTACAACGGTGGGGCGGGACGGGTGACGCGCGGGATCCGGCGGCTGTCCCTTGGCGACTCCCTGAGCGACGAGACCTTCTTCCACTTGTCCGATCGGCGCTACCTCAGACGGGAAACCCGTGACTACGTCCCCAAGCTGATTGCGGCCGCGTTGATTGCCAAGGATCCTGCGCGCTACGGCTTCGTCGAGGGTCCGGGGTTGCCGGCCCTGGAGTTCGACGAGATCACCGTTCCTGATGCGACGGGCCTAGATGTGCTCGCGCGTCTCGCTGATACCTCGGCGGTGGCCCTCGCGCACCTCAACCCGCATTACATCCGCGGAGTGACGCCGCCCAAGCGCTCTGCCATTGTCCGGGTGCCTCGAGGCAGTGGGGCGCTGGTGGCCCAGCGCTACCAGGACCTCCCGGTCAACGAGCGGGTCAACTTCGTGGAGCACGTGGTGCGCCGTGGTGAGACACTCTCGGAGATCGGCAAGCGATTCGGCGTGAGCGTTTCTCTGCTCCGCGCAGCCAATCATAACGTCCATCCCCAGCGACTGCAGATCGGTCAACGGTTGGTGATTCCGGTGAGCCCGGCGGCACGGTCGGGCACCGTGCGAGGCCAGGCCCCCTCGCCCCAACCGGTCGTAGCCGGGGTGCGGCACCATACCGTGCGTCGTGGGGAATCGTTGTGGGGGATTGCCCAGCGCTACCGGGTCCGCGTAGATGACCTCACGCGCTGGAACGGGCTCGAGCGGAACGACGTCCTGCGCGTCGGGCAGCGCCTAGCCGTCACCCCGCCAGGCGGGAGCGACTAGGCGCACCGGTCCTTCGCATCACCACGTCCCGAGATAGCCATTCATGATCGAAGACGCATATCCGTTTCGCGGGTTGCGGCCCTGGGCGACCAGCTCGTTCAGTCGTGTCGGCCCCCAGTTGTAGGCCAGCAACGCCATCTCGACATCCCCGTAGGCATTCAGCAGGTCGCGCAGGAACTGGAGGCCAATCCGCAGATTGGTCTCGGGGTCGTGCAGCCGCTCCACGGTGATGGCCCGGTCATAGTACCGCGCGGTCGCCAGCTGCACTTGGGCGAGCCCGATGGCCCCGGCATGGCTCCGGGCCCGCGGTCGGAAGCCACTCTCCAGTTTGACCAAGCGGAACGCCAACTCCGGGTCGAGGCCCTGTTTGAGGGCGGTCTCGTACACGAGTTCGGCCATGTCGACCGGAATCTCGTACCGCTTGGAGAAGTCCACGATCGCCTCCAGGCGTCGAAGCTCGAGGCGGGTGATCTCCAGTTCGCCCGCCGTGGTATCGAGCGACTGCCGCAGCTGCCCGAACTGCGACCGGATGGCGGTGCCGGTATATCCGAGCCCATCATCCGCCGAGGCGACAGCACGCGGTCCCCACATGCCGGTCAAACCGGCGAGGGCGAGGACGGCCCCAACGAGACCGGCGCCGCGGAGCGTCAGCCGCTGGGTCGTGGAGAGCCGCTGCCACGTCGCCCCGAGGCGATTGGAGACAGCTCGAGTCATACGTCGTATGTCGATCATCACACATCCTTGTTGTCGTTCATCCAGTGCCCGGATCGGCCTCCCGCCTTCTCCAGCAGTCGGATCGGACCGATCTCCATGGCATACCCCGTCGACTTGACCATGTCGTACACCGTGAGGAGTGCCACCGACACGGCGGTCAGCGCCTCCATCTCGACGCCGGTCCGGCCGACGCTTCGCACTTCAGCCTCCACCTGCACACCCGGAAGCCCCGGGTCGACCGTGGCCTTGACCGTCACGTGGTCGAGACCGAGCGGGTGACACAGCGGGATCAATTCGGCGGTCCGTTTGGCCGCCATCACCCCTGCGATCTCCGCCGTCGACACAACGTCGCCCTTGGGGCCCGAGTTTCGCTGGACGAGTGCGAGGGCTTCGGGGGATATTCGGATCCGGCCCTCGGCCCGCGCCATCCGCTTTGTCTCGGTCTTGCCCGAAACGTCCACCATGCGTGCTCTGCCGCCTTCATCCAGATGCGACAGCGTCACAGCAATGCCTCCAGATCGGCCGCCAAGACCGCCAGTGCGAGCTGCGGATTGGCGTTGCCCTGCGCGGCTTCGCGGGCCTCCTGGACGCGCCTGATGGCGCGTAGCCGACCCTCGACGTCCTTGCCCTCGCTGCCGGCTGCCTGCCGGACCTCGTCCCGCAGCGTCACGGCGAGTGCGTCCAGCATGCCCGTGAACTCACCCCGCGCCGCCCAGGTCGGTTGTGCCAAGGCCATCGGGAGCCACGAGCGATCGCGCTCACGGACAGCCGTGAGCAATGTGGCGGCCGCCCGGTCCGGAGCCTCGGACCCGTCGTCCCCTTTGAGGGCGCGACCCACACAGCCCTCTGCCAGCACTACCCGCCGCTCCAGTGCTGCTCCTTTCGGGGCCGGCTGGACCTCCGCCTTCAGGAAGGCCCGGATGTCGTCGTCCTTCAGCCGCGGGATCCGGATCGCGACGAGCCGGGACCTGATGGTCGGCAGCAGCGCGTGCGGATCGGCCGCGGTCACGATGATCGTTGTGTCGGCCGGCGGTTCCTCCAACACCTTCAGCAGGGCGTTGGCGGCCTCCGGACTCGATTCCTGCACGATGAGCCGCTCAGCATCACCCAGGACGAACACCTTCCTGGGGCCCGAGAACGGCGTCATCCACGCCAACCGATGGAACAGCCTCACCGAGGCCAACGAGTGGCTCGTGAGCCCTTCTGGGCGCCCCCACAGCGGTTGGCGGCGCCGTTCGGCCATGACCTCGCCCAAGAACTCCTGGGCCTCCTCGGCCTGCTTGGCCGGGTCGCCGGCTTTGGGGCGCGGGATCGGGACGAACCAATGCAGATCCGGATGCCCAAGCCCCAACACCTGACGGCAGTGGGAGCACGATCCACAGGGTGCCCCCGGGCCATGCTCGCAGAGCAAACCCTGCGCCACCCAAAGGGCCAGTCGCTGCTTGCCGACCCCAATGGGTCCCGTAAACAGGACCGCCTGCGGGAACCGGCTGGAGGCGAGAGCGCCAGCCAGCCGGTCGAGCAGGCTTTCCTGACCGTAAATCGGTCTCAAACTCATGACCCGGCAATCTACCTCCCGGGCGGCGCCATTGGTAGTCGGCCGGTCGTAAATGCAAGTGCGGCAAGCTTCTACGAGCACCAACAGTAAGGACGCCTAGCCGGAGCGCAAGTCCTCTATGAAAGTGAGCACTCACTTCCCACAGATGGGGATGTGAGTGCACGCTCACATGTTGTGTCACCCCGGCGACAGTGATTGGACAGCGAGTCGAGCTTGCATCGCCAATCCCGTATCCCGAAGTTGCGACCCGCGTCGGAACATGCTAGGAAGGTCAGTCATGGGACTTCGGTGGGAGGCTGGCCATGGCATCTCGGAACGTGTCCGCGGGCTCGTGGGTAGCGGTGCTGTTCTTGGCGACGACGATGGCGGGGTGTGACCCGTCGGCGGATCTCGTCTTGACGGGGGGCGCGGTGTGGGCCGGTCCGGGGACCGCCGTGAGCGGACCCGATGCGCCCACAGCCCTGGCGGTGCGAGGTGGGGCCGTGTTGGCAGTCGGGAGTGACGAGCAAATCCAGCGGCTGGCCGGCTCGCGCACCCGGCGCGTGGATCTCGCGGGCCGTCGAGTGGTTCCGGGCTTTCTCGATACCCATACCCATTTCGTGGCCGGTGGCTTCGAGCTGGCCGGCGTCCAGCTCCGCGACGCGGCGACACCGGTGGCGTTCGCCCAGCGTATCGGGGCCTTCGCCGCAGAGCACCCCGGGCAGTGGGTCACGGGCGGGACCTGGGACCACGAGCTGTGGGGGGGCGAGCTTCCTCGGCGTGACTGGATCGATTCCCTGACCCTCGAGTCCCCGGTGTTTGTGAGCCGCCTCGATGGCCACATGGGACTCGCGAACACCCGTGCGTTGGAATTGGCCGGCGTTTCGGCTGCAACGCCCGACCCCCCCGGCGGAACGATCGTCCGCGACGCCGACGGGCGACCGACCGGGATCCTCAAGGACGCGGCACAGTCGTTGGTCCTGTCCGTGATCCCGGACCCCTCCGAGGACGAGCTGGATCGGGCCCTCGCCGCGGCCGTGGCCCACGCGGTGGAGCGGGGGGTCACCACGGTCACCGACATGGGAACGTGGGGCGAGCTCGACACGTACCGCCGGGCCCACGACCGGGGGACACTGCCCATCCGCGTGTATGCGGTGGTGCCGCTCGACACGCGCGATCGCCTGGTGCAGTTGATCGGCCGGGAGGGTCGAGGTGACGACCGGCTGTTCTGGGGTGGGGTGAAGGCCTTCGTCGATGGATCGCTGGGCTCCACCACGGCCTGGTTCTACGAGCCGTACGTGGATGACCCCTCGACCGCCGGCCTCATGGTCACCGACACCGCCGACTTGCGGGAGGCGATTCTGGACGCCGACCGCCGCGGTCTCCAGTTGATCGTGCACGCGATCGGCGATCGCGCCAACGACTGGCTGCTCGACGTGTTTGCGGCGGCTCGAGACCAGCACGGTGCGCGGGATCGGCGGATGCGGATCGAGCACGCGCAGCACCTCACCCTGCGGGCCATTCGTCGCATCGCCGCCGATGAGGTGATTCCGTCCATGCAGCCCTACCATGCCATTGACGACGGCCGGTGGGCCGAGAAACGCATCGGCCCGGATCGCATTCGCACGACGTACGCGTTCCGGGGACTGGTGGATGCAGGAGCGCGGCTGGCGTTCGGGAGCGACTGGACCGTGGCCCCGCTCGACCCCCTGCTCGGCGTGTACGCGGCGGTCACCCGCCGCACGATTGACGACGCGAACCCGGACGGGTGGGTGCCCGAGCAGAAGATCACGGTGGACGAGGCCGTGACGGCCTATACGGTCGGCGGCGCGTACGCGGCCTTCAAGGACGCGTCGCTCGGGACATTGGAGCGCGGAAAACACGCGGATCTCGTAGTGCTGTCGGACGACGTCTTCACCATCGATCCCGCCGCGATCGCGACGGTGCGGGTGGATCTTACCATGGTCGGGGGTGAAGTGGTGTTTGAGAGGTGAGAAGACCGGGAAGCGAGAAGCGGGAAGCGCCTTGGCATCATCGACGCTTCCCGTTTCCCGTTTCCGGTGCTGTTTATCCTCCCGGATTCATCATCCGCCCCATGAACACGATGGTGCCGGATAGGCGCTCGCGGATCGCGAAGATGAAGGGGCGGTCTACCCTGATCACCTGAGGAGCGCTCGTCACTCCCACGCCCACCGACGTCACGGCGGCCGCCGTCGTGCCTTCTTCGTTCACCTCAACGAACGTCTTGTGCTTCACCTCGGAGATGTAGGCGCGCTGCGGTCCCGCATAGAGGTTGGTGAAGTCGGCCTCGGTCTGGGAAAAGGCGACGGCCATGCCGAGGGCCTTGAGCACGTCGTTGAGCGTGACCTCGTATTCGACGGTGAACTTCGGCATGTAGACCTCGATCGAGTCATCCTGCAGCGCGCCGATCCAAGTGTTCCAGCGGTCGCGCGTGATCGTCTTGGACAGTTCGACGATCTGACCTGCGTCCCGCGGCACGATCAGCGTCATCGAGTACGCCCGACCGCCATAGGGGAGATCGGCCACTAATACCTCGCTGTCGCCGAATGCGCGCACGGGGATCTTCGCACCCGACGCCATGGTGGGCACCGAGGTCTGTGAGCCGCCGGCTAACGTGAACGGGGCGTTCTGGGTGCGGCTCTTGTCGAACTTCGAGGTCCAGTCGCCCTTGAAGTAGATCGCGTTGATCAGGTACATGATCATCTCGGATGGGATCGGCGGCTCGATGATCCGGTCGATCCGTCCCCGCGTCTTGGTGTTGACCCATTGATTGATGGTGTTGGCGGCGCTCGTGGCGTCGAAGTCGAGTGCCGAGACCTCGGCATCGAAGTACTGGCGATTGAGATCGACGAAGCCCGGCACCACCTGGATGCCGTCTCGATACCAGATCGAGTTCGCGATGAGCATCTCCACGCGCGGATCGAGATCGACGAGGAGCCGGATGAGGCTCTGGTACGACTCATTCACCTCCTGCAGCGTGAGTCCCTGGAGCTCGAGCGTCTCCTGCATGGCATCGCGCGTGGCTCCGGCTGCCCCGTTGTACGTCATGCCCAGCGCCATCCCTACACTCAGCGGGGAGATGAACACGTTGAGACCGTCGTCCTCGTCGGCGTTGACTTGCCGAAACAGCTTGAAGGCGAACCGATTGTCAGCCTCGATGAGCTGTTCTTCCGCCACGGTGAGCTGGCGGGGCAGGTCGAGAATCGGTTCCAGCAACCCCTCACCGCAGGCACCGACGCCCGCCATCAGGGCTATGAGGGGGAATCGCAGGTGTCGCAGGTGCATCGTTCCCTCCGCAGTGGATCACTCTCCCATACCCGCCGTGGGCTGCCGGGGTCACTCCACCCCGGTCGAAGCCCGAGCAGATGCGTTCCGGTTGCGACGTGACGGGGTCGCTACCGCTCCCGGTGAATGGTCCAGCGGTCCACGACCTGCTCTCCGCGCACCACGTCGAACGCGTCGAAGCACGCTACGGTGAGGCAGGAGTGGTTGGGCAGGATTCGCACCCGACTCCCAACGGAGCGGGGCGCGCTCACGACGCCGTGTTCCTGGCTCAGCGAAACGAGCCGGGCGTCTGCGTCGAGCCGACCGGCGGCGTAGTCGGCGTAGAGCTCGCCCATGGTGGGTCTGGGGGCATCGTGTCTACCGACATCCTTCGACAGCGCGAGTGCGCCGGCGTCGGTGACGGCGTGGTCGGCGCCGGGCTGACACGACACTACACTGGCCAGCACAGTCACCGCGCAGTCCCGGACGGCGCACGATCCGAGGAGCACCTGGGTGCGGTCGTAGAAGACGTAGTTGCCGGGTCGTGCTTCGTCGACGCCGTCGAGATGATCGATCACGGCCATCGACGGGGTCGATCCCACGCTCACGGCAGGGACGCCGATGCCGGCGGCGCGGAGCCGTTCGGCACAGCGCACCATCGTCTCCCGCTCCTCGACGGCGGCGGCGACAACCTCGGCCCGCGTCGGCCCGCGGTATGCATGCCCGGAGTGAGAGAGGATGCCGTCGAACGTGAGGTGCGGGGCCCCGTCGATCGCCCGCGCCAAGGTCACGACCAGCTCGCCGCCCGGGTCGACACCGGCCCGGTGATAGCCACAGTCCACCTTGAGCCAGACGTGAAGCGGCACGCCGAGTCCGATCAGGGCGTCGACCGCCTCGCGGGAATCAACCACCAGCCGCAGCGTGGCCTGGGCAGCGAGCTCCCGGACCTCGGCCATTCGCGTCAGGATCACGGGAAACGCCCACGTGAGATCGTCGAACCCGTGTGCCACGAAGGTCCTGGCTTCGGCGAGGGTCGCCACCGTCACGCCACGAGCGCCGAGCGCGCGCTGCCGCTCGGCGATCTCGACGCATTTGTGGGTCTTGAGATGGGGACGTAGCGCGACCCCGAGCGCGTCCGCCCGCTCGGCCATGCGGGTCACGTTGGCCTCCATGACCTCCAGGTCGAGCAGGAGGGCGGGCGTCGGAAGCTGGCTGAGGGTCGGCATGGTGCGTCCGGTGGGTGGAGCCTTCAAGTTGGGAGGCCGATCCGTCCGCAGCAACTGTGACGAACACGGCCCCTACCGCCAAGCGGCAGGGGCCGTCGTGCGTCGGATGATCGGTTGGGGCTACCGACCCACGAGTTCCTGCACGATCCGGTCGGCCCGGTACACATGGCGCAGGGCCTCGAGGATCCCGTCAGCGCGCACCGACACCGAGCGGGCACCTTCCGTGGTGTAAATGAAATCCCCCGACAGGCTCTCGATGTTGCCGTCGAACAGGAGTCCGACGAGTTCGCGATCGATATTGATCACCGGACTCCCGGAGTTGCCGCCCACCGTGTCGTTGGTGTGCACCATGTTGACCGGTGTCCTGAGATCGAGCTGGGGGGGCGGGGTCTGCCACCGTTCGGGCAGCGCCCACTCCTCGCGTCCCTTGTGCGCCGCCCAACGATCGTACAGGCCGTAGAACGTCGTGTAGGCCGGGGCGAGCGTGCCGTTGTATTCGTATCCGCTCACCACGCCGTCGGCGATGCGCAGCGTGAAGGTGGCGTCGGGGGCGATCTCCGTGCCGTACACCTCGAACAGGGCCCGCGCGAGCTTGGTGGCTCGGGTCTGCTCCTGGGCCGCCAGCTGCTGGAACCGGACACCCGCCTGCTGCACCCTGGGCAGGGCCGCCTGCACGAGGGCGAAGGCCGGCTCCGTACTACTCATGATCGAGGCGGGATCGTCGAGCAGCGCTCGCCGGGCCTCGGGATCGACCACGCTCGGCGACCCGGCGATGATTGCCCGCGCTGCGTCCAGCGGCTCCCGGCCGGCGAGCGCCATCTCGACCCATGAGTCGTCTTCCCCGAGGAAGACGATGACGTCACCGATCTGGGCTTCGAGCATGTGGCCGTCCAGATCCGTGTTGATCTCGGTGCCCTCGATGCGGCTCCGGACGGACTGGAGCACGCTGTCCGGCGCGCCGCCCGCCGCCATCTGCGCGTACTGCATTATGAGCGCAGCGGTACCGAGGGTCTGCGACCTGATAGATCCGCTCATGCCGAGTGATGCCAGCGTGGGAAAGACGTCGGCCATGCCCGTCTGGATGTCGGCGATTTCGTCCCACAGCGACCCGTAGGCGCGCTGGAGTTCCGGCCGCTTGGCGACGTCGGCCCGGAACTGTCGCTCGAACCCGAGCTTCCGGCCCATGATCGCCGGATCGTTCAGCGCCCTGGTCCGACCCTGGTAGAGCTTCAGGCCGTTCATCCACCCGAACCACTGGTTGATGTAGCGCGCCCGCTGATCGGGGTGGTGCTCCATGAAGTGGGCGAGGATGTCGGTGCGGGTCTTGAGGAGCCGAGTGGTGAATGGCTCGTTGTAGTCCCGGGCGAACTCGAGCTGCGCCATCGTGCTCAGCCGTTCGGTCGATCCCGGGTTGCCGATCACGAAGACGGCGTCGCCCTCCTGCACGCCCGTCCGCGTCCACTGGAAGTAGCTGCTCGATCTGAGCGGCTGACCGTTCTCGTCGTAGATCCGGAACAGTGAGAAGTCCAAATTGTAGCGCGGATACGTGAAGTTGTCGGGATCCCCGCCGAAGTACCCGATCTGCAGCTCCGGGACGAAAACCAGGCGCACGTCGGTGTACCGCTTGTAGCAGTACAAGGAGTACTTCCCACCTTGGTAGAGGGACGTGACGCCACAGTCGAGGGCGTGCAGGGTGCTCGTGCTGTCACCCACCGTCTCCATTCGCGTCTCGATCGCGGCGAGCTGCTCCGCTTCCGGCGCCGTGGGGTCGATGCCCCGCTCGATGAGGTCGGTCACGTCTTCCATGCGCACCAGTTGATCGGCCCACATGTTGGGGACCTGGCGCTCGGTGGCTCGAGTCGTGGCGTAGAACCCGTCGTCGAGCAGGTTCTCGCCCTCCTTTGTGACCGCCGATGTCGCGCTGCGGGCGCAGTGGTGGTTGCTGAGCACCAAGCCTTCGCCCGAGACGAACGACGCCGTGCACCCGGGGATGCGCAGCGATGCCAGCCGCACCCGGTCCAACCACTCGGGGGTGGCACGGAAACCGTAGGCCTCTTCGAAGTACCGCACCGGGGCGTTCTCGAACGTCCACATCTTGCCCATGTCGAATCGGCCCGGCTCGATCGCTTCAATTGTGGGCTCGGCAGCGGGGGCGGGCGCCGCCGGTGGGGCGGGCGCGGGTGCCGGTGCCGCGACCGGGGCGGTCACTCCACCCGAGGCGCAGCCGGCGACGAGCACGGCGAGCGAGACCGTGCCAAGGAACGAAACGTGTCTAGTCATGCACATCCTCTCGGGAAAAACCGGGCAATTGGCCGTCCGCTATGGGACGGGGATCGTGGGAGGGAACCCTGCAGCGGGTCCGGATACCGAGCGCGAAAGATAACAAAGACGCCCGCCACGGCGTGAAGGCCGCGGCGGGCGTCGGTGCAGGATGAATCTTGGGCTACCGGACCCGGAAGATCGGCGACAACATGATCTTGCCCGATCCTGTGCCGTGCAGGTTGTTGTACGTCGACGTGGGGTCGAACACCAAGTTGACCTCGGTGGGATTGCCGTCGCCGTCGGCCGTCACTTCGAAGTCGGTGTTGGTCTTGAGGCCTGTCTGCATCCCCGAAGGAACGGTCACGGCGTGCGGCGTGTCTTCCGCAAAGCTCTGGGCATTCCCGACGTTGATCGGCTCGTTGAAGATCACGTAGGCATCGCCGACCAGGAGGCGAACCATCCGGTACATGCCGACCGGGACGTCGCCCGCGGCAATGATCAACGGGTTGGTGGTCTCGTCGGGCAGGTTCGCCAGGTCGATCCCCACCGGATCGGTGAGGCCCAGGTGAATCCAGTAGCCGCAGCAGTCCTCGGCATCCGGATCGGTGGCCACGTCGCTCGAATCGCCGAGGAACGAGATGCCAGTCACCATGATCACGAGTGAATCGACCTGAGAGGGGCTCACTTTCCCTTCGGCCTCGAACCCGCTGAGCGCCACCCCGTCGGCAATCTGGACCAGCGGAACGGCGCTCTGGTGCATCGTTACTTCCACCGATCCCATGGTGTCCAGCCCGGCTGAATCGGTGCACGCACCAACGCCCACCGCAACGGCGCCCGCCACCGCGAGCCCTAAGGTCTTACGCATCATAATGTTAGGTCCTCCAGAGGGATTGGGGTCGGAACCATCTTCCGTCGAGAGTAAGACGGGCCCGACCCCGAAAAGGTAACGCAGCCGTCCGCAGCGGCGCTCACCGCACCAAGCGCTCACCGCACCAGGTGAAGGCGATCCTGGCGCTGGAGCACCCAACGAACCCGGCCATCCGCATCGAGGGCCGCATCTTCCTCCAGCATCATGCGAACCCGTTGTCCACCCCATTCCGGCACCGGTGAGGTGGCCTGCAGCTCGATGGAATACCACGTCGAGGGCCTGACGCGCACGTCTCCCCGCCCGGGAACCCCGTCCTGGCGATCCCACAGCCCGATCAGTGGTCCGGCCCCGTGACCGTGGTCGCCGATCGGGTGCGTGTACACCGTGCCATCGATGCCGGCCTCACGCATCGCGGCCAACGCCGCGTGGAGGATCTCGTTTCCGGTCCGCCCGGGTCGAAGCTCCGTCATCACGATGTCCTGCAGCCGATTAGCCGTTGAGAGGGCACGCCGTAGGCCCTCCGGGGCCTCGGTCTCGCCCTCGGCGAGCACGTACGCCATGTGCTGGGTGTCGGTGTTGAGCCTGAGGGCTGTGAGTCCCACGTCGCAGTGCAGCACGTCGCCGCGGCGAATCACGGGCGCCACCGAGTCGGCCATGTCGACGCCGCGCCGTTGCACGTCGATCGTCGGGTGGAACCACGTGCCCAGCCCGAGATCGTTCACGCGCTGCCGGAACCACCACACCACGTCGTCCGTCGTGGTGACGCCGGGCGTGATCACCGCGCTCGAGAAGGCCGCGGCGATCAGCTCGTGCACCAGGGCCTGCATGTCACGGTAGACGGAGTCCATCGACGGGACCCGCACAGCCAGGTAGTCGAGCGCCATGGTTTCGGCACGCCGAACGCGGCTCACCAGGTCCGGTCCCAGGGCGTCGCTGAGCTGCTCCCACTCACCGGCAGACAGGCCGTCGGCGAAGTTGTGCGTGCGGGAGATGTTGACGGCGATCGTCCGCGGATCGCGTTCGCGGACGATGTTCGCCACCGCGGTCCACTGACCGGGGCCCCAGAATTCCCGCTGACGGCCATCGGGTGCCAGCTCGGTGGCGCGCTGGGCCTGATACACGCCGCCCTGCGAGCCGCCGCCGAGCGCGATCCGGTCGACGCCGTGCTCGGGACCCCGGTCATGAAGGATGTAGACCGTGCGGCGCCGCGCGGCGAAGGTGGTGGCCGACACGAGACCGCGGAACAGCGGATCTTCGTTGTATTCCCGCATGGCGATGAGCCACATCTCGACCCCGTGCTCTCTCATGAGCGCGGGAAGCACCACCTCCAGGCGCTCCGCGAGCCACTGCTGCTGCACGCGAGCCTGGTCGCGCAACGTACCGAACGGTCGGTGGGGTGCGGCCTGCTGGGTATGGACCGAGACCGGGGTCGCGGTCAGCACAAGGATGATCAGCCAGTGGATCGTCTTCATGGGCAGTCCTCGGTTCGCTCTTCACAGCCAGGGGATGCGGAGGGAAAATAGAGCGAGGCGCGGTGGTCGGCCACGCGACGCCGCGCGGACCACAGCTCGATGCGAGGCAAATCTGTGACACGCCCAGTGCATGCCGACCGCGACCTGGAGATGTCCGGGGCCGAGTTCCGGGCGTTGGTCGATGCGGTGATGGATCCCCTGGTCTGCCACGTCGACTCGCTGGCGACGCAGCCGGCCCACCATCTGGACGGCGCGGCCGCGTTGGCGCGCGCGCTCGAGGAACCGTTCCCGGAGCGGGGAGCCGCGTTGGACGAGCTGCTCCACGTGCTGTTCGATCGCGCCGTGCCCACGAGCTTCAACACGGCGG
>JBFIHA010000032.1:0-36187 GCA_041602035.1 Gemmatimonadales bacterium | reverse complement strand
GTACCGGCCGAGCGGCCGGGCGCTACCTTCACCCGGCCGCTCTCCTTAGACGCTGTCCGCTTCAGATCACTCAGTCGTGCGCTGACGCGCCTTCACCACGAGCTGCGACAGCGTATGGGTCAGGTCGCGCTCGACACCCGAGTTGACGCGGAGCTCAACCGCGATCTCCGTGGTGGCGGGAAGGTCCCACTCATGGGAAAGACCGCTTGCCATCTTGCAGACGAGTTTGCCCGTGACGGGTCCCTTCGCACCGAGCGAGATTGAGACGTGCGACTCGCGGACCCGCGATTGAATGCGCAAAGCGTCGAGGTCCTTGAGCGCAACCTGGTACACGTTGGTGAACTGATTGCCGGACTTCGTCTTGGTGGTCTCGACGATCAACATACCACTCTTGGCCAGCTTGACCTGCGAGAACGTTGGTTGCCCGTCATGGTCGACGTAAGAGTTGTCCTTGAGTAGGCGGTTGACGTGCTCGAGCGTTTCGTCGAGGGATCGGTCCTGAGCGTGGGCAACGCCGGCAACGGCGCCAGCGAGACAGAGGCCCAACAGCGCGATTCGTCGCATGGTCCCCACTCCTGGGACGGAGCGTCCGTCCCAAGGTAGGATGGGCCGGTGGAGGTGAAACCACGGTGAAATGCGCGTGAACCTTGGCTGGAGGTCAGTTCCACCCAGCCACGGGAGTACCCGTCAGGTCGGGCGCCGTGAGCAGATCCAACACCACCTGCAGTGCCAGCTCGGTCACCTGCCGCCATCCTTCGACGTTCAGCAAGTGGACGTCGTCGGAGGCCCTGTGATACTCGGGGTGCAGTCCGGTGAACAGGTAAATCGCGGGGCGCCCGGCCCGGAAGAAGCAAAAGTGATCGCTCCGGCCCACGTACTTGTCTTCGAACACGAACGTCAGGCCGTCGCGGTTGGCGGCGTCCAGTACGCCCGGCCAGAAGCTGGCCGTGGAGCTGAGCCCCACGGTGAGGATGTCGTTACGCAGGCGGCCCACCATGTCGAGATTCACCATCGCGGCCACCGATGCCAGCGGAACGACGGGATTCGCGCAGTAAAACTCCGACCCTCGGAGTCCGATTTCCTCAGCGCCATACGCGTGGAACATGACCGAGCGGTGCGCGCCTTCCACTGCCCCCCGCTGGAACGCCTCCGCCAAGTAGCGCGCGATCTCGAGCACCGCCGCCGTGCCCGACGCGTTGTCATCGGCACCATTGAAGATCCTGAGCACGCTGTCGGATCCGAATTCCCACCCGATGTGGTCGTAATGGGCTCCCACGATCACCCACTCGTCCGCCACCGCTCCCCGCCCAGGGATGGCGGCGATCACGTTCTGCGACCATGGGCGGGCTGCTCTCAGCGGGGGGCCTACGACTATCGGATCGCCGATCCAGAACGTCTGGAAGTACTCCGGCCCCAACGGCTCGATTCCCGAAGCCCGGAACCGGTCGGCGACGTACGTCGCCGCCGTCAGCTCATCCACCCATCCGGCGGCGCGCCCGTAGAGGCTATCGTCAGCGAGGTACGCGGCATGGGCGACGAGGGCTGCTTCGGTGATCGGCGTCACACCTTCCGGCTGCGAGGGACCGTCGCAGCCGATCAGCGCGGCGGCCAGCACCGCCACCACCCGCGAGGTCCTCACCGGTGTGCCCCCATTTCACCACGTCCCGGTCTGAGTGGGGCGGAGGAAAAAAGCCCGAGGTGGCGCCCCGGGCTCAATTCCTGGAGGTTCTCATGCTTTCTCGCGCTTCGCTTCGCTCGCTCCTACGATAAGGTCAGGAGCGCCACACGCAACCCCCAGGGCGGGTCTGGCAGACGCCAGCCCGTAAGTCATTGCCCGCAAAATGCTTCGGGTGGCCGATCGTACGCCTGCGTCGCGCATCGGCGCCGCGCCGCCGGAGGCGGCAAAGTTCTTGCTGCTTCTGGCCGTGACACTCCCTGGTGTAACTCGGTTTTGCCGAACAGAATAGGCCGATGAGATGAAGTGGCGCGTGAAGCTCGGGCCGAACGCGGGTCGAGAGAGATCTCCGCGACGGGGATGGAGAGGCTGATGGAAGACGAACGCCCCCCCATCCGCACCGGCCCACCCTTCTGGGGACGACACATGGGCGAACGGAAGCCGGTGAAGTACGGCACGGACGTGCGAAGCGGCTCCAACGGCCACCCGCGCACGGGGCCGCCGCCCCCCGACGAGCAGGCGGATGAAGTCCCGTCGTCGCCCCCCTCGGCCCGGCGTGCCGCCACGGCCTCTGAGGCGGAGCCCAGAGATCCAGTGTTCATCGTTCGCGACACGGGCGAGATCCTATTCGCCAACTGTTCGTTGGGTGGTCGGTCCGAGGAAGACATCATCGGCTCGTCCCTGTTCGATTGGATCCCTAGCGAGCAGCGGGAGACGGTGTCGCAGGCGGTCGCCAGAGCGTTCGGGACAGCCACGGTCCAGCGACAGGAGCTTGCCGGTCTCGAGGAGCACGACCCCGACGCTTGGTACGACTGTCGACTCACGCCCAACATCCGCGACGGCAACGTCGTGTCGGTCACGCTCGTCGCGCACGATATCACCCAGTACAAGCGGTCGGCGCTCCAGCTGGAGACGGCCTGCCACGACCTCCAGCGGCTGCTCGACGAGCGGACAGCCGATCTGGCGCGCGCCAACTCCGCCCTGGCCGAGGAATCCAAGTCACGGGATGCGCGGGAGCATGAGTGGCGGCGGTTCCGCACCCTCATGGATCAGGCAGGTGAGGCGGTCTTCGTCACCGATCCACGTACCGAGAAAGTCATCGACCTCAACGAGACCGCGGCTCGCTGGATTGGACGGACCCGCGACGAGACCATCGGCCGGCGCATCCACGAGCTGCAGCTCGAGTTCCCGGTTCAGCCGCCGGTCGAAGCGGAGCTCGAGTTCACCGAGACGCGCGACACCCGGCGCCCGCTGCTGCTCGAGGGAGAGCACCGGCGTCGCGACGGCTCGGCCTTCCCGGTCGAAGTGGCGGTGGCTCGGCACACGATCGGCGACCAGACGTACGTGCTCGCGGTCGTGCGGGACGTGAAGCAGCGATCGGTGCTCGACGAGCAGCTCCGGGAGGCGGAACAGCGCTACCGCACGCTGTTCGAGCAGTGCTGGGATGCCATCTACCTGACGGCACGCGACGGTCGGGTCGAGGAGGTAAACGGCGCGGCTGTGGAGCTGTTCGGCTACGGGAAGGCCGAATTCCTGAATCTCGACGCCCGGCAGCTGTTCTCGCGTGGCGTCGACATCCGGCGGTTCCAGGTGCAGATGACCACGCTTGGCGCGGTCGGCGACCTCGAGGTGGAACTACTCACCAAGAGCGGGACGACCTTCTCAGCGCTCCTGTCGGCGACGCGCCGCGAAGGACCTGACGGGGTGATTCGAGGTTACCAGTGCATCGTGCGACCGGTGTCGCTCCCCGACGTGGGGGAGAGCCACCCGGCGGCGGAAGCCGACTTGGGGGGCACCATCGTGCTCGCCGGAGTGTCCGGCGACCTCGCCGACGCCAACACGGCGCTGGCGGCGGCCGGCCTGCGGGTCATCGCGTCCGATACGATCGAAGGGGCGCTGGAATTGATCGCGCAGGGCGGGACGGGCATTCGGACCGCGGTGTTCGATGCGGAGACCGCCGGCGACGACCTACGTCAGCACCTGGAGACCGTCCGGCGTTCGGCGCCGGACCTCCGCCTGCTGGTGCTGACGGGTGGCGAGCCGGTCGCCGTGGCCGAGTCGGTGGCGGACATCGGCGTGCGGTCCATCCTGCGCAAACCGGTCCACCCCCAGGCGCTGATTCAGAAGATCCGCGAGGCCTAGTCCAGCAGCCGTCTCGCGGTCAACGGCGGAGCCACCTCGCGTTCACGGGATGCACAACCATCTGGCGTACTCCGACGCGTACCCCACGCGCGGCAGCACGATTTCGGCGGCAAGCGTGATACCCCAGAACACGAGGATCAGGGCGATGCCGTGGGCCCACGCGAGGCGCCGTTTCCACGACGCGACCGCACACCAGCCGCCCGCCAGCAGCATCACCACCACGACAGCTCCGTAGAGAAACAGTCCGAACCCGCACACCCTGGCATACGGCCACTGGGTGAGCGCCACCGCGAAGACCGTGACGAGCCCAATGCGGCCCCACACCCAGAGGTTGGCCTGGCGCTGCTGGCCGGGACTTAGGGACGGGACCACCGCCCCACGGTTCCCGCTTGCGGTGACGGGCGGCTGAGCCGCACGCCGCGGCCCCGAGACCGCGCCCGGCGCGGGAGCGTCGGGGTCGGCGTACGGCAGCTTCTTGAGCAGCGCGTCCACTTCGGCCGAGAAGTCCTTGGGGGACCGCGACGGTGGCTTGCCGGCCATGGCATCTCCGAGAGGGAGAGGTGGACGGCAAAGGTAGGCACGGCGGGGCTCCCCGTCCATTACCCACATCACATTCTCGGCCGATACCATCTCGGGCGACGCCGGCTATCTTGAGGCGACCGGTGGACGGTCCTCGCTGCCGGAGGTGGGGGTGGCGTCGCGGTGGCCCGCCAAGGATGACACGCGTGAACGCTCGCCAGACGAACAAGGAGCATGGCGTCAGAGCTCCGGGGGATCTCAACCCTCGGCCGGATCCGGTGCTCGATTTTCCCGACCGGCCGCTTGGCGATCTGACGCGACAGGACTACGACGTTCTGGGCTTCCTGTCGGGCCTCGAGGTTCATCAGCAGCTCCTCACGACGTCCAAGCTCTTCTGCCGCTGTCCCGCCGGTCACCGGGTCACGCGGGTGGATGCCGAAGTGCTCCGCCACATGCGGCCAACGCTGAGCGAGCTGGGCGAGTACGACGGTACGGCCCTCATGGAGTTCAAGACCCGCAAGGAGATCGTGTATCTCCTGGAGCGCGGGTCGGTTTGCACGTACGAGATCGACGACACCCCGCCGTTCGAGATCGACGAGGAGGCCGTGGCGTCGGCCATCGAGATCGCCCTGCTGTTCGATCTCAATCTGGTCTCCGAGCTGCACGTGATGCGGAAGCAGTACCTGGACGGCTCCATTCCGACCGGCTTTCAGCGGACAGCGATGGTGGGCCTGACGGGCACGATTCCGTTTCGCGTGCCGGAGCTGGGGGTCGACCGCGCGCTGCGCATCCGGCAGCTCTCCCTGGAAGAGGATTCCTGCCGCGAGGTGTCGGACGTGGGACATCGGATCACGTTCCGGACCGACCGGCTGGGGATGCCGCTCACCGAGACGGTGACCGAGCCCGACCTCGTGACCCCGCATGAGGTGCAAGCCGGCGCTCGGTTGATTGCGCGGGTGGTCCGCACGACGGGCAAGGTGCGTCGCGGGGCGGGGGCCGCACGCCAGGATGTGAACGTCTCAGTGGCGGGCGGCAGGCGCGTCGAGATCAAAGGGGTGCATCACCACCGCGGCCTCCCCCTGCTGGTGCACATCGAAGCCTTCCGCCAACTGAACCTGCTCCGAGTGAAGGCAGCGCTGACCGACCGGTCGATCGACCCCTCCGTCTTTGTCATCGCCGAGCGCGGACTCCCGTGGGAGACGTCGGATCTCATCGCCGACGTCGGCGGGGCGCTCTGCCAGTCCTCCTGTTCCTCCTTGCGCGATGCCGTCGAGCGGGGCGAGACCGTGGCGGCCGTGAAGCTCCCGGGCTTCGCGGGGCTCCTAGCGCACCCGACCCAGCCGGGGCGGGACTTCGGCTACGAACTGGCCGAGCGGGTCAGGGTCATCGCCTGCCCACTGACTCGGCACTTCTTCGCCCATTCCGATGCTGGGCGGGTGGGTCCCACCGACCGGGAGTGGCGCGAGGTGCGCGGTGAGCTGCGGGCTACGGCAGACGACGCCGTCGTGCTGGTGTGGGCGCCGCGCGACGACGCGGCCACGGCGGCGCGCGAGGTGGTATTGCGGGCACGCGAGGCGTTCGACGGCGTGCCGGCCGAGACCCGACAGGCTCACCGCGACGGGACAACCGGCTTCGAGCGCATTCTCCCCGGGCCCGATCGCATGTATCCGGACACCGATACGCCGCCGCTCCCGATCGCCGACCGTCTGGTCGCGGAGATCCGCGAGCACCTGCCGGAACGCCCGTGGGCTCGGGCGGCACGGTACGTCGCGCTCGGGCTCACCGAGCACCAGGCACAGCGCTTGGCCAATGCTCCGTGGGCCGACCTGTTCGACGCGGTCGCACCGTCGGCGACGGTGGCCGCGCGCGTGGCCTCCGCATTTGCCCGGCGGCTTCCGTACCACCGGCGCCGTGGAGTGCCGACGGGCGCCCACACTGCCGAGCGGATCGCGCCACTGGTGCGGGCCCTGGAGTCAGGCGCGATCCGGCCCGAGGCCACCGAGCGGGTGCTAGACGACCTTGCGGTGGCGCCCACGGCTGATGTCGACTCGATCCTGGCTCGATATCGTGCTGGCGAGGACGATGCTGCCCGGCTCGAGCGCGCCGTGGCTGAGATTGCCGAGGCGGCACAGCACATGAACGGGCGCGCGCCCACCACGCTGGTGCGATGGGGGATGGGACAGCTCATGCCCGCGTTTCTCGGTCGCCTCCATCCGGCCGCGGTGCGCAATCGCCTGACCGATGTGCTGAGCGGCGCAGGACAGGAAAGCGCGCGATGAGCGGCACGAGTGACCCGTACCGCGGCTACCGCGGACCCACGCGCGAGTTGATGCAGCGCTTCGACATCACGGTTTGGTGCGAGGTCCGCGCCCGCACCACCCGAGGAACGTTCGAAGGACTGCTGCTCCCTCGATCGGAGACCAGCGACGATTTGCATCTCGTCCTGAAGCTCGGGGTCGGGTACAACGTCGGGATTCGGCACGACACCGTGCTTGGGCTGGAACGCATCGGGTATCGCGAGGCGCACTACCAGATCCCGGAAAAGGATTTCCCCTTCGATCCGAGCCATCCGCGTGTGAAGCTGTTCGGCACAGGCGGCACGATCGCCTCGCGCCTCGACTACCGCACGGGTGCGGTGATCCCCGCGTTCAGCCCCGGTGAGCTGTATGGCTCGGTGCCGGAGCTCGCTGACATCTGCAACCTCGAGACCGAGAAGCTCTTCGGGGTTTTCTCGGAGAACATGGGGCCGGAGCAGTACGTGATCCTCGCCGAGCGCATCGGCGAGGCGATTCGGGATGGCTACGACGGGATCGTGGTCGGCCACGGCACCGACACGATGCACCACACCGCGGCAGCGCTGAGCTTCATGGTGCAACGGCCGCCGGTGCCGGTCATCATGGTCGGGAGTCAGCGATCGTCCGATCGCCCGTCGTCGGACGCCGCACAGAACCTGATCAACGCGACGTGGGCCGCTGCACACGGGCCGATCGCCGAGGTGCTGGTGTGCATGTTCGGCCCCACGTCGGACCGCTACAACCTGCTACACCGCGGGACTCGTGTACGCAAGATGCACAGTTCGTATCGCAGCACGTTCCGCACCCTCGGAGACATTCCGGCGGCGATGGTGGAGAGCAGCATCGTCACGCCACTCAAGGACGACCTGCTCCCGCGGCGGGCGGATCGCGAGGTGCTGGTGCAGGCGACCTACGACGAGCGGGTCACGCTGACCTACTACTACCCGGGCATGCACCCGGACGTCATCGACGCGCTGGTGGACCGCGGCTATAAGGGAATCGTCATCGCCGGCACCGGACTCGGGCACGTCAATCGCAAGATCTACCCGGCACTGGAGCGCGCGCACGACGCCGGCGTGCAGATGTACATGACGTTGCAGACACTCTGGGGCTTCGTTCAGATGCACGTGTATGAAACGGGGCGGGAGATTCTCGGGTTGGGGGTGGTTCCGCTGGCCAACATGCTGCCGGAGGTCGCGTTCATCAAACTGGGCTGGGCTCTGGGCCTCCACCCGGACGATCCGGTGGCCGTGCAACACGTCATGACGACGACGATCGCCGGCGAGATGACCGAACGAGAACCGCACGACGGGTATCTGGTCTATCAGGGTGGCGTACCCGAGATCAAGGAGTTCCTGGGGAAGGTGTGGCGGTGAGCGTGACCCGAGCCGACTGGCCGGTGGACGATATGATCGCCGTGAATCCGCGCTGAGAGATCCTGCTGGGTTGGTGCGGCGCTCGCCATGCACCCCACGAAACGTCGTGCACCGAGGCGGTCCCGGCGAGCGAACGCCGCATGCCACTCGGGCGCCTGAGCCGGTCGTGACCACGCCGCTCCCGTCGCTTTGCTCCGGCAGCGGCCCCACGTTATGGTACTGCTGGGGCGAGTCGGTTGGCCCGTGACGGCCGCCACCACGGGAGGAGGTCCCGCCCATGGCCGCAAGTCAATCATCAGATGCGGAACGCCGATCGATGCCGGAGCGGCCGTGCATCGTCTGCCTCGAGGGGGAATACGTCACGCGGTTCGAAGGGGACGCGGACGGGATCGTGACGACGGAGCCCAACGTCACGTGGCACGTGGAAGCCTGCACCAAGTGCGGCCATGTCCAGCTGTTCCGCTACGATTGGCGTCAGCCCTGAGGTGATCCGTCGATGACGCTCATCAAGTGCCCGCAGTGCGGCCAGACTGTGTTGAGCGTCGCCTCCGTATGTCCGAAATGCGGCTTTCTCCTACTGCAACCGCCTCCCCCGCAGGGTGAGGAGCGCGCCTTCGTCGCGTGCCGGCGGTGCGAAAAGGTCATTCCTCGCGGGGCGCAAACGTGTCAATACTGCGGATATCCCCAGCAGCTTCGGCGCAGGCTCCGGGTGATCGGGGCCGTCGTGCTGGGGGCGGCCGCCCTGGCCGCCGGATTCATCGGGTTCGGTCTCCGGCAGTCGGACGAGGATCGGTCCGCTACCGAGACGCGAGCCGTGATCCCGCCGGTGGTGACACCGCAGCCGGCCCCGACCGCAGCCGAGATAAGCGTCCCGCCGCCACAAACCCCGGCCGATACCGCTCCAGCGCGTCCGGTACCGACCGTTGCCTCACCCCCCCCCACCTCTCGGCCGCGTGGACCCGCGACGGTGTCACGGTGGACGGTGACCTGGGCCAATGTTCGGGACGCGCCGGCGCTCGAGGGTCTCATCGTAGGCATCCTACGCCCTGGGAGTCGGATCAACGGTGTGCGCGTCCCGGGGGGCTGGTGGGCCGTGTACCAGGGTGACTCGCTCGTGGGCTACGTCGCCAGCTCACTGCTTGCCGATCATCTCCTGCCGCCTGAATCGCTCGGCATTGGTCAGGAGTAGGGGCATGGGTGAAGTGGCCCGAGCCGGCCACCGGTGCCGGGCGGTCACTCCAGAGCGCGGGATGACGGCGTCGAAGTACCTCTTTTCGGCACGGTGATGGTGCGCATCACGCCGTGACCTGCAGTTCCCACCCGTGACACCCGCAGGTCGGCGGCACGGACCTGATCGCCGGGTCCTGGCCGGGCACGTGGCCCTGTCCGCCGTCCAGGTGGGCTTTGGGCTGTTCCCCGTGTTCGGCATGATCGCCTTTCAACCCGGCGGGTTCTCGCCGCTAGGTGTCGGCACATGGCGGATCGGCGTTGGCGCCCTCGTGTTGGGCGTGCTGGCTCTGCTTCGGTACGGGCGGACCATGCTTCCTGCGCGGCGGGACATCGCGGTCCTGGTCGCCAGCGCCATGCTGGGCGTGGCGGTGAACCAGGGACTGTTCTTGGTCGGGCTGTCGCGGTCCACCCCGATGAACGCCGGACTCGTGATGTCGTTGATCCCCGTGTTCACCTTCGCCATCGCGGCGGCGGTGGGCCTGGAGCGGTTTAGTGGCATGCGCGCGGTTGGCGTGCTCGTGGCGCTAGGGGGGACCGCGCCACTGCTCCTGACCGAGGGACTCAACGGCCTGGGGGCACACGGACTGGGCAACTTGCTCATGGTGGCGAACGGTCTGTCGTACTCGTGCTACCTCGTGCTCTCCAAGCCCGCTCACCCGCCGCTATCCTGCACTGGTCATCACGGCGTGGTCGTACGTGTTTGCCGTCGCTGCACTCCCCGCGTTCGCGATCGGACAGCGCTTCACACCCGAGCCGGGCATGGGGTCCGCGTGGTGGTCACTGCTGTACATCCTCGCGATCCCGACGGTACTCGCGTATCTGCTCAACATGTTCGCCCTGGCGCGGGTGCGGGCATCGACGGTCGCCGTGTACGTCTACTCGCAGCCGCTCATCTCGGGGCTCGCGAGCTGGATGGTCTTCGGCGAGCGACCGACAGCGGTCATGGGGCTTGCCGCCCCAGCGATCTTTCTCGGTATCTGGCTGGTGAGCCGGCGACCGCCGCCGGCCTATGCCGGCATCGAAGGCACGGCCCTTGACCCGCCTGAGATCACCGCGTAGCATCCCAGACATGAGGCGCACAATGTCCCTTCGTACTGCCAACCGGTGGGCGTGGTGGTGGCGACCACCACGGGGAGTGGTGCGCCCGGTCCCGAGGCCGATCGTGTAGGCGACGACCGCTCAGGACCGTTCATGGCGACGGGCGCGCTTCTCCAGTGAGGAGCGCGCCCGTCGCGTTTGGCACCCACGTGATCCGTGAGCACGGTCCTCGTGCCGTGCCGGAACTCGTGACTCGACCCCACAGCGTCAGAGGAGGCACGATGCCCGAATCCGTTCGCATCCAGCTTGACGAGACCGACCTTCCCACGGCGTGGTACAACATCAATGCGGACATGCCCGTGGCGCCGGCCCCGGTGCTCCACCCGCACACCAAGGAGCCCGTCACCCCAGACTTCCTCGCGGCGCTGTTTCCGATGGAGTTGATCCAGCAGGAAGTGAGCGCCGAGCGGTTCATCGACATCCCCGAAGAGGTGCGAGGCATCTACAGACTGTGGCGGCCAACGCCGCTCTACCGGGCTCGACGCCTGGAGCGGGCGCTCCAGACGCCGGCGCACATCTACTACAAGTACGAGGGCGTCTCCCCCACGGGCAGCCACAAGCCCAATACGGCCGTGGCACAAGCGTATTACAACCGCGTCGGCGGCACGAAGGCGCTCACCACAGAGACCGGCGCGGGTCAGTGGGGGTCCGCCTTGGCGTTCGCGTGCAACGTGTTCGACCTCGACCTCGAGGTCTACATGGTGAAGATCTCCTACGAGCAGAAGCCGTATCGCCGGGTGATGATGGAGAGCTACGGCGCTCAGGTCTTTGCGAGTCCCACCGACAGGACACAATTCGGGAAGTCGATCCTCGCCCAGGATCCCGATAGCCCGGGATCGCTGGGGATCGCCATCTCCGAGGCGGTGGAGGTCGCGGCGACGTCGCACGGCGCCAAGAAATACAGCCTTGGGTCCGTACTGAATCACGTCCTCATGCACCAGACCGTGATTGGTGAGGAGGCACTCAAGCAGATGGACCTGGCCGGCGAGTATCCGGACGTCGTGATCGGCTGCGTGGGGGGTGGGTCCAACTTCGCGGGACTCGCATATCCGTTTCTCCGTCACAACCTGCGTGACGGGAAGCGGACGCGCCTCGTGGCAGTGGAACCCACCGCCGCTCCCAGCCTCACGAGAGGGGCGTACACCTTCGACTATGGTGATACCGCGCAGATGGCCCCGATCGTCAAGATGCACACCCTGGGACACGACTTCGTACCGGCGCCGATCCACGCCGGTGGTCTGCGCTACCACGGAATGGCACCGAGCGTGAGTGCGCTGTGCGATGCTGGCCTCCTCGAGGCCGTCGCCGTGCCACAACTGGCGACGTTCGCCGCCGCGTTGCAGTTCGCCAAGGCCGAAGGCATCATTCCGGCACCGGAGCCGTCACACGCCATCCACGTGGTGATCGAAGAGGCGCTCAGGGCCAAGGCCTCCGGCGACAAGCCTGTGATCTTGTTCAACCTGTGTGGCCACGGACACTTCGATCTCGCGTCGTACGAGGCGTATCTCGCCGGCAAGCTCGTGGACTACGAATACCCGGCCGAGGCCATCGAGCGGGCCATGAGCCACGTGCCTTCGGTGAGCGGTTAGGCGGTTCGGCGGTTGAGCGGTTAGGCGGTTAGGGGCTGACACTGGAGAAGGCGGAACTCGGGGGAGCGTCTCAGCGTATTGACGGGAGCGGGGGCCCTGTCGATTGCGGGGCCGCCAACTGCCACCGTAGAATAGGCCCATGGCGCTCATTCAATGCCCCGAGTGTGGGATCGATCTGTCTGACAAGGCGGCGGCATGTCCGCGGTGCGGATATCCGGTCGCCCGTGGCACCGCGCTCCCGGGGGCCCCACGTAACGTGTCGGCGCTGGGCCTCGCCAAGTCCGTGGGGGCGCGGATCCTGCTCGGTGCGGTGCTCATGGCGAGCGCCGTGGCGTACGAGGCCGAACCCGTCGCGATCGCGGCGATCGTGGTGCTGGGATCGATCGTGCCGTTGTGGCTCAGGGCGCGCAAAGCGGAGCGGGCCGCCCTGCCCCTGCGCGCCGACTCGCACCTGATCGACGAGCGATTCCGCGAGATCGAGGAGCGTTTCGGCGAGCTAGAGCAGAACGCGCGGCAGATCGCCTACCTGGAAGAACGGGTCGAGTTTGCGGAGCGGCTGCTCGCGAGCCAGGTGCCCGACGAGAACGACGTTCCACCCCTTCCCCGCAACTGATTCGGCGGGCACCGTTGGCAATGTGCCCGCGACGCACGCCATCAGTCAGGCACGACTCTGAAGACCTGATCGTGTGGCCGAGCGCGTGCGATCACCTGAATCGCGACCTCGTCACCGGCGACTGCCCGCTCCACCTTTTGATGGTCTACCTCCATCGAGGTGATGCGCTCGTTGAAGTCGCTGGTGTGGCCTAGGAAGCGCACGTTGTCGCCCACGGCGATGTGGCCTTCGACCACTTTGACCACCGCCACGCTCGGCCCTTTGAAGAAGTGCGTCACTGTTCCAACCAGTTGTTCAGCCATACCGTGCTCCAGGCGATGAGATGCACCAGCCTCCCCGTGTGACATACGCATCGGGCCCGGCACGCGCCAGATCAGCGGCGAACGGGGCCTCGCTCATCTACGAGCGCTTGCATCGAGATTCCATTGACGCCGTGCAAGCGCCGGCGACGGGTACCAGCCGAACTGTCGATTGGACGTGACCGTCATGGACTATCGAGATCCCAACCCACCACCGTCCACGTTGTCTCCCCGAACGGCGATCGTCGCCGGCGCAACGGGGCTGGTCGGCGGCCACTGCGTGACGACCCTGCTGGCGTCCGACCGCTACACGTCGGTCATCGCGATCGGTCGGCGTTCCCTCGACCGCACGCACCCGAAGCTGCGCCAGGTGACGGTCGACTTCACCAACCTCGAGGCCGCAGGCGATCTCGCCGCCGACGACGTGTACTGCTGTCTCGGCACCACGATCGGCAGAGCGGGCTCACGCGATGCGTTTCGTCAGGTGGATTTCGGGTATCCGATGGCGCTCGCGCGCGCCACGCTGAGTCAGGGTGCGCAACGGTTTCTGCTAGTGTCGTCGCTCGGGGCCGATCCCGACTCGCGAACCTTTTATCTCAGGGTGAAAGGCGACCTGGAAGCGGCGATTCGGCAGCTGCCGTTCACGGCGGCGCTGGTGTTTCGACCGTCCCTGCTGCTGGGGGAGCGGAAGGAGCTCCGTTTGGGCGAGCGGGTGAGCGCGGTAGCGATGCTTGGCCTCTCACCGCTCATGCGCGGGCGGTTCAGCCGGCTCCGCCCGATCCGCGCTGCCGATGTCGCGCTGGCCATGGCACGCGCCGCGCAGCGTGAGACCAGCGGATACACGGTGTTCGAGTCGGATCAGATCGCGGACCTCGCCTCACGTCGCAACGTCTGACGCAACCAGTACCACCTTGCCGAGATTGCGGCGCGCGTGAATGTAACGATGCGCCTCCACCGCACCCGCGCGGGTGAGGGGAAAGGCGCGGTCGACCACGGGACGCAGCGCCCCGCTCGCCACACCCTCGTTGATCTCCGCCAACGCGGGCAAGAGCACCTGATCCTTGTGATCCAAATGCAACAGGTGCACGCCGAAGACGCCCACGTTCGGCATGATGAGCGAGTAGGGATGGAATCTCGGCGTTCGGAGCCAGGCCCACGCCGCTCGAAGCAGGTTCTTCCGTCGGCCGGGCATCGCCTCGCTCAACCCGTAGAACACGAGGCGCCCGAGCGGGGCCAGGAGCCGGCGGCACGCGGCCGTGGCCCTGCCACCGATGGGATCGAGCGCAATGTCGATGGGGCGCCGCCCCGCGTGCTCCCGGACCGCGGGCTCCCAGTCCCCGCGTGAATCGAAGCATGCCTCCGCCCCAAGGTCGTCGGTCACGAACGCTCGCTTCTCCGCCGTGCCGGCGGTGCCGATGACACGGAGCCCCCGGTGGACGGCGAGTTGCACCGCGGCCGTCCCCACTCCGCCCCCGGCACCGAGGACGAGCACGGTCTCGCCGGCCCGGGCCCGGGCCGCCTCGAATAGGCACACCCACGCCGTGAGGAACGCCACCGGGATGGCGACCGCCTGTTCCGGCGGGAGTCCGGCCGGGTAGGGCGCCAGCTGGTTGGCGCCCACGACGACATCACGCGCGTACCCGCCAAAGCGAAGCAGCGCGACCGCGCGATCACCCACCTTCCATGCATCGACGTCCTCACCGACACGCACCACCTCGCCGGCGATCTCGAACCCGGGCGAGTACGGTCGCGGTGGTACCGTACCGTACAGACCGGCGCGCATCGCGAGGTCGCCGAAATTGACGCCGACGGCCAACACCCGGAGGTGGACGTCCCCCGGGCCGACGTCGCGAAGCGGGACCTCGCGCTCCACGAAGACGTTTGGCGGTCCGTGCCGCTCGATGAGAATCGCTCTGGTGGTTGTGGACATGGCAAGACGCCGTGTGAGGAGCTATGCTCGTTTCCGCCGCTTCTTAACGGGCGCGGACTTCTTCTGCACTTGTTTCACCGCCAGGTGCACTAGCGCATTGCCGCGGTGCACCAACGGGTGGCGGCTGAGTCCCAACACGATTCCGTGGGTGGGTGCCCGGACCTGGGATCGCACCTCGCCAAACGTATCGGCCACGATGCCCAGGACCTGCCCTCGACGTACCCGCTCACCGAGCTGGACGTGGAGTCGCACGATGCCGCCCTGACGCGCCCGGAGCCAGCGTGTCTTGTCGATGCGTGTGGGCGGTTGAGCGGGAGCCGGCCCGCCGTCGGGCACCATCTTGAGCGCCGCCAGCACGCGGTGCACGCCCACGACACCCACGTTGACCGCCTCGTCGTCGAACCGGTCCGCCTCACCCGCTTCGTAGACCAGGCAGGGAATCCCCCGCTCCGCGGCCGCCTGCCGGAGGGAGCCGTCGGGACCGGGACCGTGCACCATGAGCCCCGTGCCGAATGCCTTCGCCAGCCGTCTCACCTCGCGATCATCGAGGTTGGCGCGCACGTGGGGGTAGTTGGTGCGGTGGTTGGAGCCGGTGTGAAAGTCGATCCCGTGGGTCGAGCGGGCCACGATCTCCGTCATGAACAGGTGCGCCAACCGCGCCGCCAGCGATCCGGTCTCGGATCCGGGGAAGCTCCGATTCAGGTCCCGCCGGTCGGGCAGATACCGCGATTCCGCCACGAAACCGAACACATTCACGACCGGCACGGCGAGGATCGTCCCGCGCAGCGTCTCAGGATCGATCGGCTGCAGTGCCTCCCGAATGATCTCGACGCCATTGATCTCGTCACCATGCAGCGCGGCGCTCAGCCACACACACGGGCCGGGCCGCCGTCCATGCACCACGCCCACGGGCAGGGAGAGGAAGACCCCCGTGGGAAGCCGAGCGATGGGAATTTCGAGTCGCCGCTTGGTGCCGCGCCGAATCGCGGTGTCGGCGATGCGGAGCCCGACAGGCATCTCAGCCTTTCACGCGGTCCTTGGTCCTGCTGGGCGCCGCATTCTTCTCGATGAACTCGATGGTCTTCGCCGCCACATCCACACCGGTCGCTGCCTCGATGCCCTCGAGTCCCGGAGACGAGTTCACCTCCATCACCACTGGGCCGTGGTTGGACCGCAGCATGTCGACGCCGGCCACGTTGAGCCCCATGGCCTTGGCCGATCGGACGGCGGTACTCCGCTCTTCTGGGGTGAGCTTGATCGCTTCAGCCGTGCCGCCGCGATGCAGGTTCGATCGGAACTCGCCCTCGGCCGCCTTCCTTCGCATCGCCGCCACGACCTTGCCGCCGACCACGAAGGCCCGGATATCCATTCCCTTCGCTTCCTTGATGTACTCCTGCACCAGGATGTTGGCGTCCAAGCCACGGAACGCCTCGATCACCGATTCGGCGGCCTTCTTGGTCTCTGCCAGCACGACGCCGATGCCCTGGGTGCCCTCAAGCAGCTTGACCACGAGCGGGGCACCACCCGCAATGTGGATCAAGCCGTCGACGTCCTTGGTGGAGTGCGCGAACCCCGTCACCGGAAGTCCGATTCCCTGCCGCGACAAGAGCTGCAGCGATCGCAGCTTGTCGCGCGAGCGGGAGATGCCCTGTGACTCGTTGACCGAGAACACGCCCTGCATCTCGAACTGCCGCACCACGGCCGTGCCGTAGAAGGTGCGGGACGCTCCGATCCGCGGGATGACCGCCGAGAAGCCCTTGAGCGGCTCGCCACGGAACATCACCACCGGCTTGTGCGACGTGATGTCCATGTAGCAACGCAGGTAATCGATGACGTGCATCTCGTGTCCCCGCTCGCGTCCAGCCTCGACGAGGCGGCGAGTGGAGTACAGCGACGCCTTCCGGGACAGTACCGCAATCTTCACAGGCTCACTCCTCTTCCTCTCGGTCATCCAAGACCAGCTCGGCCGGGAGGCCGGCCAGATAGGATCGGGCGGGATCGACGGCCACGCGGCCACGCAGGGCCTCGCGTCCCAGCAGCATCCGAAAGCGCATCGGCTGGCGGCTCGCCAGCGTCACATCGATCGACCAGGTCAGATCCCTAATGGACAGGTCGGTCCGCACCACGAGACGCGTTTCCTCGTGGCCGCTCGACGCGCGGACCAACCGCTCGTCCAGCACCGGACACTCGACCGCCGTCAACTCGTCCTGGCGGCGCGGGTTGGCATCGGCCAAGAACCGCACCCAGTCCATCCCATCCCGGCGAAACGTCTTGACGTCCACCACGTGAAGCGCCGAGGATCTGGCCCCGGTGTCGAGTTTTGCCTTGATTTTGGGGATGCCGAAGACTGGCAGAGCGACCCACTCACGCCAGCCGAGCGTGAGCGAGGGGCGTCCCGGGGGGGTCACCGCCACGGCATACAGCAATATCGATCCATTTACTCAATATCGCACGATGGCCGACGCCGCAGAAGGCCGATGGCGTGACGGCGGCTATTGCGTCTCGGGCCTCGACCGGCCTTCTTCTGCGGGAGCGGTTCGTCGGACGGACGGGCCGCGCCACGCCTCCCACTCAAAGGAGCCCGCGTGCGACGCGCCATCAAGTGGCTTGTCCTCGTCGCCTTCGCCGTCGCGCTGGTCGGCACCGGATCGTACGCCGGCGCACGATTCACCGCCGGCAACCTGCTCGGGCCGCGCCCCCCCGTCGAGGGACGCACCAGCACGTTTGCCTACGAAGGCGTGGAGTTCCTCAAGGGCAATCCCCGGGCCTGGGTGTTCACCTATTCGCGGGTTCAGCTCCCGGGTGTGCGGCGAGTCCAAATCGTGGTCTCGGTCACCGGCAGGCTCCTGGCCGTGCGGCCGGCCGATTTGGAGGCTCGGCTTGCGGCGTACCGCCGCTCGCTCGAGCCCTAATCCCTAGTTCGCTCCGCTCGCGGCTTCCCGCAGCAGGCTCCGCGCGATCACCAGTCGCTGGATCTGGTTGGTGCCCTCGTAGATCTGCGTGATCTTGGCATCGCGCATGTACTTCTCGATCGGGTAATCCTTGCAGTAGCCGTAACCGCCGAACAGCTGCACGCAATCGGTGGTGACGCGCATCGCCACGTCGGTGGCCATGAGCTTGCACATCGCCGACACCTTGGTGATGTGGCGGTGGCCGGAATCGATGACGCGGGCGGCATGGTGCACCAGCTGCCGGGCACCCTCGACCTGTGTCGCCATGTCGGCGAGCATCCACTGCACGCCCTGGAACGAGCTCACCGACTGCCCAAACTGCTGCCGCTCGTGCGTGTACTGCATAGCCAGGTCGAGCGCCCCCTGCGCGAGGCCCACCGCCTGTGCCGCCACACCGGGCCGCGCCCGGTCTAGCGTGATCATCGCGTGCTTGAACCCGCGTCCCTCTTCGCCCCCCAACAGGTTCTCCACCGGAACGCGGCACTCCTCGAGGTGGATTTCCACCACCGGCACGCAGCGGATGCCCATCTTGTCTTCGTGCTTGCCCACCCGGTAGCCGGGCGTCCCTTCTTCCACCACGAACGCCGAGATACCGCGCGCGCCTCGGCCCGGCTCCGTGACGGCGAAGATGGTGTTGTACGACGCGACGGCGCCGCCCGTGTTCCACTTCTTCTCTCCGCGTAACACATAGTGGTCACCGTCCTTCTCGGCGAGCGTCTTCATCGATCCGGCATCGGAACCCGCTTCCTTTTCCGACAGGCCGAACGCGATGAGCTTCTCGCCGGCGGCGATACCGGGGAGCCAGCGCGCTTTCTGCTCGTCGGTGCCGCCCACGATGATCGGAAACGAGCCCAGCGCGTTCACCGCGAAGCCCACCCCCATACCGCCACAGGCACGGGAGAACTCTTCCACCACGAGACAGAGGTCGAGCACCCCCCCACCCAGTCCGCCATACTCTTTGGGAATCCACACGCCCGAGAGTCCGGCGTCGCGAATGGCGTGTTGCACCTCCCACGGATACGTCTGCTCGACATCGTACTTGGCCGCCACCGGCCGCATGGCCGTCTCGGCAACGTCGCGCGCGCGTGCCCGCAGTTCGACTTGTTGGGGCGTGTACAGCTCTTCGATCATCGTGATATCCATGGGCTGGGGTGGTTCTCGCGGGACCCTCGTCGGCCCTCGGCGGTCGGGGAATAGTACGCGGTCGTCAGCCTGCCCGCTCGGTCGGCATTCGGGCCGGCGGCGTGACAGAGACGCTCGGGATTCGAGGTGTGGCGGGCACCCCAGGGTACCACCGGAAGGCTGCTGCGCGGCTTCAACAGGCCGGGAGTTCCCTACAGACGCAAAGCGCCCACAAGCCGTCAGTGAGCGCGGCCCGAGGAACGCGGTGAGCTGGGCGTTATGGTCAGGAGGGCGAAGGCGGATCAGGCGGACATGCACTCAAGCAGGAATCGAGAAGGCTTCCGTCTCAGCCCTCGCCCCCCTCGGCTTCTCAGGGAGCAAGAACTCTGCCACCCCACCCATGGCTTAGACCCCGAACTCCACCTCCGGCCCCCGATCTGGTGTGCCGGGCCTCGGCCCACCACCGAAGGCGGCGACGACGCGGGCGATCAGCCACCCCAACCCGGAAGCCAGGACTTCGTAGAGAGAAAGGAACAGACCAGCCACCATCAGCCCGGCCACCACATTCGCCCCGGGCGACAGGACTTCGGCGGTCAACTCCTCCTGATACGTGTCGAATCCCTCGACGTATTCCTCGTAGGTGAGTGTCTCCGCCCGTTCGAGGTTCGCGCGGTCCTCGAGAATCATCCCGTACCCGATCGCCACACCGAGCGCGATCGCCAGCATCACCTTCGCGACGCCCTTGTACGAGAAACGAAAGGTGAGGGTAGCTTCCGGCATCGCAGCTCTCCGAGGTGGGGTGGACGCGCTCCGGGCGGTGATCGCCGGTGCCGGTAAGCTGCGGGCTGCGACGCGCGGCCCGCAAGGCGGAGGAGGGCGGTCACCGGATGCGGCGACCGCCCTCGACCGCGTTACTCAGAATCGGCTGCCGAAGCCGAAGGACAACTGTAGGTCGTTCTGGGTCTCGGACTTCACGCCCAGCTGCTCGAACACGGACGGGTTATAGATGTAGTCGTCGACCGACGCGAACACACCGATGATGCCTAGGTTGAGACCGATCGTCCCACCCACGACGCCACCCCAGTCCGTCCGCGACACATCGGTATAGACGTTGCCCTCGCTGTCGGTGACCGTGGTCGGGCCGCGCCCTACGAGGCCCACGCCCCCGTTCACACCGATCGCGAGGGGACTCGATCGTGGCAGCAGCCACAGGTTGAGCCGTCCCGTCCCGAACCACAGCGCAGTGTAGTCCTGGGAGTTCTGCGCGATCCCGGTCTCGGTGATCGTGGCCTGGAGCCGAGTGGGAACATAGGAGCCGGTTGCGGTGATCCCGACGCGACCGAACGACAGTCCGACCCGCCCGCCGACGGCCAGGCCCACACGTTGCCGGAACGCGATCGAGTTGCCGCTCATGGTGACCGTGTTCAGCAAGTCGCCCGTAGGCGCGTAGATGCCCACGGTGGGGGCGATCGACAATCCCTGCGCATGCGTCGGCGTCGGTGTGGACACCACGGCCAGCGCAGTCACAGCCAGCGTTGCTCCAAGCATACGTACGACGGTCTGCATCGGTCCTCCTCCGTCTCGGCGCTGCCGCCCCTGCCGTTGTCTCGGGCCGAGGCGTCAACGCTCGTGGTCCGGCCCCAACGAGTACTGCCCGGCCGGACAATCGCCCGTGACTCGGGTCACACCGGTGGAGGCCGTCGTCATGGAGGAGAAGCGAACGGACCCCGCGCCGCTGGGCCGGGGTCCTCAAGCTGTTTTGTCCCAATAGGTTATGGGATGGGCCGGCGTCTACGTCGTCAGGTCGTGCGCAGTCTCGAGCTTGCTGATCTTGAGCCGCCGCTGGCCCGCCGGTAGCCGCACCGTCACAACGTCCTTGACCTTCTTGTCCAGCAGCGCCTGGCCCAGTGGCGAGGACACCGAGATATGGTGCGCCTCAACATCGACGGCGTCGGGGATCACGACGTCGAACACCTGTTTCTCCTTGGTGTCGAGATCCACCACCGTCACGCGCGAGCCCAAGCCCACCCGGTCGGTCGGCACGCTGGAGAGGTCCACGTCGGACAGCTGGTACAGCCGCGAGCGGAGCTGCTCGAGCCGCCGCTGAATCATGCCCTGCCGCTCGATCGCCGCCTGGAAATCTGCGTTCTCACGCAGGTCTCCGTTTTGGAGCGCCCGCTTGAGCGTATCCGGCAGGACTACGTGCAGCTCGTGATTGAGCGCTTCGACTTCTGCCAGGAGCTTGCTGCGAATTTCTTCGATCATGAGGTCATTGCCGTTTGGGGCAGGCCGACGCCAGCACGGAGACTCCCACCGCTTCCAATGAGAAGAGCCGGGAGCAGATGGAACCCCCGGCACGGAGACACAATGCGGCGGAGTGAGACACGCGGATTCTAATTCCGCTGCACCCTCCGGATGGGCTAAAGGTGACTCCGAACGCGCCTTCTCGCAAGTCTCCGGCTTCCGGGGCAGAAACGTTAACTGGTTATCATAACACTATGTTACAAGGCGTCAGCCGGCGTTTCGGGATCGTCGTTTTCAGGATTCAACTCGGCCGTCTTCCGAATCCTTCTTCGGAAGGGCAAGAGCGCGGAGGGCAAGCTGAGGCGAGCACGGAGACATACACCCAACTTCAATTAGCCATTCGTCCACATCGAGCGCCTCGCTGTCTTGATACTGCTCACAAAGATCGCGGTCAGCTGGTCGCACTCCCCCTTGAGCCCCCCCAGTCCATCGGCCCCATCGAGGCGGTGCAGCAGCTCGAGCCAGACCCCGGTCTCGCGAAGTTCCTTGAGGCAAACTTGCATCTTGTGCACAAAGTCCCGGCGGGACTCGCCGGCGCGGGCTTCGGCGTAGTTCGCGGCGGCTGATGTGGCACAGCGTGCTAGTTGCCCGAGCATGTGGGTAGTGACAACATCGCGCCTTAATTGCCTGCCCCTCTCACATACCGCAGCGGCGAACGACAACAGACGCTCCTGCAATTGCTCCGGAGAGCGATTCCTGGATCGGTCTGCACCGGTGCTCATAATGCAGCATCGCGCCTGCGGCGCCCACGTGATAACCGATTTCATGCAGCAGCGAGCGAATGCCCGGCGAAGCTGGTACGGATTGCAGAGTGCAGAGCTGGACGAGTGCAGACGCGGAGGGCAGAGTGCGATTGCTCTGCAAATCTGCACTCTGCCCTCAGCATTCTGCGCTCGCATAGCGGAGGAGGGACTCGAACCCCCGACACGCGGATTATGATTCCGCTGCTCTAACCAGCTGAGCTACTCCGCCACGATCGCGGGTGCCCATACCGGCCATCCCGCTGCCGCGGAGAAGTATACCAACATCCCGCCACTCGCTCCAACCCGGGCGCCCAGCTGGCGAAAACGGCCGGGGGCGGCCCTTGAAGAGGCCGCCCCTCTTCCCACACCACACGCCGCTCAGCGGGCCGCGAGCCGACCCGGTGCCGGCCAGATCCACGCGGCAACGCCCGCGTGGTCCGACGGCCACAGCGAGTATCCCAGCGGATGGGTGAAGATGTCACCTACCTCCTCACCAACCACCTCGACGCTGCTCTGTCCGCCGAAGCCGGCGGGTCCCCAGCGCACGAACACGATGTCGAGCCGCTGATCCAGGTCAGAGACCGTATTGGACAAGTCGGCCACCTGACAGCAGGTGAGCCCACCCACGCTGCCTCGCTCACGGAGCCACAGGTCGCTGTAGCCGGCGTTGCGGAACATGCCGTAGCTGGCCGTCTTGCTCGGCGCCGGCGCGTCGTGGTTGGCGGCCGAGTTGAAGTCGCCCACCAACACCACGGGCCACGGGCTGTCGGCAAGCTCAGCAATCAGCTCGCCCGCCTGCTTCTCCTGCACCGGTCGGAACAGCTGGATCTCGAGATGCGTGTTCGCAAACCGGATCTTCTTGCCGTTCACGTCCGCGTCGATGTGCGTCCACCCGCGCAGGTTAGGGAACACGACGCCGCCAACCGAGAGCAACTGCTGGTTGACGTAGTTCCCCGAAGCGGAGCCGAGCACGGTCACGTCGTCACGGACCAGAATGGCGTCGGCGTCCTGGTAGGTGATGAACAGCCCGGGCTGCACAAAGTCGATCGGAAACATGAGGGCGACGTTCTGCGAGCGTGCGGCTTCGACGTACGTGTCGCCCAGCGCCGCCAGTTCGGCCAGCAGAATCTGCATGAAGTCCTGCGGGAACCCGAGGGCCGGGACGATCGTGCCGTCCCCCAAGGTGATGGCGTAGGTCGTCACCTCCTGGAGTCCCACCAGCTGCGGCTGCCGGTCGTGGATCTCTTGCGCCAGCGCCTTGGCCCGCTGCGGGAAGTCGGTCTGCACAACCTGTCCAAGCGCGGTCGCGAGCACCGTCGGCAGATCGGCCGTGGGATCGAGCAGAGCGTCGATATCGGCACCCAGATACAGGTTGCGCGACATGACCACCACCGGCTCGCCGGCCAACACGCCACCTCTGCTTAGATCTGGCTGATATACCTGCGCGTCGTTACAGGCCGCGACAACGAGTGCCAGTACGGGGACCAGAGTCCACCTGCGCATGGCCACCTCCGAATGTGACTAGTCCCAATGGTGTTGCGACACAGCACGGGCGCGCCGCACAAGCCGTGTCGCGCCCGCAACGATGCGAAACAGGCGGACGAGCGCGGCCGTAGTGCAACACCCGGCCGAGAGGCTCGCTCGTCCGCCGAAAAACGGTGAGCGGAGCGGGAGAGACGCTCGCGCCCACTTTCGATATGCCATCTAATGGCGCAAGTGCTATGCCGATGGGTCGTCAGCGGCGAGTTGCCGCCTCGGGATCCGGCGTCGGACCGGCTACGGCACTCGCTCGACGCGATACAGCATTTCCCCGGGGCGGATGAAGCCGAACAGCTCTCGCGCCACCCGTTCCTGCGTCGTGGGGTCGGTCTCGAGCAAACGCGCCCACGCCGCGAGGCTGTCGACCTCGACGCGGAGACGCGCGATGGCGTTGTGCTGCTCTTCGATGTCGCTCCTGAGCTGCCACCAGTCCTGGGTTCCGTACTCGCCGCCAAACACGCCGAAGGTGAGGCCGCCGACAACCACCACTGCAGCCAACACGCGCCCTGGTCTCATAGACCGTAGATCGACCCGCCGGGATAGATGGCGAAGTCGTCCAACTCCTCGGCAATCCGAAGCAGCTGGTTGTACTTCGCGATCCGGTCCGTGCGCGACGCGCTGCCCGTCTTGATCTGGCCCGCTCCCGTTGCGACCGCGAGATCGGCAATGAACGTGTCTTCGGTCTCGCCCGACCGATGGGAGATGACCGTGCCGTAGCTCGCTCCCTTGGCCAGCTCAATGCACTGGAGCGTTTCGGTGAGCGTGCCGATCTGATTCACCTTGATCAAGATCGCGTTGCCGACATCTCCCTCGATCCCACGCGCCAGGCGGTCGGTGTTGGTGACGAACAGGTCGTCACCCACCAGCTGCACCCGCTCGCCGAGCGCCTCCGTCAGGAGCTTCCACCCCTCCCAGTCGTCTTCGGCGAGGCCGTCCTCCACCGACACGATCGGGTACGTAGTGATCCACTCCTCGTACAGCCGGACCATGTCTTCGGCAGATCGGCGTGATCCGTCACCCTTCTTGAAGACGTACTGCCCGTCCTGAAACAGCTCGCTCGCGGCCACGTCGAGCGCGATGGCTGCATCGTCGCCGGGCTTGTAGCCAGCGGCTTCGATGGCGGTGATGATGACGTCGAGGGCCGCCTCGTTGCTCGGCAGCATCGGCGCGAACCCGCCTTCGTCCCCCACGGCCGTCGAGAGCCCGCGCTCGGTCAGAACCTTCTTGAGCGCGTGGAAGACCTCCACCCCCATGCGCAGTCCATCTTCGAACTCCTCGGCACCGATCGGCACCACCATGAACTCCTGTGCGTCCACGTTGTTCGAGGCGTGGGCACCACCGTTCAAGATGTTCATCATCGGCACCGGCATGACCGCGGCCATGGGCCCGCCGAGATACCGGTAGAGCGGCAGGCCCAGATCATCGGCCGCCGCGCGCGCCACCGCGAGCGACACGGCCAGAATGGCGTTGGCGCCCAGGTTGCTCTTGTTGGGCGTCCCGTCCATGTCGAGCATCTCGAGGTCGACTTCCATTTGGTCGATGGCCTGCAACCCCTCGAGCCGGGGACCGATCACTTCATTCACGTTGCGAACGGCCTGGAGCACGCCCTTGCCGAGGTAGCGTGCCGAGTCTCCGTCCCGCAGCTCCACCGCCTCGTGTTCGCCCGTCGAGGCGCCACTCGGCACCGCAGCGAGGCCTTTCGCGCCGCTCGCGAGTCGCACTTCGGCCTCAATCGTGGGGTTCCCGCGGGAATCCAGGATTTCTCGTGCTGAAACGTCGATGATCGTGCTCATGAGGTCGCGCAACCTACCTTTCGTCATCTCCCGAGTCAACGCGGAATCGTTCCATCACGACACGGGTTTGCCGCAGCAATCGCTCCCGATCGTCATAGGTCAGTCCCTCAGTCGGAATGGGTTCGCCGAAATACAGGGTCACCGGACCCCTCCGAACGCCGATGCGTCCCTTGGGTTGCACGGCGAACGTCCCGGCACAATACACCGGCACGATCGGCACGCGGGATGCGATGGCGAACACGAACGCTCCCTTCTTGAACGGAAGGAGCGCACCCGTCCGGCTGCGCGTGCCCTCGGCGAAGACCACCGCGCTCATCCCTTTTTGCACTGCCTGTGCCGCCTCCTCGTACGCCTCGAAGGCACGTGCGCGGTTGCCCCGGTCGATGAAGATCTGGCCGGCCGCCCGCATGGCCCGTCCCAACACCGGCAGTTTTGCCATCTCCATCTTCGCCACGAACCGAAGCTTCCCGGGAAGCGTCGCGGCCAAGGCCAGAATGTCAAAGAATGACTGATGGTTCGACACGAACACGGCGGGCCCTGTGGTCGGCACGTGCTCGAGTCCCCTGGTCTGGACCGTCACGCCCGCCGCCCGGATCAGCTTCTGCGCCCAGCGTCGTCCGGCTTGATCGTAGAGTCCGTCCTCCTCGTTCGGCACACCGAGGTAGCCGGCAATGATGCACTTGACGCCGTAGTACACGGTGAAGACGAAGAGCCCGACGACATAGCGAACCGAGTAGTACACGGTCAGGAAAAGTGCGCGAAGCCCTGCGGCAAGTCGACCGCTGACCCCTCATCGTACAGATGAACGCCGCGACCCGACTCGACGACACCGATCCGTGTGAACGGCACGGCAAACTGTTCCACGAACTCCACCGCGTCCGTATCGGCGAAGGACCGGGGAAGCACCACCAAAAGCTCGTATTCTTCCCCGCTCACGACGGCGTGCTCGACGGACTCCGCCGCGGCATGAACCGGAACGCACTCGCGATCGATGCGGCACGCCACGCCGGAGGCCGCTGCGAGATGGCCGGCATCCGCTGCCAGCCCGTCGGACAGATCGATCATGGCCCGCGCGCCGGCGGCTTCGAGCCAATGTGCTTCGGCGATCCGCGGCACCGGATGCGCGAACCGCTCCCGCGCCAGCGCGACCGGGTCCCTCCCCGCCTTCCACGCCGCGAGCGCAGCGAGCGGTCCCCCGAGCGCGCCGGTCACCCACAAACCGTCGCCCGGGGCGGCCCCCGAACGACGGACGGGGCGGGCCACGGTGCCGACAACCGTCATGTCAACCACGAGCCGCTCGCTTCGCACGAGGTCACCCCCCCAGACCGTTGCCCCCACCGCCTGTACGGCGTTCCCGATGCCGTCCATGAGGTCGGCCACGGCACGCTCGTCCCACCCGGGTGCCACGCCGACGCTCGCCAACACGCCCGCTGGGTGGGCGGCCACTGCCGCGAGGTCCGACAGCGCGGCCGCCGCGACCCGCCAGCCCAGCTCGCGTCGACCGAGCCACCCCAGCTCGAAATGCGTGCCTTCCACCGCGAGATCGGTGGAGACGGCGAGTTGCTCGGTTCCGATGCGTACGATGGCACAGTCGTCACCGCCGGGCGCCGCCCGCGGCCCCAACCGCTCCCACACCGCACGGATCCGGTCGAACTCCGCTCCCGGGCCGAGGCTCACATGGGTCGGGTCGCTCACGGCCGCACGAGGTCCTTCCGTATCCGCACCAGCCCCGCGTCGGTCCCCACCCACAGGTAATCCCGAGTGGCGCCGATCCGACGGATCGGGCCGGGGAGATCGCCCGGCACGGTGAGGAACCGGTACGCGCGACCGGCGAAGCCGAACCACGCGAGGCCACGGATGCCCGCCACCCACACGCCGCCGGCCTCGGCAACGAGCGACGAGATCTCTCCGATCTCACCCAGCGGTCGCTCGATGGACCAGTGGCCGCCCAAATCTCGCCACGCGATGCGGTCGGTCAGTGCCACCACCACGGTATCGCCCACCACGGCGAGTGCCGCGATCGGGGCCGCGAGCAGCGGCTCCTCGGCCACATCGGCTGGCACCCGGATGGCGTCGTCGCCGTTGGGCAGCACCCCGAGGCCGCGGTCACCCCCCACCCACACGGCGTCCCCCAGCACGGCCACCGCGTACAGCGGCTCCATGACAGAGGCGTCCGCCACCATCGCGTCGCCTTCCCGCTCGTCCACAAAGACGAGTCCGCGATCAGTCGCGGCCCAGATCCCCGTGTCACCCGCCGCGACGGCATACACCGACTGCGCCTCCCCGATCACCCCAGCCGCCATGCGTCGAGTCTGGCCACCGGGCACGACGCGCCACAGTCCGCGATCGGTCGCTGCCCACAGCGCATCACCGTGGGCCACGAGATCGTAGACCACGTCGAAGCGGAAGCCGGTGGCGGGCGGGCCCTCTTCGTAGATGTACCGTTGGAGGTCCTCGCCGACCTGCGTGAGCCACCCGCGTCGCGCGCGCGCGCCGCTTCCCACCCACACGCCGCTCGCCGTCGGCTCCACCGCCGCCACACCCTCGGACGGAAGGCCGAACGGGAGGCGAGTGATCTCGAGCGTCGCGGGATCGACCCGAAGCACCCCGTACCCGTCGGTCCCGAGAAAGATCTCCTCGGTGTAGGGCGTCTCGGCCGCCGCCGTGAAGCGGTAGCGACGCAGCCGCTCGTCGGTGAGCGCGAGCGTCGAGCGGGCCATGAGGCTTGGCATTCGCGCCAGCACGGATTCCACCGATCCGGCGCGGAGCTGGCGGCCGGGGGGCGGGAGGGGGCCGGCATCCATCGGGATGACGCTGCCGCGTTGCAGCAACTGCCATCCGACGCGGCTGCGCACGTACACACCACGAATCGGGTCCGCGCTATCAAACATGAGATCCCACACCCCACCGCCCACCGACACGTCGTCGAACGAACGCAGATGTGGATCGTAGCGGGTGACGCCGAACGTGGTGCCGATCCACAGCGATCGATCGACGGGATCGACGATGGCCGATCTGGCCGCACCCACTGGGAGGCCGGGCGGGAGAGCGACGGGCGGCTCCCACCGACGAAACCGGATGTCGTACACGCCGATCCCACCGCGGGTCACGACGTACACGACGTCCGACCCGGCACCGATGGCATCGACATAGGAATGATCAGTGAGCACCACCCGCTCGTCAGGGCGCCACAGATGCGCCTGCGCCGACAGGGGCACGCCGCACGCCGCGAGCGCGAGCAGCGTGGCGCCGATCCGCATCACACCAGGGCCGGTGGGGGAAGCTCGAGCAGGATCGGGGGGGCGATCGTGGGCGGTTCGGCCAGGCGCCGCCACACCTCGGGCACGGCGGCCAGCACGTCTGCCGGCCGCGTGGCCCGCACCGAGTGCAGCTCCGAGGCCACTTCCGCTCCCCGACCCAAGGTGAACGCGCCCAAGGCCGCGGCGTCATGCGGGTCGACGCCTCGCGCCAGGAACCCGGCGATGAAGCCCGCCAGGAGATCACCACTCCCACCCGTGGCGAGCGCGGGGTTGCCCGTCGCGACGACGCACAGCGGGCGGTCGGCCGTCGCGATGACGGTGGGCACGCCCTTGAGCAACACCGTCGTCGCCGCCGTGCGCGGTGCGGCAGCGGCGGCCCCGAACCGATCCTCCACGAGCATCGACGCCAACTCCGGGAACGCGGCGCGGAACTCACCGGGATGCGGCGTGAACACCCGAGGGGCGTGCCCAGCCCCGAACGCGTCCTTCCCCGTGTGCAGCGCATCGGCGTCGATCACCACCGGTGCGCGCGCTTCGGCCAGCACTGCCTGCACAAAGGCCGCCCGCTCCGGTGCCCGCCCGAGCCCCGGACCGAGCACCAGCGCACTGGCCCAGTCGATCGCGTCGTGCACCTCCGTCTCGAGCCGGCTGCCGAGGGCGGTCGTCACGGTCAGGGCATCTGGGAGCATCGCCTGCGCCGCCTGAACGGTGGTGGGGGCCGCGGCGATCTTCACGAGCCCCGCCCCCACGGCGAACGCTGCCGACGCGGCGTGCAGCGCCGCCCCTGCCATCCCCTGGGCCCCACCCATCACGACCACATGACCCCGATCGCCTTTGTGCATGGCCGCTCGGAACGGCGGCAACAGCCCGCGGGCCTCAGCGTCACCGAAGAGCGTAGGCCATGCGGGATCAGGTGGCGGGAAACCGATGTCCACCACGACGACCGTTCCACACCAATCGCGTTGCAGGAGGTGACCGCGGCGGACACCACCGAACGTGACGCTCAGGTCGGCCCGTACGGGGCCGTGCGCCTCCCCGGTGGAGAGATCGAGACCGGTGGGTCCGTCGACGGCGACAACGGGGCCACGATGCTCGGCCACACGCCCGGCCATGGTGGCGAGGTGGGCTCGAGGTGCCCCGGCGGCGCCGGTGCCCAGCAGCGCGTCGACCACGACGCCGGCGGCGGGCCATTCGGCATCGTGACCGAGGGTCGGCACCCCGTCGTCGATCGCCAGTGCCCGGTTCGCGGCACAGTCGGGCGATCGGTCGCTCGCCGTCTCCGCCACCCAGACCGGAACACCGATCGCGTGGAGTGCCCGCGCGACGACCCACCCATCGCCGCCGTTGTTGCCGTGACCGGCGGCGATCAGGACGCCGTGGCGGAGTGCGGCGGGATACACCCGCGCCACCAGGGCCGCGACGGCTCTCCCGGCCGCATCCATGAGCACCCGACTCGGGACGGATGCTTCGGTGCGCGCGCGCTCGTCCCAGGCGGCGGCCTGTGCGGCGTTCAGGACGGGAATCGACATCACGCTGACGACTCAGCCCTCCCGCGGGGCTCGGCATCGGACCCGCGCCTTGTGACGCCGGTCCGGCGAGCACCCAGGAGGGCTCGTGGCGAGGCTGGATTCCGGGTGCGCGGCGACGGTCTTACTTGAAGCTCTGACCGATCGCGCGGCCGAAGGAAATCTCCCCGTTGTCAATGCGCAGATTGAACCCGCAATCCGGGTTCATGCAGGCCCAAGCCTTGTACGTGATAGGAGCCCCGTCGCGCCCGTAGTCCGAGAGCGGGATCAGCACCCCCTTCTCGCACTTCAGGCAGGTCGGCCACTGCTTTTCCTCCATACTGCACTCCTCCCTTTCCCCGAAACCGACCGCGTCTACGGCACGATGCCGAGGACCACGGTTCGCGCGCTCAGGAACGCTCGCGCGCTCCCGCGCGGACGCCGCCCCAGGGGTAATCCCCGTCGAACGCCTGCGCGAAATCGAAGACGCCCTCGAAATCCTCGATCCGGTCGTTGGGATGCCGAATGAGGAGTCCGACGTCGATCAGGACAAACACGATCCGCCCGAAATCGGCGCTTGACTCGACGCCCCAGTGGGAGAGCACCGTTCGCGCCGTGAGCCCGAACTGGCGAATCGCGAAATCGCGGCACGACAACGCGAGCTCCGCACCGGAGATGTGTCGCCTGACCTTCTGACGCTGCTGGCAAAACTCCAGCGCCGCCAGCACGAACAGGTAGGCCCGCTCGTGAAAACGGCCGTCGCGGTCGCGAATCCGCGCCAGCAGATCTTCAGCGATCACCAAATCTTCCATCGTACAGTAAGGTGGGAGCCTACCCCCCCCAGAGCAAGGGGGCCGGAATCAGCCCACGGCGACGGGCGTTCCGTACAACGGGAAGGCATGCGACAGCTCGCGGACCTGGCGACCCACCGCCTCGATCGTGGACGCCGTCGGCTCAACCAAGATCTGGTCGATCAGCTCAGCGATGCGCACCATCTCCGCCGTCCCCATCCCGCGCGTGGTGAGCGCCGACGTGCCGAGCCGAATCCCGCTCGTGACGAACGGCGATCGCGGATCACCGGGGACCGTGTTCTTGTTCACGTGGATACCTGCCTGCCCAAGCGTCTCCTCGGCGTCTTTCCCCGTAAACTCGCGATCCCGCAAATCCACCAGCAGGAGATGCGTGTCCGTGCCGCCCGACACGAGCCGGTACCCACGCTCCAGCAGCGCGTCGCCCATCGCGCGGGCATTGGCGACGACCGCCCTGGCGTACGACTTGAAGCCCGGCGTCAGCGCCTCGGCAAACGCCACCGCTTTGGCGGCGATCACGTGCTCGAGGGGGCCGCCCTGGGTGCCGGGGAATACCTGCTTGTCTATGGCCTTTGCGAGCGCAGCCCGACTGAGAATGAAGCCGCCCCGAGGGCCGCGCAGCGTCTTGTGGGTCGTGCTGGTCACGATGTCCGCGTGCGGCACCGGCGAGCGGTTCACTCCGGCAGCCACGAGCCCGGCGAAGTGCGCCATGTCCACCATGAAGGTGGCGCCGACCTCCTGGGCCACTGCCGCAAAGCCGGCAAAATCGATCTCGCGTGGATAGGCGCTGCCACCGGCAATGATCAACCGTGGCCGCTCGGCCAGCGCCTGCGCTCGCACCCGGTCCAGATCGATGCGGCCCGAGGTCTCGTCGACTCCGTACTGCACGGCGCGGAACAGCTTCCCGCTCGCGTTGACCTTGGCACCGTGCGTCAAATGCCCACCGTGCGTCAGGAGCATGCCCATCAGGGTGTCGCCCGGCTCCAGCACCGCCAAGAACGCGGCCATGTTGGCCTGCGCGCCGCTGTGCGGCTGGACGTTGGCGTGATCGGCACCGAACAGCTCCAGCGCGCGGTCGATGGCCAACTGCTCGATCTCGTCGACCACTTCGCAGCCACCGTAGTAGCGCCTTCCCGGATAGCCCTCGGCGTACTTGTTGGTCAGGACGGAGCCCAAGGCCTCGAGCACCCCACGAGATACGAAATTCTCGCTCGCGATGAGCTCCAATCCCTGCTCCTGACGCGCGACCTCGCGTCGGATCAGCGCGTGGATGGTGGGATCTGCCGCCTCCAGCGGCTGCATCCGTTTCGCTACGTCCCCCATGGTGATTCCGTCCTGTCCCCTAGTGGCGCACCTTCGCGACCGCCTCGGAGAGGCGTTGCTCGGCCAGCAAATCGGCCGCGTGGTAGCTCGGAATGCCCTTCTCGCTCGCGAGCTGCAGCACGCGTAGGATCGTGTCGTAGATCTCCGATGCCTTCTGGTGCGCTCGCTCGAGGCTCCAACCCTCCACCTCGGCGTTTACGTTGATGAGCCCGCCGGCGTTGATGGCATAGTCGGGAGCGTAGATGACCCCGCGCTCGTGCAACACGTCACCGTGCCGTTCCTGGTGGAGCTGGTTGTTGGCCGCACCCGCGATAATGTCCACCTCTAGCACCGGAATCGTGTCGTCGTTGATCACCGCTCCCAGCGCACACGGCGCGAAGATGTCGGCCGTCGCCCCGTAGATGTCGCGCGGCGCCACCGCCACCCCGCCGAACTCCTCGACGACCCTTTGCACCCTCCCGTCGTCGATGTCCGACACGATGAGCTTGGCGCCTTCCTCGTGCAGGTGTTTGCAGAGGTAGTAGCCGACATGGCCGCAGCCCTGCACCGTCACCGTCTTGCCGGCAAGCGAGTCCTTGCCGTAGGCGACCTTGGCACACGCCTTCATCCCGCGATACACCCCGAGCGCCGTCACCGGCGAGGGATCGCCGGAGCGGCCGGCCAGACCCACCACGTGGTCCGTCTCGTGCCGGATGAACTCCATGTCGTGGGTACTGGTGCCCACGTCCTCGGCCGTGATGTAGCGGCCACACATCGACTGCACATGCCTCCCGTGCGCCCGGAAGATCGGCTCGCGATTGCGCGCCTTGGGATCACCCACGATCACGCTCTTGCCGCCGCCCAGATTGAGGCCGCCGAGCGCTGCCTTGTACGTCATCCCGCGTGACAGACGGAGCACATCGATCAGGGCCTCGAGATCGTTCTCGTAGTGCCACATCCGCGTGCCGCCCAACGCCGGACCCAGCGCCGTGTTGTGGATCGCAATGATTCCGCGGTATCCGGCATCGCGATCATGCCAGATACTCACCTGCTCGTGGCGGTGTTCGCCGATCAGCTCAAACAGCCCGTCGTCCAATGACTTGGTTATCTCCGCTCTACTTGGGGTAGAGCCCCCGTGCAATGACGATTCGCTGGACCTCGCTCGTTCCTTCATAGATCTCAGTCACCTTTGCGTCGCGAAACAGCCGTTCAACAGGATAGTCGCGCATGTAGCCATAGCCCCCGAGAATCTGGACCGCTTGGTTCGTCACCCACATGGCGCTTTCGGTCGCAAAGAGCTTGGCCATGCTCGCGCGCTCGGTCACCCGCATACCGCTCTCGACTGCCCGTGCCGTCTCGAACAGTAACGCCCTGGACGCCGAGATACGGCTCACCATGTCCGCAACCTTGAAGCGGATCGCCTGGAAGTCCTTGATTGGCTTTCCGAACTGCTGGCGCTCCAATCCATAGCGGACCGCGTGCTCCAACGCCGCCCTGGCGATGCCGATAGCCTGCGCGGCCACCCCCATCCGACCCATATCGAGCGCCTGGAGCGCGTAGCGAAACCCCTCGCCCTCCTTCCCCAAGAGATGTTCACCACCCAACCGCACATCGTGCAGCGCCACCGTCGTCGTACCCGACGACCGCAGACCCATCTTGTCCTCCGGCTTGCCGGGCTCGACCCCCAGCGTGTCGGACGGGACCAGAAACATCGACATGCCGCGATGACCCCGACGGGCCTCCGGCGAGTCCGTGCGCACGAGCGTCACCAGCAGGTTCGCCCGGTCGCCGTTCGTGACCCACGCTTTCTCTCCGCTCAGCACCCACTGCTCGCCGTCACGTGCTGCCTGCGCCCGCACCGCCGCCGCATCGGACCCCGCCCCCGCCTCTGACAGCGAAAACGCCGCGAGCGTCTCTCCGGTGGCCATCGCCGGCAGCCAGCGTCGCTTCTGCTCGTCGGTCCCGTGCGCCGTCAGGATCGAGACCGGCAGCGAGTTGTGCACCGAGAGGGTGATCGACGTGGCGGCGTCGGCCACGGCCAGCTCCTCGAGCACGAGCAGATACGTCAACGTATCCAGCCCGAGGCCACCAAAGGCCTCGGGTACCCGCATCCCGAAGAACCCCAGCTCCGCCAGCTGCCGCATGACCGCTTCGGGATACCGCTTCTCCCGATCCCACTCGGCGGCGAAGGGTGCGATCTCCTTCTCCGCGAACTCCCGCGCCAGCCGCACGATCTCCTGCTGCGACTCGGTCAGGTCAGCGATGAACGGCTCAATGATACTCATAGAACCCGTGGCCGGTTTTCCGACCCAGCCGGCCCGCGGCCACCATCTTCCGGAGCAGTGGGCAGGGGCGATACTTCGGATCACCCAGGCCGGTATGCAGCACATCCAGGATCGAGAGGCACACGTCCAGCCCAATCAGGTCCGCCAGGGCCAGCGGACCCATCGGGTGGTTCATGCCGAGCTTCATCACCGTGTCGACCGCCTCCGGCGTGGCCACGCCCTCCATGACGCAGAACACGGCTTCGTTGATCATGGGCAGCAGGAGGCGGTTCGCCACGAATCCCGGATAGTCGTTCACCTCGACCGGCGTCTTCCCCAGAGCAGTCGCCGTGTCCACCACGGCCTTCATGGTCGCGTCCGAGGTGCCGAGCCCGCGAATGATCTCCACGAGTTGCATCATCGGGACGGGATTCATGAAGTGCATCCCGATCACCTTGTCGGGACGGGAGGTCCGGGCCGCGATTTCCGTGATCGAAATCGACGACGTGTTCGACGCCAGGATGGCGGTCTTGGCCGTCACGCGATCCAACTCCTCGAAGATCGCGAACTTGACCCGGGCTGCCTCGCTCGCAGCTTCGATCACCAACTCGGCATCGGCGGCGGCATCGAGGGCCGACCCCGTCGCGATCCGCCCCAACGCCGCGTCGCGGTCCGCTTCGGTGAGACTCCCCTTCTTGATCTGCCGATCCATGTTCTTGCCGATGGTCGCGAGCGCGGTCGCCACCTGGGCCTCCACCACGTCGACCAGGGTCACGTTCCATCCGTGCTGGGCAAACACGTGCGCGATCCCGTTGCCCATGGTACCCGCCCCAATCACCGCGACACGCGTCATGTCGGCTCTCCCTCCCCACCTCGGGCCGCTCGGCGGCCGAACCAGATCAGTGCACCCCCCATGGCGACGGACGCCGCAATCCCCCCTTCGGGTCCGAACGCGCCACCCGTTACCCACGACACGCCGCCCGCCTCGAACTCGAGCACGGGCACACCAAGCGCGATCCCGCTCACCGGGGCGTCCGCTCCCAGCGCCAGCCCACCGTTCCAGCCGAAGTGCACCCCCCACGCGGCCGGAAGCGCCCCGGGCGTGAAGAACGCCGCGCTCAGCACCAGCGACGCGAGCCCGATATTCACGAGCCCGAGCGCCGACACGTCAGGATTGGGGAGATGCGCGGCCGCGAACGCGATCGCCAACAGCACACTCGCCCCCACCTTCCCACACGGTTCCGCGAGCCGCGCCAACGGATAGCCCCGGAACATCAGCTCTTCGGCCAGGGCGGCCACCCCGAGACCCACGGTCACACGACCGGCCACAGCGACGTAGGCACCGACGGGCTCGCCGGTCAGCTCAATGTGCGCCCGGCCCACGAGAACGGCCACGACCAGCGCCACGGCCGCCATGACGAGGCCCACCCCCGTGGCGGAGAGCCACGCGGTGCCATTTCTGAACCCGCGCAGCCACCCGATGCGACGCCAGCTACTCCATCCCTGGCGTACCTGGACCGCGTTGACCAGCACCGCCGCGGCGACGAGCGGCGCCGTGCTCGCGGCGAGCCCCATTGATCCCCCCAGCCACGCCCGAGGCACCATAGCGCCGAGCGCGAGGGCGAGGATCACGACCGCGCCGTAAAACCCCAGGACCGCGGCCAGCGCCCAAACGAAAGCGCGCGCTCTCAAAGGAGCGCGCGCGTCGATTCAGCAAAGCGCCGAACGATCAGGCCGGCGATGACGAGTTTGACGACATCCAGCAGGAGAAACGGGATCGAGCCCAGAGCCAACGCCACCGAGACGTCGCCGGTCAGGATCGCGAGCTGC
>JBFIHA010000031.1:0-36255 GCA_041602035.1 Gemmatimonadales bacterium | reverse complement strand
GCCGGGACATGGCTCAGCGCAAGGTCACCCGGGATCCCGGTGACGAGCGCATCGAAGTCGCGCGCCTCGCTCTGGGCGGTGGAGAGAAAGGTCGTCAGCTCCAATTGACGAATCGTCACAGCCGCACCGACGGACCGCAATTGCGCTTGGATCATTTGTTCCAACACGTTGTCGCCGCTCCCGACGGTCACCACTTGAAATGCGAGCCGGCGTCCCTCACGGCGGCGAACCCCATCCGGCCCGGGCTCCCAGCCCGCGGCCGTCAGCAACCGCCGCGCTGCCGACGGGTCGTATGGCACCTCCGTCGTTGGCTCGAACCAAGGGTGCTCGGACGGAACCGGACCATGGGCTGGGGTCCCGAAGCCGTACAACGTGGCGTCCACAATGGACTGCCGATCCAGCGCCATCGTGAGCGCCCGACGCACCCGCACGTCGTCGAACGGTTCGCGTCGCAGATTCCACACGAGCGCGTACGAGAAGATCATCGGATAGTCGACCACCCGGAGTGCCGGGTCGCGCCGAACGAACCTCGCGTGAGCCGCCGTGATGCCCGCAAAGTCCACTTCACCGGACGTGAGAGCGGCGAGCTTCGTCGACGGCTCGTCCACGACCGCAATCACGAAGCGTTCGATCGCCGGACGACCCAGGGAGGCCGGGAATCCGTCGACGCGGCGAAAGACCCATCGTTGATTGGGTCGATACTCCACGAACGCGAACGGTCCGTTCCCCACGGGAGCAGCATTGAACGGCGCTCGCCGTATCTCCCGCGGTGACACCCCCTCGAAGCGATGGACGGGCAGGACCGCCAGGTCAGTCAGGACGTCCGGGAACCCCGGCTGCGCATGGGTGAAGCGCACCCGTACCGTAAGCGAATCCACCTGGTCCACCGCCTCGATACTGGCGAGGTCGCGCACGCGCGGGTATGCGACGTCAGGATGGCGGGCCATGGTGAGCGTCCACACGACATCGGCCGCCCGGGTGGGCACCCCGTCGTGCCAGGTCACATCCGATCGCAGATGAAACTCGAGCACCCGGCGGTCATCCTTCCACTCCCACCGCGCGAGCCCCGGCACCGGCTGGAGGCGTCCGTCGTACCTCGCCAGGGTCAGGAACAGCAGATGCTTCTGCACGGCCTTGGCCAGGGGGTGCACCGCGACCAGAGGATTGATGCTCTGGAGATCCGCCCCCGAGGCATAGAAGACGGTCGCTTCTCTCGCCGGGCCGGCGGGCACGGTGCACGCCATGGCCCCGGTCAACCAGAGGGTTGACGCCACGGTGATGGGCGAGTGACTGTAGCGCATGCTTCGTCAGCTCGGCGGACGGCTCCTCGCTGGAGTCGGCATCGTGTTGCTCGTCGTGACACTCACGTTCTCCCTCATTAGCCTGGCACCCGGCGATCCCGCAAGGCTATGGGTCGGTCCGGGGGCCGGCGAGGCCGAGCTCGCCGCGGCTCGGCGGGCGCTGGAACTGGACCGCCCACTCGCACTGCGTTACGGAGCCTGGCTCGTCGCCTTCGTGCGGGGCGACTGGGGCACCAGCCTGACTCAGCAGCGTCCCGTGGCCCACGTGCTGCGGGACGCGCTCCCCCACACGCTCGTCCTGACGGGCGCCTCCCTATTGCTCACCTATGTGGGAGGCATCGTTCTGGGCCTGCTCCAGGCCGTTGTCCGCCGTTCGGCCGTCGATACCGGACTCACTGTGACGAGCCTGCTGGTGTACGGGATGCCATCGTACTGGCTCGCGATCATGCTCGTGCTCGTCTTCTCCTACGGTGCCGCCCGGCTGGGCTGGCCCGGATGGCTCCAGTTCCCCGCCATGGGCGTCGCCGGATTGGACGCCGATTTCCTGTCGCCGTGGGGTCGAATGATCGACCGCCTGCGCCATCTCACGTTGCCACTCGCCACGCTCGCTGCCATCGGGGTTGCCGGCACCGCACGGTTCGTGCGCGGCGCCGTGCTGGACGTGCGGGGCAGCGGCTTCGTTCGCACCGCTCGGGCGAAGGGCCTCTCCTCCAGGGCGGTCGAGACCCGACATGTGCTGCGAAATGGGTTGCTCCCGGTGATCACGCTGCTCGGTTTGTCACTCCCCGCCCTCGTGTCTGGCACCGTCTTCGTCGAGGTCGTCTTCGCCTGGCCGGGCATGGGTCGGGTTATGGTCGCCGCAGTGGGGGGGCGCGACTATCCGGTGGTCATGGCGGTCACCGCGCTGTTCGCGGTCCTGGTCGTGGTGGGCAACCTCCTTGCCGATGTCCTGTACACGGTGGCGGACCCGAGGCTTCGTCGAGGACGGCCATGACCGTTATGCGAGCCCTGCTGGGTGACGCTCGATCGGCGATCGGCCTGGCCATTCTCACCGGATTCGCCCTGCTCGGGATCTTCGCTCCCCTGCTCGCTCCCGCGGATCCCACGCTCCAAACCGACGTCGTGACCACGCGCTTCCTGGCGCCATTCGCCATCGGTCCGGAGGGAATCCGCCACCTGCTTGGGACGGACGCGCTCGGCCGCGATCTCTTCAGCCGGCTCGTGTACGGCGCCCGCATTTCGCTCGCGGTCGGTGTCGTCGCTGTCGCCGTGTCCTTGGCCTTGGGTGTGGCGGTGGGCGTCGCGGCCGCCATGATCGGCGGCGTCGCGGAACGTGCGCTGATGGCCGTCACGGATGCGGCGCTCGCCATGCCGAGGATCGTACTGCTGTTGGTCCTCGTGACCTTGTGGGAACAGTCTCTGATGCTGGTGGTCCTGGTGCTCGGGGTCACCGGATGGATGGGCGTGGCCCGCTTGGCGAGAGCCGAAGTGCACGGACTGCTCGGCAGACCATTCGTCGAGGCCGCCCGGGCATCGGGTCAAGGGAGCATTCGACTCCTCGTGCGGCACTTGCTCCCCAATGCGGCGACCCCCCTCATCGTGGCCGCCGCCCTCGGCGTGGGGAATGCGATCATGCTCGAGGCCGGTCTCTCGTTCCTCGGCTTGGGGATTCCGGCCCCTGCCCCGTCGTGGGGCAACATGATCGCGAACGGACGGGACGCCCTGGTCAACGCGCCCTGGGTGGCCACCTTCCCCGGGCTCGCCGTGGCGCTCACCGTGGTCGCCTGCAACCTCTTGGGGGACGGGCTACGTGACGCGCTCGACCCGCAAGGTCGAGCCGCCTCGCGACTCACTCCTCGTCGCCCATCGGCAGGGTCGTCAGTCCTTCCCGCAATGCCGGATGCAGCCGCAGCAGGTACCAGCCCATGACCGCGGCGGCCGCGAGGCTCACGACACCGATCTGCCACCACGCGCCGCCGGTGAGCAGGGACTGGGCAAAGAGCAGGAGTGCGGCGTAGATGTGCGCGCCGACGAAGATCAGCACGAACAACACCGCGTAGCGGGCCGCCGGATAGCGTTCCGCCTCGGCCACGAGCCATGAGGCGACGAGGCCCAAGGCGAGGAAGGCCAGCACGTGGACCATGTTGTACGCCAACACCGGTCCCGGGGTGATCTGAAGCGTGCTGGGGTCGCTCAGTCCGTAGAACAGGACTCCTCCGAACAAGGCAGGGGTATGGAAGGGCGAACGACCAGCCAACACGTTGATCACGGCAAAGAGCACGACCACCGTGCCATACCCCAGCAGCCCGGCGAACAGACCGCCGTTTAACACCAGCTTGGTCTCGGATCGCGTAGGCACCTCCCTGAACATTGACCTCGGTGCACGCGTCTCGTCACCGCGAGCCGCGTCCGATCGATCCCCACATTAGGGCGTCACGAGGAGCGATTCAAGAGCGGCTCAATCTGAACGGTCACCACGGCCCGCGGAGACGCGACGAACTCGACCCGCCGCCCACCCTGCAGCGGCGCGAGCGGCGCAATCGTCGACTCATCGAGCGCCACGAGTCGAGCCGCGGCGACCGGTTGCCCAAACACCCACGCACCGCGCACCGCTTTGTCGGTCTGATTGGCACAGCGCAACACCACCCCGCATCCGTCCTCGGCGGGCTTGGCTGCTTTGAACGCAAGACCAGCGCCTTCGAGCGTGGGGCCGGTCACTCGGGGTGGAGGGTTGACGGCCCAGTTGAGCATGAGTCCTCCCAACGGGGCATGGAACTCCTCGGCCAAGGTCTCGAGCATGTGTACCTGTCGGCGCGGCGCCTCCGACCCGATTCCGACGAGCGCCATGGCGAGCTCGGCACGAAACGGTCCCAGCTCCTGCGCCTCCGGGATGGGGGCCGGCCATGCCACGTGGCCGGGCCTCGCTGTCAGGTCATCCCGAGACAGCTCGCCGACTGCCCGTAGGAGCGTGATGACGACGGTTCCGTGCTGCAACTCGTATTCGTACAGCCCACGACCGAAGATGGTCAGCCCACCGTCGACGCTGACGAAACGATGCATGGGCGCCGTCGGCGGCCGGTGCTCCATCGACGAATGCCTCGTGGCACCGCCACTGGACTGGCGCTCGACCGAGCCATAGTGCATGTCGGCGAGCGACGTCGACGCCGTACACCCCGCCGGCAGAGGGAAGCGCACCCGGAGTCGATGATCGCCGCTGAGATTCCATCCCTCGATCACGAAGCGCACCAGGCGAGACCCGGCATCCAGGCGCGCATACACCCTCCCCCGCGCACGCCCCAGCACATGGAATTCCCGGGCAATGGCGGCAACGAGCGGGCCTCCCCACATCCCTCGAGCGGGGCCGAACTCGGCGGGCAGCGGCGGCCTCGTGCCATCGGCCTCGTGGGTGTACGCATCACCGCGATCGCCCTCACTCACGAGCGAGCAGAGCCCGGTGACGCAACGGTCGTTCTCGTGATCCGTGAGGACGAAGCCGCCACTGGGATCGGGATCGACCGTGCCCCACTCCGCAGCGAGCCGCCGGCCGCTGAGCCACACGTGCGGCGTGGCCTCCGCCGAGGCATGGCCTTCGATGACCCGCAGCTGGGAGTGCCCCAGCGGCGGCACCGCATCCGCGAGACATGCCACGCGAAAGGCGGCGACCGACCACTGGAGGGGGTAGTCATCGGGCGACTCCAGGCGTTCGTACGCGCGATACTCTTCGAGCACCTGAACTGGAACCGGAGTGCCGGCCGCGTCCACGAGGGCCGGCACGGGTGGCCACGCTGTCGACCCGCCGCCAGCGCGTCGGGGCGGGAAACCGACCGAGAGGCGTTCCCGTGGCACGGTGATCGTGCACTCGCACACGCCGGTCCTCTCGTACGCCGACGGATTCATGATCGACACCACCGGCTTCCACGCTGCGGACGAGGCACGCACGCTCGCCCGATCGATGCCAAGCCGATCGTGGATGGCATCGACCAGGATTCCTCGCGCCTGCGCGATCACGCCGGCGGCGCGGCAGTCCACGTCACGAGCGACCTCGTCGGTTATTGTCCCGGCCAGGGCATCGTGAAAGCAGTTCTCCACGTGCGCCCGCCACGCGCATGCCAGCAGCGGCAGGCGGGTCGGTGCGCCATCCAACGCCGCGAGCGCGGCGGCGGGCTCCGACCATCGCAGTAGGAGCCGCTCGCCCTCGGCAATACGGCGCTTGAGGCGAGACCGTGTGGCGTGCACGCCTTGCAGTGTCCAGGTGTACCCGTATGAATCGCGCAACTCCCCCCGCACCACCGGTGACGCGGCCGCCTCCGCGACTGCCTCGAAGTACTGAAGCGGGGAGGCCAGTCGGCCGCGCACTGTCGGCTCCAGCTCAGCAAGGGTGTCCACCACATCCGGAAGGTCGGTCTGATACCGATGGTGATCGGCCCCGCTCAGGAGCAACCATGGGCCGTGGGGCGAGCGCTGCACGAGGGTGGCCCTGATCCCGGTCCACTGCTGGCGGAGGACGTCGCGATCCTTCACGAGCTTGGCACCCACCTCGTAGCCCTCCGGTGGGAGGTGGTGCACGGCCACGGTCGCTCCGTCCGGCCCCTGCCAGCGGAAGAGATCCTGCCGTGGCGCCGGTTCGCCACCGTACCCGCGCCACACGACGGCGAACCGAATGCCAAAACCCGAGAGCACCGTGGGTAGCGCGGCAGGGTGGCCAAAAGCGTCGGGGCTGTACCCCACGGGCAGCCATCCACCCAGCGCCTCGCCGTCGGCGCGACCGAGCAGGAGATTCCGCACCAGTGTCTCGTCTGCCGGCAGCAGCTCATCAGTCAGCACGTACCACGGGCCGATCAGCAGCCGCCCACGGCGAACGAGTGCCTCGACACGGCCACGTTGGTCCGGTCGCACCTCGAGATAGTCTCGGACCAGGACGGTCTGTCCGTCCAAGAGGAACGGGCCGGCGCGGTCGGATGCCTCCAATGCCTCGATGGCGGCGTCGAGCGTGTCGACCAACCGCTGGCGGAACCGCACCGCGGGCAGGTACCACTCGCGGTCCCAGTGGACATGCGGGACGACGAACAGATCGACGGGTTGCGGCATCGGGAGGCTAGCGCGCTCCACCGCCGGCCACGGTCCGACCGAACAGGAGGGCACGACGAGAGAGAGCGCGCCGGATGGCTCGCATCGCGAACTAGGACGTCCCCGCGTGCCCGCTGTCCCACGACATCACAATCGAGCCCACGTTGCGGTTCCCCTCCATGTATCGATGTGCCTCGGCCGCCTCCTCCATGCAAAAGGCGCGATCAACGATCGGTCGAATGCTGCCGCTCTCGAGCAGCGGGAGCACCGCGAGCCGGAACGCAGCCACGAGCCGTCCTTTTTCGTCAACGGGGCGGTGGCGCAATGTCGTTCCGAGCAGCACGAGTCGCTTCCGGAGCAGCAGGCCCATATCCAGCTCAGCGCTGCGCCCCCCTGTGAGTCCGACGACGACGATGCGTCCCTGCGGCGCGGCCGCGATGAGATTCCCCTCGAGGTAGCTGCCGCCGACGAGGTCGCAAATGACGTTCGCCCAGTTCGTCATCTTGTCCCCAGGAGAAAACGCCCCCGACACCGAAATCGGATGAATGAGACCCTCGCCCATCAATCGTTCCAGCTTGGCGGGGGTGCGCGAGGTACCGGCGGTGACGGTCCCCCGAGCCCGAGCCAGGTGCAGGAGGGCGACACCAACGCCACTCGCGACCGCGTGAATCAGCACGTGCTCGCCTTCGCGTGCTCCCACTTGCTCGAGGGCATCGAACGCCGTGAGGTAGGCTTCGGGCACTGCCGCCGCCTGTTCAAACGTCCAGCCGTCCGGAATGGGAACGAGCTGCGCACCCGGCACCGCGACGAACTCCGCGTATGCGCCACCGGTGAGCAGGGCCATCACGCGATCGCCGGGCTTCCATTCAGTCACATCGCGCCCGACGGTCTCGATGACGCCCGCCGCTTCCAGGCCTGGGATATCGGCCGGCACGCCGGGCGGAGGAGGATAGCGACCCAGTCGCTGGAGGATATCGGCACGGTTCACACCGGCAGCGGCTACCCGGAGCAGCACCTCGTTTCCCGACGGAATGGGCGCGGGCACGGCGGTCAGCTGCAACGTGTCCGGGCCGCCGGGAGCCGAGATACGGATTGCGCGCATGGCAGGAAGGTCGGTACCGAGACCGTGGCGCGCCAGAGGGAGTGTATCTTACGGGCCATGCCGCACCGTGGATCATCTCCGCCGCCTCCGCTGATCGCCCCCGAAGTGGACAGCGCAGCCTTGTTTCAGGCCGTGCAGCGCGAGTTCGTGGGGACGTTCGAGATCCTGGAGCTCGTGGCCGCGTCGACCGCCCGGTGCCTGTTCGTGGCTCGTGACGTCGTGCTCAAGCGTCACGTCGGCCTTCGGGTCCACGTCCAGCCGGACGCGCCAAGCCGCCGGTGGTTCGAACGAGAGAGCGAGCTGCTCGCCAAGCTGGACCATTCCGCACTCCGTGCGGTCCTCGCGGCGGGGTATCGCAACGAGTGGGCGTATCGGATCGTGAAATGGATCGAGGGCGAGAGCTTGGCCGACGCCGTCGCCAGAGGTGCCCGGCCCATTCCCACCGTCCTGCAGCTCGCCCGCAACCTGGCCAGCGTGCTCGATTACTTGCACACCCTGGGCATCGTGATCCGCCGGCTCGCGCCGCCGACGATTATGATCGACAACAGCGAGCGCGCGCATCTCATCGATCTCCGGTATGCGAACGTGTTACTGGAGGTGGTGAGCCCCGCATCCGAGCCCGTGCAGGAGCCTTTCATCGCTCCTGAGATCCGCGGCGGGGACCCTGGGGATCCGTCCTGCGACGTGTACAGTGCTGCCGCCCTCCTGTACTTCGCGGTGACGGGTACCGCGCCGGATCTCGAGCCGGAGCGCGTGGCCAACCCTCGCTCGATCCGCGAGGCCTGCCCCATGGCGCTGGAGCGGGTGATCATGCGCGGTCTCCGGCGGGATCCGACCGACCGCTTTCTCACCGCCATCGAGATGGTGGAGGACCTCCTGACCGATCTGGGCGATTTCGACGTGCAATCACCACTGGCCTCGGAGCGCACCGCCCCGCAAACAGACGACCCCGGGAGTTGGGAGAAGCGTCTGCGCCGCGCTCTCGGAGACGAGTACGAGTTGCTCGAGGAGCTCGGCGCCGGCGGGTTCGGTCGCGTGTATCGGGTCCGCGATTTGGCGCTGGAGCGCCAGGTGGCGCTCAAAGTCCTACATCAGCACCTCGTGATCGACCCGGAGGTGGTGGAGCGGTTCCGGCGCGAGGCGCGCTTGGCGGCGCAGCTCGTCCATCCCTACATCGCCAACACCTACGACATCGGGCAGCGAGGCGGCCTGTTGTGGTACACCATGGAGTACGTGCGGGGGAGAAATTTGGCGAGGACGGTACAGGCCGGGGGTCCGCTGCCACCGGAGCGGGTCGTTCGCGTGTTACGGGAGACACTCTCGGCCCTCGAGTATGCACATGCGTTCGGACTCGTGCATCGAGATCTCAAACCTGAGAACATCCTGATCGACAAGGCCACCGGCAACGTGCGCATCGTCGATTTCGGTCTGGCGATCGGATTGCGCGGCAAAGAGGCCTCGGGACGGACGACCTCGCAGTCGGGCACACCAGATTTTGCCGCGCCCGAGCAACTGCTTGGCGAGCACGTGGACCATCGAAGCGACCTGTATTCGCTCTCGTTGGTTGGCCTGTACGGTCTCACGGGGCGGCTGCCCTTCGGCTCTGGAACGCTCGAGACTACGTTGGCATTGCGCGCCACGGGCGATCCCCCGGCGCTCGCCGACCTACGGGGACGGGTGTCGGGCCCTCTGCTGCGCGTGCTGGCTCGTGGTGCCGCCTCGGACCCAGCCGACCGGTTCCAGTCTGCGACCGAGTACCGCGAGGCGCTGCGTGCCGCGACCCCAAAGGGAGCGAGTGCGCTCGCCGGTCTGTGGCGGAAGATCACCGGCGGGAAGTGAGCCGGACCGCGAATGCGCATCGCCATGATCACCGCCACCCCGCGGTCCGTCCACGAAGGCAGCGGCACCTTCGTCGCGCTCGAGACGCTCACTCACGGCCTCCACGCCCTCGGTCACCGCGTTGACATCGTGGCACCGGACCGTAGCCCGGGGCCACTGGGGTACACGCTGCACCGTTTCCGGTTCAACCAGTCGCTGCGAGCGGTGCAGCTTGCTCCGGCTGATCTCGTCGTCGGCTGGGACATGGACGGGTATCGGCTGGCCGGGCGGCTTCGCTCCCCATTCGTCACCTACGTGCACGGTCAGTTGGCCGACGAAGCACGATTCGAGCGTGGACTCGTCGCGTGGTCCATGCGCGTCCAAGCGCGGGCCGAGCGACACAGTACCCGACGGGCGGAGCGGGTCCTGACCGTGAGCCGGTATGCCCGTGGTCGGCTCTGCGAGCTGTATGGATTGCAGCCTTCTCGCGTCGGCGTGGTGCCCCCGGCGTTCGACGTCGTCCGATGGCGTGACGCTCTCGACGGTGCCCCGCCTCGTCGAGACCCATCGCGACCCACCATCCTCAGTGTGGCACGCATGTACCCGCGGAAGAACCTCGACACGCTGGTGACCGCCGCCGGCATGCTGCGCGACCGGGTTCCCGATCTCCGTGTGCGCCTGATTGGCGATGGCCCCGAGCGCCCCCGGCTTGAGACGCTGGTGCGTCGCATGAGGCTGTCGGCGTGCGTCGAGGTGGCGGGCCAGCTACCGTTCGAGACGCTGGTCGAGGCGTACGCCAACTGCGACGTGTTCTGCCTCCCCAGCCTGCAGGAGGGATTCGGTATCGTGTTTCTCGAAGCCATGGCCGCGGGGAAGCCAGTGGTGGCGTGCCGGGAGACCGCGGCCGAAGAGCTCATCGATCCGGAGTGCGGAATCCTGGTACCCCCCCACCAGCCGCCTACTCTCGCCGACGCGCTGTATCGGCTCCTCACGGACCCCGCCAGCCGTGCCCGGCTCGGATCGCGAGGCCCGTCACGGGTCGAGCGCTTTGCCCCACGCCCGATTGCCCAGCGGTTTCTGGAGGAGGCGACCATCCGTTGGTCCCCCCCACCGCGTACTCGATGAGGTAACTCATGACGGTACACGTCGCCCTCGCCCAGCGGGCAGCCACCGACAATCACGACGTCAACCTTCGCGGTGTGCTCGGCGCCATGGAGGAGGCTGCCCGGCGCGGGGCACAGCTGTTCTGCGTCCCGGAACTCGCCCTCACTCCGTTCTTCCCGCAGCACCCTCGGGACGCCCGAGCAACGGAGTATGCGGAGCCGATCCCCGGGCCCACCACCGATCGGCTTTGCGCCCGGGCGCGCGAACTCGGGCTGGTGACCGTGTTCAATCTCTACGAGCATGCAGGCCACCGGTACTTCGACAGCTCACCCGTGATCGATGCGGATGGCACGATTCTGGGCATCACCAGAATGGTGCACGTCACCGACTATGCCTGCTTTCACGAGCGCGTGTATTACGCGGAGGGTGACCGCGGGGCTCCGGTGTATGCCACCGCGATCGGACGGGTCGGTGTGGCTATCTGTTACGACCGGCACTATCCCGAGTACATGCGGGCCCTCGGCGTCGGCGGAGCGGAACTCGTGGTCATTCCCCAGGCCGGAACGCTGGACGAATGGCCGGATGGCATGTACGAAGCGGAGGTGCGTACCGCGGCATTTCAGAACGGCTACTTCGCGGCCCTCTGCAACCGTGTGGGGCGTGAGGATCGGCTGACGTTCGCCGGCGAGTCATTTGTCGTGAGCCCAACGGGCGAGGTCCTCGCACGAGGCAAGCGCCTCGAGGAGGACCTCGTCATGACCGATCTGGACTTCGCGGCGTGCGCCGCCTCACCGGCACGGACGCTCTTCTGGAACGACCGCCGACCTGATCTATACGGTGACTGGCTTGGTCCCCGGCCGTGACTCACCGACGGGACGGTACATGCCCGAGTCCTTGACCGATTCCTCTTCGACCGGTCGAGAGAACGTTCGTTTCACGAAATCGTCGAAATCGTCGAGCAGTGAGTACATGACCGGTACCAGCACGAGCGTCACCAAGGTCGCAAAGGTCAGGCCCGCGATGACCGCGATCGCCATCGGTCCCCACCACGACGCCTGTTCCCCACCCCAGTAGAAATCAGGCTGCAGCCGACCGTACAGTCCCAGGAAGTCGATGTTGAGTCCGATGGCCAGGGGTACCAGTCCGAGCACGGTCGTGACCGCCGTGAGCATGACTGGCCGGAAACGCGTCATGCCGGCCCGCACGATGGCCTCGCGCCGCTGCATCGCATCCCGAACACGCAAGATGTCGATGTAGTCGATGAGCACGATCGCGTTGTTCACCACGACGCCCGCCAGACTGATCACTCCGACACCGGTCATGATGATGCCGAACGGCATGCGGAAGACCATGAGGCCGATCAGCACCCCGATCGTCGACAAGATGACCGAACTCAGGATGATGAGCGGCTTCGTGATCGAGTCGAACTGCGAGATCAGGATGAATCCCATCAGCAGGATCGCCAGCACAAACGCGCCGCTCAGGAACGCCTGTGACTCTTGCTGCTCTTCCTGCTGGCCGGCGTACCGCAGACGGTAGCCGCTCGGCAGCGTGGCCGCGAACTCCGCCAACTCGGCCCGGACCTCCGCGAGCACCGCATTCGCGTTGTAACCCGACCGCACGTCCGACGCCACCGTCACCACCCGGTCGAGATCTTTCCGTCGCACGTCACCGAGTCCGGTGGCCGTGCTCCAGGTCGCGACGGACGACAGCGGTACCTGACCGAAGTCACTCTGGATCGTCAGGTCCCCGAGCGACGTGAGGTCGTCCCGATACGCCTTGGCCAGGCGCACGGTGATGTCGTATTCGTCCTTGCCATCGCGATATTTCGACGCTTCGCTGCCGTTGATCGCGCTGCGGACGGTCGAGCCCACTTTCCAGGTGCTGAGACCGTAATACGCCGCCTTCTCTCGGTCGACCTCGACGACGACCTCCGGGCGACCACTTTCCATATCGCTCTCGAGTCCGTCGAGTTTCGCGAAGATCTCGGAGTTCTGGAGCCGCTGGACCACCGCGTCACCCAGCTGCTTGAGCCGAGCCGCATCCGGCCCGCTGATCTCCACGGCGATCGGCAGGCCGGTCGGCGGCCCCATATCGGGCTGCTCGACCGAGACATCCGCCCCGGCCACACCACGCCCCACGGTCCGTCGGATACTATCTAGGGTCAGGAAGGCATCCGCGGTCCGGTCCTCGAAATCGACGAAGTTCACGGCGACGGTGGCTAGGTGCGTCCCACTGCCCCCTGAGAAGCCTGCGGTGACCCTCGAGCCCACGGTCGATACCACCGATTCGAAATCCTGCCTGCCCGGTACCGATCCCAACTGCTGCTCGAGTGCCAGCGCGATGCGATCAGCTTCCTCAACACGAGTGCCGAGCGGCGCTTCGACCTGCACGTACACGGTGGCCGGCGGGATGTCTTCCGGGAAGAACTCGATCCCGGCGTTCAAGAACCCGAACACCATTACGACCAAGATCAACGACGCACCTGCACCCGCGACCATACGCCAGCGATGGTTGAGGGCCCACCGGAGCAGCACCTCGTAGCGAACGATGATCCGCGGCAGCCCGGCACTCATGAACCAGTGCCCGGCCGGGTGCCCGACATAGTGATGGAATCCGTACACGGCGGCTCCCGTCACCAACAGCAGTACCGCCGTCAGCCAATTCACCACCAGCATGGCCACCACGATCAGCACGCCGGCACCGATGAGCAGATTGCGGAGTCCGGGAGTCATGGCCACCGGTGCGTCCTCGGTGTCGAGCATCCTCGCGGCCAGCGTCGGCAGAATCACGATCGCTACGAACAGCGACGATGACAGCGTGATGATGAGCGTGTACGGCAGGTACTTCATGAACTCGCCGGTGATGCCCGGCCAGAACAGCATCGGGAAGAACGCTGCCAGTGTCGTGGCCGTGGAAGCGATGATCGGGACGGCCACTTCACCTGTGGCGTATTTCGCCGCCCGCACCCGGTCGAACCGCCGTTCCCGGAAGCGATAGATGTTCTCGACCACCACGATGGCGTTGTCGACGAGCATGCCCAGTGCCAGGATCAGGCTAAACAGCACCACCATGTTCATCGAGAAGCCGGACAGCTGAATCACGCTGAATGAGATGAGCATGGAGAGCGGGATGGCGAGCCCCACGAACGGCGCCGTCCGGATCCCGAGCACGAAGATCAGGATCGCGATGACCAAGATGAGCCCCGAGATGATGTTGTTCTCCAGCGAGCTCACCATGGCCTCGATCTCCTCCGACTGATCGGAGGTGATCTTGACCACGGTCCCGGGCGGAAACCTCGCCTCCGCATCGGCAAGGACGCCCCGGACGGCATTCGCGGTTTCGATGATGTTCCGACCACTCCGCTTCACCACGGCGAGCGAAATCACCGAGTTGCCGTCCAAACGAGCGAAGGAGTCGCGATCCTTGAAGCCGAAGTCGACCGTGGCCACGTCACGGACGTAGATCGGCCGGCCACCACGGGTCGTCACCACGATGTCGGCTATGGGATCGGTGCTCTCGAACTCGCCGGGGACGCGGACGAGGTATTTGACGTCACCCACGTCGATCGTCCCGCCGGGCACGGTCACGTTCTCGTTCTGAACGGCCTCGATCACGTCGTCGAAGGCAAGATCGTAGAACTTGAGCTTGGCCAAGTCGACGTCCACCTGCACTTCGCGCTCGAGCCCGCCAGAGAGCTGCACCTCGAGCACGCTCGGAATTTGCTCCAACCGGTCTTGCAGATCCTCGGCGACATCGCGGAGACGCACCAGGTTATAGGGTCCCGCAATGTTCACCTGCATGATCGGGAACTCGGAGAGGTTGATCTCCAGGATTTGCGGTTCCTCGGCGGCCGAAGGGAGCTCGGGTTTGGCAATATCCACTTGCTCGCGAACCCGTTGCAGCGCCTCGTTCATGTCCATCCCGGCTTCGAACTCGATGTTGATGCTCGAGTACCCTTCGGCCGAGGTCGAGGTGATGGTCTTGACGTCCGCGATGGTATTGAGCTCGTCCTCCAGCGGCTCGGTGATCAACGTTTCGATATCGCCCGGTGACACCCCCGGATAGATCGTGTTGACGATGATGTTGGGAATCACGAACTCGGGCATCGACTCCTTGGGAACAGAGACATACGAGCTGATGCCAAGGATGATCAGGATCACGGTCATCACGACGACACTCGTCGGATGGTCGATCGCGAATGACGTGGCGCGAAACTCCTTGAACCGTCGCTTATGACGAGGATCGGGCGCAGCGCCTGTAGCGGCGCGAGCGGCCCCACTTCCCGCCACGGACGTCGGCGTGCGATATGGCCCGGACTCCCGTCGCTTCCCGGACCCCCCGTCGCCTTTGGTGGGCGTCATGACCGTCCCCCGCCTTCGACGATTTCGATGAAGGTCCCGTCGTCCACCAAGCCGTGGCCGCGCACGATCAGGAGCTCACCGTCGGTCAGGCCCGAGTCGATCACGACGCGATTGGCGTAAGCGGAACCCACCTTGACCGCCCGGGATTGGGCGACCGGCGCGCCATCCCGCTCTGCCGCCACGAAGACCTGATAGCCCTCCTCCGTCCGATACAGCACTTCCTGTGGCACGACGATCACGTTGTCCAACCGGGCCCGCTCGACCTGCACGTTGGCCAACATCTGCGGCTTGATGTGCCCCTCCGGATTGTCGAGCACGAGCTCGATGGGGATGGTCCGGTTGTCACGATCGACCGTGGTACCGACGTAACGAATGGTCCCGAAGAACACGCGGCCCGGAAGCACGTCAAAGCTCACCCGGGCACTGTCCCCCGGCGCGATGTCGAGACCGAAGCGCTCCGGCACCCCGCCCGAGACCTTGACTCGGCGGGTCGAGACCACGCGGGCCACCCGGGTTCCCGGTGTAACCATCTCCCCGACCTCCACGAACTTCTGGTCGAACACGCCGGCCACCGGCGCGCGGATCTCGGTCTTCGCGAGGCGCGTCTGCAGCGTGCGGTAGCGCGCGTCCGTGGCTTCGGCAGCCGCCTTGGACTGGAGATACGCGATCTCGCTCCCAACCCGCTCCTCCTCCCACAACCGACGGCGTCGCTCGAATTCCTCGCGGGCCAGATCGGCGGTGGCCCGTGCCTCGTCGAGTGACGCCCGGAGCACCGCGTCGTCGATCTTCGCAATGGTTTGACCTTCCCCAACCCACGCTCCCTTCGGCCGCAGGAACCGCACGATCGTGCCGGTCTCCTCCGCCGAGAGGGTCACGTCGTACAATGCCTCGACTTCGCCGACGATGCGGACGTAGTCGGCGAAGACCGAGCGGGTCACGGGCGACACCCCGACATTCACAACCCTCACACCGGTCGCATTCACGTCTTCGGCCCGCGCCGCCCCGCCATCAGCCGGACTGCATCCGGTCGCCAACCCGGTCGCGAATGTGACCGCGACCACGGTGGCACCGATTCCCAGATTCTGTTCCCTGAGCGACATCATCTCACACGCCCCTATCGGTTTCGAGCGACCGGAAACGCCCCCGGCTCCTCGGGGACCAGGCCGATGGCCATTTCGAGTTGCGCCCGGGCCACCAGGTAATCACGAATGGCCAAGGCGTAGTTGAAATCCGACTGGCGGAGGGCCTCCTCCGCGTCCGTCACCTGCAGCTGCGACCCAATGCCCTCTCGATACTCCGCCGAGGCGATGTCGAAGCCGCGTCGCGCTTGCGACACCGCTCGCCGCTGGCTCCGCGCGCGCTGCAGCGCCTCCTCGACGGAGTCGTACAGCGACCGCACCTGGTTCACGGCATCCTGCTCGGTCCGCGCCAACCGAGTCTCGGTCTGCCGACGGGCAGCCGTTCGCTGGCTCATGCGCGCGACCCGCTTGAACCCTTGGAAGATCGGGATCTCCACCTGAATCCCCGCGGCGGCCGCGCTGGAGCGCTGAAATTCGTTCTCGCCGAAGAAATTCGGACGTCCGTCTTCTTGGGCCACCAACGAGTAGTTCGAAAAGAGACTGAGCCGGGGAAAGAACTCCGCGGCCTCCACGCGCCGGCGGGCCTCCTCCACGAGGATTGCGGAGCGCAGCTGCACGAGATCACTGCGCCGACGCATCGCCGTTTCGATGAGTCCGTCGACCGGCTCCTCGAGCACTCCCGGCACGCCAGCGAGGAGGAGCACCTCGACATTGGCGTCCGAATTCGCCTCCAGGCTATCCGGATCGATGCCTTCGAGCGAGCCCTCCAGGACGACCGCGAGATCGGCGGCGAGTCCCATCTCGATCAGCAGCGCCCGCCGCGACGACGTCACCGCGTTCCGGGCGCGCTGCAGGTTGGCCGACACATTGGCGTACTCGACTTCGAGCCGCAGCACGTCGTAGTCGCTCGCGAGGCCAGCCCGATTGAGCGCGCGTGTTTCCTCCAGCGTGGCCTGGACCCGAGCCACGCTCTGCTCCAGCAACCGCAACTGCGCCTCAGCGAGGAGGGCCGCGAAATAGGCCTCGCGCACGGTAGTGATCACTTGCTGCGTCGTGCCACGAACGCGCTCAGACTCGAGCGCTCGGAAGCGGCTCGCCGCCCCAACCCCCACGAAGACCGCGTACTCGAAGAGTTTCTGACTGAACGTCAGGCCGAGCTGCCAGCTGTTGTCGGACCCGACGCGCACTGTCTGAACCTCCCCCGGCTCGCCGCCGAAGAACTCCGCGGGTAAGAAGATCTCCTGCACCAGGAGATTGCGGGAATAGGACATGTTTCCCGAAATACTCGGCATGGCCGCCGACCACGCCTCGCGCACCTGCTGCTCGGCGATCGCCAACCCGTACTCGGCATCGGCCACCGTCTTGCTGTTGGCCAATGCCACCTGGATGGCGCGGCGCAAGGAGTAGGACTCCTCCTGCGCCTCCAGCGGCACGACCAGACCCGCGGCGGCCCCGCCTACGATGATCGCCGCCACCCCGATTCCAAACCGTGTGGTTCTCCCCCTCACGATGATCCCTCCCCGCTGTTCCGGGTGTGCGCCCCGGCCGGTTGCCGGGCGAGTCCCTCATGCACGAACGTCCCGAACGCCCTGAAAAGGTCGAGCGGCTGACGACCAGTGAACCCCGGGCCAAGCTCCGGACACTCCTCGATCCGACACGCCATGGCGATGGTCAGCAAGCCGTGCGTCATGCTCCACAGATACATCACCACGAGGTCCGGGTCGTCACGACGCATGGTCCCCGCCGCCATGGCGTCCACGACGGCCGCGCGTAGCAGCCCATACCCCCCACCGTCCGGGAGATCGGCGATTCGCTGCGGTTGACCCGGGCGAAGGCTGAACAGCACGCGAAAGTAAGCCTGGTTCTCGAGGGCGAAGCGCACGTACGCCTCGCCCAGTGCCCGGACCCGCTCCAGCGAGCCTCGAGGATGGTGCTCCGCAGCCTGCTGCAGGTACTCGCCAAAGCGCTGGAATCCACTCTGGACCACCCGTTCAACCAGGGCATCCTTGTTCTCGAAGTAGTGGTAAAGCGCGGTGGCACTCACGCCAACGCGTTCGGCCACGGCACGCATCGACAGCCCATCGATGCCCCGCTGTGCCAATACATCGCGCGCGGCTGCCAGGATCGTCGCCTCCACATCCGCACTGCGCCGCGTCGCCGTCTGGTTGACCGTCATGTGCCCGCCATCGTCTTGCCGAGAACCAAAACCAGGTTAACAGTGTTAACTTAACGCCGTTAACCCTAGCTCTGTTCTCCTACGGAGTCAACGTCGGTGGAGTTTCGGCAGGATCCCCCTGCTCAGAGCGGCCCATCCGCCCACGAGCGCCTCGAATCAGGCGTTGCCGCTCTGGTGCTGTCCGGCATGACGCTCAATTCCACCGTCATGCCTCCGCTCGACCTCCCTACGATCGCCGTGGATTTCAACGAACTCGACGTTCGGGCGGCGTACCGCGATCGCCCGGTTGGGTTTCGACCATACATCGACCACTTGGAGTCCGCGCTCCGCGTCGAGCCGACGTGGCGCGCATCGCACCGATTGGCTATCGGCCACAGCTTCGGAGGCATGCTCGCGCTGTCCTGGCTTCTGGAGGCGGGTGGCCCCCATCCCGAACTCGCGCGGGTGGACGGCCTCCTGCTGATTGGAACGACTGCCGGGCCAATGTTCGAGGCCGCCAGGCTTCGCGTTGGCGGCACGGACCGCGGGCGGCGGCTGCCGCTCAAACCGCTCATGCCGCTCTGGAACCTCAGCTGGGTCACACGGGCCGTGCAGGCGATCGTGACGAGAGGACGGATGGAGGTGGGCCGCGTGGATTTCCGGACCCTCACCGATCCGAGCGACGTAGCGTTGGACTTGGCCGGATGGCGCAATACCGATTGGCGCGCCATGCGGTCGTATCGGCTTGCCATGGATGGATTCGATGTGCGGGACCGACTCGCCGCCATCCAGGTGCCAACCATTGTGCTCCACGGAACCGAGGACCTGTTGTTTCCGGTGTCAGTAGCCGAGGATCTCGCTCGGCGGCTACCGCGAGGCGAACTCCGGATCGTGGAGGGAGCCGGTCACGGCCTCCCACTCACGCACGGCGATGCGGTCGTGCAGGCCGTGCAAGATCTCCTCGGCACGCGAGCCCCCTGACGGCGGACCGCCCACCCGAACAGATCTCAACCGGTCACTCCCACCGAAAGACCTTGAGCGCGACACCGAAGCCGGCGCTCGCCCAGAAGAGGAGCACGGCCAGCAGCCCGGCGGTGGCTGCCAGCGACGCACCGTCGAGCAGCACGGCCCGCAAGGCGTCGTTGAGCGCCGTAAGTGGCAGGATCCGGGCAAAGAGCTGGACAGCCTCGGGGAAATGCGAGTAGGCGAAGAACACCCCGGAGAAGATCCACATCGGGACCATCACGAGGTTCATGAGGCCGGAGACTCCCTCGACGGTTTTGGATCGACTCGCCACCAGGAGGCCCAGTCCGGCGAAGGTCATCGCCCCGAGCACCACGATGATCGTGACCGTGACGATGGACCCTCGGAGCGGAACGCCGAACACGAGGTGCCCAAACAGGAGCACCGCGGCGACCTCGAGCCCGAGAAACACGAGCCGGGCGAGGACGAACGAGAGCAAGTACTGTGACCGCCGCATGGGGGAGGCCATGAACCGCTTGAGAAGCTTTTGCGAACGGTCCTTCACGATGCCAAAGCCCACGCCCCACATCCCGGTGCCCATGATGTTGAGCCCGAGCAGTCCGGGAATGAGGAAGTCGATGTAGCGCGCGCCTGGCTCGGTCACGGTTTCGTTGGCAATGACCCGGGCCTCGCGACGCCCCGCGGCGTCTTGGAGGGCATCGCCCACGACCATCCTCGCCATCTCGCTCTCTGCGCGAGTGGAGTCGTACCGCAGCAGAACCGGCTCTCCCGGACGGACCACCAGCGCGACCTTCCCCATCCGGAGCTGGTTGTGCGCTTCCGCCGAGTCGAGGATCACCGGCTCCAGACGCGCGGACTGTTGCAGGTCAGTGGCCGTCGCGAGCGCACCCTCACGGTCTTCCACCGCCACCCGGATGATCTCCGGTCCCCTGCCCTTGAACGCCACGCCGAGAGCGAATGCGAGGAGGATCGGAAACGCGAAGACCCAGAAGAGGGCTTCGGGCTCGCGTGTGAACTCCCGCACGCGCCACAAGGTGAGGTGAACGATGGGCCGGGAGCGCAGGCTATCCATCTCGCAGGTGTCTCCCGGTGAGTGACAGGAAGACATCTTCGAGGCTCGCGTGGTGGGTGGTGAGCTCGTCCAGGGTCGCTCCCCGACGCTCGAGGGCCCGCATGAGCTCCGGGATAACGACGTGAACCTGACTCGCCGTCAACCGGGTCTTCCCGTCGTCGTGGGTCACCCCCTCGACCCCGGCGAGGTCGAGATAGACCTCGTCGGACACCACCACCTCGTTGTCAATGGCGAACTCCACCACGTGCTCCGCTCCGAGCGACTCGATGAGCTCCCGCGGCGTCCCGAGGGCAATCACCTTGCCATGATCGACGATCGCCACACGGTCGCAGAGGCGCTCCGCTTCCTCCATGTAGTGCGTGGTCAGCAGCGTCGTGCCGCCTCCGGAGCGGAACCGCTCGATGATGCTCCACACTTGCCGTCGGGACTGCGGGTCCAGTCCGGTCGTTGGTTCGTCGAGGAACAGCACGTCCGGCTCGCTCACGAGGGCGCAGGCCACGGCGAGTCGCTGCCGCTGCCCTCCTGAGAGCCGGCTGACCCACGCCCCGCGTTTCTCCAGCAGCTGCACCTCTTCGAGAACACGATCGACGGTCTTGCCGCGGCGGTAGAAGCTGCGGAACAGCGCGACCACTTCTTCAACGGTGAGCTTGTCCGGAAGCTTGGTCTCTTGCAGCTGTGTCCCCATCCGCTGACGCAGCTCGTGCTCGTGCGTATCCCACATCCGTCCGAGGACTTCGACCCGTCCAGCGTCCGGCGGGAGCAGGCCCTGAAGGATCTCGATCGTGGTGGTCTTCCCGGCGCCGTTCGGGCCGAGCATCCCAAAGCACTCCCCGGCGTGCACTTCGAGATCCAACCCATCGACGGCCGTGACATCCCCGTAGCGCTTGACCAGATCGCGACAGAGCAAGGTGGTGTCCGCCATGGCCAGCAATCAATCGGCGAACGAGGGACGGGGCAACCCGGACGCTGGCGGAAGGCGGGCAGCATTCGCCACCTTGATCACATGCGTGCCATCGTCGCACTGGTGATCCTTGGTTCCGGCTGGGTGCTCCTCGCCCTTGGCATCGAGCCCGTGCCAACGTGGTTCTATGTCGTCTCCTGGTACCCGATCCTCGTGCTCGCCGACGAATTCGTCCATGCGAGCACCGGGCGCGGACGACTCCTTGGGAGTCCGCGGCGCGTCGTGTCGCTGTTCGCCTGGTCGGCGGTGATCTGGCTGGCCTTTGAAGTCGCCAACTTCCGCCTGCAGAACTGGTACTACGTCTTTCTCCCCCCCACGCCCGTGGAGCGCTGGATTGGAGTTCTGGCTTCGTTTGCCACCGTGGTCCCGGCGGTGGTCCTTGCCGAACGCGTCCTCGCCGCGATCGGTGTCGGGCACTCGTGGCACACGCGACCGCTGACATTTCGTGCCGTTCATCGGCGCCCCGTAATGCTGCTCGGTGTGGTGAGCTTCGGCCTCTCGGCCGCCTGGCCGCAGGTGTTCTTTCCACTCATCTGGGGGGCCGCCTGGCTCCTCGCCGACCCGGTGGTGCATCGTCGGTCTCCCCAATGGTCGCTCCTGGCGGACGCGGCGCGGGGCGATTGGGGTCGCATCGGACGGCTCATGATCGGCGGGCTGAGTATCGGCGTGCTCTGGGAGGCACTCAACTCCGTTGCTCGAGGCCACTGGATCTATACCGTCCCGTGGCTCGAGCACCTGAAGCTGTTCGAAATGCCACCGCTCGGATTCCTGGGGTTTCCGTTCTTCGCACTGGAAGCGTGGGCGCTCTACCATCTTCTCTGTTCCATGGGACATGCCATCCCAGTGGCTGGTGGGACCTTCACGGCACCTGCCCGCTGGAAGCGCGGAGCGACGTGGCTGGCCGCCATCGTCTTTGTCGCGCTCGCGCTGGCAGGCATGGAGCAGCGCACGATCTCGTCAACGACGCCGCGTCTCCGTGACGCGCGGCACCTGTCCTCCGCTGAACTGCAACAGCTCCGAAAAAGCGGTTACTCTTCCGTGTTCCGACTTGCGTCGGCAGAAGCGTACCTGGTGGCGGACCGCGCCGGTCTTCCACCCGATGTGGCGACGACGATGACGGCGTGGGCGCGTTTGGTGACGCTGCGGGGGATCGGCAGCACTCATGCCGAGACCCTCGCTGAGATCGACGTCCGAACCGTGTGCTCGCTCGCTCGCCAGACACCGGGTTTCCTGTGGAACGCGGTGAAGGGGGCGCAGCGGAACCGCCGCGAGGGACGACCGTACGTCAGACCGTCGCCTGCGGAGATACGGATCTGGATTGCGGCTGCGCGACGTGATTGTGCGGACCGGCATGCAGTCCCGGTGGCGGCCGCCACCGACTTCGAGGCTCACTGACACGGAAGCCGGTTACCCAAACGCCAGTGCGGAACTACACGCGTATGCTCTCGATCGCCCTCCGCGTGCTTGCCATTCTCGTGGTCGGCTACGCCATCGTCATGTTTCTCGCTTGGCGGTTTCAGCACCGAATCGCCTTCCCGGCACCCGGTGGGCCACTCCCACCCCCCAGTGCCTTCGGGATGCCCGACGGCCGTATCGTGACGGTACTCACGACCGACAGTGTCGCCCTCCGAGGATGGTACCTGCCGCCAGCGCCCGCTCCGGGGCCTGGCGCGGAGGCTCCCGCCGTCATCTGGTTTCATGGCAACATGGAGACGGTCGGCGGGATCGGCTCCATCATCCGCGAATTCCGTCCGCCGGGGGTGGGACTGCTCGCGCTCGACTATCGCGGGTACGGACAGAGCGACGGCGAGCCGACAGAGCGCGGGGTCTACCGAGACGCCGAGGCCGCGTGGGATTTCGTGGTGCGGCAACCCGAATTAGACGAGACGCGTATCGCCGTATATGGGCGATCCATCGGAAGCGCGGTCGCGCTGTACCTCGCGGGTGAGCGGCCCGTGGCAGCCGTCGTGCTCGAATCGGCATTCACCACCGGACGCGACATGGCTCGAGAACACTACGCCTTGGTGCCACCGGGCCTGGTAAATCTCGGCCTCAACAACCTGGATCGCGCGGGACGTTTGACAGTGCCGCTGCTCGTGATTCACGGTACCGACGACTGGATCGCGCCGATCGACATGGGGAGAGCCGTGGCCGATACCGGTCGGGCCGAGGAGTTCTTCGTGCTGCAGGGAGCCGGCCACAACGACACCTACGACGTCGGCGGAACCCCGTACCGCGACAGAGTGCTCCGCTTCCTCACCACCCACCTTCAGCGCACGCGTTGACGGTCCTGCGGGAGCCGATGCGGCCGTTGGTCCCGGTTACGCGTCGCCTTTTCCCATCACCGCTGCGGGTTCCGGAACCGGCTCCCGGACTTTGACCCCGAGGGTGGCGACGAGCACCAGGGCCACGACCACTCCGGCCAGGTAGAAGGGCACGCCCACACCCAGCGCACCGAACGCCGCCGTCGCCCAGATGGGTGCTATCACCCGAGCGACCCCTCCGAAGGCCTGTTGGACACCGAGCGTTTGGCCGAGCTCGTGCTTCTCCGCCCGGTGTGAGATGAGCGCCGATACCGCGGGGAACAGGCAGGCCGTGCCGATGGGAACGAGACCCAGGACGATCCCGAGTGAGATCACCGTACGCGGGAGCGGAATGGCCACCAGACCGACGGCGAGGAGGACAGCGCCCACGCGCATGAGCCGTACCTCACCAAGCCAGTCGACCAGCTTCCCGAGGAGCACGGCGCGCATGATCACGCCGATCGCACCCAGGTACACGAAAAAGATGAAGATCGACTCTTCGGTCACGCCGAAGTCGCTGGCGAGGTAGAGCGCGAGCACGCCGGTCATCGACATGAAGCCGAGCATGCCACCGGCGTAGGTCCAGATCAGCAGCGAGATCTCGGACCCTGGGGCGCGGAGGATTTCAATGATCATGACCCGGATGGACCGGGTCGCGGGTTGGCTTGCACCACCGGCACCCACCTGGGCCCCGGGATAGGATTCCGGAAGCCAGCGCCATGCGAAAGCGATGTTCAACACACACAGCGACGCTGCGACGATGCCTGGGACTTCGTGGCCCCACTTGAACGCGAGCGACCCGATGGCCGGGCCGATCATTACCCCCGCCCCGGTCGCGGCCGACAGCCAGCCGAGCGCCTTGGCCCGATCCTTGGGCTCGGTGACGTCAGCCACGTAGGCCTGGAGCACGCCGGTCGTCCCGCCCCCCAATCCTTGCACGATGCGCGACGCGAACAGCATCCCGATGCTCACGGCGAACCCGAAGACCAGAAACGCCACTGCCGACGTGCCAAGGCCAACGAGAATCGACGTGCGGCGGCCAAGGTTATCGGAGAACCGCCCCCACAGGGGGGCCGACGCGAGCTGCATGATAGAGAAGCTCGCGATCATCCAACCAATCACCCACTCCTCGGCGTTCAGGCGCAGCGCGTAGAACGGGAGGAGCGGGAAGACCATCGCGAAGCCGAGCATGTCCACGAAGGCCGAAGCCATGAGCACGGCGAGCTTCCTCACCGCACGCAATGCCTCATGAGAGAGGCGCCGTGGTGGATCGGAGCGCCCGACTCAGGATGACCCCGACCGCAACCACGGTCACCGCACCAACCACGTTGTGCCACAGGAAGGACACGGACGGGGCCCCGAAGGTCACGGTCGCTACCGCCCCCATGCCGACCAGCAATCCCACGAAGGCCCCGGGAGCGCGGGACCCCGGGAGCATCGCCAGCAGAAACACACCGAGGATCGAACCGTAGAAGAACGATCCGAACCGGTTCACGACCTCGATGAGCGAGCCCAGCGTGGCCGCATAGACCGCAACCACGCAGGCGAACACGCCCCACACCGCCGTGGCCACTTTCGAGACAGTCAGATAGTGGCTGTCCGACTCGCTGGGGCGAAACCACCGACGATAGAAGTCGATCACGGTGGCCGTCGACAAGGAGTTCAACTCAGCGGCGATGCTCGACATGGCGGCCGCCATCACGGCTGCAATGAAGATCCCGGCGAGGCCAATGGGAAGCTCGTGCAGCACGAAGCGCGGGATCACGTAGTTCACGTCCTGAGACGGCTCGCCGGTAACGCGTTCGGCCAGCGCGAGCGCCTCACCGCGCACGCCGCGTGCTTCGGCCTCCGTGGCACGGAAGGCATCGGCCGCGGCGACGACGGCCAGGGCGTCCCCCGTCTCCCGGGCATCGGCCACGGCACGCGCGGCGGCGTTCCGGGAGCGGAATGCCTCGGCGTACTGGGCCTCCAGGGACTCGTACGCCGTCGCGTCGGCGGTGCGGACCCGTGCTTCATGCGCCGGATTGAAGAGGAGCGGGCTCGGCTGGAAGAGGTAGTACACGAACACGAGGACACCCACCAGCAACACGAGCGCCTGAAGCGGGATCTTCCAATACGCGCTCATGAGCAGTGAGGTCCGTGCCTCGTCCACGGACCGCGCCGTGAGGTACCGCTGGACCTGGCTCTGATCGGTGCCGAAGTACGAGAGCATCAGAAAGGTCCCGCCGATCAGCCCCGACCAGAACGTGTAGGTCTGGTTCACGTCGAACGAGAAATCGAAGACATCGAGCCGTCCGGTGGCACCCGCAATCCTGAGCGCATCGTCCGGGTCCACTGGCAACTGGACCAGCAGCACCACGACCACCGCGACCAGCGCCACCACGATGAGCACCATCTGTTTGACGTCGACCCACGCCACCGCCTGCACACCACCCACCATCGTGTAGAGAACGGTCGGCACGCCGATCAGGGCCACCGACCACACCAGGTCCACACCGAAGACGGCCGAGAACACGACGCCGGGAGCGGCCAGGATCGTCCCGGCCGACATGCCGCGGGAAAGCAGAAACAGAAAGCTCGTGAGCGACCGGGTCTTCGCGTCGAACCGGCGCTCCAGGTACTCGTAGGCCGTGAACACCTTGGACCCATGAAGGAACGGCACCAGGGTGACGCCAAGGATCACCATCGCGAGCGGCAGGCCAAAGTAGAACTGGACGAAGCGCATGCCGTCGGTCGCCCCCTGGCCGGTCGTGCCGATGAGGGTCACCGCCGAGAGCTGCGTGGCCATCACTGAGAGTCCGACGACCCACCAGGGGAGGCTCCGATTGGCCAGGAAGTAGCCCTCGATGCGGTCGGTGCCCTTCGATCGGCGTACACCATCCACGACGACGTAGAGCAAGTAGCCACCGACGATGAGCCAGTTTATCGGGTGCACGCCGTCTCGCTCATCAGCCGTACCGGACCTGCAGGAGCCACAGCACGAGGAGGGCAACCGCCTGTACCACCAGCACGCGCAGCAGGGTCCGGCGGAAGCGGTTGCGCGCGGATTGGGGCTTGCCGGTCGTGGAGTGCGGGGGCTCTCTCACCCTCATCCCTTCCAGGCCAGGAGGTTCAGGAAGAGACGAAATGCCCCAGTGGTGCCAGCCGGAAGGGCACGGAAGAAGCTGAGGCCGGTGTATACGTACGTTCCCTCGCCATAGCGTGCCACCAGGAGCGCGCCGCGCAGCGGAGGCATGCCCGGATCCGCCATCTCCAGCAACGGGACATACCGGTCATCCCACGATCCGGCGAAGTACAGACCTCGCTCCTGCGGCCATCCATCCCAATCGGTCTGCTCGAGCTCATTGGGTAGGCGGAACACAGGATGAGAGGGATCGAGGATCGCAACCGGCGCCTGCTCGTCGGTCACGCGAGCCGTGGGCCGGCCCATCTCGATCGGGTATGGAGCATACCCGCCCCGGGCAAACTGGAATTGCTGATACTGCACCACGAGACGGCCGCCCTCGCGGACGTAGCTGAGCAATCGGTCGTTGTGTCGCGCGAGCGCACTGTCGGTTTCGTACGCCCGACTCCCCACGACGATGACGTCATGGCGCCGCAGATCTCCGTGAGCCAATTCGTCGGCATCGAGCACGCGAATCGGCAGCCCCATTTCCACGAGCGCCTCGGGCACGCGGTCCGACGCGCCACGGATATACCCCACCGAGCGAAGCTCCGGGATGGCAATGTCTCCGATGCGAACCGTGCCGGCTGCCGGCCGGAGCCAGGTAGTGGGGCGTACATGGGGATAGATGACCGATTCCACCGTCGACGAGTACGTGCTCCCTTCGGCCGTCACCACCGAAGCCCGTACCGCCGCCGAGCCGTCAGCAACGGCGACCGGCCGGCGCACCTCGAAGGTGTACGTACGTGATTCCCCGATCTCGAGGAGCGACACCGGCTGCGACTGCCGCACCCCCCACGGCTCGATGTCAAGCACCACTGCTCCATCCGCCGGTTGATGGCCGTATTGCGTCACGGTCACCGAGAAGAGGCGCGGCGAGGCCACACGCGTCGACCAGGCCGTGACCGCCGGCATGAGGCGGACACCCACGGCCGGCACGACGACGAGTGGACGCCGCACTTCACCGACCGCTTGATCCGTGATTCGATAGGTCGCCTCCCTGGACAACCGGATCGGAAGCTCGCCGTCGATATGAACGACGGCTGTTCCGCTCATCATGGGCGGCTCGAACAGTTCACCTCGCACTCCGGCCTCCACGTCGGCCCAGTCGTACATCCCCCCCCGGAGGGGACGTCGCAGAAAGTAGGGTTGGCTCGGTCGGGCGCCGGCCGGCACCTGAACCGCGAGCTGCACGTCGAGGTCCGATCCCGGGGGGAGTGGTCGGTAGGTCTCGTCGACCTCCAGTTGCCATCCCACAGGACCGGATAACCGGATGCCGCGCACCTCGGCGGCGTACGGACCGGCATTGTAGACCTGCACCCGCACATTCACTCTCCCGCCCGGGGCGACCCGCTCGACGTCCGTCGTCACGTCCATGACGAGCCCCGCGCCAATCGCGATCGCCTGTTGCAGGAGGGAATCGAGTCGCGCATCGCCCGTCTCCCTCCGCAACCGCTCACGCGCGCCGTTCAGCACGGGAACGGCGGACGCCAGGCGTACCGGGGCCACGGCCTCGCGCAGGGAGTCGGCGAGCGAGGTCAGCCATGACGTGTCACGGGGGATGCCGGCCAGGAGATCCCGCGACGCCGTCCCGGTCCGATCCGTGACAGGCGCCACGCCAGTTCGTTGCGGACCGATGGGAAGCGAGCGGCCCATGTCTTGAGAGCTGTGGCGCGACCGGCTGGCCATCGCGACCTGGTGGTACGTGAGGCCGATCCGAGGATCCAACGCTCCGGTGTTCAGATCCACGCGCTCATCACCGGCCTGGAATCGGGCCGACCGATAGAGCTTCACCGGCATCCACGGCGTGAGGCCTTCCTCGCGCTCGAGCTCGGGAAAGCGCTGTGCGTCCCCGGCGGCCTCAAAGACCTCGTGGGCAATCCGGCCAGCCATCTGATGCTGACCATGTCCGTCCCGGTTGGTCCCCGAAAACACGGAGACGATGACGTGCGGTCGATAGCGCCGCACGATGCGCACCGCATCCTTCAGGATCGAATCGGGATGCCACAGCGATGCCGTTTCGTCGACCGAGCGGCTGTATCCGAAGTCGTATGCCCGGGTCACAAACTGGCGTCCACCATCGATGCTTCGCGCCGCTTCCAGCTCCCGCGAGCGGAGAATGCCGAGCCCCACACCAAGCTCCGGACCGATCAGATTCTGTCCGCCGTCCCCCCGGGAGAGCGACAGGTAGGCTGCCTGCGCACCATACCCTCTGGCGAGCAAGGCCAAGAGCGCAGTGTCTTCGTCGTCCGGATGCGCCCCGATCAGGAGGATGCGCCGGTTCTCGGCCACCTGCTGAAGCAGGACGTCGAATTGCGGCGCCCCGCCAGTCGACGGTGGGGTCAGCTGGCCTTCGGCCGGTAGCGCGGCACAGACCATCACGAGGCTGAGAAGGCGACTACGCCGCTTCACGCGCGATGATGATGCTGCGGAGACGTTCCGCGCTGGGGTCGTCAGGATCGCCGAACGGGCGCGGGTGGCCGCCCGGGTCCGGGAGCACGGTTGGACACAGGAATTCGACGCGTCTAGCACGCAAACGCTCCTGCACGGATTGAGTGCTCACCGGTGCGGCGATGATCACGTGCCTCGGATGGCCTTCCAGAATCGCTTCGGTCGCCGCCAACACCTTCCACGGTACGGTGAGATGGCCGTCCACCACTGCCACGTCCACGCCGGCCACCGATCGCAGGGGCCGCTGGCCGCGAAACAGCACTCGGTCGGTCTTGACGACCCGCCTTGCACGCTCGATCGCCTCATTGAGCGCCTGCATGACGCCAAACCTCGGCTGGAATGCCGAATCCAACACGGCATTCGCGTCCTCCGCCACCGCTCCCAGGATCCCGATCCCTTCCATCCGCACGTGCGCAGTGACGACGACATCAAAGGGCACATCGAGAGCCTTCGCTGCACCGGCGGCGATTTCGACACCGGTTGGCGTCACGCCGACGACGACGACCGGCGGACGCAGCCGCTTGTACACTTGCCGTCCAAGCTCCGCTCCGGCACCGGAACGTGACCGATACAGCGGGTCGATCATCTCGGCCGCACGCAATGATGCCGCACGTCGAGGCGTGGAAGCGCGCCGAAGCCTGTCAGGGAACCGACCCGCTCAGATACCGGGCGAGCCACCCCTGTACCTCGGACCACCACAGGCGTTGGTTGTCCGGCTTGCCGATCCAGTGGCCTTCGTCGGGGAAATACAGGAGGCGGGCCGGCACGCCGCGGCGACGCAGCGCCGTGAACATTTGGAGCCCCTGTGTGTCCGGGACCCGGTAGTCCAGCGCGCCGTGTATCACGAGGGTCGGCGTACCGAAGTTGCGCGCAAATCGGTGTGGCGACCACTGCTCGTAGTAGGTTCGCTCCACCCATGGGGGGCCGCCGAACTCCCACTCGGGGAACCACAGCTCCTCCGTCGCACCGTAAAAGGCCTCGAGATTGTAGACACCGGCATGCGAGATCAGCGCATCGAACCGGTTGGAATTGCCGTTGATCCAGTTCACCATGTATCCGCCGTAGGAGCCTCCGGCGGCGGCGATGCGGGTCGAGTCAACGTACGGCAGGCGGGCCGCGTGCTCGACACCGGCCATGATGTCAATGAAGACCTTTCCACCCCAGTCTCTGGAGATCTCGTCCGTGAAGCGCTGTCCAAAACCCGTGGATCCGCGAGGGTTGAGCAGCACCGTGACGTACCCCGGGGCCGCGAACAGCTGCGCGTTCCAACGTGAATGGAAGTTGTCCAGCCAGGCGCCCTGTGGACCACCGTGAATGAGGACGAGCAGCGGATACCGGTTGCCGCGTCGGAACTGTGGCGGGCGCACCAGCAGGCCATGGACCGTGTATCCGTCGGCACCGACCCAACTGATATCCTCCGCCGGGTGCATCACGACGTCGCGCAGCCGCTCGGCGTTGATCGACGTCAGGGCCCTCGGCTCACCACCGCCCCCCAACCGCCACGCATAGACCTGTCCGGGTCGGTGCATGGCGTCATTCACGAAGACGACCGTGTTGCCGTCGCCAGCCAGGGAGAGCTGCCCGGTGTTCCCCCAGGTGAGGAGGCGCTGTACCGTCCCGTCCAGACCGGCGCGAAACACTGCCCCACGCTGCCGATCATCGGCCGTGAGAATGAACTCACGCCCGTTGGGGAGCCACGCAAACGCGTCGACCGACCGATCGAACTGCCGCGGGACTTCCCGCACCCGCAGGGACGAGAGATCGAGCACCATCAGGCGCCACCGATCCGATTCAAACCCCGCCCGCTCTTGCGACAGGAACGCGATGAGTGAACCCTCGGGCGAGGGAAGAGGATGCCGCTCACCACCCAGCAGCCCGCGGGTCAGGTTCGTGGCCTCTCCGCCGTCGATGGAAACCTGAAAGATGTCACTGTTGGTGTGCCAGGCCCGATCGTTTCCCACCTTGGCCGTGTACACCACGGAGCGACCATCGGGCATGAACGCGTAGTCGCTCGACCCGCCGAATGGCGGCACGGGGATGTCGAAGTCCAGACCCGCCGTCACGTCGATGGGCGTTCCACCAGCCAATGGCACCACGAAGAGGTGACTGCGCAGCCCATCCTCCCAGGTGTTCCAATGGCGGAACAGCAGCTCGTCGTAGATCCGCGCCTGCGTACGGCGCGCCGCCCGTTCGGCCAGTAGGCGCTGATTGCACGCCTCGTCCGAGCACTCCGGTGCCACATCCGACACGAACGCCAGATGCGTGCCCCCGGGCGACCAAATGACACCGTCCGCACCCGTGCTGAGCGAAGTGAGTGTTCGAAATTGCCGCGTGCGAGTGTTGTAGACCCGGATCTGCGAGGGACCGCCCCGGGACGTGACGTACGCAATCCGCGTTCCGTCCGGCGACCAGCGAGCCGCCCGCCCCCCGTAGCGGCGATCGGAAATCCGCCTGGGTGTGCCGCTATCCGTGGGAACCAGCCAGAGGTCACTCGAGCGAGTGTTCGCGGCGAGATCGGGTGTGATCACCGTGTACACGACCCATTGTCCGTCGGACGACACCTGTGGGTCCGAGACGCGCTCCAGCGCCAGAAAATCGTCGACGCTCAGCGGCCGGCGAGTGGTTTGCGCTGTCGCGGATGGGACCAGGGACATGGCGACGAGCGTCGCCGCGAGCACAGTGCGGGACATGGCCGGAGAGTCCTGTGAATGGCGCCGCCGAATGTTGCCCACGCAGCTCCCCCGGCGCAACCGCTGCGGCCATCCCGCGATTTCCACGCGCGTATATTAGGTGAGCCGACGGACCTGGGCGTCCGTCACCAACGAGACTCCCCAGCCAGCGGAGCAGTCATGGCAACGGTCGCACCCAGCACGGGACCGGAGTCGCCGTCCGGCGTGAGTGAACGTGAGGCGCGCCGGGTCGCCGAGGCGGCACGGGAAACCGAATGGACGGCACCGAGCTTCCTGAAGCAGTTGTTCAACGGACGGCTGCATCTGGAGCTGATCCACCCCTTCCCGCGGATTCCCGCCGACGAGTTGGCACGGGCCGCCCCATGGCTCGAGCGGCTCGAGGCGTTTCTCCGAGCCAACGTCGACGCCGCGGCCATCGACCGGAATTCCAAAATCCCCGAGCACGTGGTGAAGGGTCTGATCGATCTGGGATGCCTGGGGATCAAGATCCCCGAGGAGTACGGAGGCCTCGGGTTTTCCCAGGCGATCTACAACCGGGCCATTTCCCTGGCGACGGGCTACGAGAGCTCGATCGGGGTGCTGCTGTCGGCGCACCAGTCGATTGGCGTCCCTCAGCCACTCAAGCTATTCGGGACGCCAGCGCAGAAGGCCAAGTACCTGCCTCGCCTTGCTGCCGGAGCGATCAGCGCATTTGCACTTACCGAGCCCGACGTCGGGAGCGATCCGGCACGGATGACGACTACCGCTGTCCCGACGGAGGATGGGAAGACCTACGTCCTCAACGGCGAGAAGCTCTGGTGTACGAACGGCACGATCGCCGACGTCATGGTGGTCATGGCTGCCGTGCCGAACAGTGGCATTACGGCCTTCATCGTGGAGTCGTCTTGGCCAGGCGTGGAAGTGGCGCACCGATGCCACTTCATGGGACTCCACGGTATCGAGAACGCGCATCTTCGCTTCACCGACGTCCGCATTCCCAAAGAGAATGTGTTGTGGGCGGAAGGCCGAGGACTCAAACTGGCTCTCATCACGTTGAACACGGGGCGTCTCACGATCCCGGCGACCTCTGCGGCTGCCGCCAAAGCGTGCCTGGGAATCGCGCGGCGGTTCAGCCAGAACCGCGTTCAGTGGGGGCATCCCATCGGCAAGCACGATGCCATCGCCCAAAAACTGGGCCGGATGGCCGCCGTCACGCTCGCCATGGACGCGGTTGCCGAGTTGTCCGCGCTCATGGCCGATCAGCAGAAGTTCGACATCCGCCTGGAAGCAGCCGTGGCGAAGATGTGGAACAGCGAGCGGGGCTGGGAGCTCATCGACGACACGCTGCAGATCCGAAGCGGCCGCGGCTACGAAACCGAGTCGAGCCTCGAGGCGCGGGGCGAGATACCCGAGCCGGTGGAGCGAATGATGCGCGATTTCCGCATCAACCTGATCTTCGAGGGTTCGAGCGAAATCATGCGACTCTTCATTGCCCGCGAGGTCGTCGACGACCATTTGAAGGTCGCGGGGGCGATCGTCGACCCCGAAGCATCGCTCGGCGCGAAGCTTGGCGCATTGTTCCGTTCGGCACTCTACTACGCCGTGTGGTACCCGGCGAGGTGGTTGGGGTGGGGGCGCTGGCCCCGCTACGCGGAATTCGGGGCGCTGGCGCGCCATATGCGCTTCGTAAACCGCACGTCACGCCGCCTTGCACGCTCCCTATTCCACGCCATCGTCCGGTTCGGGCCCAAGCTCGAGCGACGCCAGGCCGTACTGTTTCGCCTCGTCGATATCGGGGCGGAGCTGTTCGTCATGAGTGCCGCTTGCGCCCGGGCGCGGATGCTCCAGGTGTCCACGTCGCCGGAGGAGCGGGCGCAAAGCGCCACCGCCATCGCGCTGACTGACGCCTTCTGTCGGCACGCGCGGCGCACAATTGGCGACAGGTTCCGCAGCCTGTTCGATAAGAACGACGCCTATACCTACCGGACAGCACAGCGAGTGATGGCGAACGAGATGCGTTGGCTCGAGCACGGCGTGCCGCAGCCCGACTGACTCTACCGCACCACTGCGTACTCCATGTCCTGTTGCGGACGCCCAACACCGTGGAGCGTCTGAGACTCGATCCGCGCTGGTGTTCCCCTTGTCGCGCCGTGAACCGGGGCGCACATTTTGCTCCCCTAGGCCGCACCAGCCGATCCAACGGGGGGACTAGTCATTCTGCCGACCGCGCCTCGGCGTCCGCGCCGCCCCGGGCAGCTGCATCACCCGACGGCGACCGCTCTGCTGCTTGCGGCGATGTTCGCTGCCAGCTGTGGCGACGATGCGGCCGGCCCGAGCGTGCCACTCACCGGACATGTGGCCGTGGCTCCGGTGTTCGACGCGGCCTATGCCGGCATCGTGCCCATTGCGGCGGCGCGCATCAGACTTCAACGCCCCGGCGCCACGACGTTCGCCGTCGACACGCTCATCACGATCTCGCCGACCGCTACCTCGGTGGATCTGACACTCACCGTCACGATGACGTCGGCAACGGAGGAGTTCCTCCTCACGGTCCAGCTCCTGGATCCCAGCGGTGCCACGGTGTTCCTGGGCGGACCCCTGACCGTCGTGGCTACCACGAACCCGAGCAATGTCGTCCCAACCGAGGTGACGTTCCAATACGTGGGAATCGGATCCAACGCAGCAGGCGTTCGCATTCTCACCGAGAGCCCTGATCTCTTCAGCGGCGAATCTGTTCTCCTGATCGCTGAGGCCTTTGACAACGCCGGGCTCACTATCCCCAATACCCCTATCCAGTGGGCCTCGCTGGACCTGGCGCTGGCCACCGTCCCCGATCCGGCGGCAGGCACGGTGATCGCCGGCACCCAGCGCGGTGCCGCGAGCATCACCGCCACATTGCTCACGGGTCAGGCCGACACCACGTCGGTATCCGTGCAGCCGGTGCCGACCCAGATCATGGTGTTGAGCGGCGGCGCGCAGACGGCCCTGATCGGCACCGCCCTCCCCAATCCCGTGGTGCTCGAGGTCCGGGCAGCGGACGGGCTCCCCGTCACCCGCGTGAGGGTCCGGCTGTCTGCATCGAGCGGGACCGTCTCGCCGGATTCGGCTGGTGTCGATGGGACCGGTCGCGTGACGTTCCAGTGGACCTTGGGCCTCGCAGCCGGGGTCCAGACCGTTACGGCAACCGTCGTGGAGTTTCCGACAGCGCAAGGGACCGTCACGGCAACGGCCATCGGCCAGCCCGCGACCGACCTCGCCATCGTGAGCGGGGACGACGGGACCGGCGTGGTCGCGACCCCGCTTCCGGATCCCCTGGTCGTGCTGGCGACGGATATCGACGGGAATCCCGTCGCCGGCGCGACGGTGCAGTGGACAGTCAGCGTGAATGACGGCTCGGTGAGCCCAGCCGTCAGCGTCACCGACGCCAATGGCTTCGCCGCCACCGAGTGGACCCTGGGGAGCGCGGCCGGAGCGAACGAAGTGGTGGCATCCCTCAGCGGCGCATCGGATTCGTCGCCGGACTCGACGGCGCAACCGAGCCCGGCTGCGCCGAGCGTGACCTTCATCGCCACGGGTGTGGCCGGCCCGGCGGCCGTGCTGGAGCTGGTCAGTGGGGATGCGCAGAACGGCCCGGTCGGAGCCGCATTGGCCCAGCCTTTGGTGGTTCAGACCACCGACCTGTTCGGCAATCCGGTGAGCGGCATCGTGGTCACCTTCGCGACTGCCGACGGCGGCTCACTCGAGCCGGTTTCCGCCACGACGGCCGCAACCGGCCTAGCGCAGTCCGTGTGGACACTGGGACCGGTCGCGGGAGCGCAAACGGCGACCGCGACCAGCAGTGGGCTTGGTGGCTCACCGCTGACCATGAATGCGACGGCAGCTCCGGCCTCGGAAGCTGCGGTCACATTCCAGAGCCAGCCCGCCAGCACTCAGGCCGGTGCCGCGATCCCCGATTTCGTGGTCGCCGTCGTGGACGGTTTCGGCAACGTCGTCCCATCGACAACCGCATCGGTCTCGGTGGCCATCGCCAACAACCCGGGGAACGGTACCCTGTCGGGGACCACCACCGTGGCCGCCACGAGCGGCCTGGCGACGTTCTCGGGACTCAGCATCGATCAGCCGGGCGTCGGGTACACGCTCGAAGCCACCGCCGCCCCGCTCCTGCCTGACACGAGTGTCGCGTTCGATATCACATCCGTGACCGGTGGCGTGTTCTGGGTCAGCCCGGTGGACGGCAACTGGAGTGACGGCACCAAGTGGAGTTCCGGAGCACCTCCGGGACCAAGCGACACGGTGTACATCCAGCAGGACGGCAATTACACCGTGACGCTCGATGTGCCGGCGACGGTGAACGCACTGGAGATGGGTGGCGTCGTCGGATCACAGACCTTCGCTCAACCAGGTAATACGCTCACCGTGGACAGTGCAGCCACCTTCGGTTCCACCGTCGCCGTGGATCTGAGTGGTGGCGAGGTCACCGGTCCCGGCACCGTAGACGTCCTGGGCGCCATGATCTGGAGCGGCGGGACGTTGAGCGGGGCGGGCACGACCCGGGTGGGCCCGGGGGCGACGCTCACGATCACGGGGGCTACCGCCAAGTTCCTCGACACCCGCACCCTGGTCAATCAGGGCACGGGGGTGTGGGACGCGGCCGGTACTGGG
>JBFIHA010000030.1:0-41435 GCA_041602035.1 Gemmatimonadales bacterium | reverse complement strand
TACGCCTGGGTCGGGAGACCAAGGTATTTGCCGATCTCGTTGTAGGCGCACTCGACCATCATCGTCTCTACCGCGCCCATCGGCGTCGTCTCGTAGCGGATGTCGAACGCCGCAGGTGAGCCGCCGTACAGGGCCGGGGTGCCGGGGTTGGTGAGCTGGCTGATCACGATGCCGCTCAGCGTTTCGGCCGTGTGCTGCACGAGCGTCCCCACGATCGTGACCGGTGCCACGAACCCCTGGAGCGGCATCGAGACGTACTCTACGGGGATGCCGTGCTCGGCACAGTCCACCACGTTCTGCGACGTCACGTCGCTCCACTTGAGCGGCGCTGTGGGACAACACGAGAAAACAGTCAGCGGCTTGGCCTTCAGCGCATCCGTCGAGCCGCGCACCGCCAGCTGCAGGTCCCGCATCACCTGGAAGGCCTCGATGGTGAACGCACCGGTCACCACCGGCTTCTCACCCAGTAGGAGGCTCAGGTACAGCCGATAGCTGTCCGAGATCTTGTCCGGCACGTCGGCTGGCACCAGGGAGGTGCTCTGAAACGCGAGGTTGTCCAGTCGAGTGACGAGCTTGGCGTAGCGGACATAGTCGGCGGCGGTCGGCGGCCGTGCCGTTTGGGCGCCGTGTTCCAGAAACTGGATGGCGGCCGAGCCGGGTGTGAAGTGCACCATGTCACCGGACAGGTCGCCCGCCACGTCACCCATCACGTCATGCAGCTTGAACCCGCGTGCGACCGTACTCAGTGCCGAATCGATGATCCGTTCAGTGAGCACCACTCGGCTGGAGCCGGTGTTGACCGTGGCACCGTGATCGGCCAACATCGCGAGCACGCCGGAATTGTGGATCTCCGCGCCCAGGCGACACAGGATCTCCCGCGCCTCGGCTACGATACGCTCGAGAAGCGGGTGGTCGAGGAACGTCACGCGGGGTCGCATGGGGTCTAATGTACACGGGAATTAGGCGATTGGGCGGGTAGGCGGTAGGGGTCGATGGATCGACTGGTGGGGCCGTCCATCGATCCACCGATCCAACGATTCTAGCGCTGGCCGATCTCGATCGTCACCGTGCCGTCGCCGGTGACGGCCGTGATCAGCGGGCCGCCGCCGTTGATCGACCCGCGGGCCGCGCGCGGGGAGATCGTGCCGTCGAACCTGAGACCGCTGGGCAGGTCGAGATCCCCACCCTGGAGGTCCAGCTCGAGCCCGAACGGCCCGGCGGTCGAGATGCAGATGTCACCGTCGCCGGTGCCGACGACGACCGGAGCAGGCGCCTCGAGGTGGACGCACACGTCCCCGTCGCCGGTTGCCGCCTCCACGGATCCGGACACGTGCTCGAGCATGACGTCGCCGTCGTTGGTGCGAACCTCGATGTGGCCGGCCTCCAAGCGGTCGGCAGTGACGTCGCCGTCGGATGTGTTGACCACGATGGCCGGTCCCCGTACGCTGCCGAGGCTTACGTCGCCGTCCGAGGTCCGGACCTCCACGTGACCATCGAGGTCGCCAATGACGACGTCGCCGTCGCCCGTGTCGAGCGTCACATCGATTTGACGGGGAATGGCGACTCGGACTCTCACCCCCGTGCCGCCCCGCTCGCGCCATTCGCCGGGCTGGATATGCGGGTCGCCCGAGCGGACGGTCAGAACGTTACCGTCAACTGAAACGTCGAACTCCATGCGGTCGAACACCTCCCGTGCCCACGCGGCATCTCGGGCACCCACGTCGACCGCCACCTGGGTGGCCGCGGGGGTCGACTCTACTGTCACGTCAGCATCGTGCACGCTCACGATCAGCCGGCCGCCGGCCGCGAGAGGCACCTCGTGCGTCAGGAGCGTTTCGAACTGATGTTGTTGCGTGTCAGTCGCGCTGGCCACCACGGCATGCGTCGTTGGGGAGCCGTCCCCGACCAGACTCGCCACCATGACACCCAGGCCGACCGCCGTCGATGCCACCGCCAACAGGATCATCTTCCGATCTCGCATCAGCGCCTCTCCGGCTGCCGTGTATGGTGCGGGGGCTGCGCGGCACAGGTTAATCCCGGCGAGCCGCCACTCTCTCCACTACGGATCGGGTGAGGCAGGAGTGTCAGCAACCCGGTGAAGTGCCGCGGTCCCGACGGCTTGCCCAGGTCACACGCGCGGCCGGTTTGTGAAGGGCGATCCAACGATCCTCCGCCCACGTGAGCGACAGAGGCTCCTAACGGCGTCTGGCCTCAACATCCGCTCGATGGGCGAGTCGGTGTTCACCCTGGGGGGGCCGGCCGACCCGCTTACACAGACGCCCTGGTTCCGCTCGATAGAAGGGACCACGCATGATCGTCGAGTAGTAGCAGCGGCCCAAGGAATTGCAGTCGTCGAACAAGTCACAAGATTCACACTCCGTACCCTCGTACATCTCCCGGGTGGGCCGCATCAAACGCCGCCGTTCCGCCGACGTCCACACGTCCATCAGGCCTCGTCGCTTCAGGTTTCCGAAAAACAGGTCCGTCGTCTGCCCGCAGTAGCACATGTATCCGTCCGGGCTGATGAACGCAGTGTCAGCGGCCGGACACACGCTTCCGTACTGACGTGGCACATCGGGGATCTCGGACGGCATCCCGTAGGCGTCGTTGATGCGCAGAAGGAGCCGCTCACGTGCACCGACCACAACCCGATCCAGGCATAGCGCCGCATCGAAGGATCCGACGCCCTCGGATCGGAGCGTGAAGGTCGGGCCCACCAGCATGGTCGGGGATACGCTCAGAGCGCCGATTTCCTTGAACGTCCGTACCAGCTCAGGGTACTCGGCCTCGTTCTCCTGCGTAATCACGGCAGTGATATGCGGGCGAACTCCGCGGGCCACGAGCCGAGTGATGCTGTCGAGCAGCTCCTTGCCCAGCCCCGGTGAGCCGTGAAGCCGCCGATTCGTTTCCGGTCGCAAGGAATCGAAGCTGAAGGCAATGGAGGTGAGCCCGGTAGCGGCAAGGCGGTCTGCATCGGCTTGAGAGAACGTGTGGCGCGTGATCGGCAGAATCGTCAAACCCAACTCGATGCCGTACGCAACGATCTCGAACATGTCAGTGCGCTCGAAGGGCTCTCCACCGCTGATCTTGACGAGCTGCACCTCCGCGGACCTCGCCTCGTCGAGCACCCGCCTCACCGTCGCGAGGTCCATCTCCTGCGCTCGCGCTCGACGATGGCTGCCATACCGGGTCTTGACCATCGAGTGGAGATTGCAGTAGGCGCAAGACCGTCGGCAGGCGTACGTGGCAGCGTAGTAGATCGTGTGCGGAGGCTGGAAATACCACTCCGAGTCGACGGTCACGGGGAGGCGCGCGGGGCCGCTAGTCATGACAGCTGACAGATGGCAGGGTCCGGTGCGAAGACCCGTCCATGACGGTTCAGGCACCGCGCGGCACAGCGCCCGACGTCGGTGCACGCCTCGAAGTGGACGCAGTCGCCGCAGAGGGTGTCGCGATATCGCTCGCGCGATGGGAGCAAGACCTCTCTCATCGCGCCGTCGTACCAGATATCTACGAGGGACTGTCGCCGGACATCTCCCACGACCAAGTCGGCCACCAGTGGGCAAAAATAGACCTTCCCGTCGGGGCGGACACTCATCGTGCCCTTGCCGATAGCGCAGTGGGTTGGGTACGGCTGGTGCGCGGCGGGTGCGGGTTCGTCGCGCTCGAGAAGCGGCGAGTCCTGACGTCGGAGGAGCTGGAGCGCCATCGCAGGGTGCTGCAGACTCAGACGCTCGTCTTGGTCCGGGTCACGGCCCTGCTCGTAGGACCGACGGAGCATGGGTCGAGCATCGAAGATCTGCGGCCTGACGATGTCGACTCCCAGTTCTGCCGCGAACTCGAGGTACCTGGGGAAGCGTGAGATGTTGAGCCGCGTAATGACGGGAAGGAGCATGACCTGAAGGCCGAGAGCCTTGGCAGCCCGGATGCTTTCGACGCTCGCGTCGAAGTAGCCGTCTTGCTGAACCAGCCGGTCGGCAATCTCAGGTAGATCGGCATCGAGCCCGATCCCAATCACCGTGAGCCCCGCGTCCGCGAGTCGCTTCAGCTCGATGGCCGTCGGGCATTTTTTCGTCGGGACGGCCGTCTTGATCTCCCACGACGCCGCGCGACGGATCAGCTCGGGGAGATCACGTCGCAGAAGCGGCTCCCCACCGCTGATATTCAGCCACTCGACGCCAAGCTGGCCGGCCTGGTCGACGAGACTGCCGATCTCCGACGTCGTCATCTCCTGCCGTCGGGCGCCCGCCAGGTCGCCGAACAATGCCCTAGCCAGCCCCCGTTGGATGCAGTACAGGCAATCGCGGCCACAGCGGTAGGTCAGCTCGAGATGGATCCGGACCAGTCGTGGATAGTCCGGTACCCCCGCGGTCAGGGTTCGAGGAATGCGGGCCGCTGCGGGCTCACGAAGGTGCATCGGCCAACATTCCATCAGCTATCTTCTCGGTGTCCCACCCGGCGCCGCGGAAGCGGTTGCACAGCTTCGGATCCGGGGCGAAGCACGTGCCGTGCAGCGCGATCGTGCGCTTGTAGCACCGGCCAACCCGCGTGCACAGGTCGAAGGCGCTGCATGCAAAGCAGTCCGTTGTGTCGAACAACTCCCGGTGCGGATCGCAGAGGTCGCGCAGTCGGGAGCCGTCGACCACGTCGGGGAGGGTGGTCGTGCGAAGGTCGCCGAGCACGATGTCGTGTGCCAACCCGCAGTAGATCACCTTGCCGTCGGGCCGCACCGAGATCTGGCCGTTGAGCACGCTGCATATTCGTGGGAGGTCCTCGGGTCGAAGCGCGGGCCGCGCTCCGTTCTCGGCGGAGCGGGCTGCCTGGCTTAGTCGATCGTGGACGGGACTGCTTCCCTCCGCGCCGAGTGAGGATCCGAAGTTGAGTCGACTCGCCCAGCGGTGCTCCGCCTCCCGGGCGATCGTCCGCTCGTCGTCCGAAAGCGTCAGTGCCAGACCCCGGGGGAAATCGTACCGCGGGTAGGTGGCCGCACATGCGGTGGGCAGCGTCACCGCGTGGAGCCACACGCTGGGCATACCCAAGTCGTGCAGAAACGAGAACAGATCGTCCAATTGGTGGACGTTTCGCTTGTTGATCACGCAGATGCAGGAGACCGGCAGTCCCGCAGCGATCAGCAGCCGGATGCCTGAGATATACCGGTCGAACCACTCAGTGCGGCCCGCGAGCTCGTCCGCAACGCTCGCATCGTGCGAATCGATGCTGAACGACAGGTCGCCGAGCGTGCGGGCGGCACGGAGTCTGGGAACCTCATCCGCGATGAAGGTGTGGCGCGTCTGAACGGTGAGCGGAAGCCGCTCGTCCGTGCAACAATCGATGAGGTCGTAGATATCGCTTCGGGCAAACGGCTCGCCGCCGGTAAAGATCACGTGCGGTGCCCCGTAGGCGCGCGCCCCGCGCAGAATGCGCTTCAGCTCGGTGGTATCGAGCTCGCGGAATCCCGGGTCGCTTCGGGTGAGGTGCTCCCGGAGCGCGTACGTCTCGCAGAACGCGCACCGATAGGGACAGCGATACGTGAGGTAGAGAACGAGTCGCGTGACCGACTCGCGTCTACCAGTCGTAGCAGCAGTCACCCGACGAGGAGAACAGCGTGCACTTGCCGCTCGGGTTCTTCGCCTTCGGGGTTTGCCAGATTGGCAGGGGTGGTGCGTATCCTCCAGCCACTCCCTCGAGCTCCTTCTCGGCAATCTCGGCCCCGAAAATGACGAAGAGCACGTCATCCACCGTGAAGTCGTGACCGCTCTTCTTGGCTAGCGGACCGGCAATCTTCATGAATTCATCGGGCGTAGCCGTGGCCTTAAGCTTGTTCTTGAGTGCGTCGTCCTTCTCCACCACCTTGGAGTAGAACTCGCGGAAGGCATCCTGACTCATCACCATCCTCCTTTGGCGGGTCGAGCGGCGCAGACAGCGTACGCGGCCAGCACGGCTCGAATGTAGAGCGCGAGAGCGAGGCGTTGGGCGCCCACCTCCGTTCCCCGACCAGTGGCCGGCAAGGGCGTTCGACACGTCTTGACCGCGAACGACGATGTTCGCGTGCGTGACGCTTGAGTGGGAGGATGACGGGATTGGGGCCATAGTAGGCCTGTGCAACACCCTCTCGCAAGTGTCGACGCACCCCAACAGTTGCATGCGCGGGCGCGTCGTTCCTGCGCAACAACGTGCTCGCGCTGCGTTTCGACACGGCGTGAGACGGTGTCACGCACGCCGGAGGCCAGTCGGTCTTCATAATGCCATGACAGGCAGGGAGTTCGAAGCTCCGACAAGGAGTGCTCGGCGGCATCGCTAATCGGAGCATTCTAGTCGGATATACGCGGACCTTGGGGTGACCGGGGATGAATCGGCGTACCCGCGACCCGAACACGATGCTCGATGTGTCGCGAGGGTTAGGGACTCGGTGTAAGTCCTGCGAGGTCACGGTGCGCGACGCTCGCGGCGGTATGGGCCGCCGTGCATATTCTGACTCGACGTCGGCACAACCTCGCTGCACCATCCGAGGGTGATTATTGGGATGATGGCGACGGGACGCATCGTCTGGGGATCGCTCGCGGTCGTGACGGTGGCAGCTGCCGGGTGGGTGGCGTATGCGCTTCTCGACGGCTCCACACCTGGGCCTGTGGCACCCGGATCCGTGAAGCAGGATGGCGCCGTAGCGCCCCCCGATCTCGATATTCCTCTCGATGCCGCGATCCCTGTCGCTGGGCAACGTGTCGTGCGCGATACGCTGGTGATCACCGTATCGGCGGCGGGGCAGACGGTCGCGGAGCAGCAAGCGACGCTGCTCGCGCAGGTCGACGGACCCCTCACTCGCGTGGCGGTGCGCGAGGATGCTGTGGTGCGGGCCGGTCAGGTTCTCTTTGAGATCGACTCCACGGAATATGCGCTCCGGGTTGCCAGTGCTCGAGCAAGAGTGGCGCAGGCCGAAGCACGCTATCGCGAGATGACGATGTTCGATGATCAGATCCCTGAGCCGGAAGTGCGTGCCGAGCGGTCGCGGGTCTCGCGCGCCAAGAGTGGGCTCGACGAGGCCGAGGTAGCCCTCGCCCAGGCACGACTCGAGTTCACGCGGGCGGTGGTGCGTGCGCCGTTCGCGGGACGCATTGCCGATCTTCGCGTCGTGTCCGGTCAGTGGGTCGCTCGGCAACAGGAGTTGACGACGCTGGTGGATCTCGATCCGATTCGGGTCCAGGTTCAGGTGACCGAGCACGCGGTAGGCCTGTTGCGTGGCGGGCAATCGGCGCACGTCTCGCTTGCCGCCTTCCCCAACGAAGGGTTCGACGGCCGCCTGGCCACCATCAATCCGCTCGTCGAGCCCCAGGCGAGGACGGTGCGTGTGACGGTGACCGTCTCCAATCCGCGGGGACGCATCCTGCCGGGGATGCACGCCCGCGTTGTGTTCGACGTCCAGTCGCTCCCAGGGCGGATCTTGGTTCCGCGGGCGGCCCTCTTGCCTCGCGGCACGGAAACGGTCGTACTCGTGTACGAGCAGCGTGGCCGAGCGGGCATCGCTCGAGAGCGCCGGGTGATGACGGGACAGAGCAACGAGTCCCTGGTCGAGATCATTCCACTTGAGAGTCGGGACGTGCTCGAGCCCGGGGAGGTGGTGCTCGTCGACGGTCACCGCGCGCTCCGGAGCGGTACGCCGGTTCGACTCGTCACGGCACCCAACCGATGACCCCTCCGATGCCGCACTGACAGGCACGATACCGGCGTGTGGGGTCTCCGGCGCCATGCTCCGAGCACTTGGGGTGAGCGAATGCGAAAAGTCTTGTTTCTCTTGGGCCAGGTGAGTGACGAAGACGTCGAGTGGATGCTCAGCATCGGATCCACGCGGTCGCTCGCCGCCGGCGACGTGCTCATCGAGCGCGGTGATCCCGTGGACGCCGTGTACATCGTGCTCCGCGGCGTCTTCGCGGTGACCGTCGGGACTCGCGAAGTGAATCGCCTCGGGTCCGGCGAGGTGATCGGCGAGATGTCCTTTGTCGATGCCCGGCCGCCGTCGGCGACGGTCACGGCACTGGAACCATCCGCGGTCTTTGCCATTCCCCGAGCGGCGCTGTCCGCGCGGCTCGAAGATGACACGGCCTTCGCGGCGCGATTCTATCGAGCCCTCACCCTGTTTCTCTCCGACAGGCTGCGCAGCACGGTGGGTCGGCTCGGGTACGGGGACGACCGGGATATGGAAGCGGAGAGCCTCGGCGAGGAGGAGCTCAACCCGGACGTACTGGACACCATCCACCTGGCCGGGTCACGCTTCAGCGGCATGCTGAGGCGTCTCGAGGACGCCTGATGCCCCGAGCCGCTGCAAGACCGGCGTGAACGGCAATGGCTGCCATGGAACGCTCCATCTTTCGCAAGGTCGCGCTCGAGCGGCTCTCGTCGCCTGAACAGCTCGATCAGCTCCTGCGCGTGACCGACCGGCGGGGCTGGCTCGCCCTCGTGGCCATGACGATGCTCCTCGTGATGGCCGTCCGGTGGGGGCTGCTCGGGAGCGTGTCGTCAAAGATCGGCGGCGACGGGCTCTTGATGCGGCATGGCGGACTGCGGACGGTGGTATCGCGTGCGTCGGGTGAGGTGACGGATCTCCACGTCCGCGTCGGGGACGTGATCGATCAGGGCCAGGTGGTGGCGACGTTGTTTCAGGCCGAAGCCGAGCCGGCGAGCCAGCAGCGGTATGTGGCGAGTCCGAGCGCGGGTCGAGTGTTGGAGCTCATGACCGATGTCGGGGACTTCGTACGTGAGGGTACCCGGCTGCTGAACCTGGAGCCGCTCGATGAGCCGCTCGAGGTGGTGCTCTATGTGTCGTCGGCTGACGGTAAGCGTGTACGACCGGGGATGTTGGTCGAGATATCGCCCGCGACGGTCCGACCCGAAGAGTATGGCTACTTGCGCGGTCGAGTTCGGTCGACCAGCGCCTTCCCGGTGAGCCGCGAAGGGATGGCGCGGGTAATGGGTACCGCCGATCTCGCCACCCAATTCGCCAGCACGGGCCAACCATATGAGATCGTGGTCGATCTTGAGCGCGATCCCGAATCGTTCAGCGGTTTTCGCTGGTCCTCGCGTGGACCTGACGCCACTATCGAGGCGGGCACGATGTGCAGCGCAAAGATCGTGATCGACCAGCAGCGCCCTCTCGCGCTCGTGATCCCTCGCATCAAGAAGACGCTGGGACTGTACTGACGGGCCCGGCACTGATGGCGACGCGGAAGGCACGGTAGATGACGCGCTCGCGGGCACGCGCGCGGACGCCGACCATGCTCCAGATGGAGGCCGTGGAATGTGGCGCCGCAGCGCTCGGCAGCGTGTTGGCCTACCACGGTCGCCACGTCTCATTGGAGGAGCTCCGCATCGCGTGTGGGGTGTCCCGGGACGGCACCAAGGCGAGCAACATGCTCGCCGTGGCCCGGCAGTACGGCCTCACCGCCAAAGGCTTCCGGAAAGAACCGCACGAGCTCACGGCCCTCCCGCTCCCCCTCATCGTCTTTTGGAACTTCAACCACTTCGTCGTCGTCGAGGGCTTTCGCCGGGGCCGCGTCTACCTCAACGACCCGGCCACGGGGCCGCGCGTCGTTTCGGACCGTGAGTTCGACGAAGCGTTCACGGGAATCGCCCTGGTGTTCGAGCCGGGGCCGACGTTCGAGAGGGGAGGAAGACGGCGCACCATCTGGGGGAGTCTCGGCCAGCGGCTGTCCGGGTCGGAGATAGCCCTCGTCTACGTGGTGCTCGCCAGCTTGGCCCTCGTGGTGCCGGGTCTGGTCATTCCGACGTTCACGAAGATCTTCGTGGACGAGGTTCTCGTCAAAGGACTCCACGACTGGCTCCTCCCGCTGCTCCTCGGCATGGGCATCACCGCCGTGTTGCGGTCAGGGCTGACGTGGCTGCGCGCGCACTATCTCCTTCGGCTGGAAACGCAGCTCGCTTTGAAGACGTCGAGCCACTTCTGGTGGCATGTCCTGCGTCTGCCGATGGAGTTCTTCACCCACCGGTTCGGTGGTGAGGTGGCGTCCCGCGTCGCGATCAACGACCGGGTGGCGCAACTCCTCTCTGGTGAACTCGCGACGACGATGCTGAACGCCATCGTCATCGTCTTCTTTGCCGCGCTCATGGCATCGTACGACGTCGTGCTCACGCTCGTGGGAATCGTGGTGGCGGTGTTGAATGTGGTGGCGCTCCGCATGATCGCCCGACGACGAGTAGACGCAAATCTTCGCCTGCTTCAGGATCACGGGAAGCTCATCGGGGTGTCGCTCGTCGGCCTGCACATGATCGAGACCATCAAAGCGACGGGCTCCGAAGGGGACTTCTTCGCTCGCTGGTCCGGCAACTACGCCAAGGTCGTCAACGCGCAGCAACATCTCAGCACGCAGACGCAGTTCCTCCTCGCGGTGCCACCGTTGCTGTCGGCGTTGAATACCGTGGTGATTCTGTCCGTCGGGGCGATTCGCGTGATGGACGGCCTGATGACGATGGGCATGCTCGTGGCGTTTCAGAGTCTCATGGCGAGCTTCGTCGGTCCCGTGGAGCAGCTCGTGACCATGGGAAGCCGGCTACAAGAGGTCGAAGGAGACATGCGTCGCCTGGATGACGTCTTGCGTTACGAAACCGATCCCCAGGTCGGCGATGGCGTTCCGCGTGATGCGGCCGCCGACGAGGACGTGAAACTGGCCGGTGACGTGCAGATGCGCGGCGTCACCTTCGGCTACAGCCAGCGGTCCGATCCGCTGATCGACGGATTTCACCTCCATGTACGCCCGGGTGCCCGGGTGGCCATCGTCGGGGCGACCGGGAGCGGGAAGTCTACGCTGGCCCGGCTCGCCAGCCAGCTCTCCCCACCCTGGAGCGGGGAGGTGCTCTTCGACGGCCGACCACGAACGGCGCTGCGGCGCGAGCTGGTCACCAACTCGGTCGCCATGGTCGACCAGGACATCGTTTTGTTCGAAGGGACGGTGCGAGAGAATCTCACGCTGTGGGATCTCACGGTTCCGGAGAGCGACATCATTCGTGCCGCAAAGGATGCGTGCATCCACGACGACATCGCCGCACGGCCGGGCGGCTATGACAGCTACGTCGAGGAAGCAGGACTCAACTTCAGTGGAGGGCAGCGACAGCGCTTGGAAATCGCGCGGGCACTCGTCGGTGACCCCACGATCCTGATCCTCGATGAGGCCACGAGTGCGCTCGATCCGCTCACCGAGCAGGCGATCGATACCAACCTGCGGCGACGGGGCTGTACGTGCCTCATTATCGCCCACCGTCTGAGCACGATTCGTGACTGTGATGAAATCGTCGTGCTGGATCGGGGCGCGGTGGTGCAACGTGGACGCCATGAGGAGTTGATGGCACAAGACGGACCATACGCCCACCTGATCGGTGCGGAGGGATAGCAACCCCGATGACGACGCTGGGTGAGGCGGTTCGTGAGGGAGGCGCCCCGGTGACGACGGCGGGAGGGGCGCCGATGCTCCTCACCGACCCCGATCGGATGCTGCTGGTCACGAACGGCTCGGTGGAGCTGTTCGTCGCCCCGGTCGAGGGTGATCAGGTCGTGGGCGCTCGACACCACGTCGCATCGGTCGCGGCAGGAGAGGTGCTGTTCGGTGCTCGCACGATGGGGATGCCACGATCCCTCGCGCTCCTGCTCGTCGCTCGGCCCGAAACGGCAATCAGCAGTTTCCCGATTGCACGGGCTCGCAGGCTAATTCGGGAGGACGACGGGATGCGGCGGGCCCTGTGTGATGCTATCGAGCGGTGGGTGACCCACCTCTCCGGTGTGCTCGCGGTGGGCGCGGTGCCCAAGCGGCACGAGATGCTTCGCGCGGGTCATGCCCTCCGTCTGGAGGGCGGCACGGCGGTTCGAAGTACGCCGTCGGTCCTGTGGCTGCATCTGCAGGAGGGCCACGCCCTCTTGGCGGGGAGACCCGAAGGCGCGCTTCGCGCCGACATCGCGATGCCGCTTGGACCCGTGACGTGGCTCGACGTCGTGCGTGAGAGTGTCGTGGATGCCTCGACCACAGAGGCGGTGCTCGAGAGCGATGGTGTCTGGCTGCATTTGGAGGCGTTCCACGACGTCGTCCTCTCCGCGATGACTGACCGTATCGAGGCCTCGCGGCTTACGGAACGCCAGCGGTTGCGGCGACGGGCTGACGCGGATCGCGCAGCGATGTCCGAGGCGCTGGTCCAGCTGTCGTCTGCGACGGTCTTGCGCCATGGGAGCCCCGCGGTCGGGGCAGCCGCGGAGAATGCCCTGGTGACGGTGTTCCGGCTCGTAGCGGAGCGACAGGGCGTAGAGTTCCGTCGGCCTGAGCGGCATCAACCCGACGCGAACACGCTCGACCAATTGCATGCCATCGCGCGCGAATCCCGGATTCACCTGCGCCGTGTGGCGCTCCGCAATGAGTGGTGGCGGCACGACAACGGGCCGATGCTGGCGTTCGTGGAAGACGGCAATCATCCGGTGGCCGTGCTGCCGACGCCGGGGGGTCGGTACGACCTCATCGACCCCCCGTCAGGGAGTACTCGGCGGGTCACGGCGGCCATCGCGGACTCCCTGTCCTCCTTCGGATACGTGCTCTCCAGGCCGTTTCCGGATCGGGCCCTCGGTGTCGTTCGGCTGCTGCGGTTTGGGATCGAGGCGACGCCGTTGGCGGATGGTGGCACGGTGGTCGGCTTGGGCATCGCCGTCGGGCTACTCGCCCTGCTTGTGCCGATTGCGACGGGAATCGTGTTCGACAGCATCATCCCGAGCGCGGAGCGGGGACAACTGCTGCAGCTGACGTTGGCCCTGGTGGTGATTGCGCTTGCCGCCGGCCTATTCCGGCTGACGCAGGGGCTCGCGATGCTGCGCATCGAGGGGAAGATGAGTGCGTCGATGCAGTCGGGGGTTTGGGATCGCCTGCTGCGGCTGCCGGCGCCGTTCTTTCGTCGATACCTGGTGGGCGACCTCGCACGACGCTCGCTGGGTGTCGACGCCATCCGACAGGCCCTGACCGGCGCCACGCTCTCATCATTGATGAGCGGGGTGTTCTCGGTCTTCAGTCTAGGGCTGCTGTTCTACTACTCCGGCCGGCTCGCGCTCGTCGCCGTCGGGATCACCCTGGTGGCGTTTTCGGCGACCCTCGCGGCAAGCATGCTGGGGCTGCGGTATGAGCGCGTGCTCCAGGAGGTCTCCGGCCGGATCGACGGCCTCGTCATGCAGCTCGTCAACGGCATCGCGAAGCTTCGCTTGGCCGGAGCCGAGGTGCGGGCCTTCGGACTCTGGGCCTCCGAGTTCAGCGACCAAAAACGTGTGGCGTTTCGGGCGCGCACCGTGGAGAATGCCCTGGAGACCTTCAACGCCTCCTTTGTGGTGGTCGCCTCCATGGTCATCTTCGGTGCGCTCGTCGTGGTGTTGCAGGGCGCCGAGGCCGACGGAGGTCTGTCGACGGGGGCCTTCCTCGCGTTCAACGCCGCCTTCGGACAATTCCTCGCCGCCATGCTCGCCATGAGCTCCGTGGTCGTATCCCTACTGACGATTGTCCCAATCTACGAACGGGCCCGTCCGATCCTCGAGGAGGATCCGGAGGTGAGCGCTGGGAGCGCTGATCCAGGGGACCTGCGTGGCGATCTGGAGGTGAGCCATGTGTCGTTTCGGTACCGCGACGACGGCCCGCTCGTCCTGGACGACGTGTCCCTCCGAGCCGGGCCCGGCGAGTTGGTCGCGATCGTCGGCCCCTCGGGCGCCGGCAAATCGACCCTCATGCGAACGCTGCTGGGGTTCGAGCGACCGGTCGCAGGTTCGGTCCACTACGACGGGCAGGATCTGGCGACCCTCGATCTCCAAGTCGTGCGCCGCCAGATGGGCGTCGTGCTACAGCATGCCCACGTGCTTCCCGGGACCATCTTCGAGAACATCGTCGGGTCAGCGCCGCTGTCGCTCGACCAAGCGATGGACGCCGCCCGGATGGCCGGGTTGGATCGGGATATCGAGCACATGCCCATGGGGATGCACACATACATCGCCGAGGGGGGGAAGACGTTGTCCGGGGGGCAGCGGCAGCGGCTCCTCATTGCCAGGGCCGTGGTCGGTCGACCGCGCATCCTGCTCTTCGATGAAGCCACGAGCGCGGTCGACAACCGCACGCAGCTCCAGATCAGTCATAGTCTCGAACTGCTGCGAGCCACGCGCATCGTCATCGCCCATCGCTTGAGCACAATCCAGAACGCAGATCAGATCTACGTCATGGACGGGGGGCGCGTCGTCCAAGTGGGTACCTACGATGAACTCGTCACCCGGCCAGGTGCTTTTGCCGAACTGGCGGCGCGCCAGATCGCCTGAGGAGGCGGGCTCTGACGACAGGGCTTTGAGGGGGCAGGCAAACCATGCCCCAATCCCCCCCAGCCCCACCGCTCACGCGCCCTATCTCTTCTCGAACGTCCAGTTGTACGTCGATCCGCCGAAGCTTGCCGAGACGGTCAGCGTGGTGCCAACAATCGTGTAGGAGAAGGTCTCCTCGTCGATGGTTCCGGGGTCGAACGTGATCTGAGTCCCGGTGGCTTCGATGTCCCCACCGTCGCTACAGTTGGGGCCCGGGTCGCAGAAGTCCAAGAGGTCGCCGGTGACCACGTAGGAGTATTCGCCGCCGCTCGTGAAGGTGAAGCTCAATGTCATGCCTTCATCCATCAGATCGAAGCCGTCAACGACCAGGGACGTGGCGTCCCACGTGCCGACGAGACCCGGCGGTGGCTCGACGCCGTCCCCACAGCCGATGGCCAGCGGAATGAATGCGGTGAGCGCAATGTAGGCGGAACGACGCAGGGAGCGAAGCGGGCTCATAGGCACCTCCGGATTGTGGGAGTGGATGATCGCACCGTGAAGACGCTGCTGCATGGTACGAATCGGAACGGGTGACTGCATGGATCGAAATTCGCACGCTGCTTGGTACGCTGCAAGCAGGAGCGATTCACTCGACTTTCGCGTTGGCACATCGCCGAGCTCACCGTGCTGCGATAGGGCACACGAGGAGGACGCACCTATTTGGGCACACTTTTCGAACCAGCGTCGATCTTGCGCCGACGGCGCGCGCCCTGCGTCCCCGGCGCCGCGTGCTACGTCTTCTTGAGCCGCTTGGCCGTGAAGGGGGTCGTCATGCCTCCTTCGCGACTGACCGATCCGCTCATCGTATCGCCGTCGACGGTCGCCGTGTAAGTCGATACCACGACGCGGTCGGCGCGCTCGATGCGCAGGGTGAAGGTCACGGTCTTCCCCTTGACCGATCCGTCCTCGATGGCGGTCGTGCCCATCCGGCCCTCGAGGGTACCGGTGAGGTTCGCACCGTCTTGCTCGAACGTGATCTTTGACTGTGCCGCCGGGCCGCCTTGCCGCATCTCCATGCTGATCTCCCACGCTCCCGCGACATCGACCGGCTTGGAATCCTGGGCCAACACCGGCGCGGCTCCGAGAAGTGCGAGTGCGGCCCCCGAGGCGATACTGGTGAGGCTGCGCATTGGACGTGTCCTTTCCGAGCGAAGTGCCCGAGCCGAACATGCAAAACAGCGCACCCGTCCATCCAAGTGGGGCGTTCACCGGAGGGGACGGGTGCGCCTGCCATCGCCGTCACATGCGTTCCCTTCTCTCATACCCTACGTGTGCTGAGCGGGTCCGGTGTCGCCGACAATCCGGATAAGCCCCTGGGCCACGAATCGCCGAACGTCTAACCGCCCAACCGCCCAACCGCCTAACTACCTGTCCCATTGACACTTCTATCCTGTCCGCCCATTCGGCAGGCGGCCTGCCGATCCCGGCACTTGCCCCCCTGGATAGGTTGCCAAAGCACCGGGTCCGAGACCCCCCAGGGTGGTATGAGCCTCTATCCGCAGCCCAATTCCTACGAGTGCGGCCCGTTCGCGCTCAAGCACGCGCTTGCAATGCTGGGTGAGTTCGTCAGCGAGCGACTGCTCGCGGCGGTGGCCGGCAGCACCGTGGACGGTACGGACGAGCGTCAGCTGGCGTACGCGGCGAGGCGGCTGGGATACCGCCTGCCCACCATTCGGGTGACGGATGCCGAGGCAGCGCGGGCCGCGCTCGACGGAGAGCTGGGCCGTGGTCGGCCGGTGCTTGCCTGCGTGGATCAGTGGCAGCACTGGATCGCGATCGTCGCGCGCGACGGCGACGGCTTCGTGATCCTCGACAGTGCCGAACGCGCCGTGTTCCGGGTTCTCGAGTGGCGCGACCTACGCGACCGGTGGGGGTACCGAGTCGAAGCGGGTCGGGGCTCCCGCCGCCTGTTCGATCTCAATCCGCTCGTGCCTCGCCGCCGTCGGCATGCGCGCGCGCGCCTGAATGCGAGTCGCGTGAAGTACCTCCGGAACCGCGGCGGCATCTTGATCCGCGATTGGAGCGTCTACGCCCGCGATTTCCTCGACCTTGGAGCACTCGCGCGCGGCGTCGAGGACGATCCGGCGGTGCTGCCTGTCACCCGACTGCTCGGGCGGAACCGCGACCTCCTGCTCGATCGCGTGGACGGTCGCGGGCCGAGTCATCGCGAGGCAACGGGCCGGGTGCTGGATCGGATCATGTTCATCGCGGATGCCTACGACGTGCGCGTGCTCCCAAAACACCGACCGGACGCGGTGCGGTTTGCTGAGGTGCTGATGGGGGAAATGGGCGGATAGGAGTGAGGTGGTTGGGACCGCACATCCAGCCAACCGCCTAGGCGCTCAACCGCCCGCCCGTCGAACCGCCTAGATTCACAGCGTGTCCCCATCATCCGGCAAGCCGCCTGCAGATCGAGATCGTCCTGCATCCGGCGTGGTGGCGATTACCACCGAGGCGCTTCCGCCGACGCCATGCCCCACGTGCGGGGAGCTGTGTGCGGTGGCCTCGCGCACGCGCGACCTCGTGACTGGCCGCGAGACCGTCTACACGCGATGCGACCGGTGCGGTCGTCGCTGGCGACCCGAGACGCTGTAGCGGTTGGGGGCACGATCACCCAGCCCGCGGTCCAACCGCCCAACCGCCCAACCGCCTAACCGCCCATCATCGTCGCTAGGACCTCCCGGTAGCGACGGTAGGCGATCCAGGACACCCCCGCTCGAACGCGCCCACCGGCGAGCGGGATGTAGCGTCCTTCGGCGAGCAGCGGGGGAACGATCTCCTCCAGCCGTTCCCCAATCTGCTCAACTGGGGTGTGTCGCAAGAGGTCGAGCGGGATACCACCGATCAGGCCAAGCGTCGGACCATGTCGGCGTCGCAGAGCGCGGTAGTCCAGTTCGGGTACGTCGGGCGCTTCGGCGAGCCACAGCATCGTGACACCTGTCTCGATCATGGCTGGAAACAACCGTGCCGAGTTGCCGTAGGTAGTGACCAGGATATTGTCGCATCCGTGGCGCCGCGCGACGGCGATGATCCGCTCGTACACCGGGATCATGAACTCGGTGAACATGGTGGGCGCGATCAGCGGTCCCGTGTTGTCGGAGATGGGCTCGCTCAGGTAGATGAACTCCGGATCGACGTCCTGCAGGGTCAAATCCAACATACGCGCGCAGAACTCGCCGTACATGTCCAGCCGATCCCGCACAAACATCGGACGCTCGCGCGTGGCGAGCAGGACCTGTTCGAGCGTCGGCCAGTCGCCCACGCCGAGCGCCTGAAAGAACCCGCGCGACGCCCACACGCAGCCGATATGCTCGCGGTCTTCGAGGCGCGCGACGGTACGGCGCCAGTCGCGTGGGAACCGCCGTCGCGAGACCGTGAACGCGCGTCGGTACTCTCGGGCGGACAGGCCGAACAGGTGCCCGAAATACCGATCGGGGTAGGTGAGGTCGGGGCCGACGTTCTCGTGCGGCGTCAGGCCGAACAGGCTCACATGAGAGGCGTCCGCCGGCAGTCCTTCCGCGTGCCACCGTTTGAGCACGGCTTTCCGCACGCCTTCCTCGAGGAGTGGTGGTCGGTCAACCGGCTCGCCGCGCATGAGGCGCCGAAACCGCTCTCGTTCGGTCATGATCCACGCTGGCGTGGTCGTAGCGACGGGTCAGTGCCGGACGTGACCCGGTGTCTAGTGAAGCGGCGCGAACCGCATGCCGGTGAGTGCTCGAGTCTCGAGCGCCGCGGCCACCTGCTTCCACCGGTCGGAATCGTCCCGAAGATCGCTGACCGTGAGACCATGGTCAGCCAGATCCTCCACGTAGATGATCATCAGCTCGTTCCACGCCGGCTCGCCCAAGAGCCAGACCAGGCGCACTCGCATGAGCTCCGTACCGAGCGTGTATCCCACGCCCCTCAGAAACTGCTGTGCGTGGTCGCCGTCCGAGCCGGGCGGTCCCGCAAAGCCGCTGGTGGGATAGTAGCGGACGTTCGCGCGAAACTGCCGTCCGCCAGATTCGACGACGGGATCGCTGGAGTACGTGTAGGGCCGTCCACTGCCCGCAGGCTTTCCTTCGAACTGCAGCCAGTAGAGTCGAGCGATACGCGATTCTCGGGCGTCAACAAAGAAGTGCTGTTCGGCGTGCGTAGCGCCTGACAGCATCACCGTTTGCGTGCCAACGTACGTGAGGCTCGAATCCATGGTGATCCGCGCCGCCGGTAGCGAGGTGGAGGTGATCGTCGTCTCGTCCACCGTGCGCTGCGCGTGCACTGGATTGGCGCACAGTCCCACGCCGATGAATGCCGCAGCGATGACCATGCCCCAATTCATCCCAGATGCTCTCCGCGCCACGTCCTGTTACAAACGCCGCATCACCATCTCCGCACAGCCTGCTCCTCTACGTCACCGCCCAACCGCTTGACCGGAAGCGCCTACTCGTCTTACCGGCCGCTCCCTCTCCTGTACGTCGCCGTCCGCGCGTCCTCGATCACACCGGCCCAGTTGAGTCCGAAGGCAAAGTCGTAGGCGTTGCCCTCACCGTCGACGTAGGGCTGCATGTCGTGCGGTACGTCTTCGAACTGCTCCTCGACGGTTCGCATGCTTGCCGGCATCTGGAGGGGGAGGAGGCCCGAGGGCTCGGCCACACCGCTCAGGATGTCGAAGATCGCCTGATCCTGCACGCCGAAGCTGACGAGGATCGCGTCCGCGCTCGGCTCGAACTCCGCCACCACCGTCGGCTTCGACATGGTGAGGACGACGATCACGGGCTTCCCGTTCATCTTCTCCCGGGTGTCGAGCACGGTCTTGAGATCGCTCGCGTTCGCGCTGGTGACCGTCTTGCCCCGGTAGGAGCGGTTGGTGAACGATTCCAGCGGATCCCCACCGGCCAGGCTCACCGCGCGGGCGTGGGTGGCCGTGTACGGGCCGTACTGGAGGCTGATCGGCAGGTACCCGTTGCCGCCCGCCGCCACGTCGGCCCGGTCATAGCCCGTGGGCATCCCGAAGAGTCCGGTCCCCCGCGGATCGGTGATGATCACCAGCGCGGCATCCGCCGCATCGGGATCGTCGGTCACGGTGAGGTACTTCTGCGCGACCTCGAGCGTGAGCGGGACCTCGTCTCGGGCCGGAACGACGTTGCCAAAGAAGTTCACCTCGGGCACGTGGCGCTTCGGGACGTAGACGGAGGCACCCCGTTCCAGTGGCAGGACATTGCCCCGATTCTTGAGCAGCACCAGCGACTTGAGTTGGGCCTCATACCCGGCGGCCATGAAGTCTGGCTGCCCCACCGTGGCCACGGTCTCCTCCACGTCCAGGTAGGGGTTCTCGAACAGACCGGTGCGGAACATGTTCGTCAGCAGCCGGACCGCAGATGTTTCGAAGCGTGCACGCATGAAGGCATCGCCATGCTCCCCGACGCCGATCTCGTACGCCTCGATGACGGGTCCGGCGTCGTTGTTGCCGCCGAACTGGTCGACGCCGGCCATCAGGGCCTTGTAGTGCCGCTCGGCCTCGGAGAGTCCCTCCACGCCCCAAGGAGTGCGGCCAAAGACGTCGAGACCCGCGTGATCCCGCGTGACCCCCCAATCGGTGCAGACTACGCCGTCGAAGCCGTATCGCTCGCGCAGCAGATCCGTGATGATGTACCTGCTGTACGCGTTGCCCACGCTCTCGCCGTATGCCGTGTCCTGGCCGAACGAGATGGTGTAGTACGGCATGACCGCCGCCGCCATCCCCGTCTCGCCCGTGAGCGCAAATGCGCCCTCGATGAAGGGGCGGAGGTGCGTCTCGAAGTTGTTGCCCGGATACACGGCATACTTGCCGAACCCATAGTGCGCGTCGCGACCACCCTCACCGGACCCACCGCCCGGCCAGTGCTTGACCATCGCATTCACGCTCTCGTACCCCCAGCCGTCGGCGATGACTGCGTCACCCTCGGAGGTCTGGAAACCGTCCACATACGCGCGCGCCATGGCGGCTGCGAGCGCCGGATCCTCACCGAACGTGCCGCTGAAGCGGAACCAGCGTGGATCGGTGGCAATGTCGATCTGCGGCGACAAAGCCGTAGTGATGCCAAGCGCCCGATACTCCTTCGAGGCGATCTCGCCGAACCGTCGCACCAGGTCCGGGTCGAACGTCGCCGCCAGACCGATCGACGTGGGCCACTGGGAGATCCGCCCGCCGGCTCCGGCGTTGTACTCGGCCTCGGCCCGCGTCTCGTGCCGCGGATCCGAGCTGTTGTTGGCCGGAATGCCGAGCCCGATGCCTTCCACCAACGCCTGTACGTTGTTGTTCCACCGCGCCGCCACTTCCGGGCTTTCAACGGTGGTGATCAGGACGTGCCGCAGATCGTCATTGGTCAGGAAGTCCCGCTGCTGATCCGACAGATCCCACGGATTTGCGCCGCTCTCGCCGTACGGCTTACCGTCGTACGTGCTGCTGAACCGCCCGCCGCCCGATGGAATGGCCTGGTGGGCACTGTACAGCATGAGGCCCGCGATCTGTTCCACGGGCATCTTCGAGGCCAGGTCCCGTGCGCGCTCCTCGGCCGGAAGCCGCCAGTCTTCGTAGGGGTCCAGCTCGCCGTTGCGGTTCAGATCCTTGAAGGCGAACCGGTCGACCGTGAGCAGTGTGACGCCCGAGGTCGTCACGTAGCCCAACGTCTGCCCGCCCCGGTTGGTCACCGTCCTCACGATCTCCGATTCCGTTTCGCTCCACCGGGGGCCACCGCCCACACACGCGGTGAACACGACGGCACCCACCACCACCCGCACCGCCACTCGGCGATACTGCCGGTCATCCATAGTCCAATCCTTTGCGCAGGTCACCATCCCACCAACAAACCGCCTAACTGCCTAACCGCCCAACCGCTCAACCGCCTACCCGCCTCAGCATCCAGACTACGTCCTGCGGGTCGGTGAGCGTCATGCCGCTTCCGTCGACGGTTCCGTCCCACACCTCGAACAGGAATGTGATGGCGACGGTCTTCTGACCCGCGCCCACCGAGTAGTGACACTCGTCGTACGTGGTGGTCGCCCCGTCGACCTGTTGTGTGAGCGTACACAGTCCACCGTCGTAGAATGCCCAACGAACGTACTGCGTATCGTAGTCGATGCCTTCGTACAGCACGGTGCCCGGGACAGCATGGCCGCCGATGGATGCAGTATTCCAGATGCCGAGGACGTCGTCGACGCCGAACGCGTCGCCGCACGCCGGGGCGGCAACGAAACCGAGCGCACCCATGGTGAGCCATCGCGTCAGACGTCGCATGAGGGCCCGGTGACGCGCCAGCGGTCCGCGGGGTCGGGACCGGATGTTACGCGTACTCAAGCTTCTGAGGATCCCACGTCACGATCCGGTTCCTGAAATGGCTCTCGTTGGCCGCCAGGGAGGGGCCGGCGGCTTTGAGTCCGTACGTCGCATCCTCGACGATCGGTTTCCCGCTCCGCACCGCCGCGATGAGGTTGGCCCAGTGATCGTCCCGGTCGTCGTACCCGCTCGGTGGCTCGTATACGATCTCGTCGGGCTCGGTGACGTTCTGGGGCACGTCGTAGTACTTCAGGTTGTACTGGCGGACGAACTCCTCCTGCACGGCCTTCGGGAACGTCGACAGCGAATCGTAGCCGCCGTATCCCGGCTTGGGCGCGAATGGCGTGCGACTCAGCGTCAGGCCGCGCCCCGCGAACGTGAGCGTCCCCTCCGATCCGACCAGCTTCAACGAGTTTCCGCCTCCTCCTCCGGCCACGAAGTTGACGCGGATCTGCAGGTTGAACGCCGGATGGGTCGTCGCCTCGGGATAGTCGATGACGCACGTCAGTACGTCGGGCACATCGCGGCCATCCTTCCAGTAGCGCAAGCCACCGGAGGCGTAAACCCTACTCGGCCCGTCGGAGCCGATGACCCAGTGCAGCCAGGAAAACAGGTGGACGAACAGGTCGCCCGCGATCCCGGTGCCGTACGCCTGGTAGTTGCGCCACCGGAAGAAGCGGACCGGATCGAACGGCACCTTGGGCGTGTCGCCCAGGAACCGGTCGAAGTCCACGGTCTGCGGCGACGCGTCGGGCGGAATGGAGTACTGCCAGGCTCCCAGGGACGAGTGACGGTCATTCAACGCCTCGACGAGGATGAGGTCGCCGATGGCCCCGGATCGATAGAGGTCTTGGGCTTTCTTCATGACGATGGAGCTGACGCCCTGGCTGCCGACCTGGAACTTCGCCTGGTGCTGCTTCTCCGCCTGGATCACTCGGCGGCCTTCGGCCACCTCCTGCACCATGGGCTTCTCGCAGTACACGGCCTTGCCCGCCCTCATCGCGTCGATGCTGATGACGTCATGCCAGTGATCCGGTGTGGCGACCAGGACCACGTCGATGTCGTTCATGCCCAGGATCTCACGGTAGTCTCGGGTCGTGCGGACATGCTGACCGAACACCTCCTGGGCCCGGGTCAGCCTGCCGTCGTACAGGTCGCACACCGCGGCCAGTTCCACGCCGGGGACGGTCAGGGCGGACCGGATGTTGTAGAACGCGATGATCCCGGTCCCGATGACGCCGAGCCGTATCGTGTCGTTGGCCGAAAACCTCTTGTCCGCGTCGGGGTGCGGCTCGCGCGGCAGGATCACTCGCTCCTGCGATGGTCGCTTGGTCAGGATGTACGGGAAGACTCCAGCAGCCAGCGATCCGTGGGCGACATCCGTCAGGAACTCCCTTCTCGAGGACTTCTTCTTCCGTCGCATCGTCAACGTCCGCCTTTCAGAAGGAATGCCTCAGTACACTCATCGCGAGGTCCGTGGCTCGGCATCGTAGTGCAGCGCCGCCGCGCCGAGGATGGCGACGTGCTCGAGCTCCGAGACCTCGATCTTCAACGACGTGATGGACTGTGAGAACGCAAAGGAGGCGATCGACTCCCACATCGCCTGCTCGAAGAACCGAAACGCCTTCCGAACCGACCCACCCAGAATGATGACCTCCGGGTCGAAACCGTAGAGAATCGCCTTGATGCCCTCGCCGAGGTGCCGGCCGAATTCCTGAAAAGCCTGCAGCGCCTCCAGGTCACCGGCCTGTGCGTTGTCGAACACCGACGCCCCCGTCTTCCCGACCTGTCGGGTGAAGAACTGGCCGGAGCAGTAATGCTCGTAGATGCTGTCCCGGTACGGCAGCATGCCGAACTCGCCTGCGCCGCAATTCCGGCCGGGATAGAGCCTGCCGTCGATGATGATTCCTCCGGCGAACCCGGTTCCCAGGATGAGTCCGATGACCGACCGATAGCCGACGCCCTTCCCGAAGTGCGTTTCGCCCAGCGCGAAGCAGTTGGCGTCGTTGTTGACCAAGACGGGAGTGGCGTACCGCTCCTCTAGTATGGAGCGCAGGGGCACTTCCTGCCAGGACGGGATGTTCTGCACGTCGTACACGATGCCCGTCTCGAGATCGACCACGCTGGGCACCCCGATCCCGATGCCGTCGAGGTGGTCCGGCATCGCCTCGTCGATGAGCCCCACCAGCTGCGACAGCACCGCCTCCGCCGTGCCGTGGGGATCGATGCGGATCGACGAGACGGCGCCCAGCCGACGATCGCGCACCACGGCGGCGCGAGCGTTGGTCCCGCCCAGATCGATACCGACGATGGTGGATGGTGCCATCACTCCCCCGGCGCAGGGTCCCGAGCGGGGGCTCGGCTCACCCAGCGTCCTTCTTACGCGATGCGATCGTGACGTTCGTGATGAGAGGCTTGGCCCACAGCCCGATACTGAGGATGTACGCCATCGTGAGGTAGAGGAACAGCATCCCCTGGCGTAGTCCGAACAGGTCGCCCAAGCCGCCCACGATCAGCGGCACCACGGCCCCCCCGATGATGCCGGTCACCAGGATGCCGGAGAAGCTGCCGTGGTGCTCCGCGACGGAGTTGAGTGCGAGCGAGAAGATCACGGGGTACATCACCGCGGAGAAGAAACCCACCAACGGAAACGCGATGCGCGCCACCGGACCGGACAGGAACAGCGCCGCCGTGAGGCTCACGATCGCGGCAGCGGTGAACAGTACCAGCACGATCCGGCTGTCGAGCAGCCGCAGGAGCACGATGCCCGCCACGCCGCCAATGGTCATGAGTCCCCAGAACCAGGCAACCGTCCGCGCTCCCGTCGTCTGCGGATCGTAGTCGTGGTAGGTGTTGAGGAATTCGGAGATCCAGTTGGCGATGCCCTGCTCGAGCCCGACGTACGTGAAGATTCCCAGAAAGAACAGCACCACCATCGGCTTCTGCAGCAGGGTCACGTGCGTGGCAAACGCTCCCACCCGGTCCTCGGCCTTTCGTTCGACCTCAGGGATTCTGGAGACAGCCACGATCACCACCATGAGCATGGCTATTGCCGCGAAGAGCCAATAGAGGGATACCCATGGGAGGTCGTCGGGAACGACCCGTGACAACGTCGTGATCAGTGCGTTGGGGTCGGCTGACGAGGCCTCGAGATTGCGAACCAGATACGAGTAGACGAGGGGGCTGAGAAAGGAGGCGGAGCCGAAGATCAGCTGCGCCAGCGTCGCGTTGAAGGCGTAGTGCTCCTCGCCACCAGCCTCCCGCAAGAGCGGGTTGATCGCCACCTGCAGCATGGCCATGCCGGAGCCGATGAGGAACAACGAGCAGATCGCGGTCACATAGTTCGGGTACAGCGCCAACATCGACGATCCCGCGAAGGCGACGACGAAGGCGGCCACCATCACCGGCTTCTCCTGGAACCTCTCGATCAGCAGGCCGGACGGTATCGACATGACGCCGTAGGCGATGAAGAACGCGAACGGCAGTACGGCCACGAGCGTGAGGCTCAGTTTGAAGTCGTCGATGATCTCGGGGACAAGCGGGCCGATGATGTTCGTCAAAAACGAAATGACGAAGAAGATCAGGAAGATGAGTCCGACGACAAAGTAGCTTCTGCGAATTGGCTTACCCTCCGCCCCGTGGCATGATGCCGCTCGCACACCCGCGCCGCGGTGATGCCCGTACGGTCAACCGCGCATGGCCCTCACGACCTCTTTCATACGACAGTGCAACGGGACGTGTCAAGAATCAGAAGTGGAACGTGTAGGTGTATTTGACCAGGATCGTCCGGCTGTCCGTGAAGGGCAACGTCGGGGTGAGCCGATGCCGATCGGTGTTCATGCCCTCGTTGTACACAATCCAGAGGTCGTTACCCTCGCGGACGTTGTAGCGAAACCGCACGTTGGCTGACACGGTGTTGGTAGCGCTGTTGAATTGGACAAACGCGTTGGTGGAGAGCCTGGTGTTGAGTGCCGTACCGATGCGGAGGCGGGCAAGGTGCGCGTCGAAGCGCTGATCCCGATCCGGGAAGCAGATCCGGTTGAAGAGGTAGGAACCCGAGATCTCCAAGTGAGGCGAGATATACCATATCGGAGAGATTTCGGCCGTCGCCTGCCACCCGTCGAAGACCGTGTTCCCCACCCGCGCTTGTGATGCCTAATATGTCTTCGCAGTGAGCCAGTGCCAGATCATGCGCGGCTTCACCGTCGCGGCACTCCGTACCAGATGGCACCGGTGGGGACACCGGTGCAATATGAAAGGGGGGAGGAAGAGACACATGCGCATCACATCACGGGTACCGCGTTACCTGTTCTTCGCGGCCTCCATCGCAGCCTGCTCCGGTGGGGACAGCTGGACCGGTACCGTGACGGACAGTGCTGGCATCACGATCGTCGCGAATACGGACCGGGGGATGTGGGGAGCGGGCGAAGGTTGGACGCTCGAGGAAGAGCTTCGCATCGGGACGGTGGACGGCGACCCGGCGTATCAGTTCGGGCAGATCGGGCTCGTGGCGGTCGATTCGCGCGACCGGATCTTTGTCATCGACGCCCAGGCGCGGAATATCCGCGTGTTCTCGCCGGACGGTACCCACGAACAGACGATCGGGCAGCCGGGTGAGGGGCCGGGCGAGCTTGGAGCACAGGTGGGGGCCGTCTTCATGGGGCCCGGCGATACCCTGCTCGTGCCGGACCTGGCCAACCAGCGCGTGAACCGCTACGCGCCCGACGGCACCAGCCTCGGCAGCTTCCCGCTCAGGCTCGAAGACGGCATCCCAATGTCGATTGTCGCCACGCGCACGGGCGTCGTGGCGGAGCAGGTGCGAGCGATCTCGCTGCCCGACGCTCCCGCCGGCGACCGACAGGACGTCATTGTGACCCTTGCGACCGACGGGTCGGTGATCGATACCCTGATGACCTTTCCCCCGGGCGCGAGCATCGATCTCAGCGCCGACCGGGGCCCCCAAAGAAAGCTGTTTGCCGCCGAACCGGTCTGGACCCTGTCGGACGACCTGGAGCTGTTCTTCGGCATCACCGATCGGTACCGCATCAGCGTGTTCGATCGGGACGGTACCCTGCGGCGCATCGTCACCAAACCCGCCGAGCCCGCTCCGGTGACCGAACGAGACAAGGAAATGATGTGGGAGGTCATCGAGCAGCAGGTGCGTTCGCTCGTTCCCCCACAGGCCTTCGTGGAAGTGATGCAGCAGACGCGTCAGACCCTCAGCTTTGCCGACTTCTTCCCGGCGTTCGTCAGCATGTCGATAGGGCCCAACGGGAGTCTCTGGGTTCAGCACCTGCGCCCGCCGGCGCAGGTCACCGACGAGGAGTTGGAAGCGTACGACATGACTCAGGATATCGGATCTCGGGACTGGGACGTGTTCGATCCTGAGGGCCGGTACCTGGGGGTGGTGACGATGCTGCCTCGCTTCACACCTCGCCTCGTCTTGGGTGGCAGGATATACGGCGTCTGGCGTGACGACCTGGATGTGCAGTACGTCATGCGCCTTCGGATCGTGGAGGACTAGCCGCCGGCGGGCTCGGATGTCACGTGCGTGAGTCGCCTGACAGCCGGCACTGACGCGGCGGTGGGAGGAGCGTGTCCAGCGGTCGGAGGTTTGATCGAGATACGCTCCTCATATTATGATGAGGTGTGCCGCCGAGTTTCCGCTCTTCCGGTTGTGAGGTTTCCGCATGACCCATCCACGCCTGTCGTCGCTCCTCGCCGCGTCACTCCTGGTCGGCTGCGGTGCCGACCAGATCGCGCAGCAGCCCAACGGTCAGAATCCTCCCCAGCGCACGTGGCAGCTGGTGTGGGCCGACGAGTTCGACGGCAGCGTGATCGACCAGAGCACCTGGACGCCCGAGGTCATGCCGGATCCGTTCAACGAGGAGTTGCAGTACTACACGGATCGCGTCGATGCCGATCCGGGCGCCAACGCATGGCTGGAAGACGGCTCGCTGATCATCGAGGCACGCCGCGAGGATTTCGCGCACAGGAAGCACACCTCGGCGCGGCTCATCACGAAGGGGAAGCGCGAGTTCCGTTACGGCCGCTTCGAGGCCCGGATCCGGCAGCCGGGGGAGGTCGGCATGTGGCCTGCTTTCTGGCTGCTGGGCGGCAACATCGACCAGGTCGGGTGGCCCAGGTGCGGCGAAATCGACATCATGGAGGGCAAGGGACGGCTATCGGACTGGACGTCCGGCGCACTCCATCGGGGTCCCGATCCGGCTTCAAACCGGATCACCGCACAGGAATACCGGCTCGCCTCCGGCAGCTTTCACGACGAGTGGCATGTCTTCGCGGTCGAGTGGGAGCCTGGCAGCATCCGCTGGGAGGTGGACAGTATCCCGTTCCTCGGGGTCGCCAAGACGCCCGGCGAAGCTCCCGCCTATTGGCCGTTCGACGAAGGACACGGGTTCTTCATCATTCTGAACCTCGCCGTGGGCGGCTGGTTCGACAGTCCGTACCTGCCACCGGACAATATGGCACCTCAGCGTCTCTACGTGGACTACATACGGGTCTACCAGCGGGCGGAGCCGTAGCGGCGAAGGCGACCGGCGCGCCGCCTCGGCCCATGGGCGATCAGTTGGCAGGATAGATCGGCAGGCGTTCCACGCGGTGGAACGTGATCCCGAACGGTGCCGTGGGCGCCCTGATCGTGGCTTCGAAGACCACGGCACGGGACGCGTAGTCCACTTCGATCATCTTCCCGTACGCCCCCGGCCCGAACCCGACCGCACCCGGCATGAACACGACGTTGTCTTCCGCGGCATGGTAGTCGACATCCGAGACGATGCGTGAGAACGTCTCGGTCCCACGCTCCTTCCCGTACTGCCACCCCTGTTGGATGGTCATCGCGTTCGTATCGATTCGGTACACGACGGCTCGGCTGTAGAGCTCCTGATCCGTGTAGTTGCGATTGTCGCCGTTGTCGAATAGCAGCAGCGTGCCATCGGGGAGCACCTTGGGGGCATGCTGGTACCAGGCCCACTCGAACTCGGGGTGGTTGGCGGTGCCGTCGAGCACGGCCGCATCCGTAATCGACTGTCCAGCCGCATCCAGTGGCTGCAGCAACCGCGCCGTCAGGTCGGTTCCGTCGCCCGCGGTTGTCCAATCGATGTGCGGCGCGAGAATCCACACCACCTCGTTGTCGTTGGTGAGCTTGATGGTGCCCTGCGTACGACCCGACACGATGATGGTGTCGTCGCCGGGGTCGTACGCCAGGCCGTTGGCGTGAAACCAGTCGACGTCTTGATCGGCAAAGTTGGTCGGCCAGGACCGGCGGGTGTTGTCGAGGGACTGGTTCAAATCCCACTCGCGGACGATCGCGCCGGTGGTCCGGTCGATCTCGATGATGAAGTCCTCGACGGTGGCCGCGCCCTGCTTGTCGACCGTCAGCACGAAGTTCCCGTCCGGCTTCTCGAGCACGTGGTGATGGAAGTCGTATCCCGGCATGGTCCACTGCCGCACGATGCGGCCCACCATGTCCATTTCGATGATGCGCCCCGTGCTGCGATCGCCGAAGAACAGGTTGCCGTTTGCCAGGCGCTCGACCCCGTTGTCGTAGAACAGGTTCCAGAGATTCGGGTGACTGGAGAAGTCGAGATACCACCGGATCGCCCCGCTGGCGTCGAACATGAAGGGCCGCTGGGGTGTCACCTGGCTGTTATGACCGAAGTAGCCCACGAGGTTCATGCCCGGTTTCATGGCGCCCGGCGTGGCCGCGTCGATCGTGACCGTGGGGAGGTCCGCGAGTAACGGCGGCGTCGTGATGCCGTAGGTCGTGTCGCCGAGGAGCGCACCACCAGGATCGTAGAATCGCAGCGTGATGGTGTTGGACGTATTCGGGTACAGACCCAACACCGGCAGGCGTGCCCGCTCGGTCACGGTCTCGAAACGGTGCCGCACATCGGTCGCCGGGCCGGCTCGGCCAGCGACGAAGACTTCCACCCGCACCGGGCGGCTGGTGGTCAGGACCACCTCGGCCGTCAGCGGCGCGTACCCGAATGGATTTGGGACAACCGCTAGGCTCTCGAGAAAATCGAGTCCTCCGTCACCGGGCCCCGCCGGATTGCTGTCGCAGCCGGCCAGCGGGAGCAGACCGGCGAGGGCAAGGGTGGAAACGATCCTCCGGCGTCGGCTATTCAGCATGCCAGCGATCCTCATCGAGCCTCGTGCGATGCAGATCATTCTCCCTCAGGATGACGACGACCCGCCAAACGTGGGCCGGGTTTCTTGCCGGCCAGGATGACGCGGCTCTAAGTTCGCCCTGGTGCAGCCGTTGATCCAGCCGGGCCGTGTGCTGCGCCGCCTTGCACGCACGGGTCGATACCCGGCGAGCGCTCGAACATGCCGCATCCGAGGCTGCGTCCATGGATGTACACCCAGTACGATTCGGCATCGTTGGTGTGGGACGAATCAGCCGGAAGCGGTTCGTGCCCGCACTATTGAGCACGGAGTGTGCCGTGCTGCAGGCGGCGGCGAGCAGGGATGTCCGCGCGGCAGAGGCCCTAAGGCCCACGCGGGCCTACAATTCCTACTCGGCGCTCCTGCGCGATTCGGATGTGGAGGCGGTCTACATCGCCACCCACAACGGCCTTCACAGGGACCTGGTGATTGAAGCGTTGCAAGCCGGGAAGCACGTGTTGTGTGAGAAGCCACTCGGCTGTTCGGCCGACGAGTGCGAGGACATGCTCGCAGCGGCCGACGCGACCGGGCGCCTTCTGGTGGAAGCCTTCATGTACAGATACCACCCGCAGATCGACCGGGTGCGCGATTTGGTGCAGGGGGGCGTCATCGGCGAGCTGATGGCGGTGGAGGCGTCGTTCCGGTTTCTTTTGACCCGGGCAGACGACGTACGCCTGCAACCGGAATGGGGTGGCGGCGCCCTCCTCGACGTGGGGTGCTATTGCGTCAACTTCGCCAGGGTGTTTCTGGGGGACATGCCGCGAGACGTTTACGCGTGGGCACACATGGACGATGCGCACGGTGTCGACAGGAGCGTCCATGCGCTGCTGGAGTACGGGTCGGGGAAGCACGCCGCCGTGTCGTGCAGTTTCGACGGCGGGCTGTATCAGCGTGCCGCGTTGATCGGAACGAAGGGGGCGATCAGGTTGGACGAGCCATTCGTCACCTGGGCGGGTCCCCCTCACCTCACTCTACATGTCGGCGAGACCGAGCAGAGCATCGCGTTTGATCCGGTGGATACCTTTCGGTTGGAGATCGAGGACTTCTGCGCCGCCGTTCGAAGTGGGGATGGACCGATGCTCGAGTCGACCGAGGGGCTGCTGAATGCCCGCATCCTCGACCGGATCATGGCCGCGGCGAAGAGTCCGTCCGGTACACCGCGTCCGTGAGTACCGTGTTGTTGCCCCCGGGAGCGAGGAGTCGATGCGCCTGACCCCGATCGTTCTGGGGCTCGTTGCGACGAGCGCCTGCAACGGCCCCACGGGACCAGTACCGCCACACGCACTCGCCGATAGCCTCCTGGCCAGTGCGGTGAGCTTCTATCAAGCGTCCCGCAGCGACAACGGCCTCTACCGTGACCGGCTGCGCATCGATGGTGTACCGGAGGGGCCGGCGTCGGTGGCAACAGTTGGCATGGGATTGATTTCGCTGTGCATCGGCAACCGCATGGGATTGGCCGAAAACGCCGCGACAGATGCGAAGGCGACGGTGCGCACCATGTTGGGGTTCACACAGGCCCGCAACGCGACCGGGTATTACTACCACTTCATCGACATGGAGACCGGGAATCGAGCGGGGAACAGCGAGTTCTCGAGCATCGATACCGCGATCCTCGTAAGCGGTGCGCTGTTCGCGGCCTCCTGTTTTGGTGGCGATGCCGAACTGGACTCGCTCGTGGTGGTGCTCTGGGAATCGATCGACTGGTCGCAGGCCATCGCGGATCCCGCCATCGGGGCGATCTACCTCGAGATGCTGGCTGACGGGTCGGGAAGACCGGGATCCCTTACGCTGCCGTTCAACGAGTACATGCTGGTGGCGTGGTTGGCCAAGTTGGCGGACAGCACCGGAACGGGTGCGGCTACGGAACTTTGGGAGCGCCACTACGCCAGCGCCGACAGCCTCCCGACGTCCAGTTTTGCGGGACAGGTCGTCCTCACCGACCGGCCGGGAGCGTTCCTTTCCAGCTTCGTGATTCAGGCGCCGTACTACCTGTGTCATTCATTTACGACCAGTGCAGCCTACCGCGGATTCATGCGCAGCGCTCGCTCGGCCGACCGGGCATGGTGGCAACAGTCGACGACGGCATTGGGCCACGAATGGGGTCTGGGAGCGGGAAGTGCCCGCTCGGTTGGGTATCACGCCGACGCCATCAACGACAATCCCGATCAGATCGTCTCGCCGCACATCGTGGCAGGATTCCTCCCGGTCGATTCGAGCGGCATGAGCGACCTCAACACACACGCCGCGACGCGAAGCAGGGCGGTCCGTACCCTGGTGGGAGTGAGCGGCAGGCTCTTGTGGCGATACAGTGTGTCGGATCCCGGATGGAGTCCGCGCGAAGTTCAGGGGATCGACTACGCCTACCTCATGCTTGGCTTGGCCACCTACCGGCTTGGCCGGTTGTTCCTCGAGCAGCACAACGACTTCGAGGCGTGGCTCGCTCGAGTGCGGTGATTGTCACGATGCGACACCGTCCGGAGCAGGGAAGCACTGGAACACCCGGGCCCGCCCGGTGCCAATCACACGTTCGCGCGCTGCGCATAGCGGTGTTGGTGGTGGCGCTGCACGCCTGTGGCGAGGCGGCCGGGCCTCCGGACCCCGGCTCCGGAGGGAACGGCACCGGGCCGTTCCTGACCACGGTGCGACCCGCCTATGCGGCGATCCAGAGCCGCTGGGGTGACGCGGTACAGGTGGCCGGAACCGAGGTGTTCACGACTGACAGTGATCACATTTTGAAGGACGGACAGCCGTTCACCATTCGGGGAGTGGTATACGTTCCCGGGTATCCGGGGTACCTGCCCTGGGAGATCGAAGCGCTGTCATCGCTCCCGGAGAGGCTCCGGAACAGTATCGACCGGGACATGGCCCAGATCGCCGCACTGGGCGCCAACACGATTCGATTCTGGGGAGCGCCCAGATACTGCTACGAATCATTAGAGCGGGCCGGGAATCTGTTCTTCCTGCAGACGTTGTGGATCGATGCCGACGCCGGCGATCTCCACGATCCGCAGTTCAAGGAGCAGACGAAGGGCTATTTCCGGAGCGTCATCGACCGTATCCACAGCGTGTATCAGGGTGGCGCCCCCCCACTGATCGCCTATCTGGTGGGGAACGAGTTGAGCGAGGCGACCATCCGGGCCACGAACGCGGCGCATCCGGCACTCACGAGCTTCTCCGGCGCGTATATCTCGACGTCGCAGGATCTGAACGCCTCCGAGGTGTTCCTCGCCGAGATGGCCGACTACGTGAAGCAGTACGAGCACGACGCCTACGGCATGACGCACCTGGTGTCGTACTCCAACGACATCCGGACGGCGGATCTCATCGACACGCCGTTTCTGGACTTCAGAAGCGCCAACACCTATTCCTATTCGGTGCCGCAGTACCGGCCGGGGACGGCACCAGGCAGCGCCTCGGGCACGCTGCTGCAGGGGTGGATCGAGGAATTGATGTCCCGATTCCCCGACCGGCCGTTACTCGTCACCGAGACGGGGCTGAGCGTGTCACCCAACGCGACACGTGTCGGCCCGCCCGACTTCGGGTATGGTGGGAACACGGAAGCCGACCAAGCCACGGGACTGTTGCAGAACCTGACGGACATCGAGACGTCTCAGGCCCCCGTCGCCGGGGCGGTCATCCATGAGTTCCTCGACGCGTGGTGGAAATTCGGCCTCGAGGATTCGTATTCCCAGGATCCCAACGATGTGGAAGAGTGGTTTGGCATCATCAGGCTGGGTGGCAATTGACCCGCCATACCCTCTACGCCACCCTCCGATCCACGGATCCAACCGCCGAACTGCTCAACCGCTCAACCGTGAAACCACCTAGCCGCCTAACAATGACTAGATTGACCCTCGCCGCGGCACTGCCGCTCCTCCTGACGCTCGTCCCGGCGATTCACGCCCAAGATTCGACCCCCGGTGTGGGGGACACTGCCTACGTAGCCGGCGAATACCGCGTGTTCACTGGGGCAGGAGAGCCTGCCTCGATCGACGACATCGTCACGGCCATGGGTCGGCACCAGGTCGTGTTCATCGGCGAGGCTCATGACGACCCGACCGGCCACATGCTCGAGGCCAAACTGCTCGAGCGAGCCTACCATACGTACGGCTCGTCGGATGCAAACGACGGCGCGCCGCGTCCGGTCGTGCTGTCGCTCGAGTTCTTCCAGAGGGACGTGCAGCCGATCCTCGACGAGTACCTGAGCGGCCTGATCACCGAGAAAGCGTTCCGCGCCGACAGCCGGCCGTGGCCCCGCTACGAGACCGACTACCGTCCGTTGATCGAGTTCGCCAAGGAGCACGGTGTATCGGTGATCGCGGCCAATGCCCCGCGCCGCTACACCACGCGGGTGACGTTGCATGGTCGCGAGTCGCTGAGCGACCTGAGCCCCGACGCGCGGCAGAGCCTTCCTCCCCTTCCGTATGGCCAGCCGTCGCCGGAGTATCGGCGTCAGTGGATGCAGACCATCATGGAGGTGATGCAGGAAGAGGGGAAGAAGTGTGGCCTGCCGATCCCCGAGCCCGAGGAGGGTGAAGAGGCGGTCGCGGCCCCGGCCCCGGTCGGGTCGCACGAGGCCATGGGGAATCAGCTGCACAGTCAGGCGCTGTGGGACGCGAGCATGGCCTACTGGCTCTCGGAGACCTTGGCGGTGCAGCCCGATGCCTTGGTGCTCCACATGGCCGGCGGGTTCCATGTCGCGCGCGGCACCGGCACACCGGAGCATCTCGACGCCTATCGGCCCGGAACGTCGCGCCTGATCGTCATGCTTCGACCGGTTGAGGACATCGAGACGTTCGAGCCGGCGCCTGAGGGAACGTGGGGCGATTTCGTGATCCAGACGGACAAGTCGCGCACGCTCGAGGAGATCGAGTGCCGGAAATACCTGGCCGACCGCGTGAAGTGACCTCCCTGCACGGGAGCATCCTCGCCTGGTGCGTGAAGCGAGGACCGTCGTTGCGTTCCCTCCCCGCTCGACTCCCGCCACACGGTCTGGCCGTCGTCTTCTTGTAGGCCTATTGTAGGACAGCCTTGGCCAGGGCCTTGCATGACTGACCAGCTGAGCCGCGTCACTGCAGCGCTAGCCAACCGGTACCGCGTCGAGCGTGAGATCGGCGGCGGTGGAATGGCCACGGTGTATCTGGCCGAAGACCTGAAGCATCACCGGCACGTCGCGGTCAAGGTTCTGCGGCCGGACCTGGCTGCCGCGCTCGGCCCCGAGCGTTTCCTCCGCGAGATCGAAATCGCCGCGCAGCTGCAGCACCCCAACATCCTCCCGCTCCTCGATTCCGGCGAGGCGGGCGGCTTCCTCTACTACGTCATGCCGTTCATCGAGGGACGGTCGCTCCGAGCGAAGCTCGTCAGGGAAGGAGAGCTGCCGATCGACGAGGCGGTGCGCATCCTACGTGACGTGGTCGACGCGCTCACCGAGGCACACGCGCACGGAGTAGTCCATCGCGACATCAAGCCGGAGAACATTCTCATTAGTGGGCGGCACGCTCTCGTCACGGACTTCGGCGTAGCCAAGGCGGTGAGCGAGGCAACAGGGACGCAACATCTCACCACAGCAGGCGTCGCCCTGGGTACGCCGGCCTACATGGCTCCCGAGCAGGCAGCTGCCGACCCGCATTTGGATCACCGCGTGGATCTCTACGCCGTGGGCGCCGTGGCGTACGAGCTGCTCACGGGGCGTCCGGTGTTCACGGGAACGACGCCACAGATGGTGCTTTCGGCCCATGTCACTGAGCCACCTGAGCCAGTGACCAAACACCGCGAGACCGTCCCGGAGCCACTGGCGCAGGTCGTCATGCGATGTCTGGAAAAGAAGCCAGCCGACCGGTTCCAGAGTGCGGACGAACTGTTGCCACTCCTCGAGGCGCTCGCCACGCCGAGCGGTGGGATCACACCAACCGCAATGCAGCCAGTGCGCGCGCCACGCTTGGCACGTCGCCGCACGAACTTCGTGCTTGCCGGAGCCGCGGTCGTCGTGGCACTGGCCGCGATCATCATACTGGGCCGATTGGGTACTGGGGTGACGCTCGATCCGAACTTGGTTGCCGTGGCACCGTTCGACATTCTCGATCCGGATCTGGAGCTTTGGCGCGAGGGATTGGTCGATGTGCTCTCGGCGAGCATGGACGGTGCTGGGCCGCTCCGCGCGGTGCCGCCGTCGGTGGTCGTGCGGCAGTGGAGCGGCCGCGCTGATGAGGTGTCGGCCGCCGACCTGGGTGCACGGGTCGGGGCTGGCCTGGCCCTGTACGGCAGAATCGTGGGCGCCGGTGCTGATTCCGTCCGGCTCTCGGCCACCTTGCTCGATGTCGAGCGGGGCAGCGTGGTCGTGGAGATTGCGGATCTCCGCGGGCGGGCAGACCGGATCGATCTCCTGGCCGACACGCTGGCCGTCAGGCTCGTAGGGCACTTGAGCGAGACGCGACCCATGGCAGCGGTACGGCACAGCTCGCTCGGATCGCAGTCGCCCACGGCCCTCAAAGAGTTTTTGCAGGCCGAACAACACTACCGTCGCTCCAACTGGGACTCGGCACAGCCACATTACGAGCGCGCCATTGCTGCCGACAGCACGTTCGCACTTGCATTCGCCCGTTTGGGCTGGGTTCTGGGGTGGCAAACGTTGGAGGCTGGGGCCCCGTTTCAGCTCCGGGCCGGTGCGCTCAATCGCGGACTGGCGGCGCGGGAGAGCCTCCTCGTGGCGGCCGACTCCGTCAGTGCAGCGCTGCTCGAGTTCGACGGGGACTCATCGGATTGGGCGCTACTTCCCAGGCTGTTCGCCACACTCGAGGCGGCGACGGCCCGATATCCGCTCGACGCACAGTCCTGGTATCGATTGGGCGAGGCCCGCTATCACTGGGGACCGTTCGCGGGGGCGACTGATGAGGAGCTTGAGCGATTGTTCTCACGGGCGGTGGAACTCGACTCCGCGTTCACCCCGCCCTACATCCACCTGATCGAGTGCCGACTCAGACTCCATGGGCTGACTGCCGGGCAGGAGGCGATGGCCTCGTATCTGGCGCTCAACCCTCGGGGGATCTCTGCCGAAGCCGTTGAGGTTGTGTCCGCCCTCCTCGATCCACGTCGTGCTGCACTTCCAGAGACGCAACAGGCGCTTCGTTCTGCGTCGGCGCGCGTCATCACGCAATCGCGTCTGCCGGCGTACAGTTTTCCCGACTCAGCGGAGTCCTCGATCCGCGTGGGACACGCTTTCGCGGCGCTAACTGGAGATTCCGGCCTGCTGGTCGCGACGTTGGCGCATCGGGGGCATCTGCGCGAGGCGCTCGTGGTGATGGGGGACGATCAGCCGCTGATGTTCGCCGACATCGCGCTTCTAGGCGGCGTGCCCCGCGACTCGGCTGCGCCCGTCTTCGCTGCTTGGCATGGCAGGGACGCCGCCGTGTTGGCGCTCCCGTGGTGGGCCGAAATGCGCGACACAACGCCCTTCGCCCGATTCCGGCAGGGGGTTGATTCGGCGGTGGCGGCCGGCAGTCTGACGAAGGCTGCGGGCGAATTCCTGCGTGAGAGGGCGGACGCGTATCACGCCCTGGCGGGTGCCGACTCCGCCGGCGCGCTGCAACGGTTCCGGCGCCTCCCCGTGTGGCCTGCAGCGTGGTTGTACCACGATCGCCTGACGCTCGCCCGCCTACTGGTAGCTACCGGCGCACTCACCGCTGCAGCTGCGATCCTGGATCAGATCCCCTATCCGCTGAACTCGCGCGTTCGACCCGGTGAGGTGTTGTGGATCCTCGATCGCGCCCGGGTCCACGAGCGCTTGGGGAACGCCGAGAAGGCACAACGGGCATATGCCTATGTTGCGGAGGCTTGGCGGCACGCCGACCCCCTGTTGCGGCCCTATGCGGATGAGGCGCGAGAGGCGCTGCGGCGGCTCGCCCGCGAGTAGGCCGGGTACCAGCCCCACACGAACGCCCGCTCGGACAATCCACCCGACCCTTTCATGCGACCGCTCAGCCGCCCAACCGCGTGAGACGCATCACGGCCCTCTGGCTGGTCGGGGCGTACCATGCCTGCGCCGACGCCCGCCTGTTCCCTTGGCGGTGAACAGTCTCTACACTGTGAGGGCACGGCATCGACCGAACCGGGGCGATTCAACATGAACTCTGTCACCAGCGGTACCTCGTGAACCAATCATCCGCCACCGCTGCCAGCGCCGGACGCCTGGCGGGCTACTCCTTCCTGATCCTGTTCTTCGAGCTGGCCCTCATCCGGTACCTGCCGGGCTACGTCCGCATCGTCGGCTTCTACGCCAACCTGGTGCTGATCGCGGCCTTCCTCGGCATGAGCGTGGGACTGTTGCGTGCCGCACAGGCGGACAAGCTGCGCTGGCTCGCCGTCCCCGTGTTCATCGTGCTGTTCGCTGTGGTGGTGCTGTTCTCGAACGTCACGGTGCAGCCGCCCACCGATCCCGACGACGTGCTGTGGACCGGACTCGGGGTGTCGCCCAACGCGCCGGAGGTGGGGGTGGGGCCGGTGGCGCTCCTCTTGTTCGGGCTCACCGTAGCGGTCTTCATCCCCTTGGGCGCCCTCCTCGGCAAGGAGTTCGCGAAGTTCAAGCCGCTCCACGCGTACTCGATCGACATCGCGGGGAGTCTCTTGGGGATTCTGACCTTCGCGCTGTTCTCGTGGCTCCGGACGCCGCCGCCGCTGTGGTTTGCCTTCGGCTTCCTGGTGTGGCTGCTGCTGTCGCTCGATGCGCGGCGCTTTGCAGCCGCCTTGGGGCTGACCGCGGCTGCCGTCGTGAGTGCCACGCTCGTGACCGCGGGGCCGCAACCGGAGTACTGGTCGCCCTACTACCGCATCAACGTGCTGCGCGCGTTCGACCGCTACGTGTTGTTCGTGAACGGCACGTTCCATCAGCACGTGATTGACATGGAGGCGGCGGACGACTCGCCCGAAGGGCTCACCGGACGCATGCGCGACGACTACCTACGCCCGTTCGCACTCGTCGGTCCGCCGGACACGGTGCTGATCGTGGGCGCCGGTACCGGAAATGACGTCGCCAACCTGTTGCTGGCGGGCGCCAAGCACATCGATGCGGTGGAGATCGACCCGGTGATCCTCGACGTCGGGCGGGCGCTGCACTTCCAGGAGCCGTACGCCGACCCGCGGGTACGCGCCCACGTGAACGATGCGCGCGCGTACCTCCGCAACACCACGCAGCAGTACGACGCCATCGTGTTCGGCACGCTGGACAGTCATGCTCAGCTCGCTGGGATGGGATCGCTGCGGCTGGACAACTACGTCTACACGCGCCAGGCGTTCGAGGCGGCCCGCGATCGGTTGAAGCCGGACGGGGTCCTCATTGCCTATCACATGTCGCTCCGCCCGTACATCGCCGCCAAGCTGAACCAGCTGATCACCGAGGCGTTCGACGAATCACCGCTCGTGCTCCACACGCCGGGGGCACGGTTCTTCAACTACACGTTCGTAGCCGGCCCGGTACGCGATACGGTGGTCCCCACCGAGCAGCCCCCGGCCGACTTCTACGCTCAGACCGAGACCCCGGTCGACGACTGGCCCTATCTCTACCTGCGGCAGCGAACGGTGCCCGGGCACTATCTGACGGTGCTATTCGGTATGCTGCTGATCGGGGCGCTGTACGTGGGCGTTGGCGCGGGGCGCGGGATGCTCCAGGGTGGTCTCGACGGTGTGATGTTCTTCATGGGAGTCGGGTTTCTGCTCGTGGAGACGAAGAGCGTGACCGAAATGGCGTTGCTGTTCGGCTCCACCTGGGTCGTGAACCTGCTGGTGTTTTCCTCGATCCTGGTCGTCATCCTGCTTGCCAACGCGGTGGTGATCCGCTGGCCGCCCGGAAAGCTCCATCCTCTATTCATGGCGCTCGTGATCTCGCTCGCGCTCGCGTACGCCGTGCCCATACGGTCGCTGCTGTGGCTCGGACCGGTGGGCAAGTGGATCGTGGGTGGCACCATCGTCGCGCTGCCGGTCTTCTTCGCGGCGATCATCTTCGCCACGATCTTCGCCACCCGGGCCGACGCCACGCGCGCGCTCGCGTTCAACGTGATGGGTGCCGTGATCGGCGGGCTGATGGAGTATTCCTCCATGGTCACCGGCATCAAGGCGCTGTACCTGATCGCCCTGGTGGCGTACGTCGGAGCGTGGGTGGCGGTACGGGGACGGGTGGTTCAGCGGGTAGGCGGGTAGGCGGCTGGCCGGATCTCATCGAGGCTGTCGCTGCGCCGGCCCATCGGCGCCACGGATCGTCTCCGCGGATCTCTATCCTCGATCTCGGCGGCTGACGTGATCTTCTCTAACCGCCCAACCGCCTAACCGCTCAACCGCCTAACCGCCCATCCCCCTGCCAGCATCAGCAGCATCCAATCTACCGGAACACGATAGCGCGGCATGTAGCTCACGACGTAGTAGACGACCGGGTACATCACGAGCGGGATGAGAAGCGTGGCGCGGTGTGGTGCGGCGAGCGCCGGAAGGATCCGCCAGGCACCGAGGATGGCCAAGAGTGTGAGGATTGTGTAGAGGGCCGCGACCGGTGGCTTGGTGAGTGGCCCGAACCAATAGTGGAGGAACCTCGACGCGCTGAGCCGGAGGAATACCGCCGGGTGGTCACGGATCCAGGCCACAGCCTCTCGACCGGCGCGTCGCATGTACTCGATTTCCCCGAGCTCGCGAACCAGGAGTGCCTCGGCTTCGTTGGTCCGGGGATGACGCTCGACGGTGCGGTCGGCCGTCACGTCTATGTCGGCGTGGGCGCCGTCGTGGTTTCCCATTCGCAGTTCCAGACCGAGATTGCTGCGAACGAAGACGATGCGGTCGAACGCGACATAGTTCCTGGCGCCCCACGGGATCGAGGCGAGGAACACGCCGAGGACCAGCACGGCGGACTGCAGCCACTTGGCACGGTCGCTGCTCCGCCACAGCTCGAACGCCATGCATCCGAGCAGTACGGGCAGCAGTGTGACCTGCAGATGGATCGCCGCGCCCCACGCCAGTCCGAAAAGCAGCGTGCCGCGCAGAGACGGGAAGCCGACGGTCCATCGACGGAGAGACACGACCATCAGCAGCCCGAGCAGGATAGCGGCCCACGGCTCGACTAGGGACGGCCACTGGGGCACGACCGCGCCGGCCAGCCCACCGACAAGTCCTGCGGACCGACCGACGCCAAGCCGACCGGCGAGCCATGGCATCAGGGCGAACATGACCGACTCGGCGGCGGCGGCGAGCAACCACGTGACGTATCCGGCCACCAGGGTCAGGCCGAACACACGATAGATCAGGCTGAGAAGGTAGGGATAGACCGGTGCCAGATGGGCCGTGGGTCCGGTCGGAAGCAGATAGGGATCCGCGAACTCTCCAGTCGTGGCCAGGGAATGTGCCACGGCAAAGGTCTCCCACCGGGTGTGCGGGAGTACATACTCGAGGGGAATCTTGGTGACGAGGTACGCGCGGATGGCCAGCGCCGGTACGAAGACGATGAGGAAGGCGCGGATCGGGGAGCGGACGGTCCATTCGATCGCGACCTGCAGCGGCGAGCGTGGATGCACTTCCGGCTCCGGCGCCGAGCGTATGCGGTTAGGCGGTTGGGCG
>JBFIHA010000029.1:0-42635 GCA_041602035.1 Gemmatimonadales bacterium | reverse complement strand
GACACCAACGTGGCGGACTTCGTGATCGTGCCGCACTTCGAGACCGGCGGGTACAGCGAAGGCGCCATCGAGGTCGCGGCTGACGTGCGCATCAGGCTGGACGTGCGCTCCTATCGCTCCACGGAGGCCTTTTCGTGGACCGCCGAGGGACGAACCTCTCGTGTCTTCACGTCGCGCGGGGGGCTGACCGGCAGCGCACTGGAGAAGACCCTGGCTGGGCTGGCCGATTCGCTGCGTGTCAATCGGGCCAAGCTCGACCTCACACCATAGGGCAGGGATTGCTGACATGCAGCAGGCACCCGGCAAACACCAATCCAGCTGGCTCAACTGGCTGGCGGCGACGGCCATGGCCCTGGCAGGCGCTACCGCCGCTTTCGACGGTGACACGGTCGCCGGCCTCGGCCTGATCGCTCTCGCCATCATGATCGCGCTTTCGGCAGCGGCCGATCTCACGCGTCGTGGTGCCCTGCGCTGGCTTGCGGGGGGGCTCGGTCTGCTCGCCCTGATCCTCATCGTGGCTCGACTCGTCGGGCTCTTCACTGCCGCGGCCTGACGAGCAGACGGTATCGCGCGGCCTGGCCGCGCCACTCGGTCCAACGGGCCATGCGTCCGCGGCGCCGTCGGCTTTGCGCAACGCCCCCCGCGGTCGCATGATTGAACGAGATTCTCCGACGGGAGCCGCTGATGGGCCTGTTTTGGGACCTGATCCAACAGAGCCAGATCGACAGGCACGGCCGGCAGGCCGACACGCTGGAAGAACGGGTCGCACGGCTCGAGCGTGAGCTGGAGGACATGCGCGATCTGCTGCGCGCCCTGCTCCACCGACTGGAACAGCAATTCGGCGAAGATCTCGACCGCGACGGCCGGGTCGGGTAACCGCTCGACACATGAGCTTTCAGCCACGTCGCTCCGCCCCCGCCCTTGCAGTGCTGCTCGCCTGGGGATGTACGGGCGAGCCCGACAGGCCGTCGACGCGTTACGTCACGATCGATGCCTCCACCGCGCTGGAGGTCGTGGATTGGGGAGGCCGTGGCCTCCCCATCGTGTTGCTGGCCGGCCTCGGCCATACGGCCCACGTCTTCGACGACTTCGCGCCGGCGTTGACCGACACGTACCACGTCATGGGCATCACGCGACGTGGGTTCGGCGCCTCGTCGCAGCCGGATTCGGGCTATGAACTGCGATCGCTCACCAATGACATCCGCATCGTCCTGGACAGCCTGGGAATCGGGCGCGCCATTCTGGCCGGGCACTCGCTCGGCGGGGACGAGATGACGCGCTTCGCGCGCGCGTATCCCGAACGGGTCGCGGCGCTCGTGTACATCGAGGCGGCATACGATCGAAAGTCGTCCCGAGACTCCATGGCTGCCTACGTTGTTCCGTCGTCCGAGGTTGCCCCACCAACCGATGGCGACACTGAATCGGCGGAGGCGTATCGGGCGTTTTACGCGAGAGCGAATGGGGTGACGATGCCGCTCTCCGAGATCCGGGCCATGTTTCGGTGGACACGCGACGGACGATTCGATGGCTCCATCACGCCGTCGTGGATCTATGGTCAGATCGTGGCTAATCTGCACGATCCCGACTACACGGGCATCGACGCGCCCGCACTCGCCATCTATGCGACGGATTACCCGATCACCGAGCTGTTTCTGGACTACGCCGCCCGGGACACGGCCGCGCAGCGCGCCATGCGCGACTACCATGCAGCCAGTCTGCGCATGGCCGCGCATTCCCGCGATCACTTCCGCACTGGGATGACGCGAGGACGCGTCGTGGAGATCCCGGGTGCCGGTCACTCACTGTACATCACGCACGCCAAGCAGGTGCTCACGGCTGTGCGGGCCTTCCTGGGAGCCAGGCCATGACCGACCCACGACTGCGTGAGATCCTCGCCATGCTCGATCCCACACCCGGCACGCGTCTGTGGCACGGCGGCGCCTCGCCGCTCGGTAGCCTGCGCGGCGTGTCACACGAGCAGGCCGCGTGGAAGCCGTCCCCGGACCGGCACAGCATCTGGGAATTCGCGCTCCATATCGCCTATTGGGACTACGCGGTACGCCGCGGCCTCGAGGGTGGACCCGTCGGCGGCTTCCCGCGATCACCCGCGAACTGGCCCGCGGCCCCCACGCGTCCCGATCCTAAGGCCTGGGCGCAAGACCGCACGTTGCTGCGGTCGGAACAAAAGAAGCTGGTCGCGGCCGTGCGGGCCTTCGATCCCGCTCGGCTCGACGAAGTGGCACCGGGCAAGAAGGCGTATCGCTTTGCGGACCTGCTGCACGGCATCGTCATGCACGACACCTACCACACCGGACAGATCCAGCTCATGAAGCGGCTGTACCGGGAGCGAAGGAAGAGCGGTCGCTGATCGTAAATGAAAGTCGGCTGACCCCCAGCCTGGTGTCTACATCACGTCACACACCAGGCGGCCCTTGATGCCGATGGTCTTGCCGGCGCTGGACGTGAGGTCCATAGCCTCGAACGTGAGTGCGACCTTCGGCAGGCCGAGCTGTCCGCTACCGCCATCCTCGATGCGGACGGTGCCCTCACCCTTGGGCCGGTCATCGACCCGGAAGTCGTTGAGTGCTGCGATCGAGTCGGGTGCCGCAACCATGAACGTGGCACGGTGCTCGCCCGGACTGCTGTTGTCCGTCTCGATCGAGACGTTCCACTCTCCCAACGTATGCACGAGGAAGGCCTCGTCGTTGAGCGAACACATCACCACGTCCTCCTCGCGATTCTCGATGCTCACGGCGCCCGTCACCGTGTACTCGATCCACGCTTGCGCGTGCGCCGGTGCGGCGCTCACGAGGGCGAACAGCAACGGTGACAGGAGTACAGACTTCGATCGCTGCATGGTCTCCTCCGGATGAGTGGGCGTCCCGCGGCGACTTCAGGCGTGAGGGTGGACGGCCGTGGCGTGGATGTCCCCACCCTGTCACCCTCCAATCCTCGCAGCACGGCACCGGCTTTGTCCACCAGGCACGCGATGCGCCATTGAGACCCGTGCCAGTGGCCTGAAGAACTCGCCTCTTTGTGCGGATCGCGAGCGTGGAGTACGTTGAGCATCGAGCTTCTGCCGGGTGGGTCGCCGGCAAGTACCGTCGCTTCACGGAATCTCGGAATGGCAGCGAGCGCCTTCACTGATAAATCCTCTCCACCACGGGCCGATCAACTTGCGACAACGCTCGGCCGTGCAAAACACCTGTGGGAGGCGCTTGTGATGACGTTGGCCTCTCAGTACGCACCGCTGAGTGAGACGTGGAAGTTCGGTGGCCAGCGGTGGGGATGGACGCTCCAGCTGAAGCAGCGGAAGCGGACCGTGCTGTACCTGACTCCGTGCCGTGGTCACTTCATTGCCGGGTTCGCGCTTGGGGAGAAGGCGGTGAAAGCTGCACGGCAACGCGATCTTCCCCCATCGGTTCTGACGGCCATAGACGGAGCCAAGAAGTATGCCGAGGGCCGGGCAGTCCGTCTCGAAGTGCGGACAAAGGCTGATGTCGCCGTCATCGAGGAGTTGGCAGCAGCCAAGATGGCACACTAGGACCGCTGGAACATCCTGATGTTGCGCCCTTGGTTGAAACTCGCTCACACGTTCAGCGCGAAGGCGTCAGGGAGCCTCGGGAGCGCACGTGTACGTATACCACCACATTGGGATACCAACGCAGATCCCGCGGGATGGTGAGAGATACCTTGCGGACTACAAGATGTTCGTGTCCGGCTACGAGACGAACGCCTTGGGCATTGAGTGGATGCGGTTCGAGCCCGATTGTCCGTTGCCGACGCTGGTTCAGACGGTCCCGCACGTGGCCTTCCGAGTGGACGATCTCGAGGCGGCGCTCGAGGGCAGGGAATTGCTGATTGCGCCCAATTCGCCGTCCCCGGGCGTTCGGGTGGCGTTCATCGTGGAAAACGGTGCGCCGATCGAGTTCCTCGAAGAGGCATCGTGAGCGGCGCGCCTCGGGCGGGTACACGGGCGTTCTCACGATAGGAGGGAAGGAACATGGAGATGCCAAAGCTGTCCGCCGGACACAAGAAGCTGGAGATGCTCGTGGGGAGTTGGGAGGGAGAGGAGCGGATGTACCCTTCGCAGTGGGATCCGAAGGGTGGCATCGCGGTCGGAAAGACGACGAGCCGAATGGCGTTGGGCGGCTTTGCCCTCATTTCCGATTACCAGCAAGAACGAGACGGCGCAATCGCCTTCTCGGGCCACGGCGTCTACACGTTTGACCCCAAGACACAGCTGTACTCACTGTTCTGGCTCGATTCGACTGGCTCACCTCCGGAGGTGTTTGGTGGGGGATTCACCGATGACGTGCTGACGCTGAGTCACGGCGGCCCTCCCATACACGTCTGTCTTACGTGGGACCTGACGACACCTGGGCGGATCGCGTCGAAGATGGAGATGTCCGATGATGGCGTCACGTGGAACACGTTGTTTGACGCCGAGTACCGGAGGGTGTGACGGACCAGGGATGAGGCGGCCGGTGGCCTCGTCGGTTACCCAACTGTGACCATGCACAAACGCTCTTTCGCTCTTCGGTGGCTCCGGGCCACGTGGTCCCTCGCCAGTCGGCTGCTCCTCAGCCTGCTCGGTCTCCTTTTGCTCGCCCTCGGGCTAACGTTCGCGCGCGACTTCGTCGGGGCTCGACCGACGCATGTCATCGGATGGGTGATGGTCATCGGCGCCGTGGCGGTCGCCGTGATCGGTGCTGCGTCCATCGTCGCGGCCGTGACCGGACGCATGCCGCGCTGGCTGCGCCAGGCACTCGAGATCGTTGGGGAGGTGCTGCCAGGTGACGACACGCACGATACGGACAGCAGCGGTGGGGGTGGGTTCAGCGGCAGCGGAGCCTCGGGTAGGTTCTGAGAGTGATCACCCCCGCGGAACTCGCTCGATTGGCGACAGGCATGAGACCAACCGTGCATCGATCCACGCTTCTCAGCGCGGCGTGTGTTGCAGCCGTCACAGGCTCTTGCTGCGGTGTATCGGCATTTCCACCAATGTTGCAGGCCCAAGAACGCGTGGCGTTCCCGACGCAAGACGGCGGCCTCATCCACGCCGACGTCTACGGCACCGGCACCCACGGCGTCGTGCTGGCGCACGGGGGCCGGTTCAATAAGGAGAGCTGGGCGGAGCAGGCGCGCGCCTTGGAGGCGGCCGGGTTGCGCGTCGTGGCCATCGACTTCCGGGGCTACGGTGAGTCGCGCGGACCGGGTCAGGAGGACGTGTACACGGCGCCCCTGTACCTAGACGTGCTGGCCGCGGTGAGCTACCTGCGGCAGACGGGAGCAAACCGCGTCTCGGTCGTGGGTGGTAGCATGGGCGGGAGCGCTGCCGCCGACGCGGTCGCCGCCGCGCTCCCCAATCAGATCGAGCGCCTGGTGTTGCTCGGCAGCGACGGCGGCGCCACCCCCGAAAACCTCGTGGGGCGCAAGCTGTTCATCGTCGCCCGCAACGACACGACCGCGAGTGGCGCGCCGCGACTGGTCCGAATCCGCCAGCATTACGATCAGGCGCCACGTCCCAAGGAGTTGGTCGTTCTGGACGGCGCCGCCCATGCCCAGTACATCTTTCAGACCGAGCAGGGCGAGCGCTTGATACGCCAGATCATCCGATTCCTGACGGCGCCGTAGGCTGCACCGCCCCGGTCCCCGGATTCTCGACGCCCCGCGGCACCGCAGCATCGGGGAACCCGGCGCGGGGTAGATGCATTTCACTACCATACAGGCGCACGGCGGTATGCGGCGCCTAGACGCCCTCCCGAGCGAGTCGGAACCATGCCGCCCATCGTCAGCATCTCGGCCACCAGTCGTCCCGATAACTACACCGCCAAGGCCCTGGCGGTGGTGAACCACGCGTTGGAGCAGCGTGGGGCGTCACCCACGGTGTTCGATGCCCGTGAGATGACCCTTTCGTTCCCGGGCCACCCTCCGACGGAAGACGCCAGGCGGTTACAGGCGGCAATCGAAGGAGCGGCAGGCGTGGTGATTGGGACGCCGGAGTATCACGGCGGCTTCTCGGCCATGACCAAGTTGATTCTCGAAAACCTCGGCTTCCCCTCGGCGCTCACCGGCAAGCCCGTGGCCCTGGTCGGGGTGGCGGCCGGACGGATCGGGGCCATCAAGTCGCTGGAGCAGCTGCGCGGTGTATGTTCCCATGTCGGCGCCATCGTGCTGCCGGGGGCCGTGTCGGTGGCTGGGGTGCGCCGGGCCTTCGACGACGAGGGGCACTGCACCGACAAGGGTGTGGAGGACGCGCTCCGCGGGATCGCCGGATCGCTGCTCGAATTCATCGAGAACTACATCTGTCCCAAGTACGCGCTCGAAGCGATGGTCCGCGGCGAAGGAACGCCCTGGACGTCCACGATATAGGTAGTGCGGTGGGGGTGGGCAAAGGATTTCCCAGGCGCGCAACAGCGCGGCATTCACACTGAAGGAGGATGCAGATGGCAGGGAAGAAGATCATCGCAGTCGTAGGTGCAACCGGCGCTCAGGGTGGCGGGTTGGTCCGCGCCATTATGAGCGACACGAGTGGGGAGTTCACGGCTCGGGCGTTGACCCGCGACCCCACATCAGACAGTGCCAAAGCCCTGGCCAAGTTGGGGGCCGAGGTCGTCAAAGCCGACGTGGACGACGTAGCCAGCCTGAAGAAGGCGTTCTCTGGGGCGCACGGCGCGTTTTGCGTGACGTTCTTTTGGGCACACTTCTCACCCGAGAAGGAAGTCGCCCACGCGCGCAACATGGCCGAAGCGGCCAAGGCTGCAGGCGTCAAGCACGTGATCTGGTCGACCCTTGAAGACACGCGCAAGTGGGTCCCGCTCAGCGATTCGCGCATGCCCACGCTGCAGGAGAAGTACAAGGTTCCCCACTTCGACGGCAAAGGCGAGGCCGATCAGATCTTCACCGAGCTCGGGGCTCCCACCACGTTCCTGCTGACATCGTTCTACTGGGACAACATGATCTACTTCGGCCTGGGTCCCAAGAAGGGACCGGACGGGACGATCGCGCTCACGATGCCGATGGGCGACAAGAAGCTCCCGGGCATCGCCGCCGAAGACATCGGCAAGTGCGCCTACGGCATCTTCAAAAAGGGGCGCGAGTTCATCGGTAAGCGGGTCGGCATCGCGGGTCAGCACTTGACGGGCATGCAAATGGCCGCGTCGCTCACCAAGGCCCTCGGGACGAACGTTCGCTATAACGACGTCGACCCCGAGGTCTATCGCGGTTTCGGCTTCCCGGGTGCCGACGACCTCGGCAACATGTTTCAGTTCAAGCGGGACTTCGAAAAAGACTTCTCCGGCGCCCGCGATCCGGGCTTTGCGCGATCGCTGAACCCGGCGCTCCAGACGTTCGATCAGTGGCTCGCGAAGCACAAGAGCCAGATCCCACTCGAGTAGTCGGCTCACTGGGGAGCGAGCCGAAGGCGACGACCGCCTTCGGCTTGCCCCGGCCGGTTGGATGGGAAGGGAGCCGCATCCACGATCCGGAGGATGTCATGACCACCACGATGTTGCGCTTCTCACTTTCCTCGGCGGTGGTCGTCGCGCTCGTGGCGACCGACGCGGGAACGGTGTACGCGCAACAGCGGGCCGGGGACGTGGTGACCGAGTCGCGACGCATCGCGGTCGCCGGCGGCGACAGCGTGGAGGTAGACATGGGTCGGCTGTTCGTGCCGGAGAACCGCGCTAAAGCAGAGAGCCGGCTGATCGAGTTGGCCTTTCTCCGCGTCAAGAGTCCAGTGCCGAATCCCGGTCCACCCCTGTTCTATCTGGCGGGTGGTCCGGGCGGGAGCGCCACCGGCCAGGTGAATCTCGGCCGCGGCCTGTCGGAGCGCTGGAGTTGGTATCTGTCGATCTGCGATCTCGTGTTCCTTGATCAGCGGGGGGCCGGGCGCTCCAATCCCAACCTGCTCCATATCGCGCCGAGCCATGCGCGGATGGAGGCCTTTCGCGACGCGGCCGTCGCCCGAGAGGTGATGGTGGCGGCGGCGCGCGAAGGGGCGGAGAAGTTCCGCACCGAGGGCGTCGATCTCGACGGCTATACAACGGTCGAGAGCGCCGACGACATCGACGCCGCACGCCAGGCGCTCGGTTACGAGCGCATCAATCTGTGGGGGTTCAGTTACGGCACCCACCTCGGTCTCGCGACCATTCGTCGCCACGGCGACCGCATCGCCAACGCCGTCCTCATGGGCGTCGAGGGACCCGACCACACATTCAAGCTGCCGAGCACGATGGACACGCAGTGGCGCAAGATCGTTCGCCTGGCCGCTCGGGATCCGGAGCTACGAAAACACATTCCTGATCTTGACGCACTGCTCGATCGCGTGCTCACCACGCTGGACCGTGAGCCGCTGGTGGTCGAGGTGCGCGACCCGGTTGGGGTCGTCCGCGAGCTTCCGGTGGGGCGATTCGGGCTGCTCTGGATCATGCGGTTCGACATCGGCGACATGAGCGACATCCCGGCGTTTCCTCGCCTGCTCTCCTCGATCGACCGTGGCGATCCGAGCATGCTCGCGTGGTTCGTGCAGAAGCGCGTCCAGCTGCTCTTCGGGAGCCAGGTCATGAGTGTCGTGATGGACGCGGCATCAGGCGCCTCACCGGAGCGACGGGCGCGGATCGCGCGGGAGTCAGCCGAGAGCCGGTTCGGTGACGTGGTGAACTTCCCGCACCCCGCGATTGGTGAGGCGATCGGCGTGCGCGACCTCGGCCCCGCCTACCGGGCCCCCATCGTGAGCGATGTGCGGACGCTCTTCGTATCGGGCGACATGGACTTCAACACCCCGCCCTACCAGGCCGAAGAGGTGCGATGGGGATTCACTGACGCGTCCCATGTGATCGTCGAGAACGCCGGGCACGAGCAGCCCATCCAGCAGCTGCCCGTGCAGCTGGCCATCGCGGCGTTCTTCCGTGGCGAGGAGGTCCCTGACACCCGTGTGGATGCCGGGCCCATCCGTTTCGTGCCGATCGAGGGGTACAACCCGGAGGTGACCCACCCGTCGGTGCCGCGCCCGTAGGACGGCGATGCCCGCCAAGGAGCTGGCGCCGGACGATCAACCGGTGCCATGGAGGCTCGAGATCGCGGGCCACCCCCACACGTTCGCCACGGGGGACGGGGATGGACGCATGGACTTCGCCCTGGCGAATGATGGATCGGAGGCGATCACCGTCTTGCTGTCTCGCCACTGACCGGGGTGGCGGCCGGTAGGCCTCCGAGCCCTCACGGGTGCTTAATGAACGTCCCCTCCCGCAATTCCTCCCACGCCGTCCGCAGCTCGTCCTTCGTATTCATCACGATCGGCCCGTACCAGGCAACCGGCTCTTCGATCGGCTTCCCGGACACCAGCAGGAATCGGATCCCCTCCTCGCCGGCCTGGACTGTTACCTCGTCGCCGCGGTCGAACAGGACGAGCGAACGGTTGCCGGTCTGCTCGCGCACCAGCACTTCATCCGGTCCGCCCTGCTCCGTCAGCACTCCGAACGGAGCTGACGCGTCCCGGAAGCTGCCGGACCCCTCGAACACGTAGGCGAACGCGTGGCGTGAGGTCTCGACCGGCAGCGTCTTTCTCTTGAGCGGCGGGACCCACACGTCCAGGTACCGCGGGTCGGCGGCGATGCCGTCCACCGGGCCGGATTTGCCCCAGAACGTTCCGCATACGACACGGACCCGGGTGCCGTCGTCGTCGATCACTTCCGGGATGTCCCGAGACGAAACGTCCTGGTACCGCGGTTCAGTCATCTTGAGGGACGACGGCAGGTTCGCCCACAGCTGGAACCCGTGCATCTTCCCTCGTGGATCGCCCTGCGGCATTTCCTGATGCAAGATCCCGCTTCCCGCCGTCATCCACTGGACGTCGCCGGCCCCCAGCGTGCCACTGTTGCCGAGGCTGTCCCCGTGCGCGACCGTGCCGGCCAACACGTACGTGATAGTCTCGATGCCGCGATGGGGATGCCACGGGAAGCCGGCACGGTAGTCGTCCGGGCGCTCGTTGCGAAAGTCGTCGAACAGGAGGAACGGATCGAACTCGCCCGTTTCCCCAAATCCGAACGCGCGCCGCAGCTTGACGCCGGCGCCCTCGATGGTGGGTGTGGCTTCGATGATGCGTTTGACCGGTCGGATCGACATGACGGCTCCGGCGGGATGGTGGACCAGTACTCGAAGTGAAGAACACCGGCGGCACCCGTCGAGTTCCGCCGGTCGGCTCCCTCGTGTTCGGCTCAAGCTGGCGCTCGCCGCAAAAAGGGGAGATGATTGGGGCGTGACGGAACGATGCGTCGCCACCGGGGCGGCGCCGTGAGGGGTACGTGGTGGGGGAACACGCAGGGAGGAGCCAGATCCGCGATCCCCATACCTCAGGAGGCCTCATGTCCTTCCGATCCTTCCTCACCGTGGCCACACTGCTTGGCTTCGTCGTGGCCACACCGCCGCCGGCCGCCGCACAGGAGGCGATGGCGCCATCGATGTACGACACCACGGGCACCGCATGGGTCTACGCAAGCTACTTTCGAATCCCATGGCCCCGGGTCGACAGCCTCCTCAAGCTCGAACGGTTTCGCCCCGCATGGCGCGAGCGGGCCATCGCCATGGGCTGCTTCGTCGACGCGACTCTCTTGATCCATCACACCGGGAATGAGTACAACGTGGTGTTCTCTACCACGCATGACTCGTTTCGCCGGATCGGCCCGGGCGGAGGATCGGGAGCGTGCGGTAATCGCGCATGGCAAGAGGTCATGCCCGATTCGACCATGCGCGCGGCCATCCAGGAAGGCAGGAACTGGGTGTTCGGCGACGCCAAGCACTATGACGTGATCTACTGGATTCCATACCCGGCGCGACGGTGATGTCGCCGTAGCGTCGCCGCATCGGTCAGGGCGGCCGGGAACCAGCCCTCCGGGTGGTCGAACCGGACCCGGTCGCCCGACCGACGTCGGGATCCGTCAACCGCGAGGCAGTGAGGTTCGAGGCGAACTCATGCGACCCGATCTCTACCGGATGTTCTACCCACTGGACCGCCCCCTGCAGAACGAATGGGCGGAGATCGTCCAACTCCCACACGACGACTACGTAGTCTGCCTTGCCGACAAGGCTCAGGAGTATGACTGCCGGCAGGAGGTTGACGACGACGCGATTCGCTGGTTCGGGAAGGCGGGAAACCTCGAGCTGATGGTGTTTCGGATTCCGGATCCCGGGAACCTGCGCGCCGTGACCGCGATCTACGCGGCCATCGCCGAAACCGAGTGCCCCATCGCATACGCGTTCGTGAATCAGCGCGGGGATCATCGGGATGCGTGGGACGTGTTCCAGTTCTCGCGTCTCAGCTATCTGACCCACTGCAATCGCGTGTCGGGGCCGGGCTCGGAGTGCGAGCCGTAACGAAACCCGCGATGTCTGACCCTGAGGTGGGCCGTCCAGCGGCGGTCAGATTCGAAGGCGGCGTACCCATTCTTCGGGTGCACAGTCTCGAGACGAGCCTCGACCATTACCTGCACGTCCTCGGCTTCACGCTCGACTGGCAGGATCCCGGCATCATGGCCGGGGTCTCACGCGAGCGCTGCTCCATCATGTTGTGTGAAGCGGATCAAGGACATCCCGGGACCTGGGTCTGGATCGGTGTCAGTGACGCCGCACAACTCTACCAGGAGTACCGCCGCTCGGGCGCCACCATTCGCCATCCGCCCACCAACTACTGGTGGGCGTACGAGATGCAGGTGGAGGAACCGGACGGCCACGTGCTCCGGTTCGGCTCGGAGCCGAACCGGGATGAACCGACCGGCGAGTGGCTCGACGGACACGGAGACCGCTGGGTCATGTCGCCCGAGGGGAAGTGGATGCGGGTCGAGAACGCGCCGTGAGCCGCGTGTCGGGGGTGAAGGTGCGAGCCGTGACGGACGCGGACGCCGAGGCGTGGCTGCGGATGCGTGTCGCGCTCTGGCCGGAGGGATCCGAGGCGGAGCATCGTGAGGAGATCGCGCGCTTCTTTGCCGGTCAGGCGCCCGAGCCGCTCGCGGTGCTCGTGGCCGAGGAAGGAGAAGGAACGTTGGTCGGCTTTGCGGAGCTGTCCATTCGGCCCTACGCCGAGGCGTGTCGGAGCACACGCGTGGCCTACCTCGAGGGATGGTACGTCGAACGGGAGATGCGTCGCCGCGGGATCGGCAGGGCGCTCGTGGCGGCGGCCGAAGCGTGGGGCCGAACACAGGGATGCACGGAGTTCGCGTCGGACGCGGAGCGGGACAACGCGGTGAGCGCCGCCGCCCATCGGGCCATCGGATTCACCGACGTGGGACTCATCCGGTGCTTTCGAAAGGATCTGTTGTGATGACCAGGACTCACTGTGTGACACTGGCATTGCTCTGCCTGAACGGCGCCGCGACCAGGCTCCACGCGCAGCGGGTCGACACCATTCGTGTCGGCAGTCCGGCGTTACAAGGTGCTCGGCTCGAGGTCGGCACCTTCGCCATCGAGAGCTTCCGGCGCCAAGACGGCATCGACACACCGACCAGCACCACGACCCAGCAGATCACGCGCACGCGTCAGGGCGGCAAGGAGGTTTACGTCATCCAGACAACCCATTGGTCGATAGACGGCGACACCACAGTGGGAACCCTCGTCATGCGGGCCGCCGATTACGCCCTGCTGCACCATCGGGTGAAGGCATCCGGTGACTCCGCCGCCGTCACGGTCAACACCGGCCATCTCAGTGGATGGGTGGCCTTGCCGAACGAGCCCCCCATGCTGATCGACCAACCGGTGGTCCACCCGGTGTTTCCGATCGAAGGACAGATGCCGTGGCTGTTCCCGCTCCTGCCGCTCAGGGAAGGCTACTCCGCCGCCGTGCCGCACTTTTCCATGTGGCAGGGAGGCGAGCAATGGCAGACGATCACCGTCGTGGGATCGGACCACATCGAACAGGGTGGACATCGGCGCGACTGCTGGCGGGTAGACGGCGGGGAGCTGTTCCCCGGCTATCGCATCACCTACTGGGTCGAGAAGCGCACGCGTCGCATCCTCGAGGGTGTCGCACGTGGGGAAGAGCCAGGACCGGAGTACTGGGCCAGGGCACGCACACCGTGAGCGTCGCGGGGACGTTCGTCGGGCAAGGACGGGTAAACGCGGCGACGCGGTAGCGAGGAGAGCTTCTCCATGACACCACGCACACGTCTCGGATCCATTCTCGGTACCGCGAGCGCCCTCGGCTTCATGGCGACCGCCGGCCTCCATGCGACCGGGTATGCGGCCGTCAGCGGCGTTGCGCGCGAGGGACCCGAAGATCTGCACACGCTGGTACCCGCACTGTGGCTCTCGTTCTCGTCGGATCTCGTGGTCACGGGCGTGATCGTGCTGGTGGCGGTGTGGTGGCGAGGTGCGGCATCGAGTCTGGTGCTGGCCGCTGCGGGACTGATACCGGCGGTCGCGGCGGGCCTCCAGATCGCATACCTCGGCTTCATTCCCCCGACCGCGATCCTCATGGCCCTCGCCGTGCTGACCTGGGCCGCGGCGATTGCTGTGCGGGAAGCGCGCCGTGCCTAGCCACAGCGCGCGAGCGTGCCCGTATCCAGATCATCCCCGGGTGTACTCGGGTCGACAGGCGTGAGCGCCATCCTCGCGGTCGGCGCGGCCCTCGCCGTTGGGATCGGGGCCTTCCACTCGTATCTCGGCGAGCGCTACATCCTGACGCGCTTGTTTCGGAGACCCGATCTCCCTCATCTGTTCGGTAGCGACGCGTTCACCAAACGGACGCTGCGGTTCGCCTGGCATCTCACGACGGTGGCCTGGTGGGGATTCGCCGCCATGCTGATGCTGCTGGCGTTTGGGGTACCGGATCGTTCCCACCTGGGGGCGGCGATCGCGGGCACCTTCCTCGTCACCGCGGTGATCACGTTCGCCGCTTCGCGCGGCCGTCACTTTGCATGGCCCGTCTTCCTCGCCATCGCGGCCGCCGCTTGGTGGGGTACGCAGTGACTATTGGCTGCACGACCCCAATGCTCCCACATCGCGTGGTCGTGCTCGCAGGGCTGATCGTGGTGAGCGGATTCGGGTGCGGCCCACGTGCCGCGCAGCCGGCGCCGACCGGAGGCGAGGCGCCCGGCTGGTGTTGGTCGTTGCAGCGCACATTCCGTGACTCGCTCCACCTCCCCCCCGACACCGCCGTGGTGCCGCCGTTCTTGGAGCTCGCGGTGTCGGCCACGGGCGTCGTTACGGTCCCCGGGACCTCCATGCGGGGGCGTTGGGAGACGTTGGGCCCGGATTCCGTTCGGGTCGAGTGGGGCCAGGGGCGCCAGCGTACCTGGCTGTTTGGCACCGTTCGCGATGGGCGGATCACGGCGAGCGGCCACGTCTTTGGCACGGGTGGCGCCAGCGCGCTGGTGACATACGGGGGCACGCGGGTCACGTGCGTGCTGAGAGATGGCGTGTCCAACCGGAAAGAGCGTCGTGAGTGATCGTTCGGCCCAGTCCTCGCACCCAGGGAGAACCCCATGACCCGACCAAGCACGGACTCGATCACCCGCCGAGAGTATTACACCACGCTCGCGGCGATCTTCCTGGCACTTGCGGTGCTACCAGCAACGGTGGAACGGGAGTGGTTCACCTACGTGTTCGAGATCGTGCTGGCCCTCGCGGCCATCTGGTACACGTATAAGGCGGTGATGGCCAGAGCGCAGCCCTCGGCGTGACCGGCAGTTCATCTCGAGGCGCCTAGAACCGCTCGCCGCTCGCCTCGCGGAGGTGGCTCCCGACCGGGCGGATGCGCGTCCACATCGTATAGAAGTAGACGACGAGGCCGATCAGTTGGACGAGGCCCGCGAGCAGCACGGTCCACCGCAGCCAGAGGGCGTCACTCGCGGCTCGCACGACTTCGGCGATGAAGCGGGTACCCGTCGCGATGGTCAAAAGCCAGTACGCCAGGGCAATTCGCGACGGCGAGTACCGAGTGTCGTCTTTGGCGGGCTTGGGGAACAGCCACAGTGCCACGCCGAGAATCAGAAACATGATGAACCCGACACCGACGGCGTGCACGTGCGCGGAAACGAGGTAGGGGTGGGGGAAGTCGCCGCGCAGCTCGCGTTGGGCGAGCAAGTACGCGCCGAGCACGAGTCCCACACCGAGGAAGGCGATCCCGGTCTTGATGAAGCGGCGAACCATGGTAAACATCGCGGCCCTCTCCTCGAGTCCGGCCTGAAAAGTACGACCATGGGTTCGAACGCGCGTCCGCCTCGATAGGACACCGAGCTCGGGCTAGGGCGCGGCAATCACGACAGCCAGTTGCTCACCGGCGCCCATTGTGACAGGTTGTGCACCACTGACAACTCAAACCAACCTCGCCGCCGGCACCTCCCCGTTGGCAATGCCCGAGCAGCGAGCCCATCAAGGAGTAGCGTATGCGCCAAATGTCCCTTCCCCTCAACAGCCTTTCACGCTGGATTCCGCTCATCGCCGTCGTGACGCTCTCGGCGGCTTGCAGCGCGGGTGAGCAACCCATTGACGCGATGGCCACCGAAGTGGTCGACGCCGACGGCGCCTCCATGGGGAGCGTCGCGTTCCCTGTCTCCTGCACTGAAGACGCCAGCGCCCGGATGCGGCTGGGCCTGGCCCTGCTTCACAACATGACGTACACCGAGGCGGAGGCCGCTTTCCGCTCGGCGTCGGACCTGGACCCCGAGTGCGCTCTGGCGTACTGGGGGGTGGCGATGACGTACGTGCATCCGTTGTGGCCCGATGTCCCGTCGCCCGCACAGTTCGAGCGCGGCCGGGCCTTGCTCGAGCAGGCGCGGACTCGTGGCACCAGGACGCCGCGTGAGGAGGCGTACGTCACCGCACTCGAGGCGTACTACCGGGATGCGGAGACCCGTGACGAGCCGGCGCGGCTGGCAAGCTACGCCGCCGCCTGGGCACAGGTTGCCGCCGACCATCCGGACGACCCCGAAGCCGCCTTGTTCCGGGCCCTGTCGCTCATGGCCACGGCACCGGGGTCGGACCAGACATTTGCGACGCAACAGGAAGCCGGCGCGATCGCCGAGCAGGTTCTCAAACGGATTCCGGACCACCCGGGCGCGCATCACTACACCATCCATGCCTACGACGTCCCGCCGCTGGCTCAGCGCGCCCTCCCGGTGGCGCGGAGCTACGGCAAGGTGGCGCCCGACAACTCCCACGCGCTCCACATGACGTCGCACATCTTCACGCGCGTGGGCCTGTGGGAGGAATCGATCCAGTACAATGCGCGAGCAGCCGACGCCGCCCTGCACCATCCCATCAACGGGGCGACGTCGCACCATCACTTGCACGCCCTGGACTACCTGGCCTACGCACACCTGCAGCGCGCGGACGATGCCAAGGCGCGTGAGGTGCTCGACCATCTGTCGGCGCTTCACGGGCCCGTCATGGACAACTCGGTCACGGCCTATGCGTTTGCCGCCGTGCCGGCCCGGATCGCACTGGAACGGCAGCGCTGGGCCGATGCCGCGCGTCTCCAACCGCGTCAACCGGCATCGCTCTCGTGGGACAACTACCCACATCTCGAGGCCATCACGGAGTTCGCCCGCGCCCTTGGTCACGCCCACACGGGCAACATGGCGGCGGCGCGGACGTCCGTCGCGCGGCTTGGCGCGTTGCAGACCAAGGCGGCCGCGCTACCCGGAGCGTACGACTGGGGCATCCAAGTGAAGATCCAGGAAGTGGCCGCGCGGGCCTGGATCGCGTACGGCGAGCGGCGCACCGACGAGGCGGTCAGGCTGATGCAGGAAGCGGCGCAGCTCGAATCCACGACGCAGAAGAACCCAGTCACGCCGAGCGAGGTGCTGCCGGCCGGCGAGCTGTTGGGCGACATGCTGCTCGACCTAAAGCGCTACGACGAGGCACTCGCGGCCTACCGGACCGCCCTCGAGCGATCGCCCAACCGGCTCAACAGCCTCTACGGCGCAGGCCGCGCCGCGGAAGGTGCGGGGGACAGACAGACGGCGGCCGAGTTCTATCGGCAACTGGTGGCGGTGGCGCCCGCGCCCAACGGGATGCATGCTCGTCTGGACCACGCGCGCGAGTTTCTGAAAGCGAGCTAGACGCCGTCGGCGTGCCGGTCCCGCAGGGGGGCCGGCGCGCTGGCCGGTCGGGCGCGGGTCGGACAGCGGGAGGTGGACATGAGGATGCTCACGCTGGTGCTGCTCGGCGGGGCACTGGGGTGCGTGCCGGCCGACGCGGGCGGCGCCAAGTCGGATCCGTGCGAGTCCTTCCACGCCGCGCTCGAGGCCGTGCCGCACGATACGCTGGTGCGCACGACGGGTGAGATCGAGTGGATCTGGGATGGCGAGCCGGTCCGTGGGTGTCAGGCCCGCTTCGTCACGCATGACTCCCTGGTAGCGGGACACGACGTTCCGGAATTCGATGCCATCCAGGGGTCCGAGATGTATCGGCTCGGCTGGCGCATGAGCCCCGGCATCGGTGCCGACGGGCCGGGGTCCGGCATCTTCGGCATCGAGCGGGACACGGTGCAGTGCCTCGTGTGGTGGGAGCAGCCGGCATACATCGATGACGACGGCGAGTTCGTCCAGAGCGAGACGCTGTCCATCACCGTCCAGTGTCGAGAGCGGGCGAGTGAGCCGTAGCAGACGGGTGCTCCGGTGACGGATTCCCAGTCGTTCACGTTCGACTGGCGCCGTCCCGAGCACGCGCGGGTCACGGCGCTGTTGGTGCGTGAGCAGTTCGGCCGCGGAGTGCGACGAATGATCAAGTGGGTGGTGCTCGGCGTGTGGTGCACCGGCGCGGTGGTGGCGATCGCCGGGGTGGTCCTTGGCGATGCCCGCGTGGCGTGGCGACTCGCGCCATCCCTTGTGGTGGTCGGTGTGCTTTTACTGTTGTTTTTCCGGATGACCGGCTGGGTCCACGCCTGGCAGGTGGGCCGCGACGATCCCAACGTCGCACATCCGATCGTGCACACCTTCGATGCCACCGGCCTGCAGGTGGCCACGCATTCGGCGAGGGTGCACCTCAGCTGGGACGGCGTGCACAAGGTGCGGGAGACGGAGAACATGTTCCTCACCTACTACAGCCCGCGGTACGCGTACTTCCTGCCGAAGCGGGTGGTGGGATCGGCGGCGAACGTGGACAACCTGCGGGATCGGATTCGGGCCTGGCTTCCCGGCGATACCGCGTTCGAAGGCGAGGCGTGACCGCTCGTACCGGCCCACTTACCCCCGGTATGCAGGGCGTTTCTGGGGTTCTTGATTCGGAGAGTTGAACATGTTCGACGTCGATCGTGGCTACGCTGTCGGATGGGGCACGCTAGCGCTCATCAATGCCGGTCTTGCCCAGGTGAAAGGGCACAGTCGCCTGCTCTGGTTCGTGCTCTCGCTGGTTCTCGGCCCCATCGCCACGTTTATTCTCGTCGTAGTGATGGAAGTGAAGCCACCTCGATCAGCCGGCGCCGACTAGTGGCTCGCGACGGGTAGCTGGTCGCTCCCGGAACGCGCGCCTATCTTGGCGACAGTGCCCTCTCCCTGAGGAGTGCGCACATTTCACGGGCATGCCCGCCACCCGGAGCACACGATGCGCCCCATAGCTCTCCTGCTCGCTCTCGTCGTCGTTGCCGCTGCGTGCGTGCCATCCGGCCAGCGAGAACGTGAAGCCAACAAGATGGTCGTGGAGCGGTTCACCGAGGTCCTCAACGCCGCGGATTTTGACGCTCTTGATGAGCTGGTGACCGAGGATTTCCGTCGGCACAGCCAGGCTACTGGCGACGTGCAGGTGAACTCTCGCGAGGAGTTCAAGGAACTGCAGCGATCCTTCTTGACTAGCATGCCGGATCAGCGCGTGACGATCCAGATGCTGATTGCCGAGGGAGACAAGGTAGCCGGCCTCGCGACGTATGCCGGCACACAGACGGGGCCCATGGGCGAGTTCCCCATCACCGGGAAGGCCGCGGTGAGTACGTTCCTCAGCGTATTCCGCCTCGAAGACGGGAAGATCGCCGAGCTGTGGGTGGAGTGGGACAACCTGGCGATGCTCGGTCAGCTCGGGCTGTTTCCGCCGCCGTGCCCGACGACCGAGGGATGACCGCGACCGGAGGACACGAGGGAAGGTGGTACGATGCGGCTCATCAAGACAGCACTGATGGTCATGCTCGCCGGCTGTGGGATTGGCGAGCAATCGCGCGATGCCGCGGACGCCGACCTCTTGGCGCCTGCTCTGGAGCTGTACTCACTGGCAAAGCTCGATGAGGCCCTGCCGCTCTTCCAGGCCGCGGCCGTCGCGCAACCGGCGAACCCCGACGCCCACGCCTGGGTCGCCGAAACGGCGCGCCGGCTCAGGCAATTCGAGCTCGTGGCAAGTGCAACGCGGGCGGCCCTCGCCATCGATCCGTGTCACAGCTTCACCCACGCCGTGCTCGGCGACGCCTACCGCCCGGAGCTGAGTAACTGGGACAAAGTCGACCCGGACTCATCGTGGGCGCACTTCATGAGAGCCGTGGACTGCGATCCCACGGATGGCAACCCCTGGATCGGGATCTGGACCGCCGCTATGCATCGCGGCGATCACGCGATGGAAGAACGAGCGCTGAGCCAATTGCTCGAGACCGAGTTTCTCACACCGTCGGTGCTCGCATTCAACCGCTGGGTGTTACGCTCACTCCCCGCGAACGCGATTCTGATCACCAACGGCGACTGGGACACGTATCCGGCACTTGCCCTCCAGCTGGCGGAAGGCGTGCGGGCTGACGTGGGGATCGTTAACCGATCGCTGCTCAACCTCCTGTGGTACGCCGACCTGATGAGTGAGAGACACGGGATCGCGCTTCCAGCACCGCGGACCGAACTCGAGCAATATCAGCCCCGTCGCGACAAAGCCGGGCACCCAGTGCTGCTCTCCGACCACATCATCATGAGGTGGACCGAACTGGAGAGCCTTTCCGGACGCCCCCTGGTTTTCGCCCCGACCGTGGACATGACGACCTTCGGCAGCAACCCACGGCTCCAGTTTGCCGGCGCTGGCTGGCGACTGAACCCAAGTGCAGGAGCGCCGAATGTGGACGTCGAATCAGTTCGAGCTGCAATGGACGCGATTGAGGGAAGGGAGTTCTCGACGTCAGAAGTGAGTGTGCAGGACCGGAGCGCGGTGCGGCGATCCGCCGCGCGTGGTCGCAGTCTCGCCAAGGTCGTGCTGTACACCGCAGTGCGGTACGTCGATGAGTCCTTGAAGTCCGGCGCGCAGGCAGCGGCGGAAGAGGGCGTCCGATGGGCGGAGCGGTTTGCCGACCAGGCTGGCATGGGTCCGGATGAGCGGAGGTGGCTCGACAGCTTGAACGCGGCGGTGCGGAAGCGTGGCTGACGGTCGCCCACACCCCATGACCGCGCCGCCAGCCCCGGCCTGGATCCCGGCTGGCCACTTGTGGCAATGCCCTGCTTGCGACAAGCGCTACCCCCGTGCGGGCCAAAGCCATTCGTGCGTGGTGGTCACCCTCGACCACCACTTTCGTGATCGTCCGCAGGCCCGAGCACTGTTCGACACCTTTCGCGCGGCGCTCGAGCGGATCGGTGGCCCCGTGCGTCTCTCGGTGGCCAAGACGCGGATCGGTTTCATCGGCACGGTCACGTTTGCCGCCGTGATACCCCGCAAGGACTACCTGCGCGCACACATCCTCCTGAATCGCCGCGCGGACTCGCCGCGATTTCATCGCGTGGATGCCGGCCCGCCGTACTGGGTCCATCACTTCACGGTCGAGTCGCCGGCAGATCTCGACGAGGAACTCTGCGCGTGGCTCGCGGAAGCCTGCCAGGTGGGCGGCGTGCCCACGTCGAGCACCCACCGGGGTCACTCCAGTGATTCGAGCCATGACCGGTGAGCAGCGATACGCCTGGACGCTCGGTGCCCTGAATGGAGCCATCGTCGTCGGAGCCATCGCCGTGGTCTACAGCTTCTCCAGCAGCTGGGAGTTCCACTTTGCGATGGTCCTCGTAGCGATCCCCTTCGGCCTCCTCACCACGTGGCGGGCCGCGCGGTATGTTCGGGGGCTCCGCGAGGGGACGGCGAGGCCATTTCGGGGTCCGCTCGAGGGCTTCGTGCTGATGTTCGTCGCCGCGAGCGCTTACCTGGCGTATAACATCTTTGCCGCCCACCTGGCCGGCGTGGAGCCGCAGGGCTGGGGCTGGCCATTCTGGCGCCAGTTCGTCTCCTACGTGTCGTTCTATGCGGTGCTAGTAGGGACGGCCGGTGCGGTGACGGGGGCGGTGCTCGAGATGCTCAACGTGCTGGTAGTCGAGTTCTGGCCTCCGAAACGTGCGAGAGCCCCGTGACCCGATGGTGAGAGATTCGACGATCGAACGCAGCGCGAAAGCCAACGACCGGACCAGGAGCTCAATCACGTGACCACGACCAGCAGACGCGGCGAGCGGCTTGGATGGAGCTTCGGATGGTTCGGTGGATTCGTGTGGCTGCTCGTCGTGGCAATCCTCCAGTGGCTGGAGGACCGAACACTGCAGGCCGTGATCGGACTGGCGATCGCCGCCGCCGCGGTGATCGCCATCGTTGGACTCGCACCGTGGCGCCATCCCCAGTCGACCTACCGCAGCCTCTTGCTCCCGATCTATGTGCTGTTCTTCGGCGCGGTCACGTGGGCCGTCTGGGCGCTGGGCGGCCCACGAGCATTGGGTATCAACAGCTGGTGGTCCGCCTTCCTGTTGTTGCCGCTGATGCTCCCCGTCTTCCTCCTTGGCAACCGGCGGTGGGAGGATGGTGAGCGGTAGCTGCACGGTATGGCTCGCGCCGGCGTGGCAGCGGGGAGGAGGTGAATCGTGAATTCGTGGTTACTCGCCCTCCGCGCCGCCGTGTACATGAGCGGCTTCGTGTTCGTGTGGGGGTGGCTCGCGGTGACGCTCAGGCGATGGGATCCCCAGTTGGGCGGCCCGCTCCCCGCGTGGCTGCAGCTGCCCGGGGCCATCGCCGCGGTGAGCGGCGCGCTGCTCGCGCTCGTGTGCGGCTGGTATTTCGTCGCCCGCGGCCGCGGCACCCCTGCCCCGTTCGACGCACCGCGCGAGTTCGTGGCGACGGGTCCGTATCGCTGGGTGCGGAATCCCATGTACGTGGGCGGGCTCGCCCTCCTCGCCGGTGCCGCGCTGTGGCTCCGATCGCCGGCCATGCTGCTGCTCGCAGTGGCGGCGGGAGTGCTCGTGCACCTGTTCGTGCTGTTTTATGAGGAACCCACGTTGCGCCGTCGGTTCGGCGTCTCGTACGAGGCCTACACGCGACAGGTGAAACGGTGGCTCCCGCGCCCGCCTCGCGACTCCGACGTCGGAGTAAGGTGAGCAGGGCCATGGGACGACTCGGCGCCGCACTCTACGATCGATTCACTGCAGCCTCCGAGGAGGCCTGCCTTCGGCAGTGGCGGGCCGAGCTGCTACACGACCTCTCGGGCGCGGTGCTCGAGGTCGGCGCAGGCACCGGCGCCAACCTTCCCTTCTACCCACGCAATATCAGCCGGCTGGTGCTGTCGGAGCCCGATCCGTACATGCGTCGCAAGCTCGGCGACCGCGTCGCGGCGCTCGAGTGGCAGCGTGCGGAGGTGATGCATGCGTCGCTCGAGGATCTGCCGTTTCCTGACGACACCTTCGACACGACCGTCGCGACGCTCGTGTTGTGCTCCGTGCCCAGGCTCGAGACCGCACTCACGGAGATCCATCGCGTGCTCGAGCCCGGCGGGCGCTTCGTCTTCCTCGAGCACGTGGCCGCCGAAAACCGTCCACGCCGGCTCAAATGGCAGCGTCGGGTGGAGCCGGTCTGGAAGCTCATCTCCGGTGGCTGCCACCTCACGCGCCGCACCGCCGACGCCATCGCTGCCGCCGGATTCGAGATGTCCGACATTAAACGCGAGAGCATGCGCAAGGCATGGCCCTTGGTGCGACCCACCATCAGGGGCGTCGCACGCAAGCTCAGCCGCTAATGCATCGCGTGGTCACATCCGAACAGGTAGTGACAGACGGGTAGCACGTCGTGGAACGTGCAGGCTGCCACGAAGAACAGGATGACGACCACAAGCCCGGCGATGATTGCCTGATGATGCCTTTCGATGGTCGCGGAGAGCGTCATGCGTGCACCTCGTCTGGCGCGGCGTAACTGGATGGAATGGCGATCATGCCTGGCACGATAGGGACGATGTCCCGTCTGAGCCAGCTTGGCGGCGGACGACTGAGCCGACAAAAACGATCAGCAATGAAGACCACCTGCGGCCAACTCCGACTCTTCGATTCGCGAGAGGTTGACCGAGCTGCCTCGCTGACCATGATTGGATCAGGCTCTCTCGACCGGCGCCATGTTGGAGGCCTCGTATGACCGACTCTTCACCGACCGTTGAGCCGAAGGGGGGTACTCCCCTCGTGACGAGGCTCGAGCGCCCTTCCGCGCCCGGGCGACTGGCACGGAGGCCCGAGCTGCCGGACGATCTCCTGCGCGACTCCGCCCGGCGGCTCCGCGTGATCGCCCTCATCTACGCCGCCGGATTCGTGGTGGCCGAGGTCGGCGCGGTGCTGTCCGACCCGTTGATTCGGGCCGAATACGCTCACTTCTACCAGTGGGGGCCGGCCGCCGCGTCGATCACGGTGGCGCTTGTCGTCGCCGTGCTCGCCGGCAGCAAGCGGATCCCGGTACTGACGCTCATGAACGTCGGCCTGGTGTTCGAGGTGGTGGCCGCCTACGGCATCGCCTTCGCCACCTATTGGGGCGTGTACCAGGACCTCGCGTACGACCCCGAACACCTCGAGATCTTCGGCCTGTCGTTCGTGGCCGCCTGGATCATGTTCTTCACGATCGTCTCGCCCAACGAGCCCCGGAAGGCGCTGGTGGCCGCCATCGCTGCGGGGAGTTCGGTGCCGGTGACGATGGTGCTGACGACCGAGATCGGCGGAACATCGATTGTCCTGACGCCGAGCCTGATCGTCCGCGGGCTGCTCGTCCCGTATTTCCTCATAGTCGTGACGGCGTACGTCGGCGCGCGTGTCGTCTACAAGCTTGGCACAGCGGTGACCCGTGCTCGCGAGATGGGCAGCTACCGACTCACCAAGCCACTCGGGCAAGGCGGGATGGGGGAGGTGTGGCAGGCCGAACACCGCATGCTCGCCCGCCCGGCGGCGATCAAGCTCATCCGACCCGAACGGCTCGCGGGCGATGACCGTGAGAGCCACTCGACTCTGCAACACCGATTCGAGCGGGAGGCGCAGGCAACCGCGCTCATGCGGTCGCCGCACACGATCGAGGTCTACGATTTCGGCGTGACCGCTGACGGCACGTTTTTCTACGTCATGGAGCTCCTCAACGGCTTCGACCTCGAGACACTCGTGGAACGGTTCGGGCCGGTGCCGCCGGAGCGCGCGGTGTTCCTGCTGCGCCAGGTGTGCGATTCACTGGCCGAAGCGCACGAGCATCGCTTGATTCACCGCGACATCAAGCCGGCGAACATCTGCCTGTGCCGCCAGGGGCGCACGGTGGACTTCGTGAAGGTGCTGGACTTCGGGCTGGTCAAGCCGAGACGCAGTCCGGGGCAAAAGAGCCTAAAGCTCACTTCCGAGCACGATACGAGTGGGACACCGGCGTACATGGCTCCGGAGCAGATCGGCGGCGATGCGGTCGACGCCCGGACGGACATCTACGCGCTGGGCTGCGTGGCGTACTGGCTCGTCACCGGACGCCTCGTCTTCCAGGGAAGGGCACCGCTCGAGATCATGGCGCACCATCTCCAGAGCCCACCTGTTCCACCGTCGCAGTGCACGGAGTTGCCGCTGCCCAAAGAGTTCGAGGAACTCATCCTGGCGTGTCTGAAAAAGGATCCGCGGCGCCGCCCGCAAAGTGCCGAGCATCTCGATGCGGCGCTGGCTGCCTGCGAGTCCGACGACCCGTGGACACCTCAGCGCGCGGCCGCCTGGTGGGACCTGCACCGGCCCGCGCCCGTGTCGGGAGAGGAGTCCGCAGAGAGACTGCTCCGGGTCGTGTAAGCTCGACCTTCGGCTCACCTTGATGCCGCGCGGTTCGCGTGTTGATTCCGTCACACGCCGTCACTCAGGACGGCCCCCGCATCCGGCCCACGGAGATCGACACCATGCGTCGCACCACCATTCGGCCGAGCCTTCTCACGCTGCTGATCGGCCTCACGGCTCCACTCGTCCAGCCAACCGCCGCCGCCGCCCAGGCACCAGACCCGACAGTCACCAGCGCACTGCGCGACACGGTTGAGCTGTTCAGCGCCGACCGCCGGGCCCTGCTCCGCCGCTACGGCGTGGCGCACTCGCCAGCCCAGCGCAAACGGATGCGGGAGTTCTACACCGACTGGCGCGAGCGGCTCGCGGCCGTGGACTTCGAGGCACTGGACCAGGAAGGCCGGGTAGACTACGTGCTCTTCGACAACGAGCTGCGCTACCTGCTCGTGATGCTGGACCGAGAGGCGCGTCAGTACGAGGAGATGCTGCCCTGGCTCCCGTTCGCCCCCACGATCATGGACCTCGAGGAGACGCGCCGGCGTCTGGAGCCGATCGATCCGGCACGGATTGCGGCGGCCCTCGCCGCCCTTGCGGAACGCATCGACAGCACCCGAAAGCGGACGGCCGAGGCGTGGAGCCGAGAGCTGCAGCGCGGCGCCGCTGCACCGACGCTCACGCGCGTGGTCGCTCGCCGAACCGGGATGCTGCTCCGGGAACTCAGCGAAACGCTCGAACGCTGGAACCGGTTCTACACCGGCTACGATCCGCTCTACACGTGGTGGACCGCCGAGCCGTACGCGAAGGTGGACTCTGCGCTTGCCGCCTACGGCAAGCTCCTGAGAGAAACGGTGCTCGGCATCCGCCCCGGAGCGCCCGAGCCGATGATAGGGGATCCCATCGGCGCCGACGGCCTTACAGCCGATCTCGCGCACGAGATGATTCCGTATTCCATCGACGAGCTGATCGCGATCGCGGAGCGCGAGTTCGCGTGGTGCGAGGCGGAGTACCGCAGGGCCGCCCGCGAGATGGGGTTCAGTGACGACTGGAAGGCCGCGCTCGAGGCGGTGAAGCAGCGCTACGTGCCGCCCGGAGAGCAGCCGAAGCTCATCCGCGATCTCGCGCGCGAGGCGGAGGCCTTCCTCGAGGAGCGTGGTCTCCTCACCGTGCCACCACTCGCCAAGGAAGTGTGGCGCATGGAGATGATGTCGCCCGAGCGGCAACGCATCGCGCCGTTCTTCCTGGGCGGCGAGGTAATCCAGGTGTCGTACCCCACCGACGGCATGACGCACGAGGAGAAGCTCATGAGCATGCGGGGCAACAACCCGCACTTCTCCCGCGCCACCGTGCATCACGAGCTGATTCCCGGCCACCATCTTCAGGGGTTCATGACGTCCCGCTACAACGCGCATCGCGGGACGTTCTCGACGCCGTTCTGGGGCGAGGGATGGGCGCTCTACTGGGAAATGTTGCTTTGGGATCTCGGCTTCCCGCGCTCACCGGAAGACCGGATCGGCATGCTATTCTGGCGCTCGCATCGTGCGGCGCGGATCATCTTCTCGCTCCGGTTCCACATGGGTACCATGACGCCGGACGAGGCGGTGGATTTCCTGGTGGAGCGCGTGGGCCACGAGCGAGCCAACGCCGAAGGCGAGGTGCGCCGGTCGGTGGCGGGAGACTACTCGCCGCTGTACCAGGCGGCGTACATGCTCGGCGGGCTCCAGTTTCGGGCCCTGCATCGCGACCTCGTGCAATCGGGCCGCATGACGAATCGCGCGTTCCACGACGCGATCCTGCACGGCGGCAGGATGCCGGTGGAAATGGTGCGCGCTCGACTCATAAATGAGCCGCTCACGCGCAACTACGCCGCGCGGTGGCGGTTCGCGGGAGATCCGCTGGCGCGGCGGTAGGCGGCGGAACGGAACAACCGTGACTCGTATGCTCGCTGTCTTCGGCCTCAGCGGCCGCACCGTCGACCTGACCTGCGTCACCGTCGCACTCCTCGCCGTCATCGGCTGTGCACGGGTGTCCCAGCCCGAGTTCGCGTACGAGACAGGCGTCGGCGTCGTCGTGGCGGACCGGGGACACCACTGCCTGGTCATCCCAACGGCGGCCATCGACTCCAGCTCCACACTCCAGGTCGTCGCGGTGTCCTTTGCCGGCTCCGGGGAGGCGCCGGCGGTGGGACACGCGCGGGTCACCGGCCCCGAAACCGGCACCTGCGGTGCGATACACGCGGGACCGTCCGACCGTCGCTACCGCGTGGCCCTGCCGCCAGCATTCGCCACGTGGGCTGCGCCGCTCGTGGCGCTGCGCGATGCCGGACTCGTCGCCGTTGAAGCAGGGGCGCTGACCGGCGACCTGGACGGCGATGGGACGCCGGAGTACTTCCGGATGTGCAGCAGCACGGAGGGCCTCCATCTCACGATCTGGTCCGGCGAGCCCCTGGACGGCACCCAGCGGTGGCACTTCTACTACTATTTGGGCTACGACGTAGAGCCCAACTGCAGCGAGGCGGACTTTGCCGTTCGTCCGGCGACCCGACCGACCCGCGGCGAACCAGGTGGGTGAACGGGAGCGATCTTGTCAGAATTCCGGCCGTGGCACATACTAGGTCCGATTTGGGGAGTTGAGCGGTTGCACACGGCGGCACCCTCCGGACTGAGCCGTCGCGTGAGACCTGCCCGGGCGCCGAACCTGCCCCGGCACTGACGACCCGTCCCGCGTCGAACCGAGGGGGGTGCTGGTGACGGATGTGTTCCTGGGCATCGACGTCGGCTCGACGACGGTCAAGGCCGTCGCCGTGAACCGGTCCGCCCGCCTCCTCGCCCACCGCTACGTGCGCGCGCACGGCCAGCCCCGACCCACCATCCTCAGCGCCGTGCGGGACGTGTTCCAAACGGTCGATCCCTCCGGCATCCGCGCCGTGGGGCTTACCGGCTCGGGTGGCGGCGCGATCGCGGCCGTCATCGGCGGCTCCCACGTCAATGAGCTGATCGCCCAGACGCGAGCCGTCGGCGAGTTCTACCCGCAGGCGCGCACCGTGATCGAAATCGGCGGACAGGACAGCAAGTTCCTGTCGCTGCAGTGGGACGACGCCACCCACCGCATGAACCTGCTCGACTTCGCGATGAACACGGTGTGCGCCGCCGGGACCGGATCGTTTCTGGACCAGCAGGCCGAACGCCTGGGCATCGCGATCGACCACGAGTTTGCGGCACTGGCACTCGAATCCCGGAGTCCCGCCCGCGTCGCCGGCCGGTGCACGGTGTTCGCCAAGTCGGACATGATCCATCTGCAGCAGAAGGGTACGCCGCTCCCGGATATCCTCGCCGGTCTCTGTCTCGCGCTGGCCCGCAACTTCAAGAGCACCATCGGGAAGGGCAAAGCGTTCATCCCGCCGATCCTGTTCCAAGGAGGGGTAGCGTACAACGGGGGCGTGGTAAGCGCCTTCGAGACCGCGCTGAACGTGGAGCGGGGCGAGCTGATCGTTCCGGAGCACCACTGGTTGATGCCCGCGATGGGTGCGGCGCTCATGGCCATGGACGAACTCGATCACGGGCGAGCGGTGGCGTTCCTGGGGCTCGATCCGCTCGAAGACGCGGTGCGCGCGGCGCCGACCGCCCGCAAGCGCCTCCCCCCGCTCGCCGACGAGCCACTGCCCGACTCGCAGGCCGACGTCACCGCCCCCCCGGTTCGCGTACCAAGGTCACTCGAGCCCGTGTACGTCGGTGTCGACGTCGGGTCCATCAGCACGAAGGTCGTGCTCATCGACCGCGACGCTCAGGTGCTGGCGCGGCGGTACCTACCTACGGCCGGCGCGCCGCTGAACGCGGTGCGACGCGGACTCCGCGAGGTGGGCCTCGAGGCCGCCGCCTGGGCCGACGTGCGGGGCGTCGGCGCGACCGGCTCGGGACGCTACCTCACCGCGGATTTCGTGGGGGCGGACGTGGTGCGTAACGAGATCACCGCCCAGGCGCGGGCGGCCACCGCCATCGACCCCACGGTGGACACGATCTTCGAGATCGGTGGACAGGACAGCAAGTACGTGCGCCTCGACCACGGCGCGGTGGTGGACTTCGCCATGAACAGCGCCTGCGCCGCCGGGACCGGCTCGTTCCTGGAAGAACAGGCCGACCGCCTGAAGATCGACATCGAGCGGGACTTCAGCCGCCTGGCCTTTGCGTCCGCCGCGCCGGCCTGTCTGGGCGAGCGCTGCACCGTGTTCATGGAATCCGATCTCGTGCACCACCAGCAGCAGGGGGCGCGGGTGGACGAGCTCACGGCAGGTCTCGCCTACTCGATCGCGCAGAACTATCTGAACCGCGTGGTCGACGGCCGCAGCGTAGGCCGGAACGTGTTCTTCCAGGGAGGCGTGGCGGGCAACCCGAGCGTCGTGGCCGCCATGCGGAAGCTCACTGGACGCCGGATCACCGTGCCGCCGCATCACGAGGTTACCGGGGCCATCGGCGCGGCCATCCTCGCCATGGAACAGATGGAAGGCGCGACACGGTTCGGGGGATTCGATCTCAGCACGCGCGAGTACGAAGCGACCACGTTCGAGTGCAAAGCATGCGCCAACCTGTGCGAGATCAGCAAGGTGGTGATCGACAGAGAGCCGCCGATCTTCTCCGGTGCCCGCTGCGACAAGTTCGAGGAAGCCGGACGCACGCCGGCGCAGGGCACCACGGCCGACATCCCGGACCTCTTTGCCGAACGGGCCGCGTTGCTGCTCGGCGAATACTCGGCACCGAACGGGCGCCGCAACGGGCGACGGCGCGTCGCGATTCCGCGGGCGCTGGTGTTCCACGACCTGTTCCCGTACTGGCGGACCTTTTTCGGCGGCCTCGACATCGAGCTGATCACCTCTGACAGCACCAATCCCCGTATCGTCCGTCGTACGCTGGAGGCCGCGTCGGTCGAAACGTGCCTCCCGGTCAAGCTGGTCTACGGCCACGTGCTCGACCTGCTCGAGCGGGACGCCGACTTCATCTTTCTGCCCAGCGTGATCAACCGGGAGAACCCCGCCCCGGGACAGAGCGCGAACATGTACTGCCCGTTCATCCCGGCGGCCTCGCACCTCGTGCGCGCCCATGTCGAATCCAACGGCGGCCAACACCGCGTGCTGCATTTCCCGCTGCATCTCTTGTGGAACGAGGTGGGGCGCGGCGAGCTCAAGCAGCTCGCCGGTCAGTTGGGCGTGACGAAACGGCGTGTCATCGATGCCGCGGACGCCGCGGCCGTCGCGCAACGGGAGTTCTACGCCGCGTTGCGGCAACGCGGCCGCGAGGTGCTGGCGCAGCTGGACGGCACCCGACCGGCTGCCGTGCTCGTGGGCCGGCCGTACAATGCGTGCGACCCCGGCGCCTGCCAGGATCTGCCGCTCAAGGTGCGCAAGCTCGGCGTGCTGCCCATCCCCATGGACTTCCTGGCGCTCGAGACGGTGGACGTCTCGGCCCGATACGGCAACATGTTCTGGCGCAGCGGGCAGGACATCCTCGCGGCAGCAACGCTCATCCGCGACGATCCACGGCTCAACGCCATCTACTTGACCAACTTCAACTGCGGGCCGGACTCGTTCATCATCGGCTTCTTTCGCGAGATCATGGGCGACAAGCCGTTCCTCGAGCTGGAGCTGGACGATCACATGGCCGACGCGGGTGTAGTCACCCGCTGCGAAGCGTTTTTCGAGAGCCTGAAGGGCGAACGCGGCCGAGTGGGACGGTCGACGTGAGCAGCGCCGTGCAGGGCAAGACGGTGTTCATTCCGCGGATGTGCGACCACGCGCTTGCGGCCGGCGCCGCGCTGCGGGCGATGGGAACGGACGCCGAAGTCCTACCGCCGCCCGACGACGAGACGCTCGGGATCGGGCTCAACCTGTGCGCCGGGCGCGAGTGCTCCCCCTGCTTCACCTGCACGGGCGACATCATCCGTCGCGCCCGAGAGCCGGGATTCGATCCAGCGGCATCGGTGTTGTTCATGCCCACCACCGCCGGACCGTGTCGCTTCGGTCAGTACAGCACGCTGCTGCGGAACGTGCTGGACGAACAGGGACTGGGCGACATGGCGATCGTCTCCCCCTCGGGAGCCAACTCGTATCAAGGGTTCAGCGACCGCCCCACCAAGCTCCGCATCCTCATGTGGGAGGGCATCGTCGCGGTCGACCTGCTCCAGAAGCTGCTCCACGAGCACCGGCCGTACGAAGTGGAGCCGGGCGGCGCCGACCGGGTGTACGCCGCAGCGCTCGATGCGGTCGTCGCGGCCACCGATGCCGGTGGCGGCACCCGTACCGTGACGGCGCTCCGTCGCGCCGCCACGGACTTCGTGGCGCTCCCGGTCGATCGCCGCGAGCCGCGACCGCTGATTGGCCTGGTGGGGGAGATCTACCTCCGCTTCAACACCTACACCAACCAGGACATCGTGCGGCAGGTCGAAAGCGTCGGCGGCGAGGCGACGGTGGCGAGCCTCATGGAGTGGCTCTATTTCACCAACTGGCAGGCCAAGCGGCTCGCGTCCGCGCGCGGCGCGTACGCGGAGTCGTTGAAGGTGACACTGGTCGATCTCTATCAGCGGCACGCGGAGCACCGTTTGCACAAGGCCGTCGCCCATGCATTGCGGTATCCGCACGAGGCATCCGTCGCGCAACTCATGGCGAACATCCAACCGTACTACGAGCCCGTACTCGGCACCGAAGCGGTCCTGAGCATGGGGAGGGCCATCGAGTACGCGCGTAACGGGCTGAGCGGCATCCTGAACATCATGCCCTTCTCGTGCATGCCGGGGATCATCGTGGCCGGGATGGCGCCGCGCATTCGGGCGGACCTGGACCACGTCCCCTGGCTGGACGTGATCTACGCCGTGCAGGGTGGCACGAACATCCGCACGCGCCTGGAAGCGTTCATGCACCAGGCGCGGCAGTATCAGCGGCGGCAGTCGGCACGCACCGGTGGCACGCCCCACGATCGTCCTGCCGCGCAATCCTCCTCGCCGCTAACTTAGGCGCTCGGCGAGACCCGCGATCCCCAACCGATCCCACCCACCGGATGTCGGCACCCATACGCCCGCCAAAGACGTTCGACCGCTCCATCGTGGAGGGACCCATCGCGCGCGCGGTGTGGAAGCTCGCGTGGCCCACCATGCTGCAGAACGTGATCGGCGGGCTGCAGGGCATCGTGGACCACGTCATGGTGGGCCGGTACGTCGGGTTCACCGGCAACGCGGCCATCGGCGTGTCGTGGCAGATCTTCCTCGTGGTCGTCGTGTTCATCGCGTCGCTGTTCACCGGCATGGGCGTGCTGGTGGCCCGGTTCGCGGGAGCCAACGAGCCGGAGAAGGTGAACCGGACCGTCTATCAAGCGTTCATCACGGCGGCCGCCCTGTCACTCGGCGTGCTCGCACCGATCGGGTACGTGCTGTCACCGTCGCTGCTCGAGCTGGTGAACGCCACGCCGGCGGTGCGCGCCGAAGCCCTCCCCTATCTCCGCATCATGTTCGTGTTCAGCCTCGGCATGCTGGTGTTCTTCATGCTGGGCGGCGCGCTGCGGTCGGCCGGCGACGCGCAGACGCCGCTCAAGTACGGCGTCGCCCTCACCGTGCTCAACCTCGTGCTCAACGTCATCCTCATTCGGGGGCTGGGCCCGATCCCCGCGTTCGGCACCAAAGGCGCCGCCATGGGGACCGTGATCGCGGGGGGCGTGGTGAGCATCGTGGCGATGTACCGCCTGTTCTTCTCGCATCGCTGGGTGGTGCAGTTCCACCGCGGCATGCGACTCAGGCCCGACTGGTGGATCATCCGCTCGCTGTTCCGGTTCGGGATCCCGGCCGGCATCCAGGGTGTGGCGATGAATATCGGCGGTGTGGTCCTGCTCCGGTTCATCGGCTCGCTGGCGCGGAGTGCGGAGGCCCAGGCCGCGTACGCCGTCGGGTACACCGAGCTGTTCTCCCTCATCACGTGGACGTCGGCAGGACTTATGGGGGCGGCGGCCGCCGTGGCCGGCCAGAACCTTGGCGCGGGCCGACCGGACCGCAGCATCCATGGTGTGCACGTGGCGGCGTTCATCGGCTTCGGCGTCGCGGTCGCGGTCGGGGCCGCGTTCCTCGCGATCCCGCGCGCCCTGCTGGGTTTCTTCGGGATGGACGAGCCGGTCGTGGTGAACCTGGGCGTGCAGCTGCTCGGGTTCCTGAGCGTGTCGGGGCTGTTCGTCACTGTCGCACTGGCCTACACCGGCGGGCTCCAGGGCACCGGCGACACCAAGAGCCCGCTCTACATCTCCATCGTGTCGCAACTCGTCGTGCCGCTCGGTATGTGCGGCCTGATCGACCACTTCGGCACACTCCAGGCCGACCACATCTGGCTCGCGATCGTGCTGGGGCACGTCACGCGCGCAACGCTCAGCGTGGGGCGGTTCCGGCAGGGCCGGTGGCGGGACATCAAGGTCGAGATCGAGCCGGCATCGGCATGACCCGCTGCTGGCCAGACGTGCAACCCTGCCTCCCGTGACCCGGATGCTCCTGAGGGGGTATCGTTGGCTGAGCGGTCCATGAACCGGGCCGCGGTCACACCGGGAGAGGAGTGACGACGTCGATGCGCACGCTGTGGTTGCTCGCACTGGCCCTGGTCGCCGGATGCACGTCGGCCGTCGGGCCCGATGGCGGTGGCAGTTTCTCCGTGGCGGCCAAGCTCGGTGAGCAGTTCACCCTCAAGGTGGGTCAGCGCGCCCGGATCGATGACGCGGGCCTGGCGCTGCGGTTCGTGGACGTGGTGGGCGACTCCCGCTGCCCCAGCAACGCGCTCATCCTGTGCGTGTGGGAAGGCGACGGTGCCATCCTCGTCGAGATCACTGCGTTGGGTACTGGAAACACGCGGTCCGACACGCTGCACACCACGCTCGATCCCAAGTGGGTGTTGCTGGGCACACGGCTGGTCGAGTTGCTGGAGCTCGCCCCCTATCCCTTCGACGTGACCCCCATCCCCATCGACGACTATCGGGCCACGTTCACAGTGAGGTTGGTGCGGTGACGGGGATCCGTTTGCAGAGGCGGACGATACTGGCGGCGCTCGCCGCCGCGCTCGTCGCCGGCGGGGCGTGCGCCTCGATCTTCGGGTCGGGCGACGTGCTCGTGCGGCTGGAGAACGCGTCTGCCGCCACCTTCGACCGCGCCACGCTCTACACGTCCGAAGGACCGCAGACCACACTCGACGTGGGTCCCAATCAGGCGACTCCCTACGTCGCCGTGGAAACCGCGTACCGCATCGCCACCACCGAGGTCGTGATCGGCGCCGACACGCTGCGGCTCCAGGTGATCGACTTCGTGGGAGAGGAACCGCTGTCGGCCGGCCGGTACACATACGTGATCTCGGTGTTCAACCTCGGCACCCCGAGCCCGTCGCTCGGGCAGGTGATCCGCCAGGATCCCTGACGAGCCGCTCCCGCGGCTGGCCCCAGGTGGCCGGGCTCCCCATATTCCCTTATAGAGAACGATGCTGGGCCGCATCCTCCGTACCTGTTTCCCCCACCTCCCCGGTGGGCGGTGCTTCCCCACCGTGGGTGTGCCGCGGCCGGGGTGTTTTCCCGAGCCCTCGCTGCGCAAGGAGCCTCACCGCCCTCCGCGTCCGTTCCGGGGCACGTCCGGTCGCACCGCTCGGAAGCCGCGCCAACCGTTTGGGCAGGCGCGCTGAGCACCGAGCCTCGAGTCGTCATCATCGTGCAGCACCTCGCATCGGCGCGGCATCCGCGCGGGTGAGCGACGCGTCGTGACCGTCGAGTGCGCGTTCCGGGACTGCCGCGGGTCAGGCATACCCTCCGGGCGCCTCGCCGTGACGCCGGCGCCGGACGGTGACGTGGTCGTCGTGGTCGTGCACGACACGTGCTTCAAACAATCACAACATCCCGAAGCGACCCCGGATGATCCGAGTGAGCACGGACGGATTCCAGCGAGTGCCCGGTGCGCGTTCTGCCACGAGCGGCTGCCGGTGATCGGCCAACATCCCGTGAGCTTCGACGTCGGCTCGTCCAGTCCGCCGCTGCGCTACTGGGCGCACGTGCCGTGTCTGACCAAACTCCTCCGGCCAACGATCGCCGATCGCATCACGGATCCGCACCCGCGGCACCACTGACGCACCGGTTCCATGTCGCCGCTGCTCATCGCCTCCTCCACGCTCATCACCCTAGCGCTCGTCTTCTACTCGCTCGGCGTGTGGTCGGAACGGTTCGCGCGGTATCTCAAGCCGTGGCACGTGGCCGCGTTCTGGACCGGGTTCGTGTTCGACGTGTCCGGCACGCTCGCCATGCACCGCCTGGCGGAGGGGCGGTTCGATCTCACGGATCCGCACACGCTCACCGGCCAGATCGCGCTGTGGCTCATGCTCGCTCATGCCATCTGGGCCACGCGGGTGGCGCGGAAGGGGACCGAGGAGACGCGCATCGGCTTTCACCGCTACAGCCTGGTGGTGTGGCTCATCTGGCTCGTCCCCTACGCGAGCGGCGCCTACCTCGGCATGCGGGGGTAGTCTGCAAGGGGGGGCGCGGCGGACCGCCCCCTCTTGCGAAGACGGCCGGTGCTTCACAGCTTAGGCGCCAGCAGTAGCAGACACACGGTTCCCTGACGGCCATGGCTCCCGATTCGCGCGGCGAATCGGGATTTGTGTAGGTGACCTTTCCTCCCGAGGTGCGTGCACATGATGCGCAGTCCTTCTGCTTGGCTGATGGCAGCGATCACCCTGGTCTCCGCCGGCTGTCCCGGCTCGCAGCCGATCACCCTCATCACCACCACCGTCGAGCCGCACGTGGTGACGCTGGCACTCACCCAGGGCGGCGTCGATCCGGTGAACACCTGTTCCCCCGCATCACCGCCGGCCCCGGCTCTGCCGAGTCAGTGGTGGAACGGCATCCACCCCACACACCCACCGCGCGTCGTCGGCCAGGGCGTGGTGGGCTTCGACTTGTGGCGCAACCAGACGGACGGCTGCCAGGAGTTCCGACAGGACCTGTATCGCACCGCGTTCTCGTACGATCTGTCGCAGCACCAGTCGCTCAAGGGACTCGTCTCCAGTGCGGAGCTGACGTTTTCGGTGGCGGTGATGCCCGCGGTCCGTCCCAACTCATTGTGCCAGGACATGACCGGCGGCGGCGGGTCGCTGTTCATGCTTCAGCCGGGGTCAGCGCTCCCGCAGGCGTCCTTTGCGGCGCTCCAGCCACCGGCGACGTTCGCGGCCGGCGGGCGCGTATTCGGGATGACGTTCCCGTGGGTCGAGGGGCAAGTCTCCCCCGGCGTGACCACGGTCGCGGCGGGCGGCGGACGCGCTAGCTTCACGGTGGACGTGACGGACCGCGTGAACGGCGCGCTCAACCGCGGTGACGCCGCCCTCACGTTTGCCCTGAGCGGCTCGGACGAGGCGCGGCCCACCACGCCCCCGCCGGCTCGCTTCGACTGCCGCACCATCTATCAGATCGGTCCATTGGTCGTCAAGCATTTGTGAGGTAGCGCCGGGGGGCAAAGCGGCGACGGCTAACCGCACTCCCTTGCAGACGACGGGTCCGGGGTGGCAGGTTTTGGGACGCCTTGCGCCTGCTGTGTGCGTCACCCCGGTCACCTCGCTCGAAGGAGCCCTCCCATGACCGACGCCGTCGCCGCCCAGGCCTCGCTGGAGGCCACGCTCAAGGATGAGATCATCCGCATGTACCAGGAGGTCGCCGACCAGCCGGACGGCGAGTTCCATTTCTATCATGGCCGCGAGGCCGCGCTGTTGTTTGGGTACGAGCCCGCCTGGCTCGACCGCGCGCCACCGGGCGCCGTGGCCTCGTTTGCGGGCGTGGGGAACCCGCATGAGCGGAGCAACCTCCAACCGGGCGAGACCGTGCTGGACCTGGGCAGCGGGGCGGGACTGGACGCGATCATCGCGTCGTCACAGGTCGGGCCCGCGGGCAAGGTGATCGGCGTCGATCTCAACCCCGCCATGTGCTTGAAGGCCCAGGCGCACGCGGCCGCCACCGGCACGTCCATGGAGTGTCACGAGGGGCGGATGGAAGAGATCCCGCTGCCCGACGCCGCGGTGGACGTCATCATCTCCAACGGCGTGATCAACCTCTCGTTCCGCAAGCGGCGCGTGGTCGAGGAGATGTTCCGCGTGCTGCGTTCGGGTGGGCGCATCTCCATCACCGACATCGTGAGCGCCAAGCAATTGTCGCAATCGATCGTCAACGATCCCAAGCTCTGGGCCAGCTGAATCGGCGGCGCTCTCCTGGAAGGAGAGATGTTCCGCTTGCTGGAAGAGAGCGGGTTCACGAAGGTCCGATCAGCCGTGGTGCCGCGGTTCCGCTTCCGGAAGCAGGCCACACAAAACTCGGCGGAGGCGTACGGGGTCAAGGCCGTGATGATGACCGCGCTCAAGCCCGCCGCCAACTGAGCGTCGCATGTCGATCTTCAGCAACCCGTTCTCGCGGTCGGTGGAGCAGGCCAAGGCGTACACGCTGGCCGTGCTGGACCTGTTGGGCGAACGCGATCCACTCGAGGTGCTGCGCGAGACCGAGGACGCGCTCCGCGGTGTGCTGGACGGGTTGACGGACGAGGAGCGCACTCGGCCGGAGGCGCCCGGGAAGTGGTCGGTGCGCCACGTAATCCAGCATCTGGCCGACTCGGAGCTGGTGTGGGGCTATCGGCTGCGCATGGTGCTGGCCCACGATCGCCCCACGCTCCACGGCTACGATCAGGACCGGTGGGCGGAGCGGCTCCGGTACGACACGGTGGATGCCGACCAGGCGCTGCGCGACTTCGCCGTGCTGCGGGACCGCAACCTGCGGCTCCTGGCGCAACTGGCGGACAGCGACCTCGAGCGCGTGGGCGTGCATGGCGAGCGCGGCGAGGAGAGCGTGGCCCACATGATCCGCCTGTACGCCGGGCACGACCTGCTGCACCTCAGGCAGATCGATCGCGTGCGACGCGGGATGGGCGGGTCGTGACGGGACGGTGACGCGCCTGCCGCCGTGCAGGGAGATCACGCAGCTCGGTCCGTGACCCACCGCCTTCACACCCCCACCGGCCACACATAGATTTCACCCAACCAAACCGATCCTTTCACCTCCCGCTCGGCGCACTCGACGCCGGAAGAGGATCGCATGCTCACACACACGCTGATGATCGCGGCGGCGCTGGGCACACCCCAGGGTGACAGCGTCCCACTCTACACCGACCTCGGCAGCCACCACCACGCCATCTCCACGACCGTGCCGGCCGCACAGGCATACTTCGACCAGGGGCTGCGACTGGTGTACGGCTTCAACCACGCCGAAGCCATCCGCTCGTTCCGCGCGGCCCAGCGCTTGGACCCGAGTTGTGCCATGTGCTGGTGGGGCGAGGCGCTGGCGTTCGGGCCCAACCTGAACGCCGCCATGGATTCGGCGAGCGCCGTGGCGGCGCGCGTGGCGATCCGTGAGGCGCTGGCTCGGCTGGACGGCGCCACCGCCAAGGAGCGCGCCTACGTGCGCGCGCTGGCGGAGCGCTACGGCACCGAGCCGGTCGCGGCGCGCGCGTTCCGCGACACCGCCTATGCGCGGGCGATGGACGGCGTGGCGCGGCGGTACCCGGCCGACGACGACGCGCGGGTGCTCGCGGCCGACGCGCACATGAACCTGAGCCCGTGGGACTACTACCGCGAAGGCAAACGACCCAAACCCAACGCGGCAGCGGCGCTCGCCCATCTCGAGACCGTGCTCGCCCGCAACGCCGACCACGCCGGCGCGTGTCACTTCTTCATTCACGCGGTGGAGGCCGCGCATCCCGAGCGCGCGGTGCCGTGCGCGGAGCGGCTGCCGTCCTTGATGCCGGGGGCGGGGCACATCGTGCACATGCCGGCGCACGTGTACATCCGGGTGGGCCGCTACGCGGACGCGATCGACCGCAACGTCCACGCCGTGCACGCGGACGAAGAGCACATCGCGGACATGGCGCCGGACGGCGTGTATCGCCTGGCGTACTATCCGCACAACTACCACTTCCTGTGGTTCGCGGCCACGATGGCGGGACGCGCCGAGCTGGCGATCGAATCGGCGCGCCACACCGCCGCCAAGACGAACCGCGACCTGATGCGCGAGCCGGATCTCGCGGCCTTGCAGCACTACGTGGTGACCCCGCTGTTCGCGCTGGTGCGGTTCGGGCGCTGGGAGGAGACTTTGGCGGAGCCCGCCCCGCCGAATGACCTACCCTACATGACCGGCATTTGGCACTACGCGCGCGCGGTGGCGCTCGCGGCGCTGGGCCGGTTTGACGCCGCCGAGTCCGAGCTGGCGGGGCTCCGTGCGGCGGCGGCGAGCCCCGCGCTCGAGGGCACGATCTGGGGGTTCAACTCGGTGGCGTCGGTGCTGCACGTCGCCATCGAGGCCGCAGCCGGTGACCTCGCGTACCGCAGCGGCGACCTGGACCGGGCGATCGTACACTACCGGCGCGGAGTGGATCTGGAGGACGCGATGACCTACGACGAGCCGCCCACCTGGCACCTGCCGGTACGTCACCAGTTGGGGGCCGCGCTGCTCGCCGCGGGCGCGGTGGCCCAGGCCGAACGCGTGTATCGCGAGGACCTGGAGCGCCATCCGGAGAACGGCTGGTCGCTCACCGGGTTGGCGGCGGCGCTCGCCGCGCTGGACCGGCACCAGGAGGCGGAAGCCGTGACGCAGCGGCGCGCGTCGGCATGGCGCGGGGCGGACGTCACGCTCACGTCGTCACGGTTCTAAGGCCGAGTGCTCGACCTCAATCAGATCCCCGCGCTGTTCCCGCGCACGGATGTGCACGTGGCGCTCTTGGTCGAGCCCGACGAGTTTCTCCGGCATCTCCGCGCCGAGGTCGTGCCTGCTGACGACGCCGAGGGTAAGGGCGATCGGCTTGCCGGCACGGTCGCGGCCGACGCGATCCGCATCGTCCGCGTACGGTCTTGGGTCTTCAAAAACGTCGCACGGTGGTTTGTCCGCAACGAATTCGCGCCGCAGTTCACCGGACACCTCACCGCGGACGGCCGGTACGTGCACGGCCGGTTTCACACGGCACCGTGGGTCAGACGGTTTCTCACCGTGTGGCTCGTGGCGGCCGCCGCGTTCGTCATTCTGGCGCTCGTGCCGGCGGTGGAGTTCGAGGGACCGGTGCTGATCCCGGTGCTCATGTTCGCCGCCGGCGCGGTGCTGCCCAGGCTCGGGTGGTGGGTGGGGCGCGGCGACCGCGACCGGATCGAGGCGGCGCTCACGCGGGCGGCCGGGCACGGGGGTGCCTGACTCGGCCGCCGTATCCATCCCTATCTTGCCCGGCGGTCAGGCGGCCTGCAGCTTTGGTGTCGGCCCTTTCCTGCTTCAGGTGATCCCGTGCGCACCTTCACGAAGCTCGCCCTGCCGATCGCCGCCGTCGTGTTCGTCATCGCCTGGCTCACGCCCGTCGTCGACGGGGGCACCACACTCGCCGAGGGCGGCGTGCCGGGGTGGGAAGCGTTTCGCGTGGCGCTCTCACCGGTGTGGCCCTATGGGGACTTCGAGGCGAGCACCTGGTACTGGGGCATCCTCACCGTCTCCAGTGCCCTCACCAACTTCGTGGTCGTGGCCGTGCTCGCGCACCTGGTGTGGCGACCCGGAACGCACCGGCGGGCCATTGCCTGGGCGCTGGCGCTCGCGTTCGTGGTCAACTGCTCGTGGCTCATCTCCGGCGACCGTGGGGCCCTGCGGCTCGGCTACTACCTGTGGGTCGCGTCGTTCGCACTGTTGGCGCTGGCGGCGTGGTTCCCACCCGCACGCGACGAGCCACCCTTCGCTGCCACGGCGGCCTGAAACCACATCACCTATGGCGCGCGGGCGTTCCCGCACTCAGGGGTCACCATGACCATCCTCCTGGTCGCGAGACTTGGCCTCGGCCTCCTCGGCGTGCTCGCCGCGGTGCTGGGCCTGGCCACGTTTCCCAACGCCGTGCTTGCGGCGAACATTCTGGGCGCCGAGCACGGCACCGCCTACGCGACGCTCGGCGTGCTGTTGCCGTTCGCGCTCCTCTGGGCGATGTCCTACTACCTCGTGTTTCGGAACCTCACGCTGGCGAAATACCTGAGCGTGCCCGCGGAGGGAGAACCGGAGCGCGACGCGTCCCTGCTCCCGCGCGTGCTGGTGGGTTTGGGCGGTCTGCTGGTGGTGGCGTGGGCGCTCCCCTCGTTGGTCACCGCCATCTACCTGTGGTCCACCGGGCAGGGCGGCGGGCAGGAAGGGTTGCGCTACATGCTCCCCCCGGTGGCGCAGACGGTGCTGGGGCTGATGATGGCGGCGGGGCCGGACGCGGTGGTGCGGTGGTGGAAGGCGGACGTCCGCGCGTCCGCAGTGGAATGAACCCGCAACGCCGAGCGCCGCCTCCGTGACGACGTGCAGGCGTGACCAGCGAGCAACCCACTTCCAGCCCCGGCGCTCACCATTCGATCGCCTCCCGGAGGCACACCATGAGCCCAAGCCCGATCGATACTGACCCATCCGCTCTTTGGAGCTGGGTCAAAGCCACGACCTACGGGTGGTGGTTGGGATTCGCAATCGTCATTCTCCTGGTTCTCGCCCTGGAAACAGTCGTTGCGGTCGGCGAAGGAGCACAGTTCATGGTTGGGGTGGGGATGGGTGCGGGGGTCGGGTACATACAAGGACGACGGATGAACGAATGGCTCGGTACCCGGCACCGGTGGCTCTTGGCGACGACGATCGGCATGGGCGGACCGTTCGTCGTTGGGGACATTGCCAGCGCGGCCGGATTCGACATCCCGTCCTCGCTAGCCCTCTATGTTGCGGCCGGCAGCCTGTTGGTGGGGATTCTGCAGTGGAACGTGCTGCGTCACCACCTGAGCGGTGCGGCGTGGTGGGTGCCTGCCTCCGTGCTCGGTTGGATGTTGCCAGCGGCCTTGCTGGCCCTCAACGATCGGCAAATTGTGGCCGGCGTGGCGGGCGAGGCTGTCGCTCTCATCGGGATGTTCTTTGGAGGCGTCATCCTCGGCCTCGTGACCGGTGCGCCCCTCGCAGGAGCCCGTTTGCGTCCCGCGGACTGACTGGGGGCGAGCCTGACGGCGCCGCAGGCGGGGACGCAAGGAGCTCCGGCGGCGCGGCCGGACGCGGTGGTGCGGTGGTGGAAAGCGGACCCGCGCGCGCCTGTTTGAACGTCACGTCGTGTTCGTGGTTATCGAGCAGTCCTATCCCCGTCCTTTGGAGGCACCATGGGCCATGAATTCCTCCCGTCCCTCCCGCCGCGCCAGCATCTGCGCTGGCGCGCTCTTCCGTCGGCGTTCGTGGCACGCAGCCGCACGCTCGCCGTCCTGCTCGTCCTGTGCGGGTACGCTCCTCAACTCAGCGCACAGTTGTCGCCGGAACGCCTCGCCGTGGGGCAACCGTCGCTTGCGGACTCGGTGCTCACGGCGGACGTGTGGGGCATGATCCAGATCTGGGAGATGGCGGGCGATGGTCCCGCCGACTGCACGGAGACGCCACGGCTTGGCGCTCGCGTCATCGCCGAGGCCCCGAAGAAGAAGGGCAAAGGATTGGGTCCGTGGGTCGAGCATTGGACGGTGCACCGCTGCGAGGCCCAGGTGGCCTATCGCGTGGCCTTTACGCCCGAGCAAAGCGGCACCGCGTTCCAGGTCGCCCTGTTACAGCCCTGACTGCCACGGTGTGCGCGGTGAGGGCGCCGCCCTCACCG
>JBFIHA010000028.1:0-43454 GCA_041602035.1 Gemmatimonadales bacterium | reverse complement strand
TGCGAGCGGAGCGGGTCCCATCGCGGATCGAGCCGCAGCGTGTGCACGCTGACGAACCCCGTGCCTGCGAGGATTCGCTCGATCTCATCGAGTGCGGCGTCCACCTCACCAATCTGCGCGAGGATCATCGCGCATTGCTCAGCGAGGTCCGGTCGGGCCCACGGGTCCTCCCAGTAGGCGACCGACTGCTGGACCCAGCGGGCCTCCTGCAACGCCTCGCGTCGCCGCCCCATGCCTGCCAATGCCAGGCCGCGCAGTGCGTGGATCACCGGGTTGTCAGGCTCGGCACCCACGACCGAGTCAAGCAGTACCCGGGCCGCGTCAAAGGCGGCGTGTGCGGCCACGTGGTCGCCGAGCATCTGGTGTCCCCAGGCGGCCACCAGCGAAATCGGCTCCATTCCCTCCAGGAAGGGTACCCCTGCCTTCCCGAGGAACGCGAGCAAGCTGTCCGGGTTTCGTTCCCAGAGCAGCAGTTGGACGCGCCGCAACCTCAACTCATCTGCCGGTACCCGTTCCAGCGCTGCCCGCAGCGTGTCCAGTTCTCCCGTCCACTGGACGTAGACCAGCCCCTTCCACACCGCCGCCATCTGCAAGTCGGGAGCGAGCGTCAGCGCCCGGTTGTATGCCGCCATGGCGTCGGCGTACCGTCGCCTCTTCCAGAAGGTGTTCCCTCCGAGGTCGAAGAACAGGTCCGCCGCCCGCGGGTCGAGCTGTGTGGCCGTCGCAAACGCCGTGTATACCTCGTCCAAGTTGCCCATGCGTCGGTGGGTGTAGCCGATCGCCGCCCACAAGTAGGCATCATTCGGCAAATACCGAAGCGCAATGCGGTACTCCGCCAGTGCGGCCTGCCAGTCCCGGCGTCCTTGGTAGTGCACCGCACCCATGGCAAAGTGCGCCTCGGGGAGGTCCGGAGCGAGGCGCAGTGCGGTCTCCGCCTCTTCGCGCTGGCGGTCGAGCCGTTCCGGCGACACGTCGTACCGGAACCACGACATCTGACCGTGTATCCGGGCCAGCGCCGCGTGCGCCAACGCGAAGTCTGGATCCTCCGCCAGCGCCCGCTCATACAGCTGCTGGGCACTCTCCCGATCTTGCCGCTCGTACCCTGGTCGCCGGTCGTAGTCCTGCCCCTGCAAGTAGAGCCGGTACGCCTCGGCGTTGGCCGTGGGTGGCTCGGCGATCGCCGTGCGCTCCGTTCGGCTCAGCGTCGCCCCCACCGCATCCACGATCTGCTGCGCCATCTCGCTCTGGATCGCAAACGCATCGTCCAGCATGCCATCGTACCGATCCGCCCAGAGGACCCGGTCCGTCGCAACCTCAAGCAACTGTACGTTTACCCGCAGGCGCTCCCCCACCACCTGCACGCTGACCTCGATGATGCTGCCGACCTTCAGCTCCTGCGCGATCTGTCCGAGCGGTTTTGTCCGCGCCGCGTACCCCATGACGGATCTCCGACTGATCGGCCTGAGCGCCGCCACCTTCGCGAGTTGAGTCAACAACTCGTCGTGCAGCCCGCTCGCGAAGTAGGCGTGGGAGCCCTCGGGACTCAGGTTCTGGAACGGCAGCACCGCGATCGCCGTGCGCTCATACGTGACGCGTGGTCCGGATCCATCGAATAGAGCTTTCCAGAGTGCGGGCGCGAACAGGGAGGCCGCGGCGGCGGAGGTCAGCACCACCAGCGCCGCTGCCGCGAGGACCAGTGCGTGCCGTCGCACGAACCCGCGGAACCCTGGTACCCTCACCTTTGCGACCGGCGGCAACGCCGTTGGCGCGTGCGCCTCCGCCACCGCGAGATGCGCTCGCCGTTCTCCCGGCGCCGCGAGTGCCTCCGCCTCACCGGCGGCGACCAGCGCGTAGCGGTGCGCCGGTTCCCGCATCCCCGCCTGATCGAAGTGGAACGCGAGCCGTGCGGCGCCCCCCGGCCGCTTGGCCTCGCCACGCGACTCCAACGCCGTGCCCACGGCCGCATGCAGCAGGCGACGCCGGTCGTCTGGGATGCCCTGATACACCAGGCGGCGCAGCTCGTCATACATCAGCTCGAACCCGCCCGTCGTTCCCCGTTTGACCAGCCGGTCTTCCTGCAACACGGCCACGCCCAGTTCGATTCGTGGTTCCGACACCTGCAGCGCCTGGGCCAGATCTTCGACCGGCGTCTCCGCGGCGGCGACCGCAAGTGTCTCCAGACATGCCCGCATCCACGGCGCGAGCGCGTCCACCCGGTCCGCTAGCAGCTTGCCGAGCGTGTGGGGAAGCTCCGCGATGTCCGCCTCGCTCCCGATCTCCCACCGGCCACGACGCACGCGCAGCACGTCCGTGCGCGCGAGCGCTTCCAGCACTTGGGTGAGGAACAGCGGGTTGCCGCCCGTGTGCCGCTCCAGGTGTCGAGCGACCGTGTCGCTCGTCGTTGCGTCGTCGAACCGGCCCAGCGCGTCGAGCAGGTGCGCCACGTCGTCGGCCCCAAGCGGATCGAGCACCACCAGGTCCGCAAGCTTGGCGCTGCACAACGAGCGCGCGAACTGCCGTGCCACCGGGTTCAGTTCCGCGGGCCGATAGGCGGCAACCAGCAGCACCTTCGCCTTGCGCAGCCGGTGACTCAGGAAATGGAGAATCTCGAGGCTGGGCCCGTCCGCCCAGTGGACGTCGTCCACGGCGAAGAGCAGCGGAGCGTCTTCGGCCGCCGCCTCGAGCAGCCGTGCGATGGCCTGGTGCAATCGACGCTTGGCAGCCGGCGAGCCGCCCGCATCGTCGACCCGCGGGAGGCTGGTGAACCGCTCGCGCAACTCCGGCAGCAGGCGCGCCGCCTCCGCGAGCCACGCGGGGCTCACGCCGGCAGTTTCCGGCCGGGCCACGACGGGCGCCAGCCCGTCGGCCACGGCGGCGTAGGGAACGCCGCGCTCGATGTCGTAACACTTCGCCGCCAGCACGATCCCGTCCGCGGCTTCCACCCGCCGGTCCAGTTCTTCGATCAGGCGGCTCTTCCCGAGCCCGGTGCCGCCCTCGATCAGCACCATTGCGCCGTGCCCGCGTCGCGCGCGCTCCCACGCGGTCTCCAACGCAGCCCACTGCGTTACCCTGCCGACCAACGGGAGCCACTCCACCGACTGGTCGGGTCGAGACTTCACATACTCCTCGAGCTCGCGCGCGTAGCCCGCCAACTCCGTATCCGGCTCCGCGTCGATCTCGCGTCGCAACAGCTCCTGATAGGCGTGGTAGTGTGCCAGCGCTGCCGCATGCCGCCCGGCGCCGACGAGCGCTGCCATCACGAACCGAGCCGCCTCGTCGTCGAACGGGTGAACGGCGGCGAGTTCCTCCGCCACCTCGAGCGCGTGGGTGGCCTGGCCTGCCGCGAGGTACCGCTCGATCAGACGATGGGCGGCGGTCGCCCACGCGGCGCGGAACCGCACACGCTGCGCTTCGGCCCACGTCTCGAACTCGCGGCATCCGGCGACGCAGAACCCTTCGAGAAAGCCCCCCCGCAGTAACTCGTATGCACGGGAGAGTTCGCCGTCGAGCGCCAACCGCTCCCCCTCGAGGCAATCGAGCGTCACGATCGGCACGAGCTCCACGTCCGTGCCGCGCAGGCAAACGAGCGGCGCCCCCTCCGTTGCCTGTCGTAGCCGATACAGCGATTGGCGGAGGGAGTGACGGGCTTCGGTGAGATCCGCACCCGGCCAGAGGAGTTCCGCAAGGTGGTCGCGCTTGGCCCGCGCACCCGGCGCGAGCGCGACATACACGAGGGCGGCGATCGGTTTACCCGCCTCCATCAGGGGGCGCTGGTCGCCCGCGGCGCGATACAGCGCCAGGCCACCCAGCGTTTGACACCAGAAGGACGCGTCCTGCAACTCGGGAGAGTCGGCGCCCATGGTCACCTCGGCGGGAGAGGCTACCCTAAGGTATCTCCGAGCAAAGTTCTCGCCAGGTCGAAGGGCAATCTCCGCGCGGGCAGCCTTGCCGGCCTGTTTCGTGGCGTGACGCGCGTGTGACGCACGGCCCGGCCCTGCTACAATCGATCCCTCCTCAACAACCAGTCGGCCCCGTTCGTGTGCCGCTGGTGTGACGGGTCGCGTCCAGACTCGACCTCGAGGCGCGGGGCCCGTGCGTTCCGGTGGGACGCCGCCGGGCAGCTCGCCCAGATCCTGGAGGTTCCGGCGATGGTGCGCAAAGCACAGTTCTTTGCCGCGTGGTTCAGCTTCTCCGCACGCCGCCTCGTCCTACCGTTGGCGGCTCTGGCCCTCCTGGCCGTCGGCGGCTGCGCGGCCCGGAGGCCGTTTCACATGGTGAGCGGCGTCGATCAGACCTCCCTCATGCACTTGGCGGTAGAGAACCGGTACACGGCCCCGGTGGACGTGTACCTGCGAATGGGGACCGTGCGCATTCACCTGCTCCAAGTCCCCGCCAGCACCTCAGCCGCCATCGCCATCCCACCCACGTTGGCGGGGCTCTCCGCCCGGGTCATCGTGTGGGTTCATGGCGAGCAGCCGTTCGTGAGCACCCACGACGTGCTCCTGACCGCCGAGACGCGTCTCGAATTGGTCGTCAGTCCCACCGGCCCACCGCTGTACGTGGTGCGGCGGAGTTGAGTCGGTGCGGTCCGCGGGTTGGGTGTGTGGAACGCCCTGTCGCTGGACGGGGAACTTGAGAGGGGCGAGCGGGCGTCCTACGTCGCTCGGTTCCACACACCTGTACCGCACGCCGCTTGCGGCGGCAACTTGTCACTTCCCATGCCTGCCCGAAGCTCCCGGCCACCGCAGGGGTTCCTTCAGCACCTGAACAAGCGATTTCCCCGTGCGGTGCTGCCACACGACGTAGAGCACCAACGCCCCGCCGAAGGGAACCCACCACCAGGCCTGCACGGTGGTAGATATCCAGATGGCGAACCTGGCCGATGCCGGAAGCGGGGCCTCCACTGAGGCGGACATCGCTTGCAGGGTCGGCATGATGAAGACCAGCGTAATCCATATGAGGAGGGCCGCCGTGGTCCCCGCGAAGACAACTACGCCCTTGGTGGGGCGTGGGAAGGTTTGCGCGAGCGCCGTCCTCAACCGGCGGTGTCGGCGATAGTGCAGACTCACGTTCCAGAGGATCACACCTGTCCCGAGCGCCATGAGAAACATCGCGAGATACTGGAACGGCAACAGCAGCATCACGGCAAGGCGAAATCCCTCACCGCGCTCACTCACGTCCGCGACGGTGACGGCCACGTCATTGAGCCACGAGAGACCGATCGCCGTGAACGCGAGGAGGAAGATCCCCAGCGCCAACGTCGTGCCAACACCGGTAGGTCGTGACGTGGGCGCGTGCTGTTCCCACGATCTCGCAGGCGGAAGCGCCTCCGAAAGCGCGTGCACGAGGCTCCGCGCCGAGTCAAACCGGTCATTTCGATCCTTGGCGAGACAGGTCATGATCGGCCCACTGACGGACGCAGGAATCTCCGGCTCGACCGTGCGAAGGTCCACCGGCGCCCGTGTTACGTGCAGGTAGACCAACTCCTGGAGGTTCTTCGCCTTGAATGGGCGGCGGCCCGACAGCATCTCGTAGGCGACGGATCCCAGCGCGTAGAGGTCGGCGCGATGGTCAACATCGGTATCGCCGCTTGCCTGCTCCGGGCTCATGTACCACGGCGAGCCAAGGATGAAACCCGCCCCGGTGAGCCCCGTTTCGTCTGAAGCTGCAGCCTTGGCGATGCCGAAATCCATCAACAGCACGCGCCGCTCCTCACCATCGAGCATGATGTTCTCAGGCTTGACGTCTCGATGGACGAATCCGCGTCCGTGCGCCGCATCGAGGGCCCGCGCTGCCTCGGTGGTGATCCGCACAGCCTCTTCCACGGGGAGTTTGCCCACGCGTTCCATGCGTGTTCGAAGGCTCTCACCCTCAACGAGCGGCATCACCATGTAGGCCATCCCTTCGCCCTCACCGATCGTGTAAATGGGCAGGATGTTGGGATGGCGGAGCTTGGCCACCGCCTTTGCCTCCCGCTCGAACCGACGGAGGATAGAGGGTGAGGGGAAGAGATCATGCCGGAGCGCCTTGACGGCCACGTCCCGCTCGAGCCGCTTGTCCCATGCCGCGTACACGGAGCCAAATCCACCGCGGCCAATCAACTCACCGAGCCGGTAGTCGTGGCCGAGTGCTCGACTCAGCCGCTGATGATACTGCCGTTCCTCCGAGGCGCGGTCCTGCGCACCCGGTGGTACCATCCCGGCAGCCGTCTGTGTAGGTGTAGCCTCGCCGCAGTTCGGGCAGAACGCAGCGGCGTCGGGAAGAGGTGTGTCGCACGACGTGCAGACTCGGCCGGGAGGGATCATTAATGGGGCTCGGCAGGTCTTTCGGCCAATCTGTGTCTCGGAGGGACGGGCGTCAACAAGAGCCAGGCCGTGAGCGACGGGCTCATCACGCGGCCGGACAGCGGCGCTCGACACCTGCTTGCGCCCGACAGCGGCAGCGGCCATGATCGCCCTACCCCTCAGCAAGGGACCGTCACCATGCCTCCTGCCCATCCGTCTCGCAGAGATTTCGCCGGAGCGCTGCTCGCCACCGCCGCGGCGCCGCTATGGAGCAGGCTCGGGTGCCAGACCCCACCGGCTCGCAGGCTCGGGTTTGCGCTCGTCGGGCTCGGGAACCTGAGCACCAATCAACTCGCACCCGCGCTCCAGCGGACCGAGTACTGCCGGCTGGCCGGCATCGTCACCGGGACACCCGCCAAGGCCGAGCGGTGGAAGGCAGAGTACGGGATCCCGGACGAGAGCGTGTACGACTACGCGACCATGGGGCGCATGGCGCAGAACCCGGACATCGACGTCGCGTACATCGTGACGCCCAACGGGCTGCACGCCGAGCATACGATCGCCGCGGCACGCGCCGGGAAACACGTGCTGTGCGAGAAACCCATGGAGATCTCCCCGGAGCGGTGCGAGGCGATGATCGCCGAATGCGAGCGGGCCGGTAGGCAACTGGCGATCGGCTACCGGTGTCAGTTCGAGCCGCACCACCTCGAGTGTGTGCGCCTGACCCAAGAGGAAACGTTCGGCCCAGTGCGGCTGGTGGAGGCCGGGTTCGGGTTCACGATCGGCAATCCCAACCAGTGGCGGCTCGACCGCGCGCTGGCCGGCGGCGGGCCGCTCATGGACGTGGGGGTCTACGCGCTGCAGACGGCGCGCATGCTGACGGGGGAGGAACCGACGCTCGTCAGTGCCGTCGAGACCAAGACCGATCCCGTCAAGTTCCACAGCGTGGAGGAGACGCTCGCGTTCCAGCTCACGTTCCCGAGCGGCGTCCTCGCGAGCGGGCTCACGACGTATAACGCCCAAGGCCCGAACGGCTTCACCGCCTTCGCCGAGCGCGGGTCCTTCGGGCTGGGATCCGCTTACGGCTACTCAACCCCGCAGGGCCGGCGCAGCGACGGGGAAGCACTGCGGTTCGACCCGACGGATCAGTTTGCCGTGGAGATGGACGCCTTTGCCCGGTGCATCCTGGACGACCGCCCGACCACGGTGCCGGGGGAGGAAGGGCTGCAGGACGTGCGGATCATGATGGCGATCTATCAGGCGGCCCGCACGGGCAGCGCGGTCAAGTTGGCGTAGGGAGGGGACTCAGCGCCGACACCGGTGACCGGAGCGGCGGCAGGGTTCACGCCGCCTCGTAGTCCTTCCAGGCATTGCGCACCCGGCGCTGGATCCGCACGGACCGGCTCAGGATTGGGCCGAGTTCCCTGAGCGGGAACTTCCGGATGAAGGACATCTTCTGGCGCGGGGTCAGCGCGGTGTTGACCAGCCACGCGTAGTGCTTGTAGAACTCCTTCAGCGTGGTGCGCGTAGGGAGCAGGGTGTGAATGAAGTCGACGTAGTCGTAGTCGTGCGTGATGAGATCATCCTTTACCTCTTCATACAGGTCGGTTCCCGGCAACGGCGTGAGCACGGCGAACGACGGATAGTCGAGTCCGAGTGATCGGCAGTAGCGGCGGAGTGCTCTGAAGTCGCGTCGATCGAACTCCGGCCGCAGCATGAGCGACGCGTAGATGTCGATGTCGAGGTCGCGCAGAATGGCGACGGCTTTCTCGTTGTCCGAGATCGTGGAGCGCTTGTCCACGTAGGCGAGGTCTTCATCCCGGAAGAACTCCAGGCCCACGAAGACGCGGGTGAGCCCGATCTCCCGCCACGCCTCGAGCAGGTCCGGATTGCGGGCGATCGTGTCGCTCCTGCCGTAAAGGAAGTAGCGCTTCCGGATCCCCGCGTCACCGATGAGCCGTGCCAGCGTCATCATCCGCTGGCTGTCGATGAGTGACTCGTCGTCGGCGAAAAACACGTTCTCCTCGGCGATGCCAGCGAGCTCGTGCACCACGCGCTCGGGCGACCGTTTGAGGTACTTGCCGCACGTCAGCTTCCACAATGCGCAGAACTTGCAGCGGTACGGGCATCCCTTCGAGGTACGGATGGACCCCAGCGGTCGCATCCAGTCACAGAAGTACTGGGATCGATAGGCCGCCGTGAGGTTGCGAGCGGGTTCCGGCAACGCGTCGAGATCGTCGGCCACGGCCTGGTCCAACGGCACGAAGGGATCGTCACGTGCCGTGACGAGGCCCGGTATGCCGGCGAACGGCGTGCCGTTCTTCAGGCTCCTCACGATCTGGCGTAGCGGGCGAACTCCCTCGCCCACCACGGTGAGATCGATGTACGGCGACCTGAAATCCTGCGGCGCCACGGTGGCATGGTGCCCTCCGACCACCGTGAGCACGTTGGGGTTCCAGCGCTTCACGGAGTCGAACAGTCTCCGCACCGTGTTCACGTGCACCGTGTACGCGGTGATGCCGACGAGATCCGGCTCGAAGCCTTCGAGCGCGGGGCGAAGATCTCCGTCGAGACGCTGGTCCAGGATGCGCACCTCGGCGTCCTGGGCCAGGCCGGCCGCGAGGTACTCGAGGGCGAGCGGCTCGAACACGAACCAGTCGTCCCCCGCAATCGCTCTGGGTGGCGTGGCCGGTTGGACGAGTAGCACTCTCATGTCGCCGTCCGTGCTCGAGCGATCCCTGTGCCGGCTGCGAGCCTACACCCCTTCAACGGTAACGATACATGATGCGGGGTGGCGTGGCGAGTCGACACGATCGCCGCACGGGAGATCGCGGCCGAGCGCTTAGGCGATGCAGATGCTGGATCGCTCCCTGGAAGACGTCACCCTCACTCGTACGCCGATGTGCCTCCGGGTGGCCTGACCGGGGGGGAGAGGGTCGCGATCGGCGGCGAGGTGTCGCGCAGTTGGGCTTCAGGACGTGCGGATCATGGTGGCGGTTATCAGGCGGCGTGCACCGGCAGCGCGGTGCGGTTGGCGTGGGGTGGACGACTACGGTCGGTGGTGTTCCATCACGCCCGTGTCTCGAGCGCCGCCGGTGCGTGCTCCAGCAACCAGCTGTCCACCTCGCTGTCCACGCGATGCACACCCGGCGACTCGGCGGCCAGCGCCTGCCGCCCCGCGTGATACAGCAAGCAGTGGGTGGGCTGAATCACCCGCGCGGGCAGGCACTCCATCCGGCCGTCGAAGTTGATCGGGAAGCCGGCGTTCAGGAAATGCATGACGCGTCCGCCCTCGTGCCGCATGGTGATGGTCGCATGAATACCGTGCGCCCGTAGCTGGTCACGGTTCAGCACCTCGATCTCGTCGTCGGGATACGCGTCCGCCAGCTCGATGAAGCCCGCCCGGTTGAACTCGACCGCCGCCGACGACCCGCTCGCCAGCATCGCGTGCTTCGCGAGCAGGCGGCGCTCGTGCAGCTTGAACGCGTTATAGCCGGTGCAGCCGGTCACGAGATCGTAGCGATCCGCTTCGGCGAGGCGCTCCGGCAATTCGGTGAACGGTTTCGCGCCGGCCGCGGCGATCGCCGGATGCTTCGCCACATCGGGGTCCACCACGTCGATCCGGAGCGCCGGGTGCGCGCGTTGCAGGGCGTTGGTCACCGCTTCGCCCACCGCGCCGAAGCCGAGCACCGCGGCTCGGCGGAAGCCATCGGTGAGGCTCGTGTTGGCGGCGACCGCGTGGGCAATGGCGCGCGACACGGCGGCGCCGATGAACGGGGACTCGAATCGGAGCTTCGTCTTGCACCGCGCAATGCTCACGACCGTGAGGCCCAAGCTCTCGATCAGCGCTCGCGATCGCTCGACCACCCGGTGACCCCGGGTGGTTTGCTCCACGACCCGCGTTCCCGTGAACGCCCGCGCGAGATCGGGCCGAGTGACCCGTAACAGGTGGAGCGAGCGCAGGAAGTACGCGCCGTCGTCCACCACCAAGAGCCGTGCCTGCTTCCGTCCGCTCAGCTCCCGGATCAGGATGAGTGCCCGGGCCAGTTGCGCTTCGGAGTACGGCTCGAGCGGGTCGTCGAACAGCTCGACGCGCTGCCCCGGCGGGCAGCCTAGGTGCGCGGCGTCCCGCGCCGCATGCGAGGTGGAGTACGGGATGTCGATGAACCACGACCGCGGCATGTCGAGACCGTCCTCCCGCATCGCCGCGAGGCGCACGGTGAACGGTCCCAGGTGATGCTGGATGAACAACACGTCGAGATCGGCGAACGCGGCCGGCACCGGAAAGCGGTCCCGGAGCGCGTCGAGCAGGGGGAGCGAGCCCGGCAGGGTCTCCGGGATCTCCTCCTGCGCGAAGGTTGCGAGCGCGCGGTCTATGCGGGGATCGTACGCGCGCACCGGCTAGCGTCGTTGTCCAGTGTTCCCACCTCCCCCCCTACGGCCAGCGTCGGCGCATCGGTCGCACGGGCCGTTCCAGCAGCTCGCGGATACCCCGGCTCGACATCGGGTTGGTGAGCGAGATCCGCGAGGCCTGCACCAGGAACCTGCCGAGCGTGGTCAGCTCCCGTCGACTGGGCCGTTCCCCGCGCATCAGCTTGTAGTGGGTCTCCATTGCTGTCCTCGGCGACCCCGAGAGCCGGCCCAGGATCTCGTCAGGTGGCGGCACCATGGGCCGCAGCCCACGCTGATCAGTCGGAGGATCGTCGGAGACCCGCACGGCGTCGACTCGTCATCTTGCCCCTTTGGCTGGCCGTCCGACCCTGCGAGTCCAGTGCGGGGCCTCACACGCCGATCCCCAACGCTTGGAGCTTTGGCCCAACCCGCGCGGTGAACTCGTCGATCATCGAGAGCTTCATGAGCAGGTAGGGGCTCGATGTCGCCCGCTCCTGCTTGAGTCTCGCGAGTTTCGCCTGAAGGGCGCTCCGCGTATCGTCGCGGTCCGGTCCAGCGGGCAACCCCGGCAGGAGACGAGCATACAGCTCCACGTCGTGAAACACCGCGACGATCTCGTCCCGATCCTTCTTGCGCTCTTCCACGAGTTCGCGACGGTTCAGCCCGAACACGTCGATGGACGCTTTGGCCCGGTCATTATCCCGGGTGTCCGCTGGGCGTCGTTCGTGAATGACGGCTTCGCCGTCCACGGTGAGAAACTGGCTCGGATCGTCCTGGCAGGGATCGAGCAGCAGCGGCTCTTCGCCATTGGCGTTCGCTTGGTCATGTCGCGTCCACCGGTGATTCTCGTCCGCTACCGGGAAACGGTTTGCCTTGCCCGACTGCTCGTTGGCCGGGTCACGTGCGTCCGCCTGCCGCTGCCGGCGGTTGCAGTGAATGCATGACGGGAGCAGGTTGGTCCACGTTGCCGCGAGCCAGTAGTAGCCCGGCTTGCGCTCGTCGCCACCGGCAACGGTGACCGCACCCTTCGGCCGCCAGTGCTCAATGTCCTCCGGTGATACATGGGCGAATTTGCTCTCGCAATAGGCGCATTTGCCGGCGAACATGGTCTCCAGGGCCGCCTTCACGTCATCGTGTTTGTAACGCGCAAAGGGGTATTGCTTCTTGCCGTCCCACCCGACCGTGTAGTGCTCGATCGCCTTCTCGGTCTCCGTCTTGCCCCCCGATAAGGGCTTCGAGAGAATCGCGGGTTCCGCCCCGCGCTGGACCGGAATCATTCCAGCGCCTCCAGGCCCTCCGATCCCGTCTCCACCTTCGACCAGAACTGTGCCACCTGCTCCTTCGTCAGGCGTTCCTGTGATGCGCGTTCGGCTTCGTCGCGCATCGCGACTTCCTTTGCAATGAACTCGTCGATGATCTGGTAGATGAGTTGATCCCGTCTGGTACTGCCGAGAATCCCCCGACCACCGACCGTACCGCGCAACTCCTCCAGCTCCCGACGGTCGTCGGCGTCGAGCCCCGTGTCATGGCGCGACAGGAGCTCGTAGTACCGATCGAACTGTGCCTCGAGCTCGGGTTCGAGCGTGCTGTACAAGCCGAACATCCGTGACGTGAGCAGTTGATCGATGCGAAGTTCCGCGACGTCCTGTGCCGGCCGGAAAGGCACGATATCCTCGTCGTCCCGGCGCATGACCAGGATCTCCCCCTGCCGCAATCCGCGCAGGCAGAGGGGCTCGTGGGTCGTCGCTACGAACTGGACCCGAGGGAACGTGCGCCGCAGGCTTTCGACAATGCGCATCTTCCACCGGGGATGCAGATGCGCGCCGATCTCGTCGAGCAACACGATACCCTCGGCGCTTCGGGGTGACCGCCAGCGCTGGAACAGCAGATGCATGAGATCCGCCGCCATGGCGACAACCGCCTCGTAGCCGGAACTCAGCGTGCGGAGCCGCGTCGGTTCCACACCTGGCGCGTGGACATGCACGTCACCGTTTACGCGCGACAATTGCCCAGTGGTCGAGATCTGGAGCAGGTCCTTGAAGCTCGCCGCGACCTCGTCCCACAGCTCGGGATCCAACTGGGACAGAAACGGCTCGGGGGATTCCAGCGGCACGAACGGGTTGAAAAGGTTCTCCACCCGCACGAACTCGTCGGCCTCGGAGGCCGGGGCCCCCGGCAACGGGAACCAGCGCGAGGGCCCGAAGGCCCGCAAAAACACCTTCGCGCCCGACGCCTTGCCCGCGTACTCGAGTATGTCACCGGTGCGCCGAATCTCGAGCGGCTCGTTGTGCGACGTGAGAAACACGCGGACGTAGCCGCCATCCTCGAACAGCCCCGGGAGATCTTGCATCGGGACCCCCGCTTCGAGCTCCCGAAGCCGCCGCGCGCCCGCCAGCGCGAGGGCTATCGCTTTGAGCACCGAGGTCTTCCCCACCCCGTTCTCACCCAGCAACATGAGCCACGGCGCGTCGCCGCCCGACTCGAATTCAGGATTCACGAACGCAAATTGGAAGTCGCGCATCGACGTGAACCCGTGGATCTCCACTCGCTCGATGTATGACGTGCGCGCCCGGTACGATGCTGCCTCCTCCGGAGCCTCGACGGAGGCTTGAGCCAGTTTGTCTTCCCACGCCGCCTGCTGCTCAAACGCCCGGTTCTGCTCGGCCTCCCCCTTGAACGCGCGTTCCGTGGCCTCGAGAATCGTGAAGGCGTCACTGCTGCGGCGATCCTCGCGAGGCACGTGATCGCCGCTCCAGGAGGTCAGCAACTGTTGCTTCATCAGCAGGAACGGGACGTCGGGTGCCAGTAGCTCGTCGGTGAGCCGCTTGAAGGCGGCCGGATCGGCCGTCAGCTTTCCCACCAGCGGGCTCAGCGCTTCCAGGAACTGCGTCGCCTCGCGCTCTCGATCCTCCTTGAGCCCCGACCGATTGAGCCCGAACGTATCGATCGTCACCTGCCCGCGCGTGGGGGTCCCGAACCGGTCACGCTCCTCCGCCGGCAGGTCGTCCAGATGGACGGCGGCGACGGCCCCGTCCGCCGCGAACACCAGGTGTTCCTCCGGTCGGTCCACACACGGGTCAAGCAGCAGCGCGTTCTCACTCCGCAACTCATCCCAAGTCGCCTCCAAGGGGGACCGATCACCGCGCACCGGGAACCGCCCGCCCTTGGTGCGATTGCAAGCCGGGCAGGCCGGGTAGAGGTTCTGCCAGTCGAACGCGAGCCACCAGTAGTGGTCGGGCGAGCGCTCGCCTTCGAGACCAACCGAACCGCCCTTCGGCCTGAACTGCTCGAGATCCGGTCGAGCCGTGGCCCCGACCCTCGACTCGCAGAACGCGCACTTGCCGTGGAACAGCTCCAACAAGGGGCCGGTCACGATCTTGCGCAGCCAGCCGATGTGTTTGGAGAAATCGAACCGGCGCTGCGCTCGTTTTTCCGGAGGAAGACCGTAGAACGCGCGTGCCTCCTCCATCACGCGCGCAGCCCGCTCACCCGAAAGCTCGGGAGGCGGCGAGACGCGACTGCGATCAACATGAATCACGGGTCCCCCTCTGCGCGTGTCACGCGCGTGTTAGTGCCCGCCGAGATACTGGATCCATCCCGCTTCGACCCGCTCGGCGAGTCGCTGCGCACGTAGTCGGCGGTCGGCGGAGTCCCCACCGGAGTCGAGGACCCCGATGAGATCCCGTGCCAGCCGCCCGATCGCCTTGCCCAGGTCGCGCTGCTGCAGTCTTTTGGCGAGGAACCCCGCCTCGAGCAACAGCTTCGCACCGGAGACCCCGTCGTATGTGGGTTCTTTCATGGCCGCGAGCAGCGGGTCCGCCTCGTATGCCCCCGAGACGGGTGCGGCACCCGCGGCGGCGCTCGTGACGTAGATCCCGAACACGCCGAGCTTGCCGAACTCATAGGTCTGCGCGAGGGTAATGCCGCCGGCCCACAGGGCCTTGATGCCCAGCTTGGCGGCATATCGGTCGATCGCCCGGATCTCCGCGGCCGTCAGCAACCCCTTCGACGGATGCGCCGGATCTTTCAGGATCCGCCATCCCTTCGACTTGTCCACCGTGTCGATGAGCACGACGGCCACCTGGTGGCGGGCAACCATCCGCAGCCACTGCTTCAACCCGTCCACCACCGCGTCGCCGACATAGGCCACCTCTGCGCTCAGGATGCCCTGGTCCACAAAGAAGACGGGCGCGGCACTCCAGTCGGCGAACCACCGCTGCACCTGGCGCACGACCGCGTCGGTTTCTTCGAGCGTGAGCGGGAAGGTGCCGTACTTGCCGAGCGCGAGCCCCATGCGCCGTGCCGCCAGCAGCGACGTCCACACGTTTCGCGCCACCGTATCGGGATCCACCGTGTTCTTGGGACGGATGCGCACGCGCTTGGCCTTCGCCCGGGCGAGCACCGGCTGGAGGTGCTCTGGTTCCAGATAGTTGAGCAGTCCCGGCAGCGACACCAGCTCGTCGGCCTCCTTCCGCACGACGCCATCGATCGCGACGTCGTCGATACCCGCCGCGCTCGCCATATTCACCGCGAGCAGAGCTGCCCGCTCTCCACGCGCACCGAACCCGATCCGCATCTGAAGCCCGAGCTGGTGGACCTCGGGATTGGCGATCTCACCCTCCGCGACGTGCTGGACGAGTTTCTGCAGCATAGCCACCCGTGTCTCGAAGTTGCGACGGGACCTGCGATCGAACTCCACGAACACGGTGAGTGGTCGCGGTTTGCCATCGGGGGTGTCGCGAAATGGCGCGAACGTGGCACGGAGTTCGGCGCGCGCTGCAGCCAGTGCCTTGGCAGTCGCGCCTTTCGGGACGACGACCACGGGATGGCGCTTGTAGAACCGGAGGTTGAGCCGAGTGCCCACGTTGGTGGACGTGAGGATCCGTCCCGTACAGGCGAGCCGAATCTCGGCGTATTCCGCGGGACCCACCGGGACCTCGCCGATGGCTCCCAAGCGTTCGGCATCGTGCGCCACCCCGACCACCATCGGGGACGGGGACCGCACGGCCCGCGCCTTGGGCGAATCGAGCGCCGCGCGCCGGATCACCTCCGCCGCGCTGCCCTCATCACTCACGCCGAGATACGGACCGTAGCGTTCGTGATCGTAGTCCTTGAGCGAGGTGGACCACGTGTCCGCTTCGCCACCGAGGTAGAGCATCGCTTCCTTGGCCAACTGCCGCAGGTGTTCCACCGTCGAACCGGGATGGGCGTCGGGTTCACCGTGGGTTACCAGGTCCTCGTACGTCCGGAGGACCGCACGGTACTCGTCGCACAGCCCTCGATCGGCGGCGCGCGATCCGTCCAGCGCCATGCTCAGCTCGCGCACGCGGGCGGCATGGCGTGTGACTCGGGACGGGAGATCGTTCGTGGTCACAGGATCCGCCGGTTCAGGTGCCGTGCGTTCCCGTCACTTCGCCTCCGGGTCCGGCCCGCTCGGCGAAGTCCCACAGCAGCCAATCATCGTTCCGCACGTACCTCTTGGTCCGATTGTCCCACTTCTTCGGCAGCGTCGTGCTGAGCCGTTCAAGAAATGGCAGAAGCGGGCGCTTCAGCTCGGTACCCGCTTCCCGGTCGTCGAGCGGGATCCGCTCCCAGCCGAACTGGTCGCGGTAATCGGCAAATCCAAAGCCATCGAAGAAGTTCTCCGACCCCACCAGCGGCATGTACCACAGGCTCGGGATGCCCTCCGGGTTGGGCTTGATCGGCACCTCGTTCTCCAGCGTCTCGAGCAGCTTCAGCCCTTCGGCGTCCTGCGCCAGGTGCCGCCGTAGCTTGGTGAGAGCGGGAAACGTCACCTGAGGACTCACGAACAGCACCGGCTTCCGCTGGAGCCGGGACATGACGATCTCGTGCGGGGTCCCCACGCTGTAGATGTTGGTCGGGCAGTACGCGATGGTGAAGTCGCTGGTATCTACCATGCGTAGATCGATGTGCAGCGTCTCCCAGAAGTGGCCCGAGCAACGGGCGCGCGCCTCCGCACTCGCCGGTGTGTCGTCGAAGGTCCAGGTCTTCCGTACGTCCGTAGTGTCGTCGCCTTCGCGCCCGTACTCATGGAAACCGCGCACCTCCGGCTTCTGCCACGGGTCGAAGACGATCGCGCCAAAGCTCTTGAGGAATCGGCCCACACGGTTCCGCCACCCGAACCGTCGTTCGTCGGCGCGCGAGGCGACGAAGTCCATCGGTCCGGACAAATACACGCGGGCTCCATGCAGCAACCCGCCGGCCTTCGCTCGCTTCTTGGTTCCCATCGGTACGCTCCCCGGTGCGGTGGTTCGCCAACCGCCCCGTTGTCGGTCGCGCCACGCGCATCTACCCGAACAGCATCCGTTCCTGGTACTTGACCCAGCCCCGCCGATAATAGGGTCGGAGCCAGCCGTCGTCCTCGCTCAGGAAGAGCTTGTCCGGCGTGCGTCCTTCACGCTCGGCCTGCCGCGCGAACGCCCGGAACCGGTAGTGCGTGTACAGGCGCATGAACTCGCCGAGGTAGATGTCGGCAACGCGGGTGTCGCCGTGGATTACCAGCATGTTTTCGTCATTGTTCTTGGTCGAGGCGTTGCTGAAATTGGCGGACCCCGTGATGACGATCGGCCGGGCCTCGAGCGGATCGACCAGCATGTACTTGGTGTGGACGTACTTCACGTGCTTGTTGGTGCCGGTCAGCTCCTCTTCGGCGAAGTTCCTCGCCACCCACTCCTCGAGCACGTCGTCCGTCAGATGGCTGCCGACGGCGATCAGGTTCTCGCGATCGCGTTTGTAAAGCGCGATGTCGGGATCGTCGGGATCATCCTTGTCTTCCCGCTCGAGGAGCAGGTAGCGGAGGTAGGGTTTGTCCTTGGCCAGCACGCGCCGCAGCATGCGATTGACGCCGAAGGCGGCCGTGAAGAAGACGCTCGAGCGCGCCCCGTCCATCAGGTCGGCGTAGTGTTCGAGCGCCTCGAGCGACGAGCGGGGACTGAACAGGGTCACGATGCCGCTGCGGCGGCGGCGACGCGGGACGGGAGTGCGCCGTTCGATCCAATCGCGCAGCGAGCGGGCGGACGGGTCCTGTTCCAACTGTCGCCAGTATTCCAGGTAGCGCCGGGCCACTGCAGCATCCCGCACCAAGTGCCCCACATTCGAGTGCCCGAAGATGCCACCTTCGCTCACGTTGGTGGAGCCGGTCCAGACGGCTACGGGTTCATTGCGGCGTACCAGCACGATGAACTTGTTATGCGCGATGTAGCTGCTGTTGGTCTCCCTTGGGGTGCAATAGTCCTCGAGTCCGGCGCGCTCGATGGCGAGTTCATTGCGTGCACGCGGTTTCCCATCCCCCCGCTTCGCGTCGTACACGATGGCCACATCCGCGCCGCGATCGGCCGCCTGGCGGAACGCGTCGAGCACCGGCTGGTAATGGAACTCGTACACCGCAGCGCGCAGACCCCACCCTGGCCCGGTGGCCCGGCCGATGAAATCGAGCAGGGCTTCCTCGAGCCCGCGCGACAGCCACGGATATGCCTCGGGATTCGATACTCGATCGGGCGGGCGGTTTTGAAACCGCCGCGCATACGCCTGTGACGCGGCGGCCCCTCGATTGAAATAGATGTCGTGACTGCCGGCGGCTTCGGACTCGGCCTGCACGCGCACCTCGACGGGTGCGCCCTCGGTGAGCGCGCCGGGTGCGCCGTACACGGGGACGACGCGATACGTGTAGTCGTGACCCGCCTGCGCCGAGTAGTCGGCCCACAGAAACGTCTGGAGCGGCTGGTCACGACTGCTGGCGAGTTGCGCAGGCGTCTGGCCCCCACCGGTCCCGCGAAACCGTTTCAAGCCCGGGAGCCAGCCGGCCCGGTTCGTCGTATGCCGCGTCTTGTGAATCGCAAAGCCCAGCAGGCCGCTCAACAGCGGGGATCCGTCGCTGATGTTCATCCCCAGAAGGATGACGTAGGTCCCCGCCACGGCATGCACGGAGAGGTCACCGTTCGTTGCGCGGACTCGCATCAGTCTCCCTCCCTCGCCGGTCTTTCCGACTGCGCCCTAGGGGCCGAAGCTCTGGAGATCGCGTCTCACCGCGGCCGCGGAGCTCCATCGCGCGATCCGTCGCGCGAACATGTAGTAGCGAGGCGTCTGGTCCCACGGGAGCCGTTCGGCGGCCGTCAGCGCATCGGCCGGCCGTGCCTGGAGCAGCAGCGGCTCAACAGTGCGTGGTATCGCGATCGGGGTCGTGTCCCACGTGGCGGACGATTCGGCGGTCAGGCCGGAGCGCACGCAGGCCCAGAGCTGTTTCGGGTGCGCGTAGTCACGCCGGCCGCGCGCCACGGTCGGCACGAACCGGTCACCGAGCGCGGAGACGAGGGCGATGTACCCCTGGAGCACGGACGCGGCGATGGCATCGTGCGGGCGGATATCGCGCACCGTACACCAGTGTTCCCAAACCTTGCCACCCTCACGCCGGCTATTGGCCCTTTGGTCGAAGTCCTGCCGCATCCAGCGATTGAACCGGGTCGGCGCATCGGTGACGCCGCGCGCCGAAACGTGTCCTTCAGAGGTTCCCTCGACGAAGCCGAGCAATGTCGAGCCAGCGAGCAGCGTGTTGGCTTGGGTTGAGCCGAGGGGATGGGTACGGGCCCGCCCGCCGGACCTGACGGTGACGCTGGCGTAGTACCGGTCGTCCGTCGGGCGGTGGGCGATCTCGAGCCAGAGGAGCCGACCGTCGGCGGCACGACGGACGCCTCCGGCCGCCACAAGGTGACAGGCCACGTGCCATGCGCCGTGGTTGAAGTCGCCGGGATTGCCGGGCCCGAGGTCGGCACCACTGATCATCCCCCGGTCGAGCCACACGCGGCGCAGGGCGTCGACGTTGCCTGTCGTATTCTGCGGTGTTCCGTCGGAAGCTACGTCGAACTGGAAGGTGCCACGTTTCACTGTCCCTCCTAGGGGGGAGGAGCGATGCGGGGTGTTCCAGGTGGCGCTGGTTGGCAGCGGCGCAGCCACCTCGATCTGCTTATGCAATAGCACCCGAATCGGGGTCGCGACAGGGCGGTTTTGGCGCACCGGGTGCCGGGATTGGGACAGCCGGCCGAGCGCACGACGCACTTGGCAGCCCCGCGCAGCTGGGTAAGCAAGTGTGCACGGGGCAGTTAGCCGTACGATGATGAGATCCCGACCACGGCAGTCCGCGGCCGTGGCCCACTCACGTCAACGCACGCAGGACGACCCACACCAAGCCCGCTAGCACGAGCAGGCCGGCGACCAGTCACCGCCAGCACGAACGCGGCGACTCTAGCTCATCAGACATTGTGGAACCCGATCGATGAGGAAGTCCCAGGTTCGCTTGCCGTCATCGAGCGTGAAGCGCGGCTCCCCGGACCACCACAGGAATTCCAAGATCAGGTTCCAGCTCCACCAACTGTTCTCTCGCGGGCTGTACATGATCTTGTCGAGTCCGTCGTGTCCCGGATGCTCGAGCGAGAAGTAGTGTCCGCATTCATGGATTAGCACGTACTTGAAGAAGGCAGCGGGTTTCCGATCTCGATGAATGATGCCTGAGATAGGATTGGCGCTGGTAAACCATGTCGTCCATCCGAAGGGGCGTTTCCCGCCGACGGGGCCGAGCGTGAAGACCGCCGCCGCCGCCAGGGTACAGACATCGCTCCCCGCTGGATCACGTCCCGCTACATCCTGCAAAAACCGGCTGAGCTCGTCCTTGTCGACGTCGATATCTTGCGCCTGCGTGACCTCCGTCGTGTGGCGCGTCCATTTGAGTTTGATACCGATCTGTCGTCCCTTGTCTCCCGCCACGCTCAGCTTCTCGTTTTCGGCGGACGTGGACAGGGCGAAGATGCGGAAGTGCGGCCCTTCGCCCTGGGACGCCAGGTAGTCATCGATGTCGTCTTCGTCGAGTCCTCCCCCAACGATGAGTGACGCCTCGACCTCCGGCCGGTCCAGGGCCGCGCTGGGCCGGATGCCCGAGAGCGCGTAGAGATCAATGGTGCCTGCATTGTGGAGCGTCACCAGGTTAGGGGGCTGACCGCGCATGCCCGTCCGTGAATCCACGAAAGTGCGGACCGACCGCGCGCGGAACTCCAACCCGAACGGGCCGAAGTCGAGGTTGATCTTCTCTTTGATCGAGTCGAGCAGCTTGGGGTCTTCGCCAAAAGCCTTCTCGAGCTTCTTGCGTACGTAGTCACGCAGGCGACTCAGGTTGATCTTCTCCCGCACGTATTCGGCGATGTAGCCCCCAGTCGCGACCCGCACGATGATCTTGATACCGTCGAAAATGGCGGTGCCGAGATCGGTCAGATCCGACAGCAGCTCCCGCCACCATTTCGCAACGTCATCCCAGTCAAGCGTGATCACGTTCCAGAGGATACCCAGCACGTCGACGATGATCCCGATGACAGCACCAACAACGTCAATCACGAAATTCACGACGTCGTGGACAACTTCACACACCACCCGAACCACGACGTTGACGACCGTCTTTGCCACCCAGGTCACGACCTTCTCGAGGAATGTCTCGATCCAGCAGAACCACTTGTTGCAGCAGAGACACCACTTCTTGCACTTCTTCTTCTTGCACTTCTTGACCCGCTTTTCCACCCATTTTTCCACCGGCTCCCAGACCGTCTCTTCGATACGCTCCTCGACCTCTCTGCAGATCTCGGCCATGATGCACCTCGACTGGGCCATGGGTGGGTGGAATCCGATCGGTCAGACGACCGTCGGACTCCACCGCGGGGTCACGTGCTCGTCGTATGCGCCGCCGGCAATCCGGTCGTGCCCCGCATAGAGCCGCCGTTTATCCTGCCGCGGGCGTCGCACAACGGTGACTGTCAATTCCGGTGCCGGGCGGTGCGGACCGCAAGGCCGTATTTGGGGCACGATATGTCGGATTTGGGACATCCGGTGGTTCGTTGCGCGAACCTGGCAGTCCAGGACAGACGTTCACGCGCAGGAACGCGCTCGGTTGGTGGGCAACGGGGATCGTGGAGCAGCCGTCACGCGACGGCGTGGAGGTGCCTCGGCGCGGCTGTCGACCTAGCCGAAGATACCGCAGCTTTGATCCTAGCCGACGCAACACCGGTGGCGGCCGGGCGGGCGGCGTTGCTCGAGGCTCGGCCGTCCTCCAGATCACCCGTCACTGCAGCGACCCTGACCTATTGACCTCGGGTGCGCCAAGCTAGGAGCTGCACTCGATAGGGATCTCCCTCGACGGCGTACGCGGCCTCACCCTGGATGGCTGTGCTTGCCAGCAGCCTCACTGTGAGTCGGGCTCGCGCAAAATCGGCTTGCTCTCCGAGGCGAAGTGTCTGGCGCTCCGATCCCACCGTGACCACCACCGGCATGGTGTTGCCGTCCGGTTCACCGGTCTGCGCGACACCAAGTGCCGGCGCAGCGACTCGGAACCGGACCGGTTGGTTCCCGCCCACCAGCGCGTACAGCACTTCGTCACCTTCGAAGCGCAGGGAGAGGATGTCGTCCCGAGCAAAGGGATCGCCGCTCGAACGAAGGTAGACGCGGGCACTCTCGCCGGACTGCACCCGAAGCGGACCACCCGCCACCTTGGCCTGGATGCGGAGCAGCCGGTCTTGGCCAAGATCGAGTGTCAGGAATTCTCCGCTCACCGCCCGTACCGTCGCGGCGCCCGTGAACGCGCCCTCGATTTCCGGAACGGCTAGCATCACCAAGGCCCCATCGACTTCCTCGGGAAACGGTCGCTCGGTCGCCTGGACCGGGCGATCGGGGACCCTGAGGGGAGCACGGGTACTCACGACTCCGCTGTCCGTGTGCAGGGTGGCCGCTCCTACTGCTGCGTCGGTTTGGGCCGCTCGTTCCCAGAGCTGGGCCTGAGCGGTGTCGCCGGTTAGCCCTGCCTGAGCCGTGGCTACATCGGCCGGCTGCTCAGGCACTCCCCCGCACGCCAGAACGAGGCCAACGGTTGTGGTTGCCACTGCCGTGATCCGCATGACGATCCTCCCGGATCAAGTACCCTGCGACCCGTCCGATGCCGGGCCGCCATAGTCGATGGCGCGCCAATTCGACACGTCATTGAGAGTCTCATTCGCACCATTCTCGTCGTCCGCGTTGAGGCTCAGACCGATGTCGGTGGCGTCGGTATCGCCGTTCCAATAGACGGCGATTCCGCAGACACCTGTTGGCTCGTCGAGAGAGTTGTTGTTTTCGACCACCACGGGTCCCATGCCGTGCGAGTAGTCAACGATCCCGTTAACGGTTGCTGGCGCGGCACCGTTCACTTCCGTGGCAGCCGGGTCGGCCCAGTAGATCGGCGAACAGGTCGGCTTTCCACGACGCCACGCGTTCGTCTGTCCCGACCGCAGTTGCCAGGCATACGACATCACGCTCCAGTAGTTCGGCTTGTACCGGCTGTGCGTATCGCCTCCGTGCCGTTGCCCGAGGCTGTGACCCAGCTCGTGGACGAACGTCTCGACCTGGGAGCGCAGTGTCTGATAGGAGGCAGGGAAGTCGTCGAAGGATACAAGGAAATCGTCACCCGAGCCCGATCCGCCAAAATCGACATCGCTCACCCCGGAATAGTTCCCCGACAGCGCGTTGCCCCAGATGGCGTAGTGGTAGATCGAGTCCCTGGTTGCATTGTTGAAGTTGGCGTTCTTGAGCGTGAAGAAATCGGTCGTGCCGGGCGGGCCCTGGATGACCGTCCCGAAGTCGAGCGTCTGGGTGAACGCCACGGTGCCGCTCGTGTCGAGAATCAGATTGATGCCCTCCTGGCCCCCAGGATTTAGGAGCGGGGCGCGCCGAAACACCGCCTGCGCCATGTCGAAGGTCCCGGGATTGCCTCCCGCGGCCGCGATGGGTGGATTGGCCAGCCCAGTCATCACATCGACTTCCACAAGGACATCGGGTCGCGCCGGATGCACACCGAGTGTGGGAAGATCCACGTCGATCACACCGTCGCCGTCGGCATCGTAGCCGGCCGTCTCCCACGCGTCGAGGAGGCGGTCGCCGTCGGAGTCGAGACTCGCGGCGTCCGCCGGCAGATCGTATTGGACTGCTTGGCTCACCTGGCCGTCCAGGTTGCGCACCGTGAGGTTCACGGTGCTTCCCGCCGTCTGTGCTCCTGGGAGCGCGATGAGCGAAACATAGTGGTAGATCGGGTAACCCATCACCGTCGGATCGGTCCCGTAATGCTCATTCTGGAGTGCGCGGTGAGCAACCGTGGCCACGTCGACACCGTTCAGTTGCACGACCGCGCCGACGTCAATGTTGGCGCCCTGCACGTACAAGATGGGCGTCACCTGCGTCCCGGAGAACGTCGTACTGCCCAGCATGACGTGGTCGACCCGCGGGGCGCCGAACGGGACGGGTGCAGTGACTGTGAAGTTCACCGTGGCTGAAGAACCGTACTGGTTGCGCAGAGCGACCGGATGCGCACCCACGCTCGCTCCGGGCGGAACGGAGAACATGTATCCACCGAGGAATCCACCCGGCACCACGGTCTCCGTGGCCAGGCCCACGTCCCAGACCACGGTGCTGAACAAGAGGTTCGAGCCGTCAACCATCACCACGGTCCGCTCGGGACCGCTGTTCTGGATCAAGTTGTTCAGCACCGGGGGCTGGCAGCCGACCAGTGCGAGCCACATCGTGCCGAGCGTGAACAGCCCGCCGCTTCTGATCGTCATGTGACGCCTCCCCATTTGGGTGCTTGCGGACAGCTGTACGAGGTCCACTGGCCAGGATCCACGGACCTACGAGCACGGGGACCGCAGCGTGTGCGATCTGGTCACGGGACCCACGCAAACTCGCCTGGTTCAGTCGGGGCGTCCCGACGCGGCTACCTTTGCCCCCATTCTGGATGACCGCAAGCCCCAAGATGGGGGCACGAGGTGTCGGTTCTGGGACAGCCTGGGTGAAGTCACTGCTCGATCACTGATCGAATTCGGGAGCTATTCGGTTACGGGCGACGCGAACGGGTGTGCAGCGTCTGTTCCGACGCCGTGCGGAGCAATCACTGATCACCCCGAGCAGATACCGGACGGACTTTCTTTCCCATCCGTGTCTCGAGCGCCGCCGCCGGGCCAACGCTCCCACCGTGTGCAGAGTCCACGCCGGGTCGATGACACCAGGGAGCACGGATTGCGTCGCGGGTCACCAGCTACGGTGCAGCGCACCGCCTGAAGAGGTATCCCGATTCCTGGAGGTTTCGCTTGGCGCGGAATCGGAGGCTATCCGCTGGCGGCGGGCGTCCCTCGAAGAGTGTTTGCAGGTAGGGGTTGAACACGTAATCACACGCGATCTGAGCGTGAGCGTGTGAATCAGGGCCAGTATCCTCCACGTTGAGCAGGGCCGGCACCGGATCGAGAAACCGGTGCCAGTCGAGGTCCTGTCCCCAGGGAAAATGAGCCTTGTCCTTCCCCCCTTTCCGACCGTACACGGCCCTGTACATGCCGATTCGTGGTTCCTCGTATCCTCTGAATTTGAGCCTCCGAGGCTCCCGCGCCTTCGAATACAGTCGCGTGTCGCGATCCAGCAGCGAGTCCGGCCAGAACATCCCGCGGAATAGTGTCCACAGTGGGAGCAGTCGGTAGGTTGTGGCGGGCCCTACCGCGTCCCACTCGACCTCATCCAGCCGCTCCGCCCGGATCGGCGGGCCGGGCGCTCCGTTCGGTGTGTCGCCACCGCCTACCGGCACGTAACGAATGAAGGCGTCCCGCTTCTTGTCGAGTTGCCCGCTTTGCTGCGAAGCGACGAGGTGTGCTCCATGGCCGCCGGGCTCGACCCACACGAACGTGCTATCGATCTGGTCGGGCCGCCAGCAACCGCTCCTCCCCGCGGTCGTGCAGACGTGCCGCTCGTCGAACTTGTCGTGCGCGAGCGCCATGACATGGATGACACGCTGCGTCGACCGGTCGACGACCAGCATTCCGCCTTCGAAATCGTTCTCGTGAGAAAAGGATATGCCAACGAGCCGTTGCAGGAAGGACTCGAACGGGGTGGCGTAGTCGCGCGGGTGAAAGAAGTAGTAGACCAAGTAGAGCTGGTTCTTCGTCACTCCCACCAGACCACCGTAAAGGGCATGGTACAGCCGGTCGCGATGCGTGTCGGCATGGTTCCAGTTGTCGTCGCCGCGCCAGCGCCTGATGGAATCTCGGACCTCGTCGAAGTCCAGACCGGTGATGTAGTCAAGGTGGTGCTGTGTCAGCTGGTTGCTAACCCACTGAAGGATGTCCGGCGCGTACTGGAGCACGACCTCGTACTCGTGCAGGGGGGGACCGCTGTCGGTCTCGACGACGTTCCACCCGTCGCCGGTTTGTGGTGCCGCCAGCCCCGGGGGAGCGGCGACGGCGAGGAGCACGATCGAGATGCCAACCGCGCGAGGTGACCGCTTGGCGTCGCGCACCGCTAAGCGTCGACTTCCGGGGTGACGGGTACAGTCCGCCGCCGGATCTCATGCTCACTCTTCCTGTAGAACCAGGCCGAGAATGGGAGCGTCGCCACCGCGCCGATCAGGGCGAGGCGCCCCAGTCCGGCCAGCACGGAGATTACCGAACGCTCTTCCAGGCCGAGGGCGGCTCGCGCGCCGCGCACGACGGCGTCAAGCCAGTCGAGTGTGACGTAGACGGTCTGCGACTCGGCGTTGACGTAGAAATCGTGCACCAAACTGAGAACGAAATCCGAAGAGACGACAAAGAGGTAGAGCAGCAGCGCGGCGCCGCCGAGTGACCACGCGAAGCAGAATGCCACTCTCGCGACCCAGCCGAGATTGACACGCTCGTGAGGGGGCGGTGCCTCCGGAGCGTCGGGGCAGGTGCGGCCGATGAGCCAGCGCATAAACGGCCGGTACCGCCAGTAATCGACGTGGCCTCTACTGGGCCAGTAGCGAAACGCAAAACGGTGGTTTTCGGGCCGGGGAAACTCGAGCTCGTCATATGAGTTGAGCCGGCCGCCGAGGGGGTCGACGAGGTCTTTGAAGTTGAGCCACTTGAAGCTGCCGGCCGGGCTCTGGGCGTCCCGCGGGTTCATCTCGGCTTCCCACGCCGTGAGCCCCGTCTGCGGATCTGCGTCGCCCCGGATGCTGAATGATCCCTGCACCCCGTCGCCACGCCGGCTGGGCCAGAGAAAGTAGAACTTGTCGAGCGGCGAGCCGAGCGTGACGAAGGTTTGCACCTTCTCACCGGGGTCGACGTCCGCCTGGCCCGCATGATTCCTCTGGAGGTAGCTCAACAGATCGTTCGACATTTTGGAGGGGTGCACCCGGTGGCGGGAGAGCCCGTCGAACGCGATGACCGAACCGAGACTCGCGCCGACGACGTGGACCTCGTCGGTTTCGAGCAGCGCCTTGACGAGGACCTCGTCGAACCGCGCCTGGATGACGTCCTTCTTCGTTTGGTCGTGGAAGATGATGCGGGGGCTGACGTAGAGCTTCACGTCGCCGGCGTATTCGTAGATGGTCTGCACCCAGCGCCGGCTGGATTCGTCGAGTCGCGAGCGCGACACGAACGGCAGGAGGAGGAAGATCCCCTCGGCGAGGTGATACAAGGCCCCGAGCCCGAAGATCCATACCTGGAGGCCGAGGACCTTCCACCAGGGCATTCGGGGACGGCGGTATCGGCCCGTCATCTTGTTGAAGAATGGATTCCAGATGATCGTCAGCAGCCACAGGTTGTATTTGATTTTCTCGTAGAAGCTGTAGCGGAAATCCAGATCGGCCCAGTACACCTCGTAGAAGCTGATCTCGGATTGGCGGTATCGGATGGTGACGGGTCGAAAGAGCCGGTCGGCCTGGTCAGCCTGGAGTCGGGTAACGGGATCACCCGCCTCGCGCGAATGCGTTGCCTTTCGGTAGAGCTCACCCTTGTCGACGATGAACTCCGGCTTCGCCGCCTCGTCCGGCTCGATGGTCTTGAGCGTCTCGTAGAACGCGGAGGACGCCTCCTTCAGGAGGTCATAGCGCTCCTGATTCCCCACGCCGTGGACGAGGATGAGGCCGACCCGTTTGGTCATGGTTCCCTCCGGCTCCGGGGTACCACTCCGGCCGCTACGGAACACAAGCTGGGCTCTCACATCTGCGCTCAGTCCGAGCGCTCGATCTGCATGGCTGTCGTGGTGCGGCTTGAGGGCCACGTGTCCACGTTACGGTAGGCCACGGGTGCTAGCTAGGGCGGATGCGGGGCATGAGGGGCGTGAATTGGGACATTTGACGGGGAACGGTCGGGGAGCGACTGCTCACGATTGGAGCACATTCACTGGGGCGAAGGGTGGACGCACCGTGATGTGCTCAGACCCCACGATCACGGTGAGCCTTGCACACGCGATACCGAGCACGTGATTGAGATTCGCTCGCGCGATCCAGGTCAATGCCGCCAGCGGCAGTCCGAGGATGATCAAGCGGTTCCGCAGGAGGCACCGGACGGAACGCCGGAGCGCAGGAGGCGTTTCGACCGCATGATCCCGGATGCGGAAGGCTGCGCGCTGCAAATTCCGTGTTCGTAGTGGGATCCGTATCCAAATGCCCCCATACCGTACACTCCTGCCCCAATCTTGACCTGGCTTCACCGAGATTCCGATCCTACCTTGGCTCCGGGTGGAACAGAGACCTGCGACGACAGTGGCATGGAGGGAGATCATGGCTAGGGGTTCCGTCGTCATCGGTTTGCCTTGCGTCTTGGCGGTGGCAGTGAGTCTGGGGTGTCCTGGACCGTATCAGGCGTTCGCTGACCTCAGTCCCGAAGTGTTGCAGAAGACCACACCGGACGTCCTACGGCAGGTTGGAGCGGGGCAGAGTCAAGAGCTGCTGATCGAGTTCAAAGCGGACGACATCGCAGCGGAAGCCGCCAGCATGCGGGCGCAGCTCGCTCTCCGGTATGACGACGAAAATATCCGCTCCATGAAGCGGAGGGCCTATCAAGAACGTCGTGGGGCGGTCCTCGCCCCCCTCAGCGGTCCGGCCTGCCAGGCAGTGCAACCGGACTTGTGCCTCACCGTGGTGCGGGAGTACGCGAACCTACCGCTAGCGCTGGTTCGCGTTGAGAATCCGGTTCAACTGGCCGCGCTCCTGGCCAACGAGAATGTGCGGGCCATCCGGCCAAAGCGACTGCTGAAGCCCACGACCGAGCGCGGTCTGTCGCGCATTGGCCAGCCAGAGGCTGCGGCGGCGGGCTTCATCGGCACCGGGACCGCGGTCGCGATCCTGGATACCGGCGTGGACTGTACGCAGGATGATTTTGGCGGGTGTACGGCACCTGGCACGCCAGCGTGCTGCCGTATTGTCGTGGATCACGAGATCGCGTTCGCGGATCAGGAGTGCGAAGACCCGGGGCACGGAACGAACGTTGCCCGTGGCGTCGTCGGTGCGGCGCCAGGTGCCGATATCGTGTCACTCGACATTGAGCAGGAAGTCGGGTTCCTCTTCACGGCTTGCGGAACCGATTCGGGCTTGATGCACGAGGGCATCAACTGGGTCTTGGAGCACCATGATGAGTTCAACTTCGTTGCAATCAACATCAGCTGGGAGGATGCCGACATCAATGGTGACGGTCTCGTGTATCCGGATGCCAGCTGCCCAGATGACCTGGACATCGCCTTTCAGGAACTTCGCGCCGCGGGCATCATCACCATTGCAGCGTCAGGGAACAGCGGGAGCCGCACCGGACTCACGTGGCCTGCGTGTTCTGACTTGACGGTGAGTGTGGGCGCCGTCACCTCCGCATGGGATGATGTCGCCACGTACTCGAACACTGGACCGAGTCTCGATGTGCTTGCCCCAGCGCTGTTCGGAACCGGCACCTCCTTCGCTTCCCCCGTCGCCGCGGGAACATGGGCGGTAGTGAATGCCGCTCGCCCTCAGCTTGACCACGATGCGGTGTTGGAGCTACTGCGCACCACAGGTCCAGTTATCTGCGACACCGAGTCCAACTGCACGCCCCGTGTTCAGATTGATGCGGCCCTGGGTCTCTCGCCGCAGATCAAGGACAGGATTGAGCAGGGAGATCGGTTCGGGTGGACGGTCGTCTCGGCGGATTTCAATGGCGACGGTCTTGACGACCTGGCAGTTGGAGTGGTGGGCGAGGACCTGGAGCCCGGAGACAACACTGGCGCGGTGAACGTCCTGTATGCATCGGCATCAGGGCTCAATGCTACCGGGAATCAGCTCTGGACGGCGGGCGGGTTGGGCCCCGTGGCGGCTACGTACGCCGGTCACGCCGAGTTCGGCGGATCGCTGGCCGCTGGGGACTTCGACAATGATGGGTTTGCCGATCTGGCCATCGGGGCTCCAAACCTCAACGATCCAGCGCTGAGCTATTGGCAGGAACGGCAGGAGGGCGGTGTCGTCGTCATCTACGGGTCGCCGCAGGGACTGTCGGCTGGCCGCATGGAAACGTGGACGCAGAACTCCGCAGGGATCGCTGGCCAGTCTCCAGACGGCGGAAGTGGGGACAGTTTCGGCCACGCCGTCGCGGTGGGCGATTTCGACGGGGATGGCTACGATGACCTCGCGATTGGGGTTCCGTGGGAGTCCGAGAACCTTGGCTCGCCGCAGGGTGGCGTGGTCCACATCGTCCGCGGCAGCGCTGGCGGACTGACGGGTTCCGGCAGTCAGGTGTGGCACCAGAACCAACCGGGCATACACGGGACGTCTGAGTCCGGCGACGCATTCGGTTACAGCCTCGCGACGGGTGACTTCAATGATGACAACTACAGTGATCTCGTCATCGGCGTCCCCAACGAGGGGATTGAGGGTCATGCCGGCGCCGGCATGGTACACGTGATTCATGGCAGCGCTGGCGGGTTGAATTCCACCGGCACACAGCGGTGGTATCAGGGATTGACCGGTCTTGAGAACAACAGCGCAGAGGCGGGGGATGGATTCGGGCAGAGCTTGGCTACCGGCGACTTCAACGGCGATGGCGCCGACGACCTGGCCGTCGGCGTGCCCGGGGAGGACGTCACGAACAACAGCATCGACAACGCCGGCATGGTGCATGTGCTCTATGGTTGCCCGCAGGTAACGCAGCTTGGCGGCGCGACCGTGTGCCAGGGCGGGCTCCAGTGGTCCAGTGTGCAGAACTTCCTGCAGCCGTCGCCGCGCCAGTCGGCGCAGTATGGATCGGCGCTCGCTGTCGGGAATTTTGATGGCGACCACACGTTAGGCCTCTGCGCCTGTCCGGAGGACATCCTTTGCGGTTGTCGGCTGGACTACGACGACCTGGCCATAGGTGCGCGGGGTGATTCACCTCCGACTCGGGCAGGGTCCGTCTCGGTCCGCTATGGCGGTATCTCAGTGCCGCTCCAGCGGTCTCAAGCATGGTCACAAGCGTCGGAGGGGATAACGGAAACCGCGGAGGACTCGGACTACTTCGGAAGCAGTCTCGCTGCCGGCGATTTCGACGGTGATGGTAGAGACGACCTCGTCATCGGTGTGCCTTCGGAGGACCTCGCAAAACCGATCTACGCTGTGAGGCCAGGCTGTACGGCAGAGAGCCCTGGTCAGGCCGTTGAATCCGGACTCGTCCACGTCGTCTATGGCTCGGCAGACGGGCTTTTCATCCTCACGACCGTGTGCAGCTGCGCGCCCGAGCCCTGTGATCCCGGGTGCTCCAACCCGGACGGCGCGCGCGGGAGCCAACGGTGGTCGCAAGGGCGCTGAGCTTCGGTGAAGAAGCCCACCGCCAGTACCAGGTCCACGCACTCCTGGCCATTTAGGGCTTCGGGGGCTATATAAGCACCACTAGCTTGAAAGGAGAGCCCGATGTCGCCTGACGCCGCAACCTTCTTGGACCGTGTCGTCTGCGATGGTCGTTTTGTCCACGAGGTTCAGGGTGATCCCAGGCGTGTCGCTCGCGCCCTGGGAGTGCATCTGACAGATCCGCAGGTCCAAGAATTGTCATTGCGGCCGATGCCGGTGTTGGTTTCGACGGCATTCGTCGCGCGGTTTGGGACGCGACCTGAGGGCCCAATGTGGCTGAGTCCCGACGTTGGTATCCTCATCGGAATCGTGCTCGTCGCTTTCGGGGTCGTTGTCTGGATCATCGTCCAAGGCAAAGACAAAATGCGCTCGTCAACAGACCATTCCCCATACGCGGATCAGAAGCTCTGAGGAACTCGGGCGACCCGTCCTCCCCTGCCGAGCAGCCCAGTGTGCTACTGCTCAGCATGCCGTGGGCGCCTTTGCCGGAACCATCGCTTGCCCTTGGGATACTGAAAGCTCAGCTAACCCAGGGTGGCGTCCCATGCACGGTTGCCCACCTCAACATATTCCTTCTCAAGTACCTCAAGGGGACCTCCTACGAACTCTTGGGATCCTATTGGGGCTACAACGACTTTGTCTTCACGGCTTGTTTGCAGGGTCACGAATTGTCGCACGAGCAAGAACGCGCATTCGACACAATGCTCAACAAGACGTGGGAACGATTGGACCTGCGCGAACCCCTCGCAAAGCGGGAAAGGAAGGTCCATCTTGAGTACGCACTCAAGATAAGAAATGAGATCATTCCCACCTACCTCTCCGAGTGCCTCAAGGTCGTCAGTCGGGTTGACCCAACGATGGTGGGATTCACCTGTATGTACGACCAGACATTCGCATCCTTGGCGCTGGCCAAGTTGATCAAAGAGAAACACCCCGACAAGTTGCTTGCGTTCGGGGGTACGGCATTGGAGGGTCCGGCCGGCACACAGATCATGCGTTGCTTTCCCTTCGTCGATGTTGTTGCTCGTGGAGAAGGCGAAGACACCGTCGTTCCGCTTGCGAAGGCCTCCGTCGACCGAGGTTCGTTAGGGCAGATTCCTGGCTTGCTCTATCGGGATAACCAGGGGCGTGTTCGGCAGCACCCCGCGAGCCCTCCTCGGGCTGACTTGGATCACAGCCCGTTTCCTGACTATGACGATTTCTTTGCGGACGTCGCGAGATTGTCTGACGAGCACCAAGTTGAAATCCACAACTTCACTTTGCCCGTGGAAAGTTCGCGAGGCTGTTGGTGGGGCCAGACGTCACACTGTACTTTCTGCGGGATCGATGACGAAGCGCTCACGTACCGCTTCAAGACCCCTGAGCGCGTTATCTCGATGCTGCGGTCGGTGCAGGCGCGCTACGGGGACAAGCACCTTCGCTTTTCGGACTACATCCTTCCGAGGCAGTACTACAAGACCCTGCTTCCCAAACTGGCGGAGCTTCGTGCCGGCGGAGAGCACTACCTTCTCCATTGGGAAATGAAAGCCAACGTCAAATGTCGCGACGTGAAACTGATGGCCGATGCGGGTGCGGTCAGCGCTCAACCTGGCATTGAGTCGTTTTCGACCTCGGTTCTCAAAAAGATGGCAAAAGGGGTGACCGGCATTCAGAACGTGCTGACCCTGAAGCTTCTCGCGGTGAACGACATTGAAGCCAACTACAACTTCCTCTATGGCTTCCCCAATGACGAGGTCGAGGAATACCGCGAAATGACCAGAGTGTTGCCGACTCTCTATCATCTTCCACCGCCACATGGATACATGCCGGTCCAGCTGACGCGTTTTGCACCCATGCATGCGGACCCGAATCGATTTGGCATTACCAAGCCACACCGCGCGGAGGTGGCCTATCGGGCCATTCTATCTCCAGAGTTCATGCGCGAGATCCAGTTCGTACCGGAGCACTACGCATACATTTTTGAGATCCCTTATTCCTACGCCGATGACTGCGTGGCCATGTACGACGTGCTCACGTATCAGATCCGCAATTGGAAGGAGTCACTGGCATCTCGGGAAGTGAGGCTCTCCTATGAGATCACTGGAGAGCGGATTGAGTTTGTTGACTCTCGGTATGGGTCTGATCCGACTGTCACCACATTCGGGTGGAAGCACGCACTGGTTCAGCACGCGATCGATCAGCAAATCCTCTCCCATCGCCAACTCGTTGCCCAGCTTGCTCCGAAGCTAACGGGGCAGGAGATTCAGCGTATCTTGGGTGACTTTCGTACGAACCGGTTGATCTTCGAAGAGGGCAAGAAGGTCGTTGGCCTCGCCTTCCCGGTCGCATGCTATCAGCGCTGGCGGCTCCTGAGGCGCGATCAATCCCCAGAGACGGAGCAGTCCGAGAAGCACGTTGAACCCGCGGATCACGGCCAAGTCCCGGGTTGTAGGTAAGAGCATTTGAGGAAGCTCCGCGCACATTCTCTTACTCCAGGTCGCCGTGACCTTACTAGTTGACTGGCATTGCTACAGAGAGTCGGGACGGCGGAATTAGACGCTGTGCGACCGAGCGATGAACGTCGCGACCCGGGCGAAGCGGAAGCGAGCGGCGGTCGCCGCCGGCGCTCTCTTCACCCCGCGACGCCCTGACGCGAAGCAGGCCGAGGCTGCAAAGCCGCAGGTCAATCCCATGCGGCTCAGGGATCATCGGAACTACGACATTCTGCCGGTTTTCCCGGGCTTCCGAGTGTCGGGCACGCCATTCTACCGTTGTCGTTGGCGCACTTTGCCAGGAGAAACGGCAACGCTAACGGTACGCTCTACTGGCCCGCCGTACATGCGAGGATCTCCCGGGCGGCACTAGCTGCACGAGGCCCTGGTCGGCGCGTGCCACTCGAGGCTATTTCCCGGCAATGGAACTTGGCCTCGCATCGAGCCTGCCGATCAAGGTGAGGCTCGGGCTTTGCTGCATGTCCCGCGGCGTCACCGCCTGTGCCGGCAGGAGTGCTCCCCCTGCCTTGGCGCTCCTCCGTGCTGCCCCGAGCGGTTGAACACCGCCCCCCGTAGGCTTAGCAGCAGCGAGGTGTTCATGATGGAGTGCGGCCAAAGGCTGCATCACGTCGGGTTGGTTACCGAACAGTCCTTGTGCGCAGGCTTGGGTCAGCGCCTCGTACTCCGCGGCCAGATCCGGGTCGTGGAGTTCATCGTCGGGCTGCGGCAGGTCAGCAAGGAGCGTGTTCGCCATGGGTGAAACGGACCGTGTGCCGTCGATGTCGATCTCTATTCCGTACTTGCGCGTTGGATCACCGTCACCTTCCCAGTAGCAGCGGCACACCAACTCGGTGCATATCATCGCCCTCTTGTCTTTCCCCGTGATGTTCTCGTCGATCCATTTGACCATCAGTGGTCCCAGGGTGTTCACCAGCAGCTTCACGATGGGCCGCTTTGGGACCTTGCCCGCCACGAGGAGCAGGGCCATTAGGACCAGCTTGTCGTAGGCGTACTGGTAGGCGTTGTCGTCATCCGTGTAGAAGTACGCCCGGCCGACGATGGGCTGCGCGGGCCAGTCGTCGTCACCCAAGCGGTGCTCACCCGACCGAAAGCGGAAGATGTCGATGTAGACCTGTTCGTTCACATCGATGCTGAGAGGGTTGAGCTTGATACCGGCCCTGGTCGCTTCCGCGTTGCCGACCTCAGCGGTGCCTCTTTCGGTCCACATCGAGGCGTGGGAATACGCTCCGCCGTCGAGTCCGCAAATGACGTCGGCGAGGGAGGGGATCTTCTGGCGTTCGAGCATGTCGACGAGATCCCGTTCCGACGTCGGCAGCTTCTCGTCGGGGCCGCAGTTGGTTTCGCCGCGCGACAGCAGTACGTCTCCCGGCAGGAGGTCGTCGGGGGTCAGCACGGTGGAGATCTCGGGACGGTCGGGCATGGATCACCTCCTGCCACAGGTCTGCAATGGGCCGGCGCCACGTACGATCTACGGCAAGCCGACGTCTCGGCGAATGGCTTCGTATCGGGCGTCCCCTCGGAAGCGGTCGAAGATGCGCTCAGTGTCGAGCCACAGGAGCCACGCGGACCGCTCCTCGTAGGCGCGGCGAAGCATGGCGATGGTCTCATCGTCTTGCCCGAGCACCGCGTGCACACCAGCCACGAAGTATGCGGGCACGTATTGGTCTGACGACTGGATGCCGACAAGCCGCGCCAGGTCGGTACGTGCGGCGGCCGAATCGCCTGCCGCGACGTGAGCGACGCCCAACGGAGCCAGGATGGCAGGCAACGGTCCCACCTGACCGATCGCTCGCTCGAACAGTCGTACGGCCTGCTCCGGTTGACCGGCGTGCACCATGGCGAGTCCGCTGAAGGAGTACGCGGGGAAGTAGTTCGGTTGCGCACTCAGCAGCGTGTCGAACGCGCTGACGGATTCCGTGTACAGCCGAGCCCGGTACAATTCTCGGCCAAGGGCATAGGCTATCGGGGCCGACAGTGGATCGAGATCTCGGGCGGCGCGTACCTCTCCCAATCCCTCCTCCGATCGACCGACCGCTGCGAGATATCCAGCCAGACCGATGCGTGCCTCCGTATATCGCGGATCGAGCTCGACGGCGTATCGGAAATGGCGTTCGGCGTTCGCAAAGTCGAAGTCGAACAGCAACAGCGCGTTTGCGAGCGCCACGTGCGCTTCAGCTAGAGAGCTGTCGAGCGCCAGCGCGCGCTTGGCGGCCGTTCTTGCCTGAGGATAGATCTGAGCCGGGGGAAGGAACTGGTAGCTACCGATGGCCACAAACGCATCACCCAATCCCGAATACGCCAACGCGTAGGTCGGATCAAAGGCAAGCGCTTGGTGGAACTCCCCGATGGCGCGCTGCAATCCGTCCGGGGTGCGTTGATTCCAGAAGTAGCGACCGCGGAGATAGGCGTGATACGCCTCCAGGCTCTCGGTCCCGCGCCCGACGAGTGTTGCGGTTTCTTCGGGTACCAGTGAGGGCTTCAGCTTGGCAACGATGGCTAAGGCGATCTCGTCCTGAATCGCAAAGACGTCGTCGCCGGTTCGAAGGTACTCCTGCGACCAGATATGAAAGCCGGTCTCGACATCGATGAGCTGCGCAGTGATGCGGAGCTGATCCCCCGCCTGCCGCACGCTGCCCTCGAGCACGGTCCCGACATCGAGTTGCGCGCCGATGACACGCACGTCCTCGTCCCGTCCCTTGAACGCGAACACCGACGTGCGCGAGGCGACATCGATACCGTCGAGATTGGCCAGTGCATGTATCAACTCCTCGGTCATACCGTCGCCGAAGTACTCGGCGTCGGGATTCCCACTGAGGCTCGCAAACGGGAGCACGGCCACTGACGGCCGATCCAACGAGGACGCGGGCTGATCGGCCCGCCCACTCAGGAGCTGCCATGCGACAATAACGGTGGCGAGGACCGCGACCAGCACGGCAGGAAGCACGCTTCGTCGGATCCCGCTCCTCCTTGTTTGCCCAGGCGCATCCGTGGCGGTGGATTCGGCCGGCGACTCGCTGATGGCCTTCTCCAATGCCGAGGCCAACTGTGCTGCGGTTGCGTACCGGTCGGCAGGAACCTTCTCCAGCGCCCGCATGGTCGCCGCCTCCACGGCGGCGGGGATCGATGCCCGCACCGTTCGCAGCGGTGGCACCGGATCGATCGAGTGACGCGCCATCACCGATTGGGGAGTCGGTCCACTGAAGGGCGGCTCGCCTATCAGCATCTCGTATAACACGCAACCCGCCGAGTAGATGTCGCTGCGTCCGTCGAGGTCGTGCTGCCCCGCAGCCTGCTCGGGACTCATGTACGCTGGCGTGCCCACGGCGAGGCCCGTCTCCGTGAGTGCCTCACCACCTGCCTCGGTCACCGCTCGTGCAATTCCAAAATCACTCAGCACTGCGTGGCCCGCAGTGAACAGGATGTTCTCGGGTTTGATGTCGCGGTGTACGATTCCGAGCGAGTGCGCATGGTCGAGTGCCTCGGCGAGTTCTTGGGTGATCCGGAGGGCATCGTCGATCGGCAGCTGTTTCTCGCGGTTCAGGCGATCGCGGAGTGACTCCTCCTCTACGAACGGCATCGTGTAGTAGAGGAAGCCCGCCCCACTGCTGTCCCGTCCTTCGGCCGTCCTACCACAGTCATACAGCGCCAAGATCTTCGGATGCGTCAGCTTCGCTGCGATCTGGATCTCCCGGAGGAACCGCTCACTGCCGATCGAGGCCGCGAGTTCGGGACGGAGGACCTTGAGGGCGACCTGGCGGCCGAGCTTTTGGTCGTGGGCGAGGTACACCGTCGCCATACCGCCAGCACCGATCTCCCGCTCGATGGTGTAGCGGTCGGCGAGGGAGGCTTGAAGCCGGTGGAGGAGATCGGTCACGGGAGGTCGCTCCGGGAGGTGAGCGTCGCAAGAAGATTAGGGGTCCAAGCCCGGGAGCGCCAGCCACCGCATGATTGCTGCTGTGCTTCGTTGCGGGTGCGTAGGACCGGCAGTGGGAGACGCCTTCGCGCCGCCGCAGGGGACCGAGCCGAGACCGTAAAGCACGAGCGCCCACCACTTCTCAGAAGACCTGCAGTCGCTCGCGTGCGGAGGCAGAGAAGAAACGGCGGGAAGCTGTTCGCACTGCAACTATCTGGCGGAGAGCAACTTCACGGGAACCTCGACGAGCCAGAGTCCTGGAGCCACATCCCTATTCGCCGCCTCGGTTAGTAACAGGCGAGACAACAGCCCGCGGAGAGGGGTGCGGATCGCCGGTTTGCGGGTGTGGTACTTCTTCACGGCGGGCACTTCGACGTCACCGAGACCGGGCACCGAGCGGCCGCGTACCCCGCGAACTATATCGGCCGCATTCAGCCGCGGCCGCTGTTCATGATCAAGGCTATCAATGACAACGACTACTGGGCCGAACCGTCGGTGCGCCCACTGCAGCGGATCGCCGGCCCTCGGGCTACGCTCCGATGGAATGAGCGCACGAGTCACGGCATCCTCGATGACGGGGACAAGGCGGCGCTGGTGGACTGGTTGCGACGCACCTTTCCGTGACGCACTCACGGTTAGGCGGTTGAATGGCGTCGCGTCACCTGCGTGACGGCGAACACGAACACCAGGTCGAAGAACAGCTCGACGAACGTGGCGCCCTGATCCTCGGGCGATACGATGGCGGTGGCGGTCATGGTGTGGAACAAGAAGTGGCGTGAGCACGACGTTTTCAAGTGGTGGGGCCGCCCGAGGAGGGGCCGGGCCGGGGCGGCGCTTTCGTATTTGAATCCCGCACGTGATCCATGCTCCCTGGAAAACGTCATGCGATTGGTTTAAGGTGGTGTGGTGGTATGGACACTCCACGTGCGCCGGATCAGGGCCTGCATAGGTGCGGCTGGGCGGTCGGCTTCTGACACGTGGCCCGATTGGATTCGGTATCCCTGCATATGGAGGAGTAGGAGCAGAGCATGCGGCTGAAAGACTACGATACGACCCGTCAGATGACTGCGTCCGTCGTGAATTCGACGCGGATTACGCCCGAGAACAGCGAAACGGAACTGCGGCACATCGACCTCGCCGTGGACAGCATCGATTTCGACTATCAGGTGGGGCAAAGCGTCGGTGTCCTAATACCGGGTCCCCACGAATTCGGCCAGAAGCAGTACCTGCGTCTCTATTCCATTGCCGGCGGCGGTACGGGCGACGATTTGAAGCCGGTGATTTCGCTGTTGGTGAAGCGCTGCTTCTACATCGACGATGTCAACGGCGAACGCTACGAGGGGAAGGCGTCCAACTACCTGTGCGATCTGAGGAAGGGCGATGCCGTCACGTTAGTGGGCCCCTACAACATCGCGTTCACCCTACCCGAGGACAAAGACGCCAACCTGCTGATGATCGGGTTGGGGACGGGGATCGCCCCCTTCCGGGCCTTCATCAAGCACATCTACAGTGAGCTGGGTGGGTGGAAGGGCGAGGTGCGCCTGTACCACGGCGCGATGAGCGGGATCGAGCTGGCCTACATGAACGACCAGAACGCCGACCTGAAGTACTATTACGACGAAGCGACCTTCAAGGCGTTCGAGGCGCTCAGTCCGCGTCCCCATTTCGACGTGCCGGTCGACCTGGAAGGGGCGATCGCCCGGAACGGCGACGAAGTCTGGAGGTTGTTACAGGACCCCAAGACCTACGTCTACGTGGCCGGTCTGAAGCAGATCAGCGAACTGCTGGACGAGGCGCTGGTGAAGATCGTCGGTTCGCCTGAGATGTACCGGCAGCAGAAGGCAACGATGATCGACGAAGGCCGTTGGGCTGAGTTGATCTACTGAGCGCAGTAGATACGGAAGAAGACAGCCTCACGCCCTCATGTGACGACGCACGAACATCCAGCTCCCGATCGCGAAGCATCCGAGCGTCAGGAGCACGATCGCCCCCAACTCGAACCACACGTCGCCCAACCCGCCGCCTGACGTGAGTATCCGGTCGAACGCAGTAATCGAATGCGTGGTGGGGAGGATGTCGTTGACGTTGATGGCCCGACCACCGACCGCGAAGAGCCGCACGTCGGGGATCGGGAACATTCCTCCCGAAAAGAACATGAGGACGAAGAACGGAAAGGAGCCGATCGTCATCAGATCGAAGACCGTCCGGAGCGTGGCTGCGACGATGAGGCTGACGCCCATGATCGCCGCGCTCGAGACCAGGCATACGACCGCGGCGGCGGGGAGCGACCCCGCTGGCCGGTAGTCGAACGCCATGGCCGTGAGCAGGGTGATACCCACCGCCACCAGTCCGATGATGCATTGCGTGAGGCTCACGGCGCCGAGCCATTCGCGCGTGGTCATGTTGGAGAGCCGGAGCCGCACCAGCGTCCCCTTGTCCTTCTCCTTGATGATCGATGCGGCCGCGGTAAACATCAGCATCATGAGCGCCAGCGCGAGCAGGCCGGGCACGTAGCGCGCAAAGTCGTCCTGCGACGGTGCGGTGCCGATATCCACGGCCTCCACGCGCAGGGGGCCCTCGTCCCCCGTCACACGCGCGGCGTACGCGTAGGCGAGGTAGTCGCTGAACGCCATTGCGAGGAGCGAGTTGAGGTCTGCCGGGTCGCCGTAGCTCCGGATGACCGCTCGGTCGTCGTCGCCTCCTGCCGCATAGGCCGCGAGCGCGCCGGTGAAGTTCTCGGGGATCTCCACCACGAGATCGGCGGCGCGATCCCGGAGGCGCTCTTGGGCGGCGGCGAGGTCGCCCTCCTCACGCACCCGCAGGATCGTTCCACCCTCCGCGGAACGCAGATCCCCCAACTGCGCGATCAGCGCCGCGCCGCCTGGCCCCACGTCGTGGTTTACCACCACGACCCGGTAGGTGACGGTCGCTTCTTCAAAGTAGAAATGCATGAGGGCGACGAAGAACGGCGCGAACGTCAGTGTCATGACCAGGACCTTCCAGTCACGGACGTTCTCGATGGTCGTCTTCCAGAACACGCTCACGAATCTCATTCGCGCAGTGTCCGCCCGGTGAGATCGATGAAGACATCCTCCAAGGTGGTCTTGCGCACCACGACGTCTTCGACCCTCAGGCCGTGAGCGGCGAGGCGCTCTAGCAGCGTCGGAAGCACGGTGAGGATCGCGTGTCCCCCAAGTCGCCACACGCCGTCGGTAAACCCGAGATCGCGGAGCTCGCCCGGCAACTCGCCCGTGAGTGCACGCACCGTTGCCGGAGCGCCTCCCGGGATCCTGATCTCCATCACGTCCCCTGCCCCGACCTGCCGTTTCAGCGCCTCGGGGGTGTCGAGCACGAGCAACTGCCCGTGGTCGATGATCGCGATGCGATCGGCGATCCGATCGGCCTCATCCATGTCGTGCGTGGTCACCATGACCGTGGCGTCGCCCGCGAGGGAGCGCACGTACTCCCGGATGAGGATGCGGCTCTGCGGATCCAGTCCGGCCTGCGGTTCGTCCAGGATCACGAACTTGGGACCGTGCACCAGCGCCAACGCGATGTTGAGCCGACGTTTCATGCCACCGGAGAGGGTCTTGGCGAGAGAGTGCCGCCGCTCGGCGAGCCCCACCTTCGTCAACACCTCGAGCGCTTTGGCTTTTGCCTCACGCCTGGGTACGTCGTAGAGGTGGGCCACAAACCGGAGCTGCTCGAGGCAGGTGAGCCCTTCCCAGATCACGAGATCCTGGGGGCACAACCCGATGAGGCTGGTGCAGGCACGGCCCTCGGTGCGCAGGGAACGGCCGTCGATCGTGATCTCACCAGCGTCGGGCCGCAGCAGACCGCAGACCATGTTGACCGTGGTGGTCTTGCCGGCCCCGTTGGGCCCGAGGAACCCGAACACCTCGCCGCGGTGCACGCTGAGCGTGAGGTCCCGGACGGCGATGAGATCGCCGTAGGACTTCGTCAATCCTACCGCCGTAATGATGGCGTTGTCGCTCACGACCGGATGCCGTCGGCTCGAGCCACTGCACGATAGGATGTCAGAGCCGGCGCGGCTAGTGGCGCGAAGCGCTCAGCATCAATGAAGGCCTGTTGACTGTCGGGGTCGGGGTCGGGGCTCGCGTCCTCCTCAGGAGTTCTTCGTTCCACCCCAACGATTATGCGGCGGAAGCGGGATTAGCCTTTCTGCCGTAGCTCGGTGCCGTTCGGGCGCCATCGCGCGCAAGCTGGCTGACGTCCAGCCTCACGCCGCCCGCGCCCTACCCTCGACGCGGTAGATCACGTCCACGAGCTGCGTGAGCCGACGCGGCCCGAGGAAGTTCGCCACGGCACGTCGGCGGGCGTTGCGCCCCAGCCGCCTCACGAGCGCGTGATCGCCCAGCAGCCGCTCCAATGCGACACCGAGGGCGTCCAGATCCGTCGGATCGGGGAGCAACAGCCCGTGCACGCCGTCCACGATCTGATCCTGAATCCCGCCGACGGCGCTGGCGACGATCGCACGCCCCTTCCACATGGCCTCCGTGACCGTGAGGCCGAATCCCTCTTCGAGGCTCTTCTGTACGACCACGGTGGCGTGTCGCTGAATGGCATTGACCATCACGGCGTTCTCCTCGACATCGTCCATCGGCAGGCTCACCAGATGCACGCGCTCGCGGGCGGCCCGAGGGAGCGCGCGCCACTGGGCCACGCATTCCTCGAACACGGCGGCTCCCTCCGGATCGTCACTGACGCCGGCCACGTCGGGGCCGACGAGTGCCAGATGGGCGGACCCCAGCCGGTCGAGCCCACGGACGAATCCCTGCATCACCCCCTGCATGTCCTTGAGCGGATCCCAGCGGGACACCTGGGTGATCAGCGGCATCCGCCAATCCACAATCGGCGCGACTTGGTGGATCTGCGCCGTCCGCATGACGCATCCGGGCGTGCCGTCCATCCTGACGAACGACAGCGCATTCGTCGGACCCGGCCTCCTCGTTGCCAACAAGCCGATGTGACGCAGGATGGCCCTCACCGTCGCACGCGCGATCGGCTGGTTCTTCGATGAGAACGCGTCGATCGCCGGCGGCATGATGAACGTCGGCGCGGTACGGAGCCACGCCGGCACGTAGCCGGGGCGGGAGAAGACGTAGGCGTCCGCCGGCACGAGATGCGGCTGGAGAAAGCCCCACACCTCGCGGACGCACCGGTTGACGTGCTCGCACCCCACATGACACCGCCACACGACGACGGCGCCCCGCCGCTTCAGCGCGTCGCTCAGGCCTGCCGTCTGGGGGTCGTGCAGCACCACGACATCGTTCGGGCGGACGACCCTGAGGATCGCGCTCGCATTCCGTCGCATGACCGCGCCATAGTGCGCTCTATCCCGTGCCGAGAATCCCAGCCCGTCACCCGGCCGGCCGTGGAGGTTGTGATGGATGCGCTTGGTGATGGTGAAGAAGTCCTCGTCCCCATCGATCACGAGCCAGCGCGCGTCGATCCCGGCGCCGCGCTCGTAGCCGAGCAGCGTCTGAAGCATCTCGGCCACGCCTCCACCGGTCTTGGTGGAGTTGACGTGCCACACCGTGCGACCGTCCAGGATGTCCCGCGCGTCCTCCACGGTGCGACGCAGGCGTCTCGCGCCCGCTCGCCCCAGAATCGGGGCGAAGCGATCGAAGGACAATTCAGGTATCCCGACGATCTCCATCTCATTTCCTCCGAGACACACTGGCAGCAATTCCCGTACCCGGCCAGCCATG
>JBFIHA010000027.1:0-43491 GCA_041602035.1 Gemmatimonadales bacterium | reverse complement strand
TGGAGCCGCAGTAGCCACCGAACGCCAAGCCTCCCGGCCCTTCCATGATCTCGATGAGTTGGCCCTGGTCGACACCCCGATACGTATTGGCCTCGCGCCGCTCGCGGGCCGCGGCCAGCAGCGTCACCTGGATGTCGTCCAAGGCACCGCGCACGCCTGCTCCGAGCTCATCCAGCGAGACGGGGGCCTTTCCACCGGACCTCCGCGCCAGCACGGCTTGGCGCTTCTCGACATCCCGGGGTCCGACCTCCAGCCGCACGGGAACCCCTCGACTCTCCCACTCGTAGTACTTCGCCCCAGGTTTCATGCCGTCCCGCTCATCGAGCAGAACGCGAATGCCGTCGCTCCGAAGTTCGTCCGCCATTCGGTTCCCCAGCTCGATCACCCGAGTCCGCTCATCGTCGCGGCGGAAGATCGGCACGATCACGACCTGTGTCGGAGCAAGGCGCGGGGGGCACACCAGACCGACGTCGTCGCTGTGCGTCATGATGAGCCCGCCGACCAGCCGCGTGGACACGCCCCACGACGAACTCCACACGTAGTCGAGCTCCCCACTCGCCGTCTGGAACTGCGTTCCGAATGCTCGCGCAAAATTCTGCCCGAGAAAGTGCGACGTGCCTGCCTGCAGCGCCCGGTTGTCCTGCATCAGGCCCTCGCAGGCATAGGTACGGACGGCTCCGGCAAACTTCTCGGACTCGGTCTTGACGCCCGTAATCACGGGCATCGCCATCCACTCCTCCATGAACCGCCGGTACACGCCCAAGATGAGCTGTGTTTCCGCTTCAGCCTCGTCGGCGGTGGCGTGCGCAGTGTGGCCCTCCTGCCAGAGGAACTCGGTCGTTCGCAGGAAGAGTCGCGTCCGCATTTCCCACCGCACGATGTTGGCCCACTGATTCAGCAGCACCGGAAGGTCGCGGTAGCTCTGCACCCACTTGGAGAGCATCGCGTAGATGATGGTCTCGGACGTGGGGCGCACGACGAGCGGCTCCTCGAGCTCCTTGCCACCACCGTGGGTGACCACGGCCGTCTGCGGCGCGAAGCCCTCGACATGCTCGGCCTCTTTGGCCAGGAAGCTCTGGGGGATGAAGAGCGGGAAGTAGGCGTTCTCGTGGCCCGTCTCCTTGAACATGCCGTCGAGCGCCTCCTGCATTAGCTCCCAGATGCGATAGCCGCGGGGCCGGATCACCATGCAACCGCGGACCGGTGAGTAATCCGCCAACTCGGCCCGCATGATGACGTCGTTGTACCAGGCGTTGAAATCCTCGGCACGGGGAGTGATGCGCTGTCGGTCAGCCATGAGAATGCGATCGAGACTCTTGGTTCAAGGTCGGAGAGGTGGCGCCACGTGCACCAACCGGCATCAGCTGCTTGCCGACTCGGCCGGCGACCCGAGGAGCTGGTTCAGCGAAACCCGAGCTTCCTTACCGGTCGCGAGGTCGCGCACGAGCGCCTCCCGGCGGGCCCGCTCGTCGGGTCCTATGAGGACGGCCCGCGACGCCGATCGAGCCGACGCGAGCTTCAGCTGCTTCGCCACCGATTGCTCCTTGAGCGCGTACTCGACGCGGCGTCCCGTGTCGCGAAGCTCGTGCGCGAGGCCGAGGACCGCCGACACGTCTTCGCTGGTCACGGCCACGAGGAAGAACTCGATCGCCTCCGCCGATTCGCTGGCGCTTCCCCGCTCCTGCACCAACTCCCCCAACACCACATCCCCCATCCCGAAGCCGACTGCCGGCAGATCAATCCCGCCAAGCGCCGCGAGCAGGCCGTCATACCGCCCGCCGCCGCAAATCGCGCGCATCGTCCGCCGCACATCGAACAACTCAAACACGAGACCGGTGTAGTACGCGAGGCCCCGAACGACCGAGAGGTCGATGGCGACGTACTTCCCGAGACCCATCGCCGTCAGCGCCTCCACGCACTCCACCAGCGGCGACACCGAATCCGCATCGTTCGAAGCTTCGGCCACGGCCGCGTGAAGCGCATCTAACGACCGAATGTCGCCCATGGCGAGCGCGCGGCTCGCGGCCCGTTCATCGACCCCCGCCGTGCGCATGAGGTTCTGCACCAGATCGTCACGTGGGTCGCGACCCAGCTTGTCGATCTGCGCATAGGCTGCCAGAATCTGCGGTCCCTCGAGTCCCTGCGCGGTCAGGAGGGCATGGGCCACCCGGCGGTCGGAGATCCGCACTCGGAAGTCGGCGTCGGTCAGGCCGAACGCCCGGACCACGTCCACCGCCGCCGCGATCAGTTCCGCGTCGGCAAGCGGTCCCGACTCACCGATGAGATCCATGTTGAGCTGGAAATGCTCCCGCAGCCGCCCTCGCTGTTGCCGCTCGTAGCGGAACAGCTGCGGCATCGTAAACCAGCGAATCGGCTTCTTCAGCGCGCGGGCGCGCTGCGCCACCATCCGCGCCAACGTCGGCGTCATTTCCGGACGCAGCGCCACCGCCCGCCCCCCCTTGTCCTCGAAGGCGTAGAGCTGCCCGACAATCTCCTCGCCGCTCTTCTGGGTGTAGAGCTCCAGCGGCTCGAGCGGCGGCCCGTCGTACTCCTCGAATCCGTACCGGGCGGCGACGTCACGCCACACGGCGAAGATCCGGTTTCGGAACGTGGTCTCGTCGGGGAAGAAGTCGCGAAATCCCGGTAGGGCCTGGCTTTGCATCGACGCAATCTATCCGAGAGGCGCGAACCCCGGCAAGCGCGCCATCGCGTCTCCCACCGTGTGGAACGACCCCGTCACGAGCGCCGTGCCGGCGCCGGCCTGCACCAGTCGCAGCGCGCAATCAAAGTCCGCTTCGACCGTCACGGACGGACACGCCTCGGCGACCGCCGTCAGCGACCACACCCGCTCTGTGGGCGCCGACGGAGCGATCGTCACCCAGATCCGCTGAGCGACCGTGGCGATGGCCTCGATCATCGTTCGCCAATCCTTGTCCGCCAGGATCGCGACCAGGGCGTGCAGCGGCCGCGGAACGGGCTCGGCACGCAGCGCTTCGACCAGGACGGCCACACCGCTCGGGTTGTGCGCCACGTCGAACAGCCACCGCCCTCGGCGCTCCAATCTGCCCGGGAGGGACGCGCGGGCAAACGCTCGCGTCACTTGATCGTCCGTGGGCCGCCACTCCAGCGGCAGGCCGTCGAGCACCTCGCGAGCGATGGCCGCATTTCGCCGTTGATGGGGGCCGGCGAGTCGCAAGGCACCGCCGTAGCGCGCCGATCCATCCACGAGGACCGGGGTCGCCCCGACCTCCTCGGCGGCTCGGACGAGCACGGCACGCAGCTCGGGATCGGTCTCGCCGATCACGAATGGCCGCCCGCGCTTCGCGATGCCCGCCTTTTCGCGTGCAATGCCCGCCAGGGAATCGCCCAAGTAGTCCGAGTGGTCCAGGCCGATGTGCGTCACGGCGCTCACCAGAGGATCCAGCACGTTGGTCGCATCGAGTCGACCACCGAGGCCGACCTCGACCACGGCGATATCCACACCCCGCGCCGCGAAATCTGCCAGCGCGATCGCCGTCGTGGCCTCGAAGAAGCTGGCACCCGTCTCGATCACGGTGGCGTGAAGCTCCGATGTCCACGCGGCGAACGCCTCGCGCGAGATGGGTCGGCCGTTGACCAGCATGCGCTCCCTGACGTCGACCAGATGCGGGGACGTGTAGAGCCCAACGCGCCATCCGCGGATCCGCAGCGCCTCAGCCACCATGGTGGCCACGGAGCCTTTACCGTTGGTGCCACCGACGTGCACGCACGCGTAGTGCGCCTCCGGACGACCCAGGCGCGCGAGGAGCGTCCTGGTCGGATCGAGCGACCATTTGTCTCCGCCGGCTGTGCGGGGATAGAGGAAGCCGAGGGCATCCTCGAATGACAGGCTCAGTCGAGCGCCTCCACGGCGGGTGCGGCCGTCATCATGCGCAGCAAGCTCGCCACGGTCTCCCGGAGTTCCGGGCGCGGGACGACAGCGTCGACCATGCCGTGCGCTTCGAGGAACTCCGCCGTCTGGAACCCGTCAGGCAGATCCTGACCGATCGTCTGCTTGATGACGCGGGGACCCGCAAAGCCGATCACCGCTCCGGGTTCGGCCAGGTTGACGTCGCCCTGCATCGCGTACGATGCCGAAACCCCGCCGGTGGTGGGATTGGTCAGGATGGAAATGTACGGCGTCCCGGACTCCCGCAACTGGGCCATGAGGGCGGACGTCTTGGCCATTTGCATGAGGCTCAAGACCCCCTCCTGCATCCGCGCTCCGCCCGATGCGGACACCAGGATCAGCGGCGCCCGGTGCTCGGCCGAGCGGTCGATGAGCCGGGCCACCTTCTCGCCGACGACCGAGCCCATCGAGCCCCCCATGAACTTGAAGTCCATGACCCCGAGATTCACGGCCAAGCCCGTCAACGTGCCGTGGCCAGCGATCATCCCATCGTGGGTCCCAGCCTTACGGCTGGCGCTGGCGAGCCGGTTTTCGTAGCCCTCGAACCCCAGAGCGTCCTTGGAGCGCAGCTCCCGGTATAGCTCTACGAAGCTGCCCTCGTCCATCAGGATCTCGATGTACCGCCGAGCCGAGATCCGCCGATGGTGCCCACACGACGGGCACACCTGAAGAGCGCGCTCGAACTTCTCGTTGATGTCCACGTGCCCGCACTGCTCGCATTTGCCCCAGGCGTCCGGAGGGATCTCGAGCTTCTCGCGTTGTGCGGTGCGCTTCCGTTTGTCTTTCCGAAACCAGGCCATGGTTGCTCAACGAACTCCTCTGGCAAGCAGCGCCCGCCAGAGCTGGCCGGGCGGCGCGGCACTGCAATGTCGCGGTTCCCACGGTCGCCCGCCACCCCGCCCCGCGGTCAGGAGGTGTATCCGGAGTGACGCGCCTCGTAGGCCACCCGGGCCGCCATCCCGAGTGCGAGGCAACAGACGACGAGAAAGGAGCCACCGTACGATAGGAACGGCAGGGGAATCCCTACAATGGGCATGATGCCCACCGTCATGCCGACGTTGACGACGATGTGAGTGAGCAGGATTCCCGCAACGCCAGCCACCGCAAACGAGGAGAAGGGGTCGACCGCTCGCTGGGAGATCCGGATCAAGCTGAGGATCAGGAGAGCGAACAGCGTGAGCGCTCCCAAGACGCCGAGAAAGCCCAGTTCCTCACCCAAGACCGAGAACACGAAGTCGGTGTGCTGCTCGGGCAGAAACGCGAGACGCTTCTGGGTTCCCTCGGTGAACCCCTTGCCGAGGATCCCTCCGGAGCCGATCGCGACCTTGGACTGGATGATATGCCACCCCGTCGCGCGCGGATCGATCTCGGGATTGAGGAACGACAACAGCCGGTTTTGCTGATAGGGCGCCAATCGTCCCCACAGCTCGAGGGCAAGTAATCCCATCGCCAGGTTCCCGACCCACACGACGAGCCCTTCGACGACGTAGGGACGCACCCAGAGCAGCACGACGGTCAACAGCACGATCCACACGCCCCAAGAGAGCGTGGAGAAGGCCATCAACAGCGATAGGAACGGCGACGCAAGCAGGAACAAGAGCCAGTGATTGACCCCAGCCCAGAACAGCATGGCGAACAACAGTCCCGCGAAGACCAGGCCGCTTCCCAAGTCCGGTTGCAGGCCGACGAGCACGAAAGGGATCCCCACGATGGCGAGCGACGGCAACAACTGGGTGAGGGTGAACGGTGGCTCCCGCTTGGGTCCGAGATGACGCGCCAGCATCAACACGGTCGCGAGCTTCGCTAACTCGGCGGGCTGTCCGAGACGCACGCCGCCGATGGCGAGCCAGGACTTGGCTCCCAATGCCGTCCCGGCCCCCGTCCCGATGATCAGGGTGAGTCCCAGGAGAAGCAACGCCCCGACGTACACGGCTGGCGTGGCCCATTCCAGGATGCGAGGAGAGACCCGGAACGCGATGACGGCGGCGGCCACGCCAATCCCGACCCAGAGGGCCTGCCGCTTCCAGATTCCCGATGCCGCCGAGGGCACCTCGGTCACGCCCGCGCTGAACAGCAGGGTCAGGCCGAGCGCGACGAGCAGCACGCCCCACAGCGGCATCGCGCTGTCGAGCGCCTTACCGAACACGGCCCGCCGGTTCGCGCCCCGTGCCCCGTAGCAGTGCGGTGTCGGGGAGAATCGGGATGGGTTCGGGTGCCGAGTCGGCCGGCACCTCCAACCGGTACTCTCCACCACGTGGCCGCACGGCGTCCGCCCCCAGCAGGTATCGCGCGATGATGCGGGTGACGACGGGTGCGACCCGTGAGCCGTGTTCGGCGAATTCCACGATGGACCCCACGACGATCTGTGGATCGTCCGCCGGCGCGAAGGCGACGAACCATCCATGGTCCGGTCCATGCGGATTCTGCGCTGTCCCCGTCTTGCCGGCGATCTTGAGGTCGGCGATCTGCGCGGCCGCGGCGGTGCCGCGGTCGACAACCGCCACGAGCGAGGCTCGAAGGTCGGCCAAGTCACGGTCCGAGAGGCCGAGGCTGTGTTGCTGACTCTCGCGCGTCGCCACGAGGTGCGGGGCGGCGGTCGTGCCGTGAGGGCTCGCGAGCATGCCGTAGAAGCGCACCACGTTGATCAGCGTCTGCGTATTCTCGCCTTGACCGATGGCCAGATTCAGGGTCACGGCACTCGTCCACCCGCGGGGGCCGTAGCGACGGTTGTAATACTCGGTCGAGCGGGGAAAGATAGGTTCCGTTTCGCTCGGTAGATCGACGCCGGAGAGGTTGCCAAAGCCCAGTGCCGTACCGTCCTGGAGGAGCCCCGTGAGACCCAACTTGAGACCCAACTGGTAGAAGTACACGTCGCACGAGTATTGAATGGCCTCGGTCAGCGTGACATTGCCGTGGCCTTCGACCCGCCAGCACCGGAAGTATCGATTGTAGTACTGGAACCCCCCGCGGCACGGAACCGTCATCCGCGAGTTGAACGAGACGATGCCGCGGCGGAGGGCCATCGCGGCGATCGCGAGCTTGAACGGCGAGGCCGGCGGGTAGCGAGCTTGAATGGCCCGATTGAACAACGGGAAGTCTCGGTCCGCCGCCAGACTCCGCCACTCGGTGGGATCGACGCCCCCGACCAGCACGTTGGGATCGAAGCTCGGCGCCGAAAACAGCGCCAGCACCTCCCCGGAACGCGGATCCATGGCGACCACCGCGCCGCGGCGCCCCAGTGGGAACGTGCTCTCGACGAACTGCTGCAGGCCGAGGTCGATAGTCGTACGGATGGTGCGTCCCGGCTCGGGCTCCAGTGTTGATTCGAGCCCCGCATCGCGCACCGTGCGATTCAGCGCGTCCACTTCGATGTACTTCACTCCGTCTCGACCGCGCAACTCGGCATCATAGAACTGTTCGATGCCGTCGCGGCCAACCAAGGTCCCGAGGCGGGCTCCGCGGTGCGCACCGGTGCGGAGCTCCTCTTCGGAGATCTCACCCACATACCCCACGAGGTGCGCCGTCGTCGACGCGAACGGATAGCGACGTTTCGGATCGCTCTGAATGACCAGACCGGGATTCCACGGGCGCTGCTCCTCGAGCGCCGAGACGACATCGAACGAGACGTTCCGTCGCACCGGGACCGCCTCGGATGGGGTGCGTCGGTACCGCTCGAGAATCGAGGCCCGCTCCACCGAGTCGAGGCGGAGAATCGGCTGCAGTCGATCGAGCATGGTCCGAAGTGAGTCCCCGGACACCGCGTGTAGGGAGACCGAATAGCCGGGCACGTTTTCGGCGAGCACCGCACCGTGCCGATCCGTGATCAAGCCTCGAGGGGCCGGAACGGGAACGGGGCGCAGGCGGTTCTCCTCCGATTGGACACGGTAGCGGTCGGCGCCGATCACCTGCAGTCGGAAAAACGCGAGGGTGAGGATGGTGAACGTGGCGAGGACCATGATGCGGCCGACGTCCGCCCGCCGTGCGGCCTGGTGTCGATCCCCCCAGCTCATCCGCGCACCCGGACGTCCAGCCAGCGTCGGAACACGACCAGCATCGTGACCCCTACGGCCGCCGTCGTGACGGCTTTCAGCGGCGACCACCACACGAGCTGCCATAGCAGCGCGGAGTCAGTCATGTGTCGGCCTGCGACCAGCACGAGGACATCGCGGAGCCACGTCCCAGCCAGAAAGAAGCCTCCGCTCACGAGCAGACTCTCGGCGAAGAAGACCGCCTTGCCCCAGCCAGCGAGGTAACCCACACACGTGTGTGCCAGCGCTCCCGCCCCGAACGCCACCGGCGTGAGGGAGTCGGCCAACAACCCCACCACGAATCCCGCAATGGCCCCTTCACCTGGCCGTGCCTGAATCGCATAGACCAGGAGCGCGAGCAGCAGCAGGTCTGGGGCGAACCGCGCATCGCCAAGGAACGGGCGCAGCGCAAAGTGGAGGGTCACGAGCAGCAACAGGACCGCGATCTGCCGGGCGCGCAGCTGGCTCATGACCCACCCCCCGTATCCCCGAACGCGGCACGGAGATCGTGGGCCGATCCGATCAACACGATGACGTGCGAGATGGAAGCCGGATGAACAGCCGGCCGCACCACGTAGGTACGCGACCACCCCACCTCTTCCTCCCCCACGGCCACGACCGTGCCGATCGGGATCCCGCGCGGATAGACGCCCTGCCCACCGCCCTGACCCGAGGTGTAAATGACCGTCCCCGCGGGCACGTCCTCTTGATACGGCACTCCACGCAGTTCGAGCATGGGGGTTCCCGCACCCTCGCTGCCACGGGGGGCCACGATCCCGAACACCGACCCTTCGAGGGCCATTGCACTGACCCGGAAATCCGGGTGGGTCCACAGCAGCGCCACCGACTGACGGGTGCCCGCTCGCTGGACGACGCCGACCAATCCCTCCGGTGCCACGACCGGCGCCGCGGCACGCACGCCATCGTCCCGGCCGGCGGACAGCATGACCATCAATCCGCTCGTCGGCAGGGCCTGATGCAGCACCTCAGCGGACACGTGGCGCAGTCCGAGGCGCGTCGAGAGCCCGAGAAGCCGGCGGAGCTCCGCATTCTCCTGATCGAGTCCCGTCGATCGGAGCCCCAGCAGAACGGTGGAGTCGCGGTCCGCAGCTCGCTCCAGATAGCGGCCGCGCGAGGCGCGGACCACTTCCGCCTGATGCTGCACGAACAGGAATGGCGCGAGGACCGTGCGGGTGATGCCGGCGGCAACCGCGTCTTGCGCGGCCGGCGGCGAGACCCGCGCCACCACGGCCAAGACCAGGCAGATGACGAATGCGAGGGTGTCGCGACGCGACGAGGACGAGTCCGGCGCGAAGGTCACGGGCCGCCTATGTCGTGAGGACCGAGCGGTACCTCTCGGGATCCTCCAGAATCCGACCCGTTCCGCGCACCACACAGGTCAGAGGATCTTCATCAACCCGCACTGGCAGACCGGTCTCCTGCGAGACCAGCACGTCGAGACCGCGGATCAACGAGCCACCACCTGCCATCACGATGCCGCGATCCACGATATCGCTCGCTAGCTCCGGAGGGGTGATCTCAAGCGCTCGGCGCACGGCATCGATGATCTGCTGGATCGGCTCCTGCATTGCCTCGCGGACTTCGCTCGAATGGACGCGCACCACCTTGGGAATACCCGAGACCAGGTCCCGTCCCTTCGCCTCCATCTCCGTCTCGTCCTTCATCGGCACCGCGCTACCGATCTGGATCTTAACGGCTTCGGCCGTGGGCTCGCCAATCAGCAGGTTGTAGTTCTTGCGCATGAACTGCACGATGGACTGATCCATCTCGTCGCCGCCGGTACGGATCGAGGTGTCGCTCACGATCCCCGACAGCGCAATCACCGCAATCTCCGTCGTGCCCCCGCCGATGTCGATGGCCATGTTCCCCGTCGGGGTCTCCACCGGTAGTCCGACACCGATGGCCGCCGCCATCGGTTCGGCGACCATGTAGACCTCTTTGGCACCGGCCGAGTGGGCGCTGTCGCGAACCGCCCGTTTCTCCACCTCGGTGATCCCGCTCGGAACGCACACGATCACGCGTGGCTTCACGCGGAAGAAGTGCTTCTGGATGATGGTCGACAGGAAATAGCGCAGCATCTTCTCGGTGACGTCGAAGTCGGCGATGACACCGTCTTTGAGCGGACGCACCGCGAGGATCCCCTCTGGGGTCCTGCCCAGCATGCGCTTGGCTTCGAGGCCGATGCCCTTCACCTTGCCCGTCGCCTTCTCGACGGCAACGACCGAGGGCTCGTTGAGGACAATGCCCTCACCGCGGACATAGATCAGCGTGTTGGACGTCCCGAGGTCCACGGCGATCTCGTTCGCCGGCAGGATGCTCCCGAGACGAAACTTGCTCCAGTTGATTGCCATCGTTCGACGGGTCAGGGATCGCGGCGCCCAACGCCGAGGGCGCCTCCGGTTCTTCGAAAGCGCCCTAAGTTAACGGCAAGCGTAAGTGAAAGCAAGAGCTAAACTTACCGCCCCGACGCGGGGAGCGCCGGCCCTATTCAGACCAACATGTTCGGGTCGCTCAGTTCGAGCCCAAAGGCCTCAGCAACCCCCGGGTACACTACCCGCCCCTCGATCACGTTGAGGCCCAAGAACAGGGATCGGTCGGCCTTGCACGCCTCGCGCCAGCCGAGTTTCGCCAACTTGGACGCGTACGGGAACGTGGCATTGGTGAGCGCCAGCGTTGAGGTACGCGGTACCCCGCCGGGCATGTTGGCCACGCCATAGTGCACCACGTCTTCCAGGATGTAGACCGGGTCGTCATGCGTGGTGGGCTTGATCGTCTCGACGCAACCTCCCTGATCAACCGCCACATCGACCACGACCGCGCCCTTCTTCATATGCTTGAGGTCGGCTCGCGTCACGAGGCTCGGCGCCTTCGCACCCGGCACCAACACGGCGCCAATCAGCAAGTCGGCCTGCGCCAGCAGCTCGAGCAGGTTGTGCCGGTTGGAATACACCAGGTCGACGTTCGCCGGCATCACGTCTGAGAGGTAGCGAAGCCGCTCGAGCGAGAGATCCAGCACCGTCACGTGCGCGCCGAGCCCGGCCGCCATCTTGGCGGCGTTGGTGCCGACCACTCCGCCCCCGATGATCACCACCTCAGCGGGGAGCACGCCTGGCACCCCACCGAGCAAGATGCCGCGCCCGCCATAGAACCGTTCCAGATACTTCGCCCCCTCCTGGACCGCCATGCGCCCCGCGACCTCGCTCATGGGCGTCAGCAACGGCAACTCCCCCGAGCCGAGCTGCACCGTTTCGTACGCGATCGCCACACACTTGGATCTCATCACCGCCCGGGTCAGTGGCTCGCTGGCGGCAAAGTGGAAATACGTGAAGATCACCTGCCCTGTTCGCATGTGGGGCCATTCGGTCTCGATCGGCTCTTTGACCTTCATGATCATATCGGCCTTCCCCCACACGTCCTTCGCTGTCGCGGCGATCGTCGCGCCGACGTCCGTGTACATCTCGTCCGTGAACCCACTCCCCTCTCCCGCTTCCCGCTCCACCAACACGGTGTGTCCGCGTGACTGCAGCGCCTCCGCCCCTGCCGGAACGAGAGCAACGCGGTTCTCGGCAGTCTTGATCTCCTTTGGGACGCCTATGATCATCGGAACCTCGTCGAAATGAAGGTGACGTTGCCTAGTTCGGCCCCAGCCAGACTTGTGTCTGCCGCTCCGGGTCGAAAAACTCCGCCGCCACCCCTCGAGCCCCCTCCGGCCCAACCGCGTCGATATCGGCCAAGATCTGGTCGATAGTCCGATATGGCTCCCGATAGAGCTCCACGGTCGCCAACCGGTGCATGCGCGCGGTCGGGCTCTCCAGGGACAGCGTCACCTGCCCTTTGAGTTGTCGTTTGGCGTCGGCCAGTTCGTCGGGCGGGAGCCCATCGGCCGCCACCATCCGCAGCTCGTCCAGAATGACGTCGACAGCTTGGACGGCCGTCGACGGATGGGTGCCGACGTAGACGCCGGTCACCCCGCTTTCGTGATAGAAGGATTGGTGCGTGTGCACCGCGTACGCCAGCCCAAGCTCCTCCCGCACGCGCTGAAATAGACGACTCGACATGCCACCACCCAAGGCCGTGCCGAGAACGACGAGCGTCTCGCGGCGTCGATCCCGGTAGCCGAAGGTGTCAGTTCCGAGCACGATGTGCGTCTGTGCGAGGTCACGCTCTACCCGCATGGCCGTCCGTCGAGCCGGCGGCGCTGGCGCCACGACCGGCGGCGCCGGACCGGCCTCCGACGTGAACCAGCCACACTTTGCCACGAGCTTCAGCAGCAGTTCGTGGTTCACGGTCCCGGTCACGACGATGATCACGTGACGTGGATGGTATGCGCGGCCATGGAGCGCTCGCAGCTCGTCGGCACTCAGCGACGAGATCGTGTCGCGCGTACCGAGGATGGGGTAGCCGTACGGATGATCGGGCCACAGCGTCCGGGCGTGGAGCTCGAACACGAGGTCGTCCGGCGTGTCCTCGACCATGCTGATCTCTTCAAGGACCACCCTGCGCTCGAGCTCGAGGTCGGCCGGCCGCAGCGCGGGCCACCGCACCAGATCGGTGAGGACGTCCAAGGCACGGGGGAGATCCTCGTCGAGCACGCGTGCCTGGTAGGCAGTGTACTCCCGCGCCGTGAAGGCATCCAGCGAGCCCCCCCGACTCTCTAGCTCGAGCGCAATTTCCCGGGCGGTGCGGCGCTCGGTGCCCTTGAACACCATATGTTCCAAGAGATGCGAAACGCCCATGAGGCCGGAAGCCTCATGGGCGGATGCCGAGCGGACCCACATTCCCACCGCCACCGAGCGGACGCCCGGTAGCGCCTCGGAGAGCACGGTGACCCCGTTGTCGCCTTCCGTGCGATAGAGCCGCTCGTCTAGCCGGACCGTTCGCATCGTGACGCGGTCACGAGCGCGAGTGCGATCGCCTTGGCTTCTCCTCCGGAGCGTCCGCTGGCTTCTCCAGCAGGGCCTTGCGCGACAGACGCATCTTTCCGCGATCGTCGATCTCCAGGAGCTTGACTCGCACCATGTCGCCTTTCTTGACGACATCCTCCGTCTTTTGCGTGCGCGCGTGTTGCAGCTCCGAGATGTGCAGCAGTCCCTCTCGGCCCGGGATGATCTCCACGAACGCACCGAAGGCTGTCGTGCTCTTCACCATCCCCTCGTAGACTGCTCCCACCTCCGGTTCCTGCACGATGGCCTCGATCATCTGCCGCGCTCGCTCGCCGGCATCGCCGTCCACCGACGAGATCGTCACCAGGCCGGAATCGTCCACATTGATCTCGGCTCCGGTCTCGTCCTGAATGCCACGGATGGTCTTCCCCTTGGGCCCGATGATGTCGCCGATCCGCTCCGGATTGATTTGCAGGGTGATGATCCGCGGAGCGTACTTCGACAGCTGAGACCGCGGCTCAGCGAGGGTCTGCGCCATCACGTCCAGGATATGGAGCCGGGCCGTCCGCGCCTTGGCAAGCGCTTCGCGGATGGTCCTGATGTCCAAACCCTTGATCTTGATGTCCATTTGGATCGCGGTCACGCCGTCACGGGTGCCGGCCACCTTGAAGTCCATGTCACCGAGGTGGTCTTCGGTCCCAAGAATGTCGGTCAGCACCGCGATGCGGTCGTCTTCTTTGATCAGCCCCATCGCCACACCGGCGCAGGCTGCCTTCATTGGGACACCGGCATCCATCAGCGCCAGGGACCCTCCGCAGACCGTGGCCATCGACGACGAGCCATTCGACTCGAGAATGTCGGACACGATCCGGATCGTGTACGGGAACTCGTCGTACGGGGGCAGCAGTGCCTGCAATGCCCGCTCCGCCAAGTTCCCATGACCGATTTCACGCCGTGACACGCCGCGCACCGGTCGGACCTCGCCGACCGAAAACGGCGGGAAGTTGTAGTGGAGCATGAAGCTCTTGGTGGTCTCCTGCGGCACGTCGATGTTGTCGATCCGCTGCTCGTCCGACACCGTGCCGAGCGTGGTGCTCACCAGGGCCTGGGTCTGTCCGCGCGTGAACAGCGCCGATCCGTGTGCGCGCGGGAGGAGCCCCACGTCACAGGAGATGGCTCGCACGACGTCCAGGCCGCGACCGTCCACGCGCTCACCGCGATCCAGCACCTGCTGCCGCATGGTGGCCGACTCGGTCTCGTCCAGGACCCGACGGATATCCTCGATGTGTTCGGGGAAGTCGTCTTGGAGTTCATCGATGATGTCGGCCCGCACCGACGCCAGCGCCTGCACGCGCTCCGTCTTCTCCTCGAGATTGAGCGCCTCGGACACGCGCACTGCTGCCCGATCTCGCACTCGCTCCACCAACCCCTCGGGGGATTGCGGCAGCGACCATTCGATCTTGGGGGTGCCGACCGCTCGAACGATCTCTTCCTGCATCGCCACCAGATCGGCGATCCCTCGCTGCGCCGCCGCCAACCCGTCGGCGATCTCATCTTCGGTGAGCTCCAGCGTGCCCCCCTCGACCATCGCGATCGAGGTGGCGTTGCCGGAGACCACCATGTCGATATCGCTGGTCTCGAGCTGCTGGAACGTCGGGTTCAGGACCCACTGGCCGTCGACCCGTCCCACGCGGACACCGGCCACCGGACCATCCCACGGCACCCGCGACATCGCCAGCGCTTGCGAGGCGGCGGTCAGCCCCAGCACGTCCGCATCGTTCTCCTGGTCGGCGGAGAGCACGTAGACGAAGACCTGGACTTCGTTCTTGAATCCCTTGGGAAACAACGGTCGGATCGAGCGATCGATCAACCGCGCGGCCAGGATCTCCTCCTCGCCCGGCCGACCCTCGCGCTTGAAGAACCCGCCGGGGATCTTGCCGGCCGCATAGCTCTTCTCGCGATATTCGACCGTGAGGGGGAAGAAGGGAAGGTGTGATTCCTGATCGGAGACTGTGACGGCAGCGAGTACCAGCGTCTCACCAAACTGCACCACGGCACTACCTGCTGCCTGCTTCGCCAGTCGGCCGGTCTCGATGGTGAGCCTCCGACCGGCGAATGACCGTTCAACATGCTGCACGAGTTCGTTCCTTCTGGAGCACCCTGAATGCGTGCGGGCGCCCGATGTGCTCAAATCGGACACCCGTGGCCCACGTGGGAGGATTAGTGACGGAGACCCAGCTCGTCGATGAGCCTTCGGTAGGTCTCGAGGTCGGTCCGCTTGAGGTAGTCGAGCAGGCGGCGGCGCTTACTCACCATCATCAGGAGCCCACGGCGGCCGTGGTGGTCCTTTTGATGGGTGCGGAAGTGCTCGGTGAGCGTGTTGATTCGCTCCGTGAGCACCGCGATTTGGACTCGGGCCGATCCCGTGTCCTTGTCGTGCATGGCGTATTTTTGCGCAACCGCTTGCTTGTCGACCGGCATGTGACCTATATCCTCCACAACGATGGGCAGCGCTCATTTCCTCTGCCCGAAATTTTGACAACCATGAAGTCTAGCTGTCCTCGAATCCGCTGTAAACCCCGCGGCTCCGCGTGCTGAGTCCCCACGAGGTGGTGGGCCGACGCGTCGGGCCGTATGTGATCGAACGGCCCATCGGGCACGGGGCCATCGCCTGGGTGTTCGCGGCTCGGCGCCCCAGTGGCACCGCGCCGGTGGCCCTCAAGCTGCTCAAGCCGGCCTACGGCGGTGACCGCCGGTTCGCCGACCGGTTCCTGGCCGAAGCCAGGGCCGCGAGCCACCTCAGACACCCCAATATCGTTGCGATTGTGGACGTGGATCGCGCAGAGCCCTACGCCTACTTCGCGATGCCGCTGTATGGGGAGTCCCTCGCGTCGCGGCTCGTGGCCGCGGGGCTCATCGACGAACGCACCGCCGTAGGCATCGCCCGTGACGTCGCGGACGGCCTCGCGTGCGCTCACCAGGCGGGGTGGGTGCACGGCGACATCAAACCGGCCAACATCCTGCTGGACACCGGTGGTGCCGGCGTTGTGGCGGACCTCGGGATCGGTCGCACGGCCCCCGACTACGTGGCGGTCTCGGGAGCGGACATGACTGTCGGGACACCCCAGTACATCGCTCCCGAGCAGGCACAGGGACGGCGGATCGACGGCCGCAGCGACCTCTACGCGCTGGGGATGTCCCTGTACCGGGCCACGACGGGTGCGTTCCCGTTTCATGCGACCGACTGGTACGAGCTGGCACGGATGCACGTGGAGGAAACGCCCGCCCCACCGCGGACCAAGCAACCCACCCTCTCGGCAGCGTTCGACCGCCTGATCATGCGCTGCCTGGCCAAGCATCCTGACGATCGGTACCGATCGGCTGAGGAGTTGCGGGCGGCCCTGGACCACCTGCGCCCAGACCGACCGGCGCCGTGATCCCACGAGTGACCGGGGGCCAGCCCTATCCCCCGAAGATCCTGAGGATGTCGTTGGTGAACACGAACACCATCAAACCAAGCAGAATGAACAGCCCCACCTGAATCAGGCGCATCCTCGACTTGAGCGACAAGGGGCGCCCCCGCACACCCTCCACCGCCAGGAAGACGAGGTGGCCGCCGTCGAGGACCGGGATCGGGAGCAGGTTCAGAATGGCCAGATTCACCGACAGCAAGGCCATGAACTCGAGGAGGGCCGCCAGACCGACCCGCGCGAGCTGTCCCGAGAGCTGGCCGATGAAGATGGGGCCACCAATCTCGCGCGGCGAGACCTCGCGCGTCACGAATCCCTTCAGCGTCACCCACACCAGCTCCGCGCCCACGACCGTTTGGCGCCAGCCCTCGGCCATTGCTCCCACCACGCCATATCGGATGCGCAGGAAGTCGAACTCGGGATCGACGCCGATCCGACCGACGGGCCGCGCCTCACCGGTCGGGTCGCGCTGGTCCAGCGCCTCGGGCACCACGTCGAGCTCGACAAGGGCATCACCGCGACGCGCGACGAGGCGGAGGGTGTCGCCGGGACGAGCGTCGACGACGCGAAACAGGTCGTAGAACGTCGCAATCGTGTCGCCCTCGATCGATACGAAGCGGTCGCCCACCGCGAGGCCGGCTTCGGCCGCGGGGCCCCCGGCCCGCAGCGTACCGACCACCGGTGCCCACTCCCAGTAGATCGCGCTCCACATGGCCTGGCGCTCTTCGGTATCCGTGCCGCGGATGGGCAGGATCACCGGCGCCACGTCGCCAGCAAAGTCGAGCCGGAGCCGGTCGGAGGTCGGATCGAGGATGGCGCGCGCCGCGGCGTCGCGCGAGCGGATGGAGTCGCCGTTGATCCGGATGACCTGCGTCCCGCGCGGGATGTCGGCGAGGTGCCGGGCCGTGACCGGGAGCAGCTCGGCGTCGACGTTGTCCACGATGGTCGTCGAATCCTCGGTTCGGCCGTAGAGGCCGGCCACCCCGGCATACACCACCCAGGCAAAGAGCGCGTTCATGAACACGCCCGCCGAAATTACCACGACCCGCGCCCACAGTGGCTTGTTTTCAAAGAGCTGGTCCGGGGGAAAACTCTCGGGCGTTTCGCCGCCCTCGAGGGCACCCATTGCCTCCTGCTCCTCCCGGCTGGCCATCTTCACATACCCGCCGAGCGGGAACCACGCGATCACGTACTCCGTCTCGCCGCGGCGGAACTTCACGGGTGTCGCCGGTCCAAACCCGATGGAGAACCGGGGCACCCCGATCCCAACCGCCTTCGCCGCGAGGAAGTGCCCGAGTTCGTGCACAAAGATGAGCACGCCGAGCACGAAGACGAACGCGGCTATCGTGACGAGCACAGCGATTCCCCCCGGTGTCGCGCCCACGCGTCTGCCGCCAGCACGGCTTCGACGTCGGTGGCTGGTTGAACGTCGTGACTCTCGAGCACGCCGTCGATGATCTCCGCAATCCCGCGGAACGGAATCCTGTCGTCCAAGAACGCCTGCACGGCCACCTCGTTACTCGCGTTGTAGACGGCGGGGGCCGTCCCTCCAGCAGTCCCGGCCATCACGCCGAGCGCGAACGCCGGGAAGTCGTCGCGCCGAACCGGCTCGAAGCTGAGCGTGCCCGCCGTCACGGGATCGAACCGTGGCGTCGCATCGTCGTCCAGCCGGTCAGGATGGGTCAGCGCGTACAGAATGGGGAGCTCCATGCTAGGCACACCCACTTGGGCGAGCACCGATCCGTCCGTGAATTCCACGAACCCGTGCACGATGGACTGCGGATGGACGACGACATCGATCTTGCCGTACCCCAGCCGGAAGAGATAGTGCGCCTCGATCACCTCGAGCGCCTTGTTCGCCAGCGTCGCACTGTCCACCGTGATCTTGGGCCCCATGTCCCACGTGGGATGCCGCAGCGCCTCTGCGACGGTCACGTCGTGGAGCCGATCCCGCGACCACTCCCGGAATGGTCCGCCGGACGCTGTGAGGATGAGGCGACGGACGTCGTCCACCGAGCGCCCACTCAGGCATTGAAGCACGGCGCTGTGCTCGGAGTCGACCGGCACGATCTCGCCTCCACCATCACGGGCGGCCCGCATCACGAGGTCGCCAGCCATCACCAGCGACTCCTTGTTGGCGAGCGCCACGCGCTTGCCCGCACGGAGTGCGGCTAGTGTCGCTCGCAGCCCGGCGGCACCCACGATCGCGTTGATGACGATGTGCACGTCGGGATGGGTGGCCGCCTCGACCAGGCACTCAGGTCCCGTGCCGAGAGGGACCGCGGCGTCGGCGTCCGCCTGCTCGCCCACCAGGCACACGTAACTGGCCCCGCAGTCCTTGGCCTGCTCGAGCAGCAGCTCCCGCGATCCGTAGGCCGTCAGCGCCATGACCGTGAAGCGCTCCGGATGACGCTCGAGCACGCGCAGCGCGCTCCGTCCGATCGATCCGGTAGACCCGAGAATCGCGACGCCCTGCGTCATGTGATGCCGAACAGGGCGAGCAGCACGACAGTGGCCGGGAGCACCCAGTACAGTGAGTCGAAGCGATCCAGCACGCCGCCGTGCCCCGGGAAGAAGGTGCCGGAGTCCTTGACCCCGGCCTCGCGCTTGAACAGCGACTCGGCCACGTCGCCACTCTGCCCCACGACCGACAGCACGAGGCCGAGCACGACGAGCTGCCAGCTTGGGACGTCGATCCCGACGCGCGTCAGAACGAGCAGCCCGTACACCGGAGCGAGCACCACGGCACCCGCCGCACCACTGACGGCGCCCGACCAGGTCTTGTTGGGGCTCAATACCGGGGCCAGTTTCGGCCCTCCGAACCACTTCCCGCCAAACATGGCCAGGGAGTCACCGACCCAGGTGACGACGAGCGGCAGCAGGACGACGGCCGTTCCCGCCTCCCGCGACCAGCCCGGCTGGTGCCGAAGCAGCAACAGGAACGCGGGCAGCCCCCCGGCGTAGAGCGCGGCAAAGATGGTGAGGGCCACGGACGCGAGCGGCCGGTCAGCGGGCCCGCGGGAGGCGGCGGTCAGTCCGACCACGAGCACGAACCACGAGACCGCGCCGAGCAGTACGGCCACCGGGCTCACGAGCGAGCCGCCGGCCACCATGGTCGCGAGCGCGCCGAGGGGGATGAGGGCCGCACCGAGGACGCCGACCGCCGTGAGCGGCCGTGCTCCGGCACTAGCTCCCAAACGATAGAACTCGAGCGTCCCCACCACACCGAACAGCGCCAGCAGGCCCGCCAGGACCCACCCCCCGACGTAGACGATGCCGACGGCTGCGGGAATACCGACGGCCGCGACGGCCACGCGGCGGGTCATGTTACCGGACATAGGGGATCGGCGGAGCGGACCGGCGGTACCCGATCGGGAGGTCCGACGCGTCACACCTCCATGATCTCCGCTTCTTTCCCCTTGACGATGTCCTCGATCTGTTTCATCGCATCGTCGTGGAGCTTCTGTACCTCACCCTCGACGCGTCGTTTGTCGTCGTCCGAGACGTGCTCGACCTTCTTGATCGTGTTCCGGGCCTCCTCGCGCGCGTGACGCACGGCGATGCGACCCTCCTCGGCCAGCTTGTGGACGACCTTGACGAGCTCCTTGCGTCGCTCCTCGGTGAGCGGGGGAAGCGGGATCCGGATGATGGTTCCGTCGTTCGAAGGGTTGAGCCCCAGGTCTGCCGTGAGGATCGCCTTTTCGATCGCGGCCATGAGGGACTTGTCCCATGGCTGCACGGTGAGCAGTCGCGGCTCCGGTGCCCCCACCGTGCCCACCTGATTGACCGGCACGTGTTGCCCGTACGCTTCGACCCGGACCGTATCGAGCAGGCTGGTGGTGGCTCGGCTGCTGCGGATGGAGGCCAGCTCGCGCTGGGTGTTCTCCACGGACTTGTGCATCTGCTGCTTGGTCTGCTTGGCGACTTCTGGAAGCGTACTCATTGGACGATGGTCCCCACGCGCTCGCCCTTGAGGACACGGGCGATCGCGCCCTGGTTGTTGACGTTCATCACGACGATCGGCAATCCGTTCTCCTGGCACAACCCGAACGCGTTGGCGTCCATGACCCGCAGCCCCTGCACGAGGGCCTGCTGGTAGGTGAGGGCCGGGATGAACTTGGCGTCCGGGACCTGCTTCGGATCGGCCGTATACACGCCGTCAACGCTGGTGGCCTTGATCAGCACATCCGCCTCGATTTCCAGCGCGCGGAGCACGGCCGCCGTGTCGGTGGAGAAGTAGGGATTCCCCGTGCCACCCGCGAACAGGACCACCCGACCCTTTTCGAGGTGTCGCAACGCGCGGCGGCGGATGTAGGGCTCGGCCAGCTCCTCCATGCGTATGGCCGTCATCACGCGGGTCTGGACGTCTTTACGCTCGAGAATGTCCTGAACAGCGAGCGCGTTGATCACCGTGGCGAGCATGCCCATATAGTCGGCCGACACGCGATCCATGCCCTGCTGACTCGCCACGGTACCGCGGATGATGTTGCCACCGCCAATCACCAGCCCCAGCGCCACGCCGAGGTCGGTAACGGCTTTGACCTCATCGGTCAGGCGGTCGACGACCGCGAAGTCGATGCCCGATCCTCGCTCCCCGGCGAGCGCCTCACCGGAGAGCTTGAGGAGCGCCCGCCCATAGGCGAGCTGGGCCACGCGCTAGGCCCCCAACTCGAACCGGGTAAAGCGCCGGACGATCACCTTCTCCCCGACCTTCCCCGAGACCTCCGAAACCAAGCTGTCGACGGTCTTGGAATCGTCCTTCACGAAGGCCTGATCCATCAACACGTGCTCCTTCAAAAACTTCTTGACCTTGCCGTCCACGATCTTCGCCCGAACCTGCTCGGGTTTCCCCGACTCCGCAACCTGGGCTTCGTAGATCGCCCGCTCGCGCTCCAGAATGTCCGGCGGAACGTCGTCGGCTGTCACGGCCAGTGGCTTGGCCGACGCGATGTGCAGCGCGAGATCCTTGGCGAGGGTCTGGAAGTCGTCGGTCCGCGCCACGAAATCCGTCTCGCAATTCACTTCCACGAGAACCGCCACCTTCCCGTTGAAATGGACGTAGTGACCGATGACGCCCTCGGAGGCCGCCCGGTCGGCCCGCTTCTCGGCCTTGGCGATCCCCTTCTTGCGCAGGAGATCCACGGCCTTCTCGACGTCGCCCCCGGTCTCTTGCAGAGCCTTCTTGCAATCCATCATGCCGGCCCCGGTTCGCGCCCGGAGTGCACCGACTTCCTTTGCCGTAATCGTAGCCATCGTCATCGTCCTGTCGTTCCCGTCTGCTCTCGTTTCGAGTTTCGCCGCCCCGGCTCGGGCCGCGGGGCACCGCTCCATGTGCGAACCGCCGCCTCGCGCCAGGTTCGGCCCAATCGGCGGCGGTTCGAGGTCCGCACCGAGCGAGGCGCTGCGCGTTACTCCTGGCCCTTCTCCGCCACTCCCGCAGATTCCTTCGCGCCCGCCTTCGAAGCCTGCTTCTTCGGCGCCGCCTTCTTCGCATCGGCTTTGGCACCCTTCCCCGTGGTGGGCTCCGCCTGGGCCGTCGCATCGTCCGACGCTTCCCCCGCGTCCGTGGCCGCAGTCGCCTCTTCCGATTCCGGCTTGAGCCGCGCCGCGATGGCCTCGGGCCGCGGCCGCCGCTTCCGCCGTGGCCGGCGCCGGCGCGAGTCCTCTTCGCTGGCCTCGGTCCCTTCCGGGGAATAGCTCGAGTAGGCCTCGGAATCGGTCGCCACCTCGCGCACCGGGACTTCCTTGCGCGCCTCCGCCACCACGTTCACCAACGCGGCGGTGATGAGTTGCACCGACCGAATCGCGTCATCGTTGCCGGGGACCGGGACGGTAATGAGATCCGGATCGGCGTTCGTGTCGACAATCGCCACGACGGGAATCTTGAGCTTGTTGGCCTCGGCGATCGCGATCCGTTCCTTCTTGGCGTCGACAATGAACACGGCCCCCGGGAGCCGAGACATCGACTTGATCCCCTCCAGATTGCGGCTGAGCTTCTGGCGCTCACGGTCGAGCTGCAGCTGTTCCTTCTTCGTGAAGAAGTCGAACGCTCCCTCGTCCTGCCCCTGCTCCAGTTCCTTCAAGCGGCGAATCTGGTGCTTGAGCGTCTGAAAGTTGGTGAGGGTACCCCCGAGCCACCGCTCGGTCACCCAGTGCGCGCCACACCGGTCGGCCTCGGTCTTCACCACCTGGTTGAGCTGCTTCTTGGTGCACACGAACAGGACGTTGTCGCCCTTGAGCACCACGTTGCGCAGGAGATCCTGCGCGGCCCGCAGCTGATTGAGCGTCTTCTGGAGGTCGATCAGGTAGATGCCGGACCGCTCCGCGAAGATGAAGCGTCGCATCTTGGGGTTCCATCGCTGCGTCTGATGACCGAAATGGACCCCGGCTTCGAGCAGTTCCTGCAACTGCGGCTGCGTCATGGACCTCGTCCCTCTGGGTTCGTCGTCCATCGCCGTCGCGCCCCGTCCAGATCCGCCGCCATGCGGGGACACCCAGGACGGGATCGGGCGATGTGGGTTGATGTTCCGTCTCGAGAGCCTGCCGAGCGCCACATGCGCCGTGCCGGCTCCCGCGACCGTCCTACCGCTTCGAGAACTGGAAGCGCTTCCGCGCGCCCGGCTGACCGGGCTTCTTACGCTCCACCGCGCGCGGGTCGCGGGTCAGCAGCCCGTGCTCCCGCAGCTTGCGGCGGTGCGTCTCGTCGGCCTTGACGAGGGCCCGGGCAATGCCGAGGCGGATCGCGCCGGACTGCCCGGTCATCCCACCACCCTCGACCCGCGCCATCACGTCGAAGGCGCCCAACGTATCGGTCACCACGAACGCCTGCTGAATGTGCTGGATCAACGACCGGCGCGGGAAATAGTCGCCCAACGTCCGTCCGTTCACCTGCCACTTCCCCGATCCCGGGGTCAGGTACACCCGCGCCACCGACGTCTTGCGGCGACCGATTGCGTGCCAGCGAAGTTCCGGCTCGGCCTGTACTGAAGTCGTCATTGCTGCTCGTCTACCTCACGTCGATCGGTGTCGGATTCTGACCCTGATGCGGATGCTCTGGCCCCGCATACACTCGGAGTTTGCGGCGCAAGACCTGCTTCCCCAGGGTGCCTTTCGGCAACATGCCAAACACGGCATGCTCGATCACCCGCTCCGGGTGCTTGGCCAGCTCCATGGCCAGGGGCGTCAGCGTCTCGTGGCCCATATAGCCGGAGTGCCGAAAGTACTTCTTCTGCTGGGGCTTCTTGCCCGTGACCCGCACCTTCGCCGCGTTGATGACCACCACGAAGTCCCCGCCGTCCGCATGGGGGGCGAATGTCGGCTTGTGCTTTCCTCGAATGAGCTGCGCGACCTTGCTGGCGAGCCGTCCGAGCACCATCCCATCGGCGTCGACGAGGTGCCAGGTGTGCTCGAGATCCGCTGGCCGCGGCATGAACGTCTTCGTCATTGTCCCGGTGTTCCGTAAACCCGTGCAAACTCGCAAATTACCACAGACTTTAATGCTAGCCGCCCCATGGGATGTGGTCAAGCCTCATCACCAATCTCCACCAAGACCACCCCCTTCTCCACCGCCTGCCCAGCCTCGACCCGTACCGCCGTGACGACGCCCGCCGTGGGCGAGGTGATCTCGTTCTCCATCTTCATCGCCTCGAGGACGACCACCCCCGCTCCCTGCTCGACCCGCATGCCGGGCTCTACTTCCAGCCGGAGCACCAGGCCGGGCATCGGTGCCCTGATCACCCCGCCTCCGGTTCCCCGCTTGCCCTGACCGGTGAGTTCCCGCAGCTGCTGTGTGCGCTCGTCGACCACCGACACGGGCCACACTTCACCAGCCACCTGGACCTCCCAGCCGTCGTCGGCTCGCAGCATGGCGAACGTCCGCGCGCGCCCGTTCACTGCGAGTTGCCGGAGCGGCGTGCGCGGGACGCTCGCGAGGCGTGCCTGGACCGGGGCGCCGTCAACCAGAATCGTGTCGCCCCGCACGTCCACCTGGACGGTGTGCTCGCCCACCAGCACCGTGTACCTCACGCCGCCTCCAGCGCCACCACGGTTTCCACGTGCGCGGTCTGCGGAAACAGATCGTACGCGTGGAGCGACCGGATGCGCAAACTCGGCATCCGTCGGAGGTCCCGAGCGAGGGTGGCCGGGTCGCACGAGACGTAGCTCGTCAGGGCGCCGGGGCGCCCCTTCGCCCACCTTCCCAGCACGGACGCCACGGATCGGGGCAGTCCCGTGCGCGGTGGATTGAGCAGCACGCTGTCGGGACTGGGCAGCGCGGCGACCTCGTGCTCCACCAACCCCGCACACCACTGCAGACGGCCCGCCAGGCCTCGCTGGCGGCCCTCGACCATTCCCCACTCGACCGCCCCCCGATCCGCCTCCACAGCCCACACCTCCGCGCCACGCTCGGCAAGCAGCATCGCGGCCTCGCCCGTGCCGGCATACAGATCCCACACGATCTTCCCACGCACGTCACCCAAGGCGCGGATCGCGTCGCGCCGAATGCGGTCACCGAACGCGGGGTGCACCTGCGTGAACGCGAGCGCCGGATACCCGCTTGTCGGACCGGCTACCACGCGCGCCGTCCCCCGCGGTGGCTTCCACCAATACGACACGGCCGCATCGCCCACCGCGGCTGACAACGGTCGCGCGTCCCAGACCCGCTCGTCCCGCGCCGTCACGACCACGTGTCGCGCGCCCATCGGGTCCTCCCGGAGGCCCACCGACACGAGCCCCGGCGCCAAATAGTCGCGATGCTCGCTCACCGTGCGCCACAACGTCATGAGTCCCTGCCGGGCGATGTGGCAATCGTCCATGTCGAACACCGAACCCGGTTGCTCACGCCGGTGATACCCAATGCGGCCGCCGTTGGCCGCCAAGGTGACGCGGGCCCGGTACCGCCACTCCGCAGGCGACGCGGCGATGGGAGGATCCTCGACCTCTCGCCCGCCGAGGCGGCGGAGGGCATCCCCCACAATGCGCTGCTTGGCCCGTCGCTGCGCTTCGATGGTCACATGCTGCACCTGACACCCGCCGCATTGATCGCCGTCGTAGTGCGGACACTGCGGCGCCACGCGGTCTGGGCCCGGTGAGCGCACCTGCACCGCGCGTCCTCTCGCATAGCGACGCTTCCGTTCGACGACGTCCACGTCGATCACGTCGCCCGGCGCCGTACGCGGCACAAACACCGTGAGGCCGTCCTCCAACCGTCCGACCCCAGCGCCTCCGGCGGCAATGGCACGAATCGTCACCTCCACCGGAGCCCCGCCTGTCGGGCGGCGCGGAGCCATGCACTGTCGCCCACCCGCTCGCCGCGGTCATCGGTCGCCACCGACACGCTGGCCGACCGCAGCTCGTCCTCAGCGAGCGCGGCGGCCACCGCGATCGCCTGGACGTCCGAGGGCGACAGGGTGCGCTCGAGCAGCGTGTCACCGACCCGCTCGAGAAACCCGATGTCGTACGCGCCGCTCAGAAACGCCTCGTGGCGCATCACCCGACTGTGAAACGGCAGACTGGTCGGCAGGCCCACGACGAGCAGCTCTTCCAGCGCCCGCCGCATGCGCCGGATGGCTCGCTCGCGGTCCTCACCCCACACGATGAGCTTGCCGAGCAACGAGTCGTAGAACAACCCGATCTCCGTTCCGGTCTCGATGCCGCCATCCCACCGCACCCCCGGCCCGGTGGGCGCGTGGAAGTACAGAATCCGTCCCGTCGCCGGGAGGAAATCGGCGAACGGATCTTCGGCGGTGATGCGGCACTCGATCGCGTGGCCCCGCGGCATGCGGGGCTCCGTCGGCAGTTCCAGATGCTCGCCGGCCGCAATACGCAGCTGTTCCCGGACGATATCCACTCCGTACACCAGCTCGGTGATCGGATGCTCCACCTGGAGCCGTGTGTTCATCTCGAGGAAATAGAACGTGCCGTTCGGGTCGAGCAGGAACTCGACGGTCCCTGCGCTCACGTACCCCACCGACTGGGCCGCTCGCACCGCCGCCTCACCCATGCGGGCCCGCAGGTCCGCGTCCACGGCCGTGGACGGGGTCTCCTCGACCAGCTTCTGATGGCGCCGCTGGATCGAGCACTCGCGCTCGCCGAGATGAGTGACGGCACCGAACGCCTCCGCGATCACTTGAATCTCGATATGCCGGGGCCGCTCCACGAACTTCTCCAGGTACACCGAGCCGTCACCAAACGCGGTGGCGGCCTCGGACGCCGCCTGCCCGAATCCCTTTCGCACCTCTTCGTCCGTGCGCGCCACGCGCATACCCTTCCCGCCCCCGCCCGCCGCCGCCTTGAGCAACACCGGATAGCCCACAGCACCAGCTGCCTCCACGGCGGCTCCGGCATCGGCCAGCGGTTCCGTGGTTCCCGGGACGATCGGCACGCCGGCGTCCGCCATGCGGCGTCGCGCCTCGGTCTTCTCCCCCATCATCCGGATGGCCGAGGAGGGCGGCCCGATGAACACCAGACCAGCCTGCTCCACCGCTTCGGCAAAGTGTGCGCGTTCGGCGAGGAAACCGTAGCCGGGATGGATCGCGTCGGCCCCGGTGCGCCGCGCGGCGTCCACGATCCGTTCGACATTGAGGTACGAGTCCCTGGCCGGTGGCGGTCCCAACTCGACCGCGGCGTCAGCGGCCTTGACGTGTGGCGCGATGCGGTCGGCCTCGGAATACACCGCCACCGCCTCGATGCCTTCTTCGTGGCACGCCCGCACGATCCGGAGGGCGATCTCGCCGCGATTCGCTACTAGGACGCGGGACGGCACGGGTGGTAGGATGGGAGGGCGGTAGGGCGGTAGGTGGGCGGAACGGTAGGACGGTACAACCTACCGCCATACCGCCTGACCATCCTACCGACGTCAGAGCGGTATGTTGCCATGCTTCTTGGGCGGATTGGCGTCGCGCTTGGTGCGAATCGCCTGGAGCGCGGAGATCAGACGCGGCCGCGTTTCTCGGGGGTCGATCACGTCATCCAGGTATCCTCGAGCCGCGGCAAGGTAGGGGTTCGCGAACTTCTCGCGATACTCCGCCACGTGCCCGTCGAGGCGCTGCTGTGGATCCTCCGCGGCCGCGATGTCACGCTTGAACAGGATCTCCGCGGCCCCCTTCGGACCCATCACGGCGATCTCGGCCGTGGGCCACGCAATGTTGTAGTCGCCACGAATGTGCTTGGAGTTCATGACGTCGTAGGCGCCGCCGTACGCCTTTCGGGTGATGACGGTCATCTTCGGTACCGTCGCCTCCGCATAGGCATACAGCAGCTTCGCCCCGTTCTTGATGATCCCACCGTGCTCCTGGTCCACACCGGGAAGGAATCCTGGCACGTCCTCGAACGTCACGAGCGGGACGTTGAACGCGTCGCAGAAACGGATGAACCGTGCGCCCTTCTGTGACGCCTTGATATCGAGGACACCCGCCAGCACCGCCGGCTGGTTGGCGATCACGCCCACCGGGTGTCCCGCCAGGCGTGCGAAGCCCACGATGATGTTGGGTGCATAGTCACGGTGCACTTCCAACAGCTCCCCATCATCGACGACCGAGCGAATCACCTCGTGCATGTCGTACGGCTTGTTGGGGTTGTCCGGGACAACCGTCAGCAACTCTTCGTCGCGCCGGTCGGCCGGGTCGTCCGAGGCGCGCACCGGGGGACTGTCGACGTTGTTTCCCGGGACGAAGCCGAGCAGGCGACGAATCTCGGCCAGACACTCCATTTCGGAATCATGCGCGAAATGCGCCACGCCGGACACCGACGCGTGCACGTCGGCGCCACCCAGCTCCTCGGTGGTCACGTCCTCGTGCGTCACCGTCTTCACCACGTTCGGTCCCGTAACGAACATGTAAGAGATACCACGGACCATGAACACAAAATCGGTGATGGCGGGGCTGTAGACCGCGCCGCCGGCACAGGGTCCCAGCACCGCACTGATCTGCGGCACCACCCCCGACGTGAGCGTGTTACGCAGGAAGATGTCCGCATAGCCGCCAAGCGAGACGACCCCTTCCTGGATTCGGGCCCCGCCCGAGTCATTGAGCCCGATGATCGGCGCGCCGTTGCGCACCGCGAGGTCCATGACCTTGCAGATCTTCTCGGCGTGCGCCTCCGCCAGCGAGCCGCCGAACACGGTGAAATCCTGGGAGAAGACGTAGACCAGGCGGCCGTCGATGCGGCCGTACCCCGTCACGACCCCGTCGCCCAGCACCTTTCTTTCGGCTAGGTCGAAATCCGTAGACCGGTGCGTGACGAATCGGTCCAGTTCGACGAACGATCTGGGATCGAGCAGGAGATCGAGGCGTTCGCGGGCGGTGAGCTTTCCCTTGGCGTGCTGCTGCTTGACGCGGTCGGGCCCTCCCCCTGCCTCCGATTCGGCCCGGAGGCGGTGGAGCTGATCGAGTCGCTCTTGTAGGGTCACGTCGGGATGGGGTTCGGGGTGGTAGCCCGCGGGGGCGGCCGGCCGGCGGCCCCCTCCCGCGCTAGCCGGTGGGCGTGTCGTTCTCGGACTGCTCCGACGGCACCTCGGCCGCGGCCTCTGGTTGTTCCTCAGCTTCCGCGATCACCGCCTCGTCGGTGTCACCCTCCTCGTCGGACGCGACCTCGGCAGTCGCCGGCTCCGGCTCGTCCGGCGGCACTTCGCCGAACTCGGTGGCGGCGAGGATGATCCGGTGATGGATGGGATCCACTTCCAGCACCTTGAGCGACACCGACTGCCGGACCTTGGTGACGCTCTCCGCGCTCTTGCCGTCCGGAATGGGCAGCTGCGACTGCGGTACGAAGCCCTCGAGGTCGCCGCCGAGATCCACCACGATGCCGTTGTCCTGATAGCGGACGATCGTGCCGTCGATGTCCATCCCCACCGGGTGGGTTTCGGCGATCTTGAGCCACGGATCCTCGATCATCTGCTTCAGACCGAGTGAGATCCGCTTGTTCTCGGGATCGATGTTGAGGATCACGACTTCGACGGTGTCATTCTTCTTCACGATCTCCGATGGATGCTGGACCCGCTTGGTCCACGACATGTCCGAGATGTGAATGAGGCCGTCGATGCCGGGCTCAATCTCGACGAACGCGCCGAAGGAGGTCAGGTTGCGGACCTTGCCGCTGATGCGCGTGCCGACCGGATACTTCATCGGCAGCATCATCCACGGATCCTGCTCGGTCTGCTTCATTCCGAGCGAGATCTTTTCCTCTTCCGGATCCACCTTGAGCACCACCGCCTCGATGGTCTCACCGATGGACACGATCTTCGAGGGATGGCGCACGCTGCGCGTCCAACTCATCTCGCTGATGTGCACGAGACCCTCGATGCCCGGCTCCAACTCGACGAACGCGCCGTAGTTGGTGATGCTCACGACTTTGCCCTGCACCCGCACGCCAACCGGATAGCGCTCGGTCACGTTCTCCCACGGATATGCCTGAAGCTGCTTCAGACCGAGCGAGATCCGCTCCCGGTCCCAATCGATGTCGAGCACCTTCACGTCGATGTCCTGGCCGAGGGTCGCCGCCTCGGACGGATGCGACACCCGGCCCCAGCTCATGTCCGTAATGTGGAGCAGGCCGTCCACCCCGCCGAGATCGATGAACGCACCGAAATCGGTGATGTTCTTGACCACGCCCTTTCGCACCTGACCGACCTCCAACTCCTTCATCAGGTGCTCGCGCTTATGGGCCCGCTCCGTCTCCAGAATCACGCGCCGTGACACCACAATGTTGCGGCGCCGCTTGTTGAGCTTGATGATCTTGAACTGATACGTCTGCCCCAGCAGCTCGTCGATGTTGGGCACCCGCCGGAGCGCGATCTGGCTGCCCGGCAGGAAGGCGTCGACACCCATCAGATCGACGACCACGCCCCCTTTGATCTTCTTCTGCAGCGTGCCGTCCACGGGTTGGTCGTTCTCATAGGCGTGGCGGATCTTCTCCCACACCCGCATGAAATCGGCCTTCTTCTTCGACAGAACGATCGAGCCTTCCTCGTCCTCGAGGCGCTCGAGCAGCACTTCCACCTCGTCGCCCGGCGCGACCGCGGTTGGATCCTTGAATTCGTCGATACCGACGGCCCCCTCGGATTTGAACCCCACGTCCAGAATGACGTGGCTCTCGGTCACCCGGAGCACTTTCGACTTGACGATTTCCCCTTCCTGAATGCTCTGGAGCGTCCCCTCATACAGCTCGAGCATCTTCTGGTACTCCGCGTCGGAGTACCCCTCGTCGTACAGATCCTGTCTGACGGGGAACGCCTGCGCGCTGCTGGAGCCGGGGGTCGAAGGGGGCTGGGGGGAAGTAGATGGCGTTGAGGGTTCGGGCACGGTTTCGAGCATGTCCAGCATCGACATCGGGTCTAAGGGTTGACTGGTTCGTCTGCCCACGGCAGATGCCGTCCCCCACCGCGGGGGACGGAAGCCATGAACGCTAGACCGCAGGTGACCCTATGTCAAGTCAACTGAACGCCTTCCGGGCCAGAGCCACGATATGCCCCACCTGGGCCTCCTGGGACATGTCCGAGGTGTCGAGGAGCACCGCATCCGGCGCCGGTTTGAGCGGCGCCAGGGCTCTTGAGGAGTCGGCGGCGTCGCGGCGTGCCAGCTCCTCGACTTCGCGGCGAAGCGCGTGCGGACTCGACGGCCGGCCGTCCTGCCGCAGGCGACGACGGGCCCGCTCGTCCGGCGTGGCGGTGAGATAGATCTTGAGCAGCGCGTCCGGGAACACCACGGTCCCAATGTCCCGGCCGTCGAGCACCGCCCCGGCGGGGTAGTGAGCGACGGCGCGCCGCACCTCCTCGTTCACCCAGCGTCGCACGTCCTCGATGGCCGAGACCGCGGAGACGTGGGCGGTGACGCGTTCGGCGCGAATCGCCTCGGACACGTCGGTGCCGGCAATCTCGGGCCGGAACCCGCCCGCCGTGAGGTCCAGCCGGATGGGGAGCGCGCGCGCCAACGCGACCAAGCGGGGTCCCTCGAGCGCGACGCCGGCGTCCAGCGCTGCGAGGGTCACGGCTCGGTACAACGCGCCGCTCTCGACGTGTGGGAGCCCGAGCGCGCGAGCCACGGCTTCGGCCGTCGTCGATTTCCCGGAACCCGCCGGGCCATCGATTGCCACCACCCGACTGCGGCGCGTGCGATCACTCATTGGTCGAATCGTCGTCGCCAGCCCGCTCCCGCCTCGAGCGCCCGACGTATCCCGGCGAGATCCTCCTCGTCCAGCGCCTCGCGGAGTGCATCGACCTCGGACGTGAAGTGTCGTAGGGCCTCAATCACGTCGCGGCGGTTGGCGATCAGAATCTCGGCCCAGGAGGCGGGCGCACTGACCGCCGCGCGCGTCGCATCGAGCGTGGTCTGCCCCTGCGTCACGCCGGCTGGTCCGTGCTTGGCGAGCGCCACCGCCAGTGCGGCCGCAACGACGTGGGGGAGATGTCCGGTCCACGCCACCATGGCGTCGTGCCGGTCGGCATCGATCGTCACCGGCAACGCCCCCACTGCACGGCTCCAGAAGTCCTCGATCTCGCGACCGGCCTCGCCTCCACCTGCTAACGGCGTCACATACACGACAGCGCCCTTCAACTGGTTGAAGCGGGCCCCGGAAAAACCGGTCTCCGGAGTTCTCAGGAGGGGATGGGAGCCGGCGAAGACATCGTGGAGGGCCTGCGCCTGGGCCACCCTCATCACCGTGCCTTTGATGCTCGTGACGTCCGTGGCGAACACCCGCCGCTCCCGCATGGCCGGGCCCAGGGACTCCAATAGCGCGAGTGTGTCCCGGGGAGGGGTGGCGAACACCACGAGGTCCGCCGTCTGCACGACGGCGGCGGCATCGTGCATCAGTTCCGTCACGGCCCCCGCCTTGACGGCAGCCACGCCGTCTCGAGGGCTCCGCGAATACCCCACTACACGCGATACGCCCGACTGCGCCGCGTCCCACGCCACTGAGCCGCCCACGGCACCGAGGCCAATCATCCCAAGGGTCTGTGGCAGCATCAGCCCGCGAGCCACGCACCCAGCGCGGCGAACGCGATCGTGGCCGCGGCGTAGGCCGCCAGACGACCGCGGGATGCAAACGTCCCCAGCGCAATCGCGAGCGCGGCGATGAACGGCGTTCCGATGAGCAGCGACAGGCCGGCGACGACGGGGGCGGAACTTCGAGTCACGAGTCCCGCGACGACCATGGAGACGGTCGCGAGCAGACACCCGGTGAACAGGCTCGCAAGCCACCGGCGTCGCGGACGGGCAGAGGGGCGGTCAGAACTGGGCGAGGCCACGTCCCACCATGCGAATGGCGACCACCAGGAGCAACAGGGCGAATCCCCACTTGAGAAGACGCTGGTCGAGCTTCACGCCCAACGCAGCCGTGAGTGACGCGCCCACGACCGTACCCAGCATGGTCGTCCCAGCCACGGTCACGTGGACGTCGCCGCGCGCCAGATAGACGGCCGCTGCCGCCCCGGCGGTGACACCGATGATGTAGATGGACCCGGCCGCCGCGCGCTCGAACGGTAGGCCCAGCAAGAGGTGGAGGATGGGCACGTTCAGTACGCCTCCGCCCACCCCGAGCAAGCCGGAGACGAGCCCCGCCCCAACCGACGCCCCTCGGGCCGCCCCGCGTCGAGGGGGACGGGTCTCCACGGACGTGTGGGGGATCGAACCGGGGCGCATGTGATACGCCGTGACCACGAGCAACGCAGAAAACGCGAAATAGAGGGGGCCCGTCGGGATCATCGCAGCAGAGAGACCGGCAACCACCGCGCCGACCACAGCGAAGAACTGGAGCTCCACGGCGACATCGAGGTCAACGACCTGACGCCGCAGAAACACGGTGCTGCCGGCCACCGACGTTGCAACTATGCACACGAGACTCGTTGCGACGGCACCAGTGAAGGAAAGATCGGCCACGAAGATGAGCCCTGGCACGAGAATGATTCCGCCGCCCACGCCGAACAGCGCCCCGAGGCTCCCACCCACCAGTCCCACGACGACCAACTCGAGCACCTGTGTCGTCATCGATCGGTGCGGCGGCGCGTCCGATCACGCCGATCTCGAACCTTGACGTGGCGCATGCGCTCGTCGGCCCGCGCGAGCGTCCCCTCGAACGGCTCCCCCACCCCCCGAACCGCGACACCCAGTGAGAACGCCGCCGGCGCCGCCGCCTCGGCCGCTGCGCGAAGCCGCTCGGCAATCCTGTCCAGGTGGTCGACGCTGTCGTTCCTCAACACGACCACGAACTCGTCCCCGCCGAACCGCACCACCGCATCATCGGTTCGCAGGCACCGCCCGAGAAACGCCGCCATCTGCACCAGCAGCTTGTCACCCTCCAGGTGACCGTGCTCGTCGTTGTATGCCTTGAAGTCGTCCAAGTCGGCCATCATGAGGCCCCAGCGCTCCTGCTCTGCGTGGGCTTGCGCGATGAACTCGGAGAGATACCGACGGTTGTAGCAGCCGGTCAGCGGATCGCGCACCAGGAGCCGCCGCAGCTCCTCCTCACGTTCGGCGTACCGGGACACGTCCACGAGGACGCCCTGATAGACAGTGCCGCCCGCCGATCGCCGCACCACGGCCCCGAAGTCGAGTGCGGCCCGGCGGCCACCGTCGAAGCACCGAACGCGGCGCTCCATCTCCCACACCACGTGACCGTCCGCCGCCGCCGCAACTCGGCGCCCCCAGGCCTCCGACTCATCAAAGGTCTCGGCCATCGAGCGACCCACCAGATCATCGACGCCCGTGGCGCCGAGGAAATCGGCCAGCGCCTGATTGGCGTCGAGAAACGCACCTGCCTGGTCGCTCACGTACACGCCCTCCGGAAGGCTGTCGATGAACCGGCCGAAGCCGTCGTCGGTTCGCGGCAGGCGTTCTCCGGTACGGGGGCGAGGCATCGCGCGCAAGTTACGTCTGGCAAAGCCGCGGACGCCAGGGCACGTGTTGCCGCGGTGCGCCGCACGGACGATCTTACCCGCCGCGTTGGTGGCGATCAGCCCGTGCGAGAGGAGCGTGCGTGCCGCGAGACGATCAGATTCACCCAGCGGTCGTCGGGTTCCCCGTCGTGCTCACCCTGCCAGTACAGTGGGGGGAGATGGACGCGTACGGCCATCTCAACAACACCGTGTTCTTCCGATATTTCGAATCGGCGCGCGTGGAGTACCTCGCCCGATGCGGGTTCCTCGAGGCCTACGAGCGGGACCAGGTGGGCGCGATTCTTCACTCTACGAGTTGCCGGTTCCGCCGCGCGTTGGTGTATCCTGACGCGGTGCAGGTCGCGACGCGGGCCTCGAGCATCCAGGACGATCGGTTCACGATGGAGTACGTGCTGGTGTCGGTGGCAGCCGCTTCAGTCGCCGCCGAGGGCACGGGGATCGTGGTGGCCTACGACTATCGGGCAGACAGGAAGACGGCGCTCCCCGATCGGGTCCGTCGCCTCATCGGGGAGATCGAACGCTGGTAGCAACGGCCGCCTAGCGCCGGCCGAGGAGCAGTGCGTGCTGGCAGCCACCCGGTGGCGGCGGGTCCCCGAGGCGCTGGAGCACTTCGATGTTCCGTCTGGTGTCCAGATCGAACACGTCCACCCCGATGATGACGCCCCGCTCCGCAGGACTCATGTAGCACACCACGATCCGGCGACTCCCGTCCGCCGGACGGTACACTACTCGGGACCCGACCGGCGCTTCCCGCTCGATCTGGTCGCACGCTTGTGATCGGGGATAGGCGCTGTCCTGGCTCACGATCCGGCACAACCCTGGGCTCGGCAGCGCGCCGGCCCGGAGATCCAGCTCGACGGGCGAAACTGCTGGGCCCGGTGACGTCCCGGCACAGGCCGCGACGAGCAGCTCGGCGAGCAAGACGGGAGTCACGACACGGTGCGAAACGGCGTTCATGCGCTCTTCGCGGACTCGCGGACGGCCGGATCCGAAAAATGTTTGAGCATGCGCCCGGAGGGACTCGAACCCCCAACCCCCTGGTCCGAAGCCAGGTGCTCTATCCGATTGAGCTACAGGCGCGGTGTGGCGATCGGCAGAAGTCTACTCTTCCCGTCGGCAAAAGACCAACGTCCCCGTGCTCGTCCGGCTCTTCCCGGGCGGCCTTCATGGCCTCGATGAACGCCAACGCATCAGCGATCGCCTCGGTCGTCGGCGGGATCGTGCGCCGGGATCGGGTCTGCTCCTCGCTTATGGCGCGCACGTGGACGATTTCGCCCCGCGCACTCTCCCAGGTTGGTCGTCCGGTGACGATGCGGTGATGCATAATCGTGACGTGAAGCCAGTCGAAATGCACGCTGCCCGGCGCCGCCCCGGGGCGAATCTTGAGTGCGGAAAGGGTCGCGCTGGTCGATCGCCGCTGCACGGCGTGGACCTCGTAGCCCAACGCGGCGAGGTGGAGGCTCGCAACCTCCTCGACCGGTTCGGCCAGCGGAGCGAGCGCGACTTCCGCCTCGAAGCTCGGTCCACCCGTGGCGCACGCCGCAATGACGGTCGACGCCGCGAGAAGCATCCGAAGCGCCCGCTTCACGATCCATCTCCGCGTTCGGGAGTCGGTGGCCCGACGCCAGGTAACGGATTCCCGGCTTCGTCCCACAGCTTGAGTTCGACGGGCTCGCCGGCGCGATACGTTCCTTCCGCAGCCTTCTGGCCGTTCGGATGCCACCGCGCGTAGGAACCGTCGGGCTCGCCGGCCGTCCACGAGCCGTCGCTCATGAGCTGGCCGTTGTCGTACCATTCCTTCGCCGGCCCATGCGCGTAGCCATCGCGGTACGAGCGCTGGATCTTCTGCTGGCCGCTCTCGTACCACTCGTTGTACTCGCCCTCCAGGGAGCCGTCGCCGTACGTGAACTCGGCCTTCTTCGCGCCGGACGGGTACCACGTCCGCGCGGGACCGTCGGCGACCCCGTCCTTCATCGAGCGCTCCGCCACCAGCGTCCCAGATTCCGCCCACTCGCGGACCACCCCGTGTCGCTCACCCCCAACGTAGGATTCCTCACGCCTCCGAGCGCCGGTCTCGTACCACTCGATCCGCTTGCCGTACAGCCGGCCACCCCGGTAGTCCACCTCCTCGGCTCTCGTCCCGTCCGGGTAGTACACCGTGGCTCGGCCCTGCCGAACACCGTCCCGGTAGCGGTCCTCCCGCTGGACCTGTTCCAACCCCTCGAACCGCGTGATCACGATGCCTGTGTACGGCTGACCGCTCTCGAGAGCGTACAACCGCCCGTCCCGCTGCGCGGTGGCGTCCGCGTCCACGCGCTTCACCGAGCACGAGGCGACGACCAGACCCAAGGCGAGCGTGGCGACACCACCCCAGCCACGCCCCAACGCTGCACTCCTCATTCCTGACGAGACCTTTCCCCAGTTGGCCATGAACGACTCGGGGCCGGCTCGAAAGCCGACCCCGAATGATACTGCGTGCCGGGCGCGTGAGCCCGATCCGAGCCTCAGTGGATCACATTCGCCCGCAGCGCCAGCACCGTGAGGCTCTGGATGCTGCGGGTCCCACCGACTCCCGAGGGGTCCCGGTGGCACTGATAGCACGCCACGTCGAGGCTCACGTAGTCGGCCGCGAAACTGCCACCCATCATGTTGACACGGGTGAGCGTGGTGTCCGTGTTGATGCGGAACAGGTGCGTGCGGATATCTGCCCGATAGACGTCGCGGTTCTGCGCCGTCTTGGTGGCCCTGGCCATGTGGCAGGACTCGCACGAGATGTTGACGTGATTGAGCGTCTTCCCCTGGTGGCAGTCCTGACACGTGGTGTGGATGCCGCCGGCGGCCGCCTGACCATACAGCACGCCCTTGTGCGGGCTGTGGCAGTCGACGCAGTTCCGACCCGCGTGCGGGCTCGCGAGCAGCTCGTTGTACTGCTCGTGGTGCCGAATGAACCCACCACTCGCCGGGATCGTCGCCGGGTCGCCGCGCACGTGGCACTGGCCGCACAGCGCCGAGCTGTTGTCGATCACAATGTTGGCAGCCGACTGCGTCGCGACATGGGTCGCGCCGGGCCCGTGGCATGCCTCACAGGTGATTCCCGTCTCCTCCCACGTCCCCTCGATGCCGATCAGCCCGTCCTGATTCACGCCGCCGTTCTGTGCCGTGGTCTGCCAGCCGGTGGTGTGACAGGCACCGCAGGTGTACGGCTTCGGACTCGTGAGCGACGCGTCGTAAGGCACCCAGTTCTCGGTATAACCCAGATCCGACCGCGGCAGGTTGTACTGGCTCAGGGTCCCAAACACGCCGTCGGTGAAGATGTACCCGTCCTTGTCCATGAACCGGGTCTTCCACCCGAAGCCGCCGATCACGTAGGTGATGTCGCTCCACGAATACCCGGTGGGTGGGTTCGGGACAGTCGAGTACGGAAACGTTGGCGGTCCCCCTGAGACTTTCTGGATCTTGTACGGATGGCCGGACGCGAACATCTCGGTGTAGGGACCGATATGGCAGTTCTTGCAGGTGTTTGAGGTGACGTACCCGGTGGCCGAATGGGTGACCACCGCGAACATGTCGCTCTCGTCGGTGGCTGTCTGCCCCGCGGCGTCTTTCGCGGTTGCGCGGACCTTGGCGGCAAACAGGTCGGAGTTGGGAGTCGTCCAGGTGAAACTCGAACCCGTAACGTCCCGCGCGATGACCGTGGGTCCGCCGGCGGACACGACGAAGAGATCCACGCCGACCACCGCGTTATCGTCCGTGGCGGTCCAGGTGATCTGGACGTCCGCTCCGGGCTGGACCGCGGCGCCCCCGGCGGGGGCGGTCAGGTCAATGGTTGGTGGATCGTCAGTGGGCTCCACCACAGTTTTGTCATCGCCGCAAGCGGAGAATACGAACGCCACGGCCAGCACGCTGAGCGCCCAGCGAGCCAGTAGCGAACGGTGCATAGCGAAACCTCCTGGTTTGCCGTCGCGCCCCTTCCGGGCGGGTTGGCACCCCGATGTCTCATGCCTCTTCCAGCCAACGAAAGTACCGGCATGACTGATACTTTCGTACAGCTCAATAGTATCGATTCCGTCTAAAAACGGAATGAAGATGTAGTGAATCGGGGCTGGCATTCCGATCCACGCTACCAGGCCCCGAACACTCTCAAACCCGCGCCCTCACGGGGTAATGAAGACGTGGGTCCAGCGCTGGTCTTGGAGTCCTACCCCGTGCTGGGTCAGCAGGCAGTTCTCGATGTTGGCCCGATGGCCGGCGCTCCCCAGCCACGCGCTGAGCACGGCATCGGCAGTGGGATGGCCCCAGGCGATGTTCTCCGCCGCCCGGGAGTACGAGACTCCAGCCCCACTTAGGCGGTCGAACGGGGATTCTCCATCGGGATTGGTGTGGCTGAAGAACGCGCGGTCCACCATGTCCTGGCTGTGCGCCTGCGCCACCGCCGCCACGGCGACATTCCAGCTGAGTGGCGGGCACCCGACGGACGCCCGGTGGTCGTTCATGAGATCGACGAACCGAGCCACGTCGGCGTCGACACTGGGCCCCGGCCCAAGGCCGCCATCGTCACTGCACGCGGCGAGGAGAAGCGACAGGACGGTGAGGGCGACCTTGAGCACGGGGAACCTCCAGCACGAATTCCAGGAACAGCCAGGAAACAGGGACCGGCGTGATCCCCAAGCTATTCGTTGCGGATGAGGCCGTTCGTGATCTGCCTCACGCCACGGGCCGGCAGTGCTCCTTGCCGCGTGGGTGGCTAGGTACGGGCACCGTGGAGCAGCCACCGGAGCGCAAAGCCCAGACCGAGGAGGCCGAGCCCCGCGAGCCAGACAGGCGGCTCGACGAAGAACGCGAGCCCGAAGCACGCGACCAGGCCCGCGGCGGCCACCCAGCGGGGGAAGCGCCGTGACGCCGGTGGCAGCCGCAGGGCGGCCATATTGGTGATGCCGTAGTAGATCAGCACCGTGAACGCGCTGAACGACCACGTCGTCTTCACGTCGCCCAGCAGCACGAGCGCGCCGATGAGAAGCGCGACGGCCACGACCGCCCGGCGCGGGCTCTGCGAAGCAGCATCGATATGGCTGAGTCCCACGGGCATCTCGCGCCGCCGCGCCATGGCGAGGAGGACGCGGGAGAGCCCCAGGACGAGGTTCAGCAACACGCCAGCCATGGCGGTCACGGCACCAATCGCGACGACGAGCGCTATTCGAGGCACGTCAAAGCCCTGCGCCACGGTCTCCAGCGGTGCTGCCACCTCCCGCGTGGCGCGCGCGAATGTCTCCGCTCCGGCCGCAGCGACCGCCGTTGCGCTCACGGCCACGTAGAGGATCATCGAGATCAGCAGCGTGCCGATCACCGCGCGCGGGATCGTGCGGCCCGGGTCCCGGACCTCCTCGCCGAGCGTCGCGATGCGGCCGTAGCCCGTATACGCGACGAACATCAAGGCGGTGGCCTGCAGCAGGGCGGCCGGGGAATCGATCCCGTCCAGCATCGTATGCCATCCGAGGGTTGATCCCAGCGTGTCGCCATCAACGCTCGCCACGCCGAACGAGACAAAGGCAATCAGCGTCACGATGGTCAGCGAGACGATCACCGCATTGACCACGTTCGAGCGCTGGAGCCCACCCACGACGAGCGCCGTCACCGCGACGACGACCGCAAGTGCCACCACGACCCGCGTGGCGGTGTCGGCCGCCGCACCGAACACGTGCAGCAGGTACCCCGCGAACCCGAGCGCCGCCGTGGCGGCCGAGGCGCTCTTGGCGCAGAGAAACATCCAGCCGGCAGCGTACCCGGCGGCTGGGTGCACGTAGCGGTGCCCGTACTCGTACGTGCCGCCGCTCACCGGATGGGCCGCCGCGAGCTGCGCGCTGGACAGCCCATTGGCCGTGGCCACCAGTGCCGCCAGGGCCACGGCCACCACCACACCGGAGCCCACGATGCCCGCACCGATCCCCAGACTCACGAACACGCCGGCGCCGAGGATTGAGCCGAGCCCCATCCACACCGCGCCCCAGAACCCCACGACGCGCGCGAGGCCTGTCTTGGCGGACTGCATCATCGCAGACGTCGCATGGGTCCGATCATCGCTTCAAGACGAGCGGAGTGGAGGAGTGAGTCTTGGACCGCGGGCGTTCTCGATACCTACTGAATCCAGATCGGAGGCGACGGCTCGCTCACCAGGAGGAAGGAGTAGGCCCAGATCGCCGCGGCCACGATGGCCGCCACCGCGAGGATCGTGACCCCAACCATCTTGCGTCGGCATGAGGCGCAGTATTTGGACCGCGCCCGCATCGACTGTAGGCAGCGCGCGCAGCGAGGCACCCGCAGCGCCATCGACCGTCCGGAGTGGTGTGCGCGGGAATGCGGCATGAAGCCAACGTGCACTCGCGGCTCGGCGAGGGCAAGGAGCCGGCCAGGACGGTTCCGTCGCGGCCCACGCACTACTGGGACACGACCAAGCAGTCCGACCCATTAGATTGCATCCACTCCGGTCCCACGGTGTACACTCCGGCCTGCGGCAGGCCTTCCACCCGACGAGCGACGAGATCACCCATGAGCGACTGGCAGACCACGCATCGCGTATCGGCACAGGTCCGGTTCGCCCACGGCTCGGTGCTCGAAGGGGAGCTGCATCTCCAGCCGGGGACGGCGCTGCACCCGGGTGCCGAAACCACGTTGGACATGCTGAACCGCCCGGACCAGTTCTTTGCCATGACGCTGCCGGCGGGGGAGACCGCCCTGGTCGCCAAGGCCCAGGTGGCGGTCGTGACCTGTCCGGCCTCGGTGGCGGCCGTGGACGATCCGGAGCGCGCGTCCGTGGCCACAGAGCTCACGCTGGAGGTACACGTGCTCGGAGGCCACCGGTTCCGCGGCACGACCCGGTCGGAGCTACCGCCGCTTCACACGCGCGCCATGGACTTCCTGAACGACCTGACCGGCTTCTTTGACCTCACCGATGGCGACACGGTCCAGTACGTCAACCGCGCGTCGGTGCTTTACGTTCACCCCCTCGACTAGGTCCTCCCGTGGCTCAACTCAACCGTTTCATTGAAATCCTGCATCAACGCGGCGCCGATGCGCTCACGCTCTCCGGCGGGAAACCCATGGGGCTCACCGCCGGCGGGGTCACGAAGCCGGTGACGCAGAAGGCCCTCGAGGCCGCCCAGGTGCTGGCCCTGATCAAGGAGATCGCGCCGCCCGAGCTGCGCACGCAGATCCAGCCCGGGGCCGACGTCACGTTCCAGCATCGGTCCCCTTCCGGCGACGTGGACGTGGAGGTGCGGGCCGACAACGGATCGCTCACCGCCACGCTGCGGGCCCGCCCGAATGCGGCAGGGCCGACCGCGGCGGCAGCGGCACCCCAAGCCACCGTGGCCGGTGCCGGCCGTGATGCCGACACCGACCGGGCGCAGCTCGACGAGTTGCTGCGCTTGCTGGTTCGCTCCGGCGGCTCGGACCTGCACCTCCGCGTGGGCGAGCCCGCCATCCTGCGCAAGGACGGCGCGCTGGATCGCGAGCAGGGAGCAACGTTCGAGGCGGATCAGCTCCGCAGCATGCTCGAATGCATCATGCCGCCCAAGGATCTCACAGCGTTTCAGGAGACCGGTGACGCCGACTACGCATACGAGCTCGAAGGTGTGGCGCGCTTCCGCTGCAACGCCGCGATGGACCGCCGCGGTCCCATGGGCGTGTTCCGCGTCATCCCCAGCGAGATCCCGACCTGCGAACAGCTCGACGTCAGCAAGGCGGTGCAGAAACTGTGCTACCTCACCAAGGGCCTGGTCGTGGTGACCGGACCCACGGGATCTGGCAAATCGACCACGCTGGCGGCGCTCGTGAATCTGATGAACCGGGAGCGCAACGATCACATCCTCACGATCGAGGACCCGATCGAGTTCGTGCACCAGAGCCAGCGATGCCTGGTGACACACCGGCAGGTGGGGTTGCACACGCGCTCGTTCAAGACCGGCCTGCGCGCCGCCCTCCGCGAAGACCCCGACATCGTACTGATCGGCGAGATGCGGGATCTGGAGACCGTCGAGATCGCCATCGAAACCGCCGAAACCGGGCACCTCGTGTTCGCCACGCTCCACACGACGACGGCGACGTCCACCGTGGACCGCATCATCGATCAGTTCCCGGCCGACCGGCAGGCACAGATCCGGGTGATGCTCTCGGAATCGCTGCGTGGCGTGATTGCCCAGGTCCTGTGCCGCAGGAAGACCGGCGGGCGGGTCGCGGCGCGCGAGATCATGCTCACGACCCCCGCGGTCAGCAATCTCATCCGCGAAGGCAAGACGTTCCAGCTCCCGTCCATCATTCAAACCAGCAAGCAGCTGGGGATGTCTACCCTGAACGACGCGTTAGTGGACCTCGTGGAGCGCGGGATCGTCGAGCCGAAAGAGGCCTACATGAAGGCGGTGGACAGGGCCGGCATCGAAACGGCGTTCAAGGCCAAGGGGTACAACGTTGCCCTCCATGCTACCTAGCCGGCATATCCCACCGGCGACCCTGCGGAGCGCGAATGGAACCGTGGTCCGGTACCGCGCGGAACCTTCCTCACGCCGCACGGGGTACCGTACTGGTTGCGCGAATGCACGTATGACTGAACGACACTCGATTCCCCTACTGCAGCGATCGGAGTGTACGATGATCAGGACCTCCCTAGCCCTTGCCGCCACCGCGCTGGCGTTGAGCGGCCCGACGCTTCTCTCGGCCCAGTCACCGGTGCACCGGTCGCAAGCACATGCCTTTCGTGTCGTCACCGTGGTGGAGGGTTTGGAGCACCCGTGGTCCATCGCCTTCCTCCCGGGAGCGGACATGCTGGTGACGGAGCGGCCCGGGAGGCTCCGCATCGTTCGGAATGGGAAGCTGTTGGAGGCCCCGGTGCCCGGGGTACCTGCGGTCTTGGCCCGTGGGCAGGGCGGCCTTCTGGACGTGATCCTGCATCCCGACTTCGCGTCGAACCGGCTCATCTACCTGAGCTTCTCCACGCCTGGCGACCAGGGATCGGGACCGACAACCGCGGTGGTGCGGGGCCGATTCGAGAACGATCGGCTCACCGACGTGCAACAGATCTTCCAGGCGGTATCGGAGGGTCGCAACCACTACGGCTCGCGGCTCGCGTTCGACCGGGATGGCTACCTGTTCATCACGGTCGGCGATCGCCAGGCGCCGCCGCGCGGGGATCTCGAGGCGCACCCGGCCCAGGACCTCTCAAACCACCACGGCACGGTGATCCGCCTCCACGATGACGGTCGCGTACCGGCCGACAACCCGTTCG
>JBFIHA010000026.1:0-46515 GCA_041602035.1 Gemmatimonadales bacterium | reverse complement strand
GATGGCGGTCATGGGGGCGGCGGGAGGGATCGGGTTCACTATGGCCATCTTCATTGCGGAGCTGGCCTACCCGAGCGCCGACCTACTGGCCGCAGCCAAGCTGGGTGTGCTTGCCGCGACCGCCATCGCCGGTGCGGTGACGTTTGTGGGGGGGTGGATCCTCCCGCGCAGCGCCGCCGAGGAGATGGAAGACCTCACGGCTGATGCCGTGGAGGAGTCGGCGCTGGCGTGACGGGCACGACGCGGAACCGGCACGCCGCCCGACGAGTTCTCGGGAGAGAGAGACCTAGGGTATGACCGCCACGTTGCGTCCCACGCCTCTGGACCGCTTGCTACGGCTCTTCACCGACGTGCGCGCCGGAGAGAGCGGCACGGCCCTGCTGCTCACATTCAACATCTTCCTGATCTTCGTCGCGTACTCGATCATGAAGGTGTTGCGGGAAGGGCTGGTGCTCGTGGCGGGAGGCGTCGACGCGAAGGCGGCGTCGGCGGCGGCTCAAGCAATCGTGCTGCTCGCCGTTGTGCCGCTGTACGGGGCACTCGCGTCCCGAGTGCCACGGCGCCGGCTCATCAATATTGTCACCACCATCTTCATCGCCTGTCTGGGCGTCTTCTACGCTCTCCGCCTCCTGCAGATCTCGGTGGGGATCGTGTTCTACATCTGGCTCGGGATCTTCAGCGTGATGGTCGTCGCCCAGTTCTGGGGGTTCGCCAATGACGTGTACACCACCGACGAGGGGAAACGCCTGTTCCCCATCGTGATGTTCGGATCGTCTTCCGGAGCGGTGATCGGGGCCTGGCTCCCGCGCTTCATTCAGGACTGGATTGGCGTCAGCCAACTCTTCCTGCTCGCGGGAGCGCTTCTCATCCTGAGCATCGCGATCAGCAATCTCATCGACGCGCGCGAGCGACGGCGAACCGAAACGCACCTGCCGGACGTGCTGACGACGGGTACGATGCCAGCCGCTACGGGCCAATTTCGCGCTGCAACCGGCGAGTTCCGCGTTCCACAAGAGGAGTATCGCCAGGAGAGCGGGACCTTCCGAGCGGTCGCGGAGCCCCCAGAGGAGCCTGCCGTTGACGAACCACCGCAATCCACGGGCGGCGCCTTTCAGCTCGTGTTCCGGAGCCGCTACCTGCTACTGATGGCGATGCTGGTCCTCCTGTTGAACTGGGTCAACACCGGCGGGGAAAACATCCTGGCCGCGTTCGTGCGCGACGCCGCCGACCGCGCGGTCGCGAGCGGCGAGGCCGCGGGTCGAACCGCCGAGGAGATCTACAACCGGTTCTACTCCGGCTACCAGGGGACCGTCAACCTGGTCGGGATGCTCCTGCAGCTGTTCTTGGTGTCACGCATCATCAAGTACTTCAACATCTCACGGGCTATCCTCATACTCCCACTCGTAGCGTTCGTCGGGTACTCAGTCATGGTGATCGTCCCGTTTCTCGGCGCCGTCCGGTGGGCGAAGATCGCGGAGAACTCCACCGACTACTCGCTCAACAACACGGTCCGTCAGGCGCTGTTCCTGCCGACGACCCGCGAGGAGAAGTACAAGGCCAAGCAGGTGGTCGACTCGTTCTCACAGCGAGCGGGGGATGTGCTCGCGGCGGTGACGTGGTTTGGCGGGACGTTGGCGTTGGGCCTCGAATACACGGAACTCGCGGCCGTGAACCTGGGCTTGGTGGCAGTGTGGCTCGTGGTGGCGGTGCTGATCGGCCGGCGGTACCGGAGGCTGGAGGCCGTCACGGCCTGACGCGACGAGCGCGCCGGACTCAGTCGGGCGCGCTCGACCCGCGCTTCTTCCTCAGCTCTTCGAGATTCACTGCTATCGACTGGTTCGAGGCCAGGAGATCGGCCAACACGTCGTTCGCCGACCGCCCGTGGCGGCGCGTTCCCGTATCCTCGAGAAACGGCCATAGCGCCTCGCGGATCGGCTCGGGCAACGCGCTTTCCAGATACTCGAGCGCCGTACCGCGCAGCAACGCGTCATCGGTATGGAGACCGCGGAACGCCACCTTGAGCGGTTGTCGAGCCATGACGAGCGACAAGATAGTGAAGACGTGCTCGAGCCCACGATTGGCCCGCTCGCGGAGCAGCTCGTCCATGACAGGCGACCAACCTTCGTCCTCCAGTTGATCGAGCAGCCGGTGGCTCTGCCAGACCCCCCGGTCCACAGCCACCTCGCGCAGCACGATGGCGTAGGCGCGGTCCTTGGGCACGGTGAGCTTCGGGTTCAAGTCGAGCAGGCGACTCAGGACCCGCCCGCACCGATAGCGGACTTCGAAACGCGCGTCCTCAAGGCCGCCCAACAGGCCCTCGACGGCTCGGCCCGTCGGGCAGGTGACCAGCACCAGCGGAATGCGCCGCCGGATCGTGAATTCCTCACGTTGATCGAGCAGGTGATCGACGAGCTGGCCCGTCACCTGCGGGGCGAGCCGCCGGAGCGCCCCAATCGCGTCGTGCAGCAACTCGTCCCACGCGAGGAGCGGGACGATGTGCGGGACCAGCGCCGGGTTGAGCGTCTCGACTCCGAGCACGCCGCGTACCCGCGTGGCCTCGCGCGAGCGGAGATCCATGACCTGCCGGACTTCGGGATCCTGAGGAAGGGCGGCGGGCGGCGGCTCGGGGGCCCGCACTTCGGCCACCCCCTCTGCCGCCCCCGTGACGCGCGGACGGACGGCGGTGAGGCCCAACCCCGCCGCGCTCTGCAGCACGGTGCTGCGGGTGATCGCGTCCTCCACCTCGTTCAAATCCAACTGGATCGCCCGGGAGAGAAGGCTTTTTTCGAGCGTCCGGACGTAGCCCGTTCTGAGCCGCAGCGCCACGACGACCGCGCCGACGGACAGCACGACCGCGATCCCCAGCAGGGTCCTCGTCGCCGCCGCCATCGACAGCAGCAGAGCGGCCTGCACCAAACCGCTTCCGGCGATGTCACCCATCCGCACGACGCCGACGTCCACCAGGGTCTTGGCAGCCCGCTTCTGCGACGGGGTGATCGGGGTGAACAGCAACTCGTATCCCGCCCGGTAGAGTCCGTTGCGGAGGATGGCTTCCACCCCTCGCGCGATCGTCACGCTCACGATCCCTGGGACGGCCAAGGCACCGAGCCCGCCCACAGCCGCGCCGACCGGCAGGAGGGCAACGGTGCGCGTCAGTCCGAGTCGTTGGAGCGCCGGTCGGCTCGCAGCCGTTTGCACGACGACGGTAAGCAAGCTCACGCCCGTGTAGAACACCGCGAACAGCCGCAAGAGTTCGTCTCCGCGGCCGAAGACCTCCGTTGCCCGAGCCTTGAACACATAGTCGATGAGCACTTCGCTGATCGTGAGGAGCAACACCAGGGCCACGAGGCCGCGCAGGTAGGGCGTGGCACCGATCGTGGTCAGTCCCGACCGGGTAGTTGTCACGTCCGCATCCGGCCACGACGGCACGGTCCCCGCGCCGCTCGTCCGCATCGCCACGACGAGGAACGCGCACGCGATGTGCAAAGCCGCGAGAATGGGCAGCATGGCGACGACCGAGGCCAGCAGCGCTCCCACACGCTCCGCGAGCAACCCGCCCGCAAGGCCACCAATGGTCCCGCCGGCGGCAATCCGGCCCACGTAGCGTTTGGCGGTCCTCGGGTCCCATCGCTCGTTCACGACCGACCAGAACCCGGAGATCAACACGGCCCCGAGCGCTCCATAGTGCAAATACAGCACGACGGCAATCGGTCCTCGATAGGTATCGACGAGCGCAAACTCGACCAACAGGAGGGCCGCGCTTACGCCAAAGGCCACCGGGATGAGTCGAGCGGGGCCGAACCGGGTCATCCATCGCGACGCCGCGAGCGCGGCCATCATCGATACGAGGGCCGACAGCACCACCATGCGTGGGAGCAACGAGACGTCGAAACTCGAGAGAAACAGCGCGTCACGCGTCGCCTTCGCCGCCGTCTGGAAGGCAATCATCAGCCCGGCCCCAAACGCGGCGGCGACGAAGGCGGTCATGCTCGCGGGATGCGGTCTCGTCACACGGCTCCGGTCGGGTCGGTGGCGCGAGGCACCATTACACGGCGTGGGCCCCACAAAGGTAGTGCATCAGGCCCGGAACGCGACTACACTACGGGCACCGAACCGAGCCGTGCGGGATTGGCACCGATCCGTTCCCCAAATCACTATTCGAGTTGCGGGGAAGTCGCGGACGACGATGTTCGACCGGAGGCACACGTGCAACATCTCATCCGAGCATCCGTGGTTGCGGCCATCGTGGCTACCACTGTCACGGCGTGCCGCCCCGAGACGGACGACCAGGGTTCCGCTGCCGAGCCCGAGCCTCGGCCGATCGTGGTGCTGGAAACCACGAAAGGACGGCTCGTGCTCGAGCTCGACCGCGTCAACGCACCGCAAACAGTTCGGAACTTCCTCGCGCACGTGCGCATCGGCTTCTACGACAGCTTGATCTTTCACCGTGTCGAGCCGGGCTTCGTGATTCAGGCGGGCTACTACCGGAGTGATGGCCGCCGGGCGAACACCACGGCCGCCCCGATCATGAACGAGTCCGAGAACGGAGTGAGTAATCTCCGTGGTACCGTGGCCATGGCCCGGACCGATTATCCGCACAGCGCCACCACCCAGTTCTTCGTGAACCTGGTCGACAATCGCAAGCTGGACCGCGACCAATATCACGACGGGTGGGGCTACGCCGTCTTCGGGCGGGTGACCGAGGGACTCGAGGTGGTCGATGCCATCGCCGCCGGCCCCACCCTGCGCCGCAACCGGGAGCTGCACTGGCCGAGGGAACCCGTCATCATCACCCGCGCGTTCGTTCAAGAGGCTGCGGCACCGTAGCCTCCCCGGGGGTTCGCGCCTCTCACCTCCCGAAGGGGTCGCATGACCGAGCGTTCTGACACTGGAGACTGGCGACAGGCGATCTGCGGGATCTGTCCCGCCGGGTGCTGGGTCGAGGTCCGGGTCGCCGACGGCCGGCTCGTCGACATCCGGCCCGACACGGGGCATCCGCTCGGCATGATCTGTCGTCGCGGCCAGCACGCGCCGGAGATCGTGCATTCGGAGCACCGCCTGCGATATCCCATGAAACGTACGGGTCCCAAGGGGACACACGAGTTCCAACGGATCTCGTGGGACGAGGCGTACGAAGTCATCGTGGACCGACTCCAGCAGATAAAGCAGGTGTCGGGGCCCGAAGCGGTCTCGATCTATACCGGGCGCGGCGCGTTCGAGCTGTCGCTCTGCGACATGTTCCAACCCCAAGGCGTCGCCGTGTCCTCGGCTTCGAATGTGCTGTTCCCCTTCGGCTCGCCCAACACCATGGGGGTAGGCGCGCTGTGCTACGTCTCGTTCGCCATGATCGCGCCGCACGTGACCATGGGGCGCATGCTCGTCGACATGTTCACGGACATGGAATCGGCGGAGGTGCTCGTGGTGTGGGGCGCCAACCCCGCCACCGACTCCCCTCCCCTCGACATGGCCCGGCTCGAGGCCGCGGCGACACGCGGTGCCGACATCGTCGTCATCGACCCTCGACGCACCGAAACCGTCACCCGCACCAAGGCGGAGTGGATTCCGATTCGACCCGGGACGGACGGGGCGCTCGCGCTCAGCATGCTGGCGGTGATCATCGAAGAGGAGTTGTACGACGAGGTGTTCGCGGACGAGTGGTGTCATGGATTCGACGAGCTGCGAACATACGTGCAGCACTTCAGTCCGGAGGTCGCGGCCTCGATCACCGGGGTACCCGCCGACACGATCCGCCGCCTCGCCCGACGTATCTGCAACGCCACCGGCGCCTGCCCGGTCATGTACACGGGCCTCGAATACTCGAACAGCGGCATCCAAGCCATTCGTGCGGTGCTCACGCTCTTCGCCTTGGCCGGTCAGCTCGACGTCCCCGGCGGCATCGGCCTCGCCATGCGTGACACGCACTTCCCCATCAACCGCGCGTGCAACCAGCCGAATCCCGCGCTCGACCGTGCCGTCGCTCGCGACCGTTACCCCCTGTACAGCCACTATCGTGGTGAGTCGCACGCCAGCGGCTTGGTCACCTCGGTGCTCGAGGAATCGCCGTACCGTATTCGGGCACTCATCGTCCACGGGGCATCGCTGCTCACGTCGTGGCCCCAGACCCCCGTGTGGCGGGAGACGTTGTCCAAGCTCGAGTTCCTGGTGTGCATCGACCGCCAGCTCACTGCCGACGCCGCGTACGCGGACATCGTGTTGCCAGCCACTACCATGTTCGAAATCGAGTCGTACATGGTGTACGGTCCGATTTTCCGGTTGCGGGAGAAGGTCGTCGAGCCCGTCGGTGAGGCCCGCAACGATTATCTCATCATGGCGGAGTTAGCGGCCCGATTGGGCTATGGTCACCTGTACCCACAGAGCGAAGAGGCGATGATCCGCTTCGCGCTCGAGGGATCGGGGCACACGCTCGAACGCATCCGAGCGGCTGGCGGTTGGGTGAAGCTCCCGACCCCACTCATGGAATACAAGAAGTGGGAGAAGGGCGGGCTCCGACCCGACGGTGCCCCGGGGTTCGACACCCCCACCGGGAAGTTCGAGATCTGGTCGAGCGTGCTCGACGAGTTCGGATACGAGCCGCTCCCGACCTACACCGAGCCCACCGAGGGTCCGATGGCTCGGCCCGACCTGGCCGACCAGTTTCCACTCGTCTTCAATTCCGGCGCGCGGCCACATACCGACTTCCGATCCCAGCACCATGGGATCGAAGGCCTCGTCAGGGACAACCCAGAACCGACCGTCACCCTCCACACCGGGGACGCCGCGGCACGCGACATCCGTTCGGGGGATCTGGTCGAGGTTCGCACGCCACGTGGTGCGGTCCCGTTTCGTGCCCTCGTGAGTGACGACATTCGGCCGGGGGCGATCGAATGCAACATGGGGGGCGGTACACCGGTCGGTCCCGCCGCGTGGCAGCAATGGAACGTGAACGAGCTGACCGACCTGGACAACGCCGACGAGATCTCGGGATTCCCCGTGTACAAGGCGCTTCTCTGCGACGTGATCAAAGTCCAAGCCGGTTCGGGAAACGGACCGCAGCCCAGCGGGCACGCGTCGACGTGCGGTCCGGTCGTGCTCTCCGCCCCCGCCGCGCCGTCGCGGCCGAAGCGCCGGATCTACCTCGACAACAACGCAACCACCGCCGTGGCTGACGAAGTCCGGGAGGCGATGGCCCCGTACCTCGAGGCCACCATGGGGAACCCATCGTCGATTCACGGGACCGGGCGGGAAGCCCGTGAGGCCATCGAGCATGCACGCCGCAGTGTCGCCCGCTTGATCAATGCCCGGCCACGCCGAATCGTGTTCACGGGCGGTGGGTCGGAGGCCGACAACCTTGCCCTCAAAGGCGTAGCGTTTGCGGCCGGTGACCATCGGCATCACCTCATCACCAGCGCCATTGAGCATCCGGCCGTGCTCGAATCGTGCCGCTTCCTGGAATCCCTCGGCTACGCCGTCACGTACCTCGACGTGGACCGATACGGACTCGTGTCACCGGAGGCGCTGCACCGCGCGCTCACGCCTGAGACGGTCCTGGTGTCGGTGATGATGGCGAACAACGAGGTGGGGACAATTCAGCCGATTCGCGAGCTCTGCGCTGTGGCGCACGAGCACGGCGCCTTGTTCCATAGCGACGCGGTCCAAGCCGCCGGCAAGCTGCCGATCGACGTGGACGCGATGAACGTGGACCTCCTCACGCTGTCCGGCCACAAGTTCCATGGACCAAAGGGGATCGGTGCTCTCTACGTGAAACGTGGCGTGGCTCTCTCACCGTTGGTGCACGGAGGGAAGCAGGAGCGTGGTCTCCGGGCCGGCACGGAGAACGTCCCGGCAATCGTCGGCATGGGCCGGGCGGCCGAGCTGGCGCACCGAAGCGTCGACGCCCAGGAGACGGTACGTCGTCTGCGCGACCAGCTTCAGGGCCGGGTACGAGCACTCGTGCCACGTGCCACGTTGAACGGCCACCCCGACCGGCGGCTCCCGAACACCCTCAATCTGACGTTGCCGGGTCTGCGTGGTGAATCACTCGTCGTGGCGCTCGATCAGCACGGCGTCTCCCTGTCGTCCGGTTCCGCGTGCAAGTCCGGATCGCCCGAGCCGACACACGTCCTCATCGCCATGGGCATCCCGCCCGAAGACGTGCACTGCTCGGTGCGGTTCTCGCTCTCCGCCGCCACGACGGCGCAGGACATCGACGCCACGGCGACCGCCTTGGCGCAGGTTCTGGAGGAGATGGAGACGACGGTACGGTTCCTTCCCTGCAAGTAGTCGGGTCCCGGAACTCGCTTCTCAGAAGACGCGTAGGTAGTAACTCACCGCGGTGGTTTCGCGCGTGAGCCGCCAACCGGTGACCGCGGAATACTGCATCCGGAAGTAGCGAACGGCCGATCCCACGGGGGGTGGGCGACCATCGACGCTGATCTCCGCCCGTACCACCAGGTCGTCCGGCTTCCCCCGACCCACGAGCCCGATGAACACGATGCGATCGCGGGCGATCATCTCGGTGGCGCTGCGTTGCGCGGCGGCGCGATCGCCAGTCGCCAGCGCATGCTCCAACTCGGGAAGTCCCGCGGCCTGATATTCGGCGGCCAGCCACAGGCGGAGCTCGTCGGCCGCTTCGGTGGCCATGGTCGCCCGCATGGCGTAGTAGCGATATCCCACGAACCCGGCGAGCACCACCAGGGCTACCAGGGCCTTCCACCCCGTGAGTCGAACCGTCCGCTCCCTCATCTTGGTTCACGCTCCGTCACGTCTGTCGGCACCGTCGCTCCATCTGACTCCGCACCTTGCCTTCGTCACCGATGATCTCGAAGAAATCGTCGAGGTAGTCGAGCGTCCGTTCCAGCCGCTTCGGATCCAGCCCCTGCTGTGAGCGATGCAGCTCGTCGATCGCCTCCCGCTTCGCCTGGAACACCGGGAGCACTGCGTTCAGCTCCTCCCGCGGACGGCAGATGCCCCAGAACCGCCGTTCTCGCACGTTGCGGATGCCCAGCTTCGGATCGGGTGTCGCATACCGCGCCGAGACCACGCCTGACCAGTCGAAGTCATACGGGACGGGTATTGCCGAGTCGGCCATCGCGCCGACAATCACAACGTTGTGACAGCACGTGCCGCGGTCAGGCTCGGTCAGAAAGGGGTCCCAATCGGTGTTGCCCATCATGAACTGAAACACCTCGAAGAGCACCAGTTGATCCTGCTTCATCTGGTTTGGCGGCACCAGCGGAACTTCCAGCACCTCCCAGCCGTTGCGCCTCGCCATCGCGACCTCGTCTTCGATGAGGAATCCGTACTTGACGAGCGGATCGCGCGACTGTTCCGTGTCGACGTACGTAATTCGTGCCAGGCGAACCCTGAAGCTCAGATCGGTGAAGAGGTTGTAGGTCCGGTAGACCAGATACTCTTGCAGGACATACTGCTCGTATTCGTCGCGACCGTCCTGGCAATGCGTCACCAACTTCACTCGGTCCTGACCGGCAAACATGGTTCCCGCCACCTGGGACTTCTTGAAGTTCAGGCGCAAGGGCGGGAAGTTGCACGTACGCGGATTGAGTCTGAACCGACCGCGCGTTCGGAGCGAGACGTCGAGGGTGATGGGTGCGCCGTCGCCTTGGAAGTAGCGCAGCGTGCCCTCGAATGCGTCGCGATCATCGCGATTCCGTTGACGCAGCAGTGATTTGAGCGGCGCCTCGATCGTGACCTCGAGCAGGTCGTGGGAGGCGAACAGCGGTGCGGAGTCGGGCCGAGTTTCCGACGGGCCCTGCGCTTCCGTTGGCGCGACGAGCACGGACACGCAGCATATGGCGGCACCAAGGATCGGGCGAAGCATGGGCGCTCCTCCAGAGTCGAGAGGTCCTCGGTCAGGTATAGTGGGGGTCGTCATCGGACCCGCAAGTTTCACGGGGTCGACGTCGTCGTGATCCGGCGTCGCTTCCCGCTTCTGGCCATCGGCACCGAAGCCGGACTCCTGGTGCTGGCCATGGGGCTCGGATGGTTGTGGCAGGTTCCCGTGCTCGGGGCGCTCACGCCGTCAGTGTCCGGACTGGTGGCGGGCACCCTGGCGATCGTGCCGCTGCTCGGTCTGCTGTGGTGGGTGACGAATTCCGCGTGGGCACCCTTCCGGCGGCTCGTATCTGAAGTTGACGAGCACCTCCTCCCGCTGTTCCGCACGTGTTCGCTCCCCGAGCTGGCGCTCATCGCCGCGGCCGCTGGGGCGGGCGAGGAGGCGCTGTTTCGCGGCGTGATTCAGCTTGGGGTCGGCAACGTGGCCGGGATCTGGGTCGGGGTCGCCGTAGCCAGTGTCGCCTTTGGGCTCGCGCATCTCATCACCCCGACCTATGCGATCCTGGCTGGCCTCATCGGGCTGTATCTTGGAGCGCTCGCGGTGGTGACCGGTGGGGTCTGGGCCCCCATGGTGACCCACGCGGGCTACGATTTCGTCGCGCTCGCTGTGTGGGTTCACTCGCCACGATCGTTGCCCGCAGCCGGGGGCGCCGCGACGCCCGAAAAGCGGCCGGGCACCGACGAATCGGGGTAGCCTCAGAGCAGTGCCCTCAGCAGCACGAGCATCGCCGATACCGCCGACACGGCCAAGATCGCCGTGCGCAGCGACCTCACGTCCAAGGCCCTGGCCGTGTGTCGTGACACCAGAAACCCCACGCCGATCCCCGGCAGGAGCGCTAAGGCAAGCAGGAACTCCTCCACCCCGAACCGCCCCACGAGGTGGAGGCCAATGAGCGACAGCGTGACCCCAACTACGAAATACGCCGACAGCGTCCCGCGAATCTGCGGACCCGACTGCCGTTGGTAGAGCAGCGCCATGGGCGGCCCACCGATCGAAACCGTGGTGCCCATGAATCCCGACAGGATCCCCGCGCCGAAGAGCGTTCCGGGCCGTACCGGCATGTGCAGCCCTGTGGCGCTGAGCCCGACCGCTAGCAGGACGAGCGCGCCGAAGAGAATGGCCAGCCGTGGCGCAGGAACGATGGCCAATGCTGCCGCTGCCACCGCGATACCCAGCACCCGGCCCGACAGCGACCATTTGAGATCGGAAACCCGCACGCCTCGGCGCTCGCGGTGCGTGAGCAGCAGCGTCAGGCCGATCGAGGCAAACAGCAACGGACCGGGCACGAACCGCGGCTCGATGAGCAGCAGGATGGGCACCGAGAAGAGCCCCAGCCCGAAGCCCACCGATCCCTGCAGGGTCGCCCCGGTCGCCACGACCGCGGATGCCAGGCCAACGACGAGAGGCGACACTCGATCGGCGGTGTCAACCCGTGACGCGCTGACGCTTCACGTGCCACACCAGCCACGCGAGCATCGCCAGGATGGTGGCCAGCGCGAGTACCTGCTGCCCAGTGGGGGAGAGCGCCAGGGGGAATCCTTCGATCGGCCGCCCACCCCGAGCACCGACCCACATGGCCAGGACCACACCGGTCAGGCCTCCACCACCCACGAGACCGGATCCGAACAACACGCCCTCTTCCCGCCGGCGTTCCGCTTCCTCGGGTGTTTGGCGTCTGGTGAGAACGAATCGGAGCAACCCGCCGAGAAACACGGCGGCCATCGTCGACAGTGGCAAGTACACGCCCACCGCGAACGCCAGCACGGGAATGCGGAACATCGAGGCGACGAGACCGATACCGACGCCGATGAAGATCATCACCCACGGCAGGCTCTGGTCGAGCACCCCGTCGATGACGAGCTTCATGAGCACCGCCTGGGGTGCCGGTAGCTCAGCGCCACCGAGTCCGCCCGGGACGTTCTGGTGGAGCATCGTGACCACCAAGCAGACCGCCCCAGCCGATGTCACCACGCCGATGAGCTCCCCGATTTGCTGCAGCCGTGGCGTGGCGCCGAGGACAAACCCGGTCTTCAAATCCTGAGAGGTGTCGCCGGCGATTGACGCCGCAATGCAGACCGACGTGCCCACCATGAGTGCCGTCGCCTTGCCGGCCATGTCGGTCCATCCGAACACCAGGAACACGAAGCTCGTCCCGAGCAACGTGGCGATCGTCATTCCAGACGTGGGGTTCGACGTAACACCGACGAGCCCGACGATCCGCGAGCTGACCGTCACAAAGAAGAACGCGAACAGCGCGATGAGGATCGAGGCGACACCTCGCACCGTGACCGAGTCGAGGTAGCCAAGCACCCCCGGGGCCAGGGTCAGGAGCAGCAGCACCGCCGCCAACACCACCCCGACGGTGCGGAACGAGAGATCGAGATCCGTCCGCTCGCGCGCCGACGTGAGCCCCGACGAGAGCTGCCCGAGTCCGATGCGGAATGACTCGATCATTGTTGGGATCGACTTGATCAGGGTGATGATCCCACCGGTCGCCACCGCCCCTGCCCCGATGTAGCGCACGTAGCGGTGCCAGATCTCGCCCGCCGACATGTCGCGAATGAGCTTCTCGGTTTCCGGGAACAGCGGCTCGGTGAGCCCCCCACCCCACAGGTTGATCAACGGGATGATCACGAATGCCGACAACGCCCCGCCGGCCACCATTACGGTCGCGATCCTCATCCCCAGGATGTAGCCGACACCGATGAGAGGCGGGGAAACGGAGATCGCCAGATTGGCTTTGAATCCCAGTGCCATCTGGAACGTGCCCTGAACCAGCTTGAACCCATCGGTGATGAGCTTGAACAGCATGCCCACCCCGAGTCCCCAGAACACCCCCGCTGCCTGTCTGCCACCTCCCTCCGCAGCCACGAGCACTTCGGCGCACGCCATCCCCTCCGGATACGGCAACGTGCCGTGCTCGCGCTTGATGAGAAACCGTCGCAGCGGGATCATAAACAGCACGCCGATCAGCCCGCCCGCCATGGTGAGCAGCGTGATTTGGCGCCAGGCGGGACTCATACCCCAGATGAACAGCGCCGGAATCGTGAACAACACCCCGGAGGCCACCGACGAGCTCGCCGAGCCGATGGTCTGCGACATGTTGCTCTCGAGAATGCTGTGGCGCAGGCCAAGCGCCTGGAGCAGCCGAAATGCCACGACCGTCAGCACCGCCACGGGGATCGACGTGCTGATGGTGAGACCGGCCTTGAGTCCGAGGTAGGTATTCGCGGCGCCGAACACGATACCGAGCAGAATGCCGGAGATCGCCGCCTTGAGCGTGAACTCGGGCAAGGTCATCCCGGAGGTGTACGGGACGTATTCCTGCCCCTCCTCGAGCTGGTAGGCGGTCGGTGGGAGCTTGTGACCACTCATCGGGATGCGCTCCAGACAGGTCTTAGGGTGGCGCGTGCGCCGGCTCGGCGCCGCGCAATCTTCATCGCCGGACCGGCTTCGGCAACCACGCGGAGGTCGAGATCAGCTGGCACCGTGGCCCGGCCTGGCTATGTTCCGAGCCACGGACCTCCACGGGACCACCATCGATGTTGGACATTGCGTTCTCCGTCGCGGCCACGATCGCGCAGTCAGGACTCGCCGACTCGCTGGAGCACAGCCCCGTCGTCGCGTTGGCGACCCTCTTCGGGGCCGGCGTGCTGACGAGCCTCACCCCGTGCATCTATCCGATGATCCCCATCACGGCCGGCATCCTCGCGGCGAGCGGCGGGCCGGAGCGGTCACGCGGCCGAATTGCCGGCCTCACCCTGGCGTACGTGTCCGGCCTCGCCCTGCTCTACGCACTGCTCGGGATGCTCGCCGGATTGAGCGGGTCCCTGTTCGGCACGGTTGCCTCGAGCCCGTGGGCCCGGTTTGCCATTGGGAACCTTCTGCTGGTTTTCGCGCTAGCAATGTTGGACGTGATTCCGGTCGCGGCCCCGCAGCGGCTGGTGGCGTGGGCCGGTGGGCTGGGCGGCGGGTCCTACCCGGCCGTCTTCCTATTGGGCGCGACCTCGGGCATCGTCGCCGCCCCATGTGGCGCCCCGGCCTTTGCGGTCGTGCTCACCTGGGTCGCGACCACGCGGAGTGCCGTGTTCGGGTTCCTGTACCTGTTCGTGTTTTCGCTGGGGATGACGGCGCTGCTCGTTGCGGTAGGGCTGTCTTCGGGGTTCCTCTCCGCACTTCCCCGGTCCGGTACCTGGATGGTCTGGATCAAGAAGGCCGCAGGGATCCTGATGTTGGCAATGGCGGAATACTACTTCATCCAGATGGGAATGGTGATGTGATGCAACGGCTCGGTTCGGTAGTGGGCTCCTTGGCGCTCGTACTGCTTGCGCTCACGGTGCCCGGCCTGGCGCGCGCGCAGGCAGAGAACGCGGTCGGCCTTCCCGTCGGCACGGCCGCGCCGGCCGTCACGGTGGAGGACCTGGACGGGAACCCGGTGGACCTGGCGGCCCTCGTCGGCACCCGCACCGTCCTGATCGAGTTCTGGGCCACCTGGTGCCCGGTGTGCGAGAAGCTCGAGCCGAGGATGCGGGAGGCGCATCGTCGATTCGGCGACCGCGTGACATTCCTCGTGATGGGAGTCGCGGTCAACCAGAGTCAGCGATCGATTCGACGACACCTCGAGCGCCATCCCTCGCCGTTCCAACACCTGTGGGACCGGCGGGGAGGGGCCACCCGCGCATTCAAGGCCCCTACGACGTCGTACGTCGTCATCATTGATGCCGACGGGAGCGTGGCGTACACCGGCGTCGGGGAGGATCAGGATTTGGCGGGGGCACTCGAACGCATCATCGAACCCTGATCTGCACGAACCACCCCCAGAAACCCGTCGGGCCCGGCTACCGTGGCCGGGCCCGACATGTCATCGCGACGCCTTCACACCACGATCAGCGTCCCTCCGACTCGTCACGCGGCGGCGCGACGCGATCAATGGCCGAGCCCAGCTCCTCGTAGGCCGTCGGATCGATTTCCCGAAACGGAGCGGCGACGTAGGCGATGGTGCCGTCGGGATCGATCACGAACAGCGTGCGATTGTCCAGCGCCCCGGCCGGTCGCTCGATGAACGCGCCGTATTGGCGTCCGACTCGGGCACCCTCATCGCTCCCGAACAGGAACGGGAACTCGTCGTCACGGGCCCAGGAGGCCAGGTCGTCCGGGCTGTCGGTGCTCACGGCGAGGAGCACTACGTCGCGGCCGGTGCGGAACAGTTGCGCGTACTGATCACGGTACGCGTGCATTTGCACCGTTCAGCCACGGCTCCGCGCTCGAAAGAAGAATGCCAAGACGACCGTCTTCCCCCGGAAGTCGCTCAGCGATACAGGATCTCGCAGCACACCGTACCGGGTGGCGCCCGGGATGCTGAAATCCGGTGCGGCGGTGCCCACCGCCAGCGGACCGGGGGCCTCCTGGGCTGGCGCGGGGGCCGGCTGGGCCATCCCCATGGCGGCCAACGCCGCCACGGCGGCCCACGTGATACGGGTCATCGTCACGCTCCTTCCTTCGATCGACCATGGAAACTGCTCTCCGTACAGTATAGCGGGATGCGCCGGGCCGAACGGGCCCGGGGTGGGCTGGCCCCCCGAGTAGTGCCCGTCTAGCTTGAGTGGAGTCGACCTGGACCACGCGTCATGATCGAAGAAAAAGTGATTCAGTGCGGGGCCCGACGCTTCACGATTCGCCGCTATCCTGACGGCGTCGTGGGAGTGTTCGATGAGGGAGGACGCATGGTCGTGGGCTGGCCCGAAACCACGACGTTCGGATCGGTACCGCTCGACCAACGCAACGACGCGGAGTGGTGCTCCGCGCTAGGGAGAATTCGCAAGCTCGCCTGACAGCCGCGCTCAGCCCTACCGTCAGCGTTCCAGCAGCTCCTTCACTTCACGACGCGCCTGCAACTCCGCGTCGATCCGATCGGCGATCTCGCGCGCCCGCTCCAGATCTTCCGTGAGATCGTCCATGGTGGCGCCGCCCGCCTGCATGCGAAGCATGCCGAGCCGCATGGTTTCCAAGGCGGCGACCGCCGTCTGGAGACGCTCACCGGTATCACCGCGACGTCGCAACGCCTCGGCGTCGCGCTCCAGTCGGCGGATGACGTCCGGTGCATCGGTGAGCCGCTGGCGGACGGGACCGGGCAACGCCTCGAACACATCGACCGCCGCGCGGCCCAGCACCAACTCGGTGGCGTCCGCCGACGGCAGCGCACGGCGGGCAGGTCGCTTGAGCCGCACGCCCGCCAGTCGGAAGAACTGCCGTCCCACCCACCCCGCCCACAACCGATTCCACAGGCCGTTGACGCGCCGCATGAACTTCCCGGAACCCGCCGCCTCGGCCTCCTCTTCCAGCGCTTGCGCCTCGGCCAGCAGGGCAGCCCGAATATCCTCGAACGTGTACCCGACCCGCAAAAGACGCCGCGCCACCGCCACGAGCTGCACGAACAGGGCGATCAAGATGAAGTTGAGGAAACCCGAGGCCTCATTGGCACTCTGCGACACGAGCGCGGCCGTGAAGAAGACCGCGGTGGTGACCTCGGCGTTCCGCAGAAACCCGCGTACCAGGGGAGGGGCTCGAAGCTCCCGACCGCGGAGCTCACCAATCGCCTCGGCCAGCTTCTCACCACTCGGGTAGCGACCATCCGGTACTTTGTCGAGGCAGCGGGCGATGACTCCCGAGAACTTCTCGGGTACCCCCGTCCTGAATTGTGTGACCGGCGGCGCAGGCTCCGTCACGTGCTTGGCGAGGAGCGCCGGAGCGTTGCGTGCCTCGAATGGTGCCCGCCCCGTGAGTGCAAAAAAGGCGGTGGCGCCGAGCGAGTAGAGGTCGCTTCGGCCGTCCACCTGCTCGCCCGCGGCCTGCTCCGGACTCAGATAGCGGGCGGTCCCGACGATGTGTCCGGGCGTTTCGGCGGCTTCACCCACCTGAGCGATGCCGAAATCGGTGACGAGGGCGCGGCCGGTGTCCCGTTCCACCATGATGTTCTCGGGCTTCACGTCACGGTGCACGACGCCCCGCTGATGCGCGTAGGAGAGCGCCCAAGCCACCTCCTGCACGACGCGCATCACGTCACGAGGCGAGAGCGGCCCCGCCCGCTCGACCCGCTCCCGCAGCGTCTCGCCGTCCACGAAGCCCATGACGAAGAACACCAGATGGCCGTGCTCCTCGACCGCATGGATCGGAACGATGTGCGGGTGCGAGAGCCCCGCGGCGGTCCGGGCTTCCCGCAGAAAGCGCTCTCGCCGCTCCCAAGACTCCGCAAGTGCCGGCGGGAGCAGCTTGATCGCTACGAGTCGGTCCAGAGCCACATCGCGGGCCAGGAGCACGATTCCCATGCCCCCGCGTCCGAGCTCCCGCTCGATGGAGTACCGCCCAGCGACGACTTCCTGGAGCGCCAGGAACTCGGGACTCACCGCTGACGTCATCGACTCACGGTCCCCTGCTCGGGGTCGATGACACGTCGTGCGTGGAGAGGCAACTATCCATATCGCAAAGGTATATGAGACTGAGCCGTCGGGCCACCGCTGGCACGCGACTGGACAGGGGGGTGAGAAACCCGATAAGTTTGCTCTGATTTACCCCAGGCGGTAACCGTTGTCCTCCAAGGCCTCCTCCTCCCGGGCCGGGTCCGAGCATTTGACGCGTGCCATGCAGACGGCTCGGGCGAGCTACGACCGCTGCTGCGACGCGCCCGACTTCTTTCTGTGCTTCTACCGGAACTTCTTCAAGAATTGTCCGGACGTCGAACCGAAGTTCGCGGACACCGACTTCCGGCGTCAGCACGACCTGCTGCGCCACGCCATCGGGTTGCTGCTCATCTTCCCCGGCCATCCCACCGACGAGCCCACCGTCTTGAGCCGCCTCGCCGAGCGGCATAGCCGACGCGACCTCAACATCGACCCCAAACACTATCCAGGGTTTGTGGACAGTCTGGTCGAGACGGTCAGCGAGCACGACCCCGAGTTCACCGCCGAGGTCGAGGAAGCCTGGCGGCATACCGTCGCTCCCGGCATCGCGTACATGGGGTCGCACTACTGATGTCCCGGCCGATCCCGGCCCCGGCCAGGGGGAGCAAAGGGTGAGTACCTGCACCTCGTGCGGCACCGAGGTTACGACGGGCTCCCTGTTCTGCTCGCAGTGCGGACGACAGGTGGTCAGCGACCCGAGCAGTGAGCCCACCGCGCAGTTACGCCGGCCCAGCGCCGAAACGATTTCCGTCAGGGAGCGGCGGCTCCTCGATACGTTGCGCAGCGTCACGCTCGGCGAGTACGAGATCCTGGGGGAGATCGGACGGGGCGGGATGTCGGTCGTGTTCCTGGCCCACGACATCGCCCTCGACCGCAAAGTGGCCATCAAGGTCATGACCCCCGCCCTCACGCTGATGGACGCGGGCATTCAAGACCGGTTCAAACGTGAGGCCCGCACCGCGGCGTCTCTGAGCCATCCTCACATCATTCCCGTTTACGCGGTCAAGGAGAGCGAGGACATCGTGTACTTCATCATGAAGTACGTCCCCGGTCGCTCCCTGGAATCCGTGATCCGAGAAGTGGGGCCCATGCCGGTACCTGTGGTGCAGACCATCCTCAATCAAGTCGGCAGCGCCCTGGGCTACGCCCATCGCAAGGGGGTCGTGCATCGCGACGTCAAACCGGGCAACATCATGTTGGATGACGACGGCTGGGTGGTGGTGGCCGACTTCGGCATTGCCAAGGTCGCCGAACAGCGGGCGCTTACGATGACGGGTGGCGTCGTCGGCACGCCCGCGTACATGAGCCCGGAGCAATGCGCCGGCCGGCAGATCACGGGCGCGGCAGACCAGTATTCCCTCGGGGTGGTGGCGTACGAGATGATCACCGGTCGCCAGCCGTTCGAGGGCGGCACGATGATCAACCTGATGTACGATCACTGTCACACCAATCCGCCACCCATCCTCACACGGCGGCCTGAGTGTCCTCCCGAGCTCGGGACCGCCGTCATGCGCATGCTGGCCAAAGAACCCGCGCAACGCTGGCCGAGCATCGAAGACGCCGTGGCGGCCATCGGGGTCGTCTCCGACAGCCAGAGCGGAATTGTCCGGACCCACATGCTCACGCTCGCACGGAGTGGGTCCGCCAACGAGCTGCTCGAGAAGTTCCGCACCCCCGGGAGCCCGGTCCCGCTCAGCACGCCCATGAGCCCGGCGCCACCGGCGGCGGGTGCGCGGCCGGAGGTCACACCGCCGCGTGCAGTGGCCACGACCGCTGCCCGATTGCGAACGCGGTCGCTCCTCTGGGCGCTTCCCGTCGTGCTGGTCGGCGTGATTGGGGGTTGGCTGCTGTTGGACCGGGGGTCGAGTACCTCGGGTCCGACGAGCCAGGCCAACGCCACACCACCACCCGCCGCCTCAGTTCCCCCCTCGGTGACTACCCTGGACGTGCGACCGTTGTCGGCGTCCCTGACCGTCGGCGAGACCGTGGAGCTGTCGGCCACGCCGAGGGACAGTGGAGGGGAAGCCGTCCCGTCCGCCCGCCTCGCGTGGGCGAGCGCCGACGCCGCCGTGGCGTCCGTCGCGGCCGACGGGACGGTCTCGGCCACGGGCCCCGGGACCACGCAGGTGACCGTCCGGAGCGGCCGGGCCAGTGCGTCGGTGGTCGTGACGGTCGCTGCCGTGCCACCCCCGACCAGGACGGCGGCGGCTCCGGCTCCTCCTCGCCTCGCCACGATTCGCGTCGCTCCCGGCACCGTGACGCTCAGCCCGGGCACGAGCGTACAGCTCATGGCGAGCGGCATAGACCAGAACGGTCGGCTCATGGCCGGTACCCCGGTGAGCTGGTCGTCTGACGCGGACGCCGTGGCACGCGTGTCCTCCGCGGGGGTAGTGCGCGCCGTCGCCGCCGGGACGGCCCGCATCACCGCCAGGAACGGCTCGCGGTCCGGCGTGGCCGAAGTCACCGTGACACCGGTGGCGGTGGCCACCGTCGACGTCGCACCAGCGAGACAGTCGCTCGTCGTCGGGGGCACGGCCCAACTCACGGCCACCGCCCGCGACGCGACCGGTTCACCCCTTGCGGACCGTCCCGTCGTGTGGCGCTCCAGCAACCCGAGCGTCGTGTCGGTCACCCCCACTGGCCTGGTCACCGGAAACGCCACCGGGAGTGTCACGGTCTCGGCAACGAGCGGAGACGCGACGGCGAGTGCCACGGTGACCGTCGAGGCGCCGGCCGCTCCGGCCCCTGTCGCCGATCCCCGGGTCGAGATCGAGGCGGTGCTCGAGGAGTACCGAAGCGCGATCCAGTCGGTGGATCTCGCCCGACTCAAGCGCGTGTACCCCGACATGTCGGCGGATCAAGAGCAGTCGTGGCGCGAGTTTTTCCGGAACGCGAGCGACCTCACGGCCACGTTCCGCATTATCGACCTCGATGTCCGTGGCGACGAGGCTGTTGCCCGGGTACAGACCACCTACGTGTACCGCACCGATCGCGCCCGACCGCTGACCGGCACCTTCACGGCGCGGCTCGAACGTGGCACCCGCGGGTGGCAGCTGGTGTCGATCAACTGATCTTCGGGGACGCCCGAGGCTCGTTCCACCGATGCCCGGTCCCGCCGACCTTCCGGAGGAAGCATGACTCGTGCTCTGTATACGCTCCTCGCCCTGACGATCGCCTCCACCCCAGCTTCGAGCCAAGGGCTGCGAGATAGGATCGACGAACTGTTCATCTTCGGGTCGGGTGGGGATCCGTTGTTCCTGGCCGGTACCGCCGACCCCAATAACCCGGCGTCGATCCAAGTGCACGGCACCCACTTTGTTCCCTCCGCGGTGGAGAGTAACGGCACGCTCATCTCGTTTCTGAGCACGGCCATCGGCTCGAACATCACGAACCTGCCCATCAGCGCCACCAGCAGCGGCCGCACGTATCGGCTCGAGGGCGGCGCACCGGTTGCGACGTCCACCTCACCGGGTCCCGTGTTTGCCGAGCGGGCCCAGACTCTGGGCCGCGGGCGCGTGCTCGTCGGCGCGCATGTGAACGTGTTCAAGTTCAAGTCAGTTCGGGGTGTGCCGCTCGACAACATTCAGCTGAACTTCACACACCAAAACGTCGATTTCGCCGGTTGCGATTCCATCGCCGGTGGTGACTGCTCGCTCATGGGCATTCCCACGCTCGAGAACGACGTGATCGCCCTGACGCTCGACCTCAACGTCGATGTGACATCCACCATCTTCCTGCTGAGCTACGGACTCCTTGACTGGGTGGACGTCAGTGTGGCGGTCCCCATCATCTCCACCTCACTGCGCGGCACGAGCACGGCCCAGGTCGTCCCGTTCGGTGGACCCCAGGCCACCCACTTCTTCGCCGGGACGCCCACCAATGCCGAGCTGGGCGCGTCGCGCTTCGTCGAAGGGTCGGCCACGGGACTCGGCGACGTCGCGGCCCGGCTCAAGATTCGGTTGGGGCAGTCGCCGACGGCCGCGTTCGCGATTCTCGGCGACGCCCGGTTCGCCACAGGCAGCGAAGTCGACCTGCTTGGCTCGGGCCGAACGTCGGTGCGCGGGCTGGGGGTGGTGTCGGCCCAGTTCGGCGCCTTCGCACCGCACGCCAACGTGGGGTACGTGTACCGACAGGGAGACCTCCAGAATGACGCGTTGCTCGCCACGCTCGGCTTCGATCACATGCTGTCCGACTGGGCGGCCCTGGCGGTAGAGGTCATTTCCGAGCTGCAGGCCGGCGAGTCCCAACTCACCGTGCCGGGTGCGATCACGATCGACGTGCCGTTCCGACGCACGGTGGAGCTCACGAACATCCCCAATCGGCGGGACGACATCATCAACGGCTCGGTGGGCATGAAGTTCGTGACCAGCGGCGGGCTACGGATCGTCGCGAACGCCCTGTTCCCGCTCAACACCGGAGGACTGCGCCCGTCGTTGGCCTGGACGGCGGGTCTGGAGTACAACTTCTAGCGCGAGGTCGCTGCGCCCAACATGCGGCGACCGCTGTCACCCCAGGTCGCCTCCGAACCCGCGGCGGTGCAGGATTCCCGTGCGCTTGACCCCCTACCGAGTGGGCAGCATACTCCCCGAACCTCCGGACCACGGCTGCGCACCAATCGAGGGGTGATGGGTCAGACCAAGAGCACACGCAAGAAGACATCGCGGGGAGACGGACCAGCCGCCGCGGGCGAGACGCCCGAGAGCCTCGACCGCGTCCGTGACATCCTGTTCGGCGGGCACATGCGGGCGGTGGAGTCGCGCATGGCGCGGATCGAGGAGCGACTCCTTCGCGAGCAGGCCTCCCTCCATACCGAGGTCGACAAGCAGATACGGAGCCTCGAGGCGTCCGTCCAGAAGGACCTCGGTGGGCTCGTCGAGGCGCTCAAGGCAGAACGGGTCAAACGGGCTGAGGATCTCAAGGCCCTCACGCAACACACGGCACGAGGCCTCAAGAGCGTCGACAAGCGGCTGGGGAAGCTCGATGAGGCCGCCGGCGCCGCCGACGCCGATCTCCGAAGCCAGCTGCTGGAGCATACCCAGACCGTCGCGACGGAGCTGACCGGGCTGTCCGACCGCTTGGACCGCGTCGTGGCGGAGCTCCGCGCGGAGAAGGCCGACCTCGCCTCGCTGGTGGGGCTGTTTTCCGATATGGCTGTGCGGCTCTCTGAAGACCTCCAGGCGCCGCCGGATGGGTAGCTGGCCGTGAGCGACCATAACCCGACGACCGCGACGGAGGTCGAGGCGGGAACCTCACGCGCGTTCGACACGCTGCGCGATCTGCTGGTTGGGCCGGAACGCCTAGAGCTGGAGGAACTCCGTCGTCGGCTCGAGACCGCTGGCCTCACCGCTGAGGAGATCGCGGAGCACCTTCCCGAGGCCATCGCTTTGCGCGCGACCCGGGACGAGAAACTCGCTCGGTCGCTCGCACCCACCATGGAGGGGGCGATTCAGGAATCGGTGCGACGACGCCCCGAGAAGATCGCCAGCGCCATCTACCCCATTCTCGGCCCGGCCATCCGCAAATCCATCGCCGACACGATGGCCGGGATCGTCAACGCGATCAACCAGGCCATCGAGCACAGTCTATCACCCCGGGGCGTTCGCTGGCGCATCGAGGCATGGCGGACGGGCGTGCCGTACGCCACGATCGTGATCCGCCACGCGCTCGTGTTTCGCGTGGAGCAAGTGCTGCTCGTGCACGCCGAGACCGGCATTCTCCTGGCCCATGCCACTGCGCCCGATGTCGAAACGGCGGATGCGGACCTCATGTCCAGCATGATGACGGCCATCCGGGACTTCGTGCGAGACGGGCTTCGGAGCCGTGAGCAGGGGGGACTGAAGACGTTCATATCCGACGAAATCACCGTGCTGGTCGAGCAGGGACCCCGAGCCCACCTCGCGGTCGCGGTCCGTGGCCAGCCACCGGACGATCTCGTCGGGCGCATGCAGGAGACCCTCGAGACCGTCCATCTCGAGTTCGCTGATCCGCTCAGACGGTTCGACGGTGATACCGCACCGTTCGCCGGGACCGTACCGCTGCTCGAGGAACGGCTCGAGACGGTCGTCGGCACCGATCGCAAAGCCGGAACTCGCTGGGGACCCCGCGTGGCGTGGGGCGTGGCGGGACTCGCCGTGCTCCTGCTCGCCGGGTGGTTCGGGTGGTCCACGTGGCGGTGGCGCGCGGCGGTGAGCGCACTGGCACAGGAACCCGGCGTCGTTGTTCTGGACGCCGACCGAGGCGTGCGCCGATCGTCCGTCACCGGCCTGCGGGACCCAGCGGCCGCTGACGCCCGCGAGGTCGTTGCCAACGCTGGCCTCGATCCGGAGCGCATCACCTTCGCGTGGGAACCCTACGTGTCGCTCGACCCGCGTATCGTGACGGCCCGGGCGACGACCAAGCTCGCTCCCGACGAGGGCGTCGACCTCACGCTCGTTGCCGACACGCTGATGCTCCGCGGATCGGCCGCGGCCGGGTGGATCGCTCACGCGCTCACGGTCTCGATCCCCGGGGTGAGCGTCGTCGACGCGAGCGGCGTGACGCCCCGTTTCCCCGACACCATCGTGAGACTTCGCCGGCAAATCGAAGACCGGCAGGTCCAGTTTGCGGCTGGCCTCTCTTCGGTGTCGCCGCAGGATGGCCCGGTCGTCGCCGGCATGGCGACGGCGTTCCTGCAGCTCCATTCCGAGGCCGCCCGAATCGGCTACCGCGCCTCGCTCCGGATCGTCGGACACACCGACTCGACGGGCGCCGCCGAGGCAAACGAGCAATTGAGCCTCGTCCGGGCCGAAGCGGTGCGGGCGGCACTCGTGGCCCGCGGGGTTCCCCGCGACGCGACGGAGCCCATCGGCGTAGGGACTCGCCGGCCGATCCCGGCCACCGACCCGACAGAGGCTGCCCGCCTGAACCGCAGCGTGACCGTCGAGGTCGCGCTCGAGCCGGCCACCATGCGCACGGGCAGGTCCCGATGATTCAGAAGAAGATCTGTATGGTGGGCGTGTTCGGGACCGGGAAGACGAGCTTGGTGCGGCAGTTCGTGTATTCCAAGTTCTCCGAGAAGTACCACTCGACCGTGGGCGTCAAGATCGACCGGAAACCGGTGCAACTGGGCGGCACGACGGTCAACCTCCTGTTGTGGGATCTCGAGGGCCGCGACGGACCCCATGAGATTCAGACCAGCTACCTGCGGGGGGCCTCGGGGATCATCTACGTGGCTGACGGGACGCGTGTGCAGACGTTCGACCAGGTGTTCGAGCTTCGGGCCATTGCCGACGACGCGCTTGGGGAGGTGCCGTCGGTATGCGCCGTGAACAAGGTGGATCTCGTCGAGGCCTGGCAACTGGGCGACGACCGCCTTGCAGAGCTCGACCCCACACGATGGCAGGCGCTCAAGACCAGCGCCAAGTCGGGAGCGGGAGTGGAGGACGCGTTCCGGTGGATCGCGGAGTCGATGATCGGGGAGCACCGGGGATGATCAGTCGCCAGGAATCCGCCACACCCGCGAGGACGGTCGACGCATTCGGCTTCTCGCACGTGGGCAACGTGCGCCCGGCCAACGAAGACCACTTCTTAGTCGCTGCTCTTACCCGGTCGCTCGAGATGCAGCACACCAACCTCCAAGGTGTTCCGGCACTGGAGGGATCTCATGGCACGACGGCCCACCTTTTCGTCGTCGCCGATGGCGTGGGAGGAGTGGCTGGCGGCCAGTTGGCCAGCAGCGCGGCCGTCCGAGCGTTGACCGAGTACATCGGGTTGGCCGCGAGCTGCTTCTACAGCACCGGCGTCGAGGCCGAGCAGGAGTACATCGAGCAGCTCGAGCGTGCCGTGGCGCGAGCGGACGAGCGCGTGCGGGAGTACGCTCCCAAGGGACGCGGGCCGGCCACCACCTTGACGATGGCCATTCTCATCGGGGAACGCGCCTACATCGTGCACGTCGGCGACAGCCGCGGCTATCTCTATCGCGCGGGGCGCCTGCGACAGTTCACCCAGGACCAGACGATGAGTGAGTTGATGGTGGACGAGGGCGTGATGACCGAGGAGCAAGCGCGGAAAGCCGGGCTCGACCACGTCCTGGCCGGGGCGATCGGCAGCGAGTACACGCCGGCCATCGGGGTGCTCGATCTTCAGTTGGGGGACGTGCTGCTCCTGTGCACCGACGGTCTCACCAAGCACGTCGCCGACGATGCTATCGCGGCCATTCTCGGACAGGCAACGGCGGCCAAGACCGCCTGCAACCAACTCGTTGACGAAGCGCTGGACCGCGGCGGCACCGACAACGTCACGGCTATCGTTGCCCGCATGATCCCGGCCTAAGGGCTCACGAGCGGACACCTTCCGACGGCATGAGCATGGGGACAGTTTAAGGGCGTCGGGTCCCGCTTGAGGGGTCGCGAACCCGCCCGGGGGCCTGGGGGTATTGCAATGCCTGAACGGAGATGGAGGTAAGTATGCGCACAAGCCATGTCGGAACGCGATTGGCGTGGCTCGGCTTCGCCCTGGCCGCTGCCGCCTGCGGCCCCTCGCAGGAGATGCAGACGCGCCTCGCCGAGCTGGAGAGCGTTGCGGCTCAGCGGGACAGTCTCGTACAGGAAATGGCCGGCATCGCCAAGCTCATGAGCGACATCAATGCCGAGGTCGCGGACGTGCAACTCGAAGGTGTGCAGCTCGCCCAGGCGGAGTCGCCAATTCAAGCGTCACGCGACACCGTGCTGGCGCGGATTCGGGTGCTCAACACGCGGTTGGGCGAGACGCAGTCTCGACTCGACGAGTCGCGGCGCCGTATCCGCGGTCTCAACAGGATCACCGACAGCCTGCGGACGACGCTCGAGGAAACCGTCGCCAACTATGAGCAGATGCTCGAGGCGCAGCGCACGACGATCGCCGCGCTGACCGAGCAGATGCAGACGCTGGAGACGGAGAACGTGATGCTTGCCGCGAGCCTCGACACGCTGTCGGCCGAGGTGGACACCCTACGGACGGCGACCAGCACGGTGTACTATGTCGTGGGAACCAAGGACGAGCTCCTCGAGCGCGGCATCATCGAGAAGAAGGGCGGCTCCAGAGTCCTGTTCATCTTCGGAAAGGCCGGAGAGACGCTCGTGCCGGCACGGTCTCTCAAGACCGAGGATTTCACACCGATCGACAAATGGGACGTGACTGAGATCCTCCTCCCCGACCCACAGAAAAGCTACACGATTGCCTCACGGCAGGATGCGTCCTACCTGCTCGAGCCCCTGGACGACAAGGGCCGGGTGCAGGGCAGCCTCAGGATCGGTGCACCCGAGGGGTTCTGGGCGCCGTCGAGGTTCCTGATCGTCGTCGAAGGCTGAATCCGATAGCGGCCGCAAGTGACGAGGGCCGCCCACCGTGGGCGGCCCTCGCTGCATTGCACAACACCGGCGCCTTCGCGTCAGTTCGGTGGGTGCACCCCCAGGCCACCGTAGTCACGCTCGCGCCCGATGCGCGGCCCTGAGGGCGTGAGACCCTCGTTGTTGAGCTTGGCGATCACCTGCCGGATCGATCCGGGGAACGGCTCGGTTCGGCCGTTCTTGCCGAACACGTCGGTGTACCAGACGCGCGGGCCCTCCGCGTTGCGGAGCCGAATGGAGTTGATGTCCACGTCGCGCCGTGCCCCGTTGAAGGCCGAGCGAGGATCGTCGAACGTAATGCCGCTGATCGTGCCTTCGGCGGTCGATTCGTCGCACAGCCCGCCACGCGCGCGACGTCCGTCGGGCATCACTTCATAACACACGTCAATGGGACGCCCCACCAGATCTGGGCTCGCCGGATCGTAGTAGCGGCTCGGATTGAACACGTTGAAATAGGGACCGATACTGGCCAGGCTGTGACCGTCGGCGGTGCGGATGCTCTGGGAGAGCTGCCAGCTCTCTCGGAGTCCAGCGGAGAAATTCGATCGCTCCCCGTCCGGCACCAGGATGTGTCGCTCCACACAGGTCCGATCCGGTATGAGGCGTCGGCCTCCGCCGTCCGGCCCGTCGAGATCGGTCACGACGACGGCGACGTCGCCCGCGCACGAGCGCCGGAACTCCCCCGCGTCGCCGATCACCGTAATGATGGCGAGGTGCAGCTCGGTCCCGTCCGTGCAGCGCGCGTGGTACTGCAGCTCGTGGTTCGGGTTCACGAACGCTCCACTCCCCGCCGAACCCTGATGTAACTCCACCAATACGTCGCAGCTCACGCGGAACAGCACGTTCCCCACGTCGCCGAACCCCACGGACATCAGGACGTCGTTTTCCCACTCGACCTTGTAACCCACGTGCGGCGCAAACAGATCCCCGACCTCATTGGCGTAGCCGAATGGGATGGCACCCACGTCCGAGTACAGGTCGGACCCGCGTGGATCGCGGCCGTGCTCGTGCCCAAAGGTGCAGCCGCTCTCCGGATCGACCGGTGGATGCCATGTGGGGTAGAGCTTGCGATCGGGCCCGACCGCGGCATACCGATCGTGGATCTCGGGGGTGCAGGTATCGTTCGCGCCCGGTGCCCAAATGCCAAACGCTCGGCTCACGCCTTCGGGCGCATCGTCCGGTGCGACGAACGGTGAATCGCTGCACGTGACCCCCACCAGCAGGATACCCGTGAGCAGCACGCCGTGGCCTGCATGCGTTCGTAGCCTATGTGTCATATGTGACCTCCTGATCGACCTGTGTCGGAACCTGGCCCGGCTCCTCGGCGGCGTCATCGGTACGTCAACCCCACACCAAACTGAATCAGTGTGAGTCGAGCGCCGGTCAGATTCTCTCCATCGGCCGTGAGGTTCGCCGCGACGGACGCGATGAAGTTGAAGTACGGGGTAACAGCCAGCTGATCAGCGATCGAGACGTCGTAGCCCACTCCGGCCCTGATCCCGAGGCTGGTGGCGGTGACGGCGGGAACGTCCGGGTCATCATCGTCGGCGCGGTACAGAAACACGCCCGATCCGAAGCTGAAGTACCACGGCGCTCGTGCGCTGGGATACCAGAGCATGAGGGCATTCACCGTACCGATCGAGAGGCCCACCGGGCCCTCGTCAGCGCTCCACCGGTGGCCGTCCAACCCCAGCGCGAAGGTCTGGCCGAGGCTGGCACCGGCTCCGAGTGACGCCGCAATGCCGGCGTCCCGGCTGCCGCGACACACATTGCAGCGGGCGGCACCAAAGCCCATGCCCAAGCCGCCGGTCGCCCAGAACCCCTGGCGTGACTGGCTCTGCGCCTCGGCCGGCGCGGCCAACACGAACACGAGGGCACACCCCACGAACCCGCCGGTGATTGAGCGTCGCACGCTTTGGCTGGCACGCTTGGAGATGTCCATCGACCACCCTCGACTTTCCACTGCGACACCCGCGGAGGCGTCAGTTGTTTGCCGCACCTGCACTCACCCATGCGCGGATCGTGGCGAGTTCAGTGCTCGTCAGCTCACCACCCAACGGCATCCGGGTGCCCACACCACCTACGGCGCCGGCGGCGCCTTCCAGCTTGAGCACCACGTAGCTCGAATCGGGATTCCCCGGTGCGACTCGCGACAAGCGGGGTACCTGCCTCGACGCAACACCGACGAGGCTGCCATACGCCTGCCCCGAGCTCAGGTTCATGCCTTCCTGCGGCGTCGCTCCAGCGTGGCAGCCCGCGAACGCACAGTTCGCGGTCAGGATGGGCTGGACAGCGGCGGCGAACGTCGTGCCGCCCGGCACGACCGGGGGCGAGGGCGAGCCAGTCGGATCACCGCCGCAGGCGAACACCCCGAACACCACGCCGGCCGTGATTGCCTTGTGCGTGCCCCTGATCTGCACCGCGCACCTCCGTTTAACACCTGCCGAGCCAACCAAATTACATACAAAAAACTCGCATTTCTGCCCGTGATGTCCGTCACACGGCCCAGCATGCGCGCCCTGGGGAGTCTTCACCTGGGCATCTGGCCGCTAGCAGGTATTCGGATGCAAACCCGATCGTTATGGTCCACCATTTCGTTCCTGGTGGCTAGCCCAGTCGCGCTCGACGTCCTATTGTTGCAGCCCGACGGACGGGCGGTGTGCCGTGGCGATCCCCCCCGAGTGTCGCGACGGCATCGTCAGTCACGTTGCTCAGAAGGCAACCCCGGCGCGCTGGGACGACGAATTCCTCCCTCTCGCCAGTCGAGCCACCCTGCCTGCGGAAGGCCAATCGAGGACCGACGTCGTGAACGATCGCATCGACCGCGACAGCGCGCTGGAACCCCGCGCGCGGCAAGCGTCAACCCGCAACACACATGCCAACGACGGTCGCGCCGGCGGGGAGGGGGTCCGCCATGTCCTCCTCGCGCTCTTCTTTGTCTCCGGAGCGTGCGGATTGATCTACGAGGTCGTCTGGATGCGGATGCTCACCCTGGTGTTTGGGGTGACCGCCTTTGCCACCAGCACGATCCTGGCCTCGTTCTTCGCGGGCCTGGCACTCGGAGGGTTCGTCTTCGGACGGGCGGTCGACCGACACAGCAATCCGCTGATCGTCTACGCCCTCCTCGAGGCAGGTATTGGCATCTTCGGGTTTCTGATGCCCGTCCTCTTCACCGGCCTGCAGGCGGCCTACGTCGGCCTCGCTCGGCAGATACCCCTGAGTCACTATCAGATCAGCCTGGTGCGATTCGTACTCTGTTTCTCGGTTCTGCTCGTCCCTGCGACGCTGATGGGTGGCACGCTCCCGGCGATGGTGAAGTACTTCACCGATCGACGCGAGACCATCGGCTGGAGCGTGGGTCGCCTATATGCAGTGAATACCCTCGGCGCAGTCGGCGGCGCCGTATCGGCGGGGTTCGTCTTGATTCTGCTGCTGGGGGTTAGAGAATCTGCCTATGTCGCCGGGGTGGCCAACCTGCTCATCGCGGGAGTGGTCTTTGCCCTCACGCGGCGACAGCGGGCCGCCGTTGCGATACCGCCCTCCCCTGAGCCCTCGGCAGCAGGGCCGGGGCACCATGGCACCGTGGTCTTCCCCGCGCCGATCGCTCGGCTGGCGCTATGGGCTGTCGGCATATCCGGCTTCTGTGCTCTGGCATTCGAGGTCTTCTGGACTCGGGCACTCGTGTTCTTTCTGGACAATTCCATCCACGCCTTCTCGACGATTCTGACTGCGTTCCTGCTGGGTATCGCTCTCGGAAGCCTCGTGATCGCGCGATTCGTCGACACCGGACGGAGACTGGTCGCCTGGTTGGGGGTAGTGCAGTTGCTCATCGGGATCTCGGCCGCCCTCGCCATTCCGATACTGGGCCGTTCGGTTTCCGTGTTTCAGAGTTTGGAGCACGTATCGCTCGACTCCATGCTGCACTGGAAGTGGATGGGGATGCGCTTCGTGAAGTGCCTCTCGGTGATGCTCGTGCCCACGGTGCTCATGGGAATGACATTCCCGCTCGTGGCCAAGATCTACACTCGACACGTCGGCCGGATCGGTACCGCGTTGGGGAACGTGTACGCGGTGAACACGGTCGCTGGGGTGTTCGGCTCCGCCATGGCCGGTTTCGTGCTGATACCTCTCATCGGCGTGCAGCACGGGATCATGCTCATTGCCGGTGTCAACGTCGTACTTGGCGTCGTGCTGGTGCTCTTCGAGCCGCTCATGGCCGGGTCGACGAGAGTGCGCGTGGCGTCCAGCCTTGGCCTGGCCGCGCCCGCGTTGGCGGTGTTCTACGTCCTGGGTAGCAGTCCCATGTATCTCGCCTCGTACTACGAGATCATCGACAGACCGCGGGTACTCTCCTATGCCGAGGGCGTCGGTGCGACCGTCAAGGTCTACACGGATCGCGTCGGCGACCGGACGTTGAGCGTGAACGGGTTTCCCGTGGCCGGAACAGGACTCGCCGCGCACGATGCCCAGAAACCATTGGCGCATTTTCCCATGTTGTTGAGCACCGTCGCGTCACCGAGGGTAAACATCATTGGGTTCGGCGCCGGGGGGACATCCTGGGGAATCACGCAGTACGACGTGGCAGCGGTGGACTGCGTCGAGCTGGTTCCGGCCGTGCTGGACGCCGCGAAGTGGTTCCCGGACATCAATCATGGGGTGCTCGAGCACCCGAGCTTCAACGTGATCGTGGACGACGGCAGGAATCACGTCTTGATCAGCGACAAGGAGTACGACGTCATTTCCATCGACGCGACCACCCCGAAGATGGCCGGCAATGGGAGCCTGTACACCAGAGAGTTCTACGAGCTGCTCCACGCCAGGCTCTCCCCCGACGGACTGGTCGTCCAGTGGCTCCCTTTCCACCTTCTTTCTGATGGGGAAATGCGGATGATCGCCAAGACGTTCATGACGGCATTTCCTCACACCACGCTGTGGTTCTCCCCCTTGCGGCATCACACCATTCTCGTCGGCACCCAGGGACGGCTCGAGATCGACCTCCCCACATTGCGCCGGAAGCTCGAACGCCAGAGCATCCAACAGGAATTCGCATACGTCGCACCCGAAACGGACCTCGTCGATTTCTTGAGTTGGTTTGTGATGGGTGAGGAGGCATTGGCGGGCTGGGTCGGCAACGCCAGAGTGAACTCCGATAACCATCCCTACCTGGAGTTCACTCCCGCGCTGGCGTACTTCGCATCCGACCTGTACCGAGTCCGCAACCTGCTCACGATGAGAGCGCGACGCGAGAGCGCGTTTCCGCTCCTCGTCAACGTGGGAGAAGGGGGGGCGGATACTGCTACGGTGGCGGAACGCGTCCAGCGCCGCTTCGACGCGACGCATCACAGCATCGCCGGAGACGTCTACGCGACGATGCGGATGCCGAGGGAGGCCCTGGCGGCGTATGAGGCGGCACTGCGCATCGATCCGCACGAGAAGATCGCATCGAACCCCATGTGGCGCTCCGAACGAGCGCCCCAATGATCGATCTGGGAGGCGTCCGGCGTGCCACCGGTGGCGTCGCCGGGAGTCCGGACGGAGGGGATGCGCCGCCTAGGAATCGAACCTAGAACCTACTGATTAAGAGTCAGTTGCTCTGCCAATTGAGCTAGCGGCGCGCGGGACCAAACATCACCACGGAGGGAGCCGCGCGCAACCCGGGAGCGCGGACCCGCTTCGCGCTACCGAATCCGTCGTAGGGGGCGCACGCTCGACTGCTCGATGACCAGCTCGAGCACGTCCCCGGCTGCGACCGGCATCGGCTCCGTGGTCTCCTCTCCCCCGGAAAGAAAGTCCACCTCGATCCGGAGATCGGGACTCGTCCAGCGGAACGTGAATCGCTCTTCACCGTTTCCCGAGACCCGACCGAGCCGCTCGCGTCGACCGGCCCCGACCGCGTAGACCGTGGCGTCGTTGAAGTTGTAGTTCTTCACCACCAGCGTGAGTTCGGGCGCCCCGCTCTGCGGTGCGACGTCGCCGGCTTCCTGCTTGCTGCCGCAGGCCGCCACCACCACGCCGACCAGCAGCGCCGTCAACCATCCCCTCGTGGTGGACATGTCCAACCCTCCGATCGTCAGTGCCCGCCTTCGCAACTTTCCCCCTGTTCAAAGGTATCATACACGCTCGTCGCGCATCAACCGATTAAGTTTTGCGATCGTCCTATGCTCGCGCCTACACTCCTTGCCGCTTCAGCACTCGCGCTTGCGCACCAGCAGGATACCTCCTCCGTGCGCGATACCGTGCTGTTGGAGGAGTTCGTTGTGTCGGGAACGCGCTCGGCCGAGGTGCGGCGGATTGACCAGCCCCTGGCGCTGTCGCTCACCACGCCGGGTCCAGCGCAGAAGGCGTCCGCCTCGGTCGCCGCGAATCTCCTGCGTGACGTGCCCGGGGTGCACGTCCAACAGACCTCGGCCGGCCAGGGTGCCGTAATCCTTCGCGGGATGGTCGGGAATCAGGTACTCATGCTCGTCAACGGGGTGCCGATGAACAACGGCACCTACCGCGACGGACCCGGTCAATACCTCGCAACCATCGATCCCGAAACCGTGCAGCGCATCGAGGTGGTCCGCGGTCCCGCCTCGGTGCTCTACGGCTCCGACGCCCAGGGCGGCGTGGTGAACGTGATCACCTCACCCCACCCACAGTCCGATCATCAGAGCGTGCGCGTCACGGCCGGTGCGTCATCCGCCGATCGATCGTACCGCGCCCGCGCTTCGGTGGGGGCCCACCGCGAGGGGTGGAGCCTGAGCCTTGGCGGGACGCTCGCGTCGGTAGGCGACCTGCGGGCCGGGGAGGGCCTTGGGCCACAGGCGCCGACGGGGTTCGGTGGCATGGGGATGGACGGCGAGGCCCGACTGTGGATTGGACGCCACGCGCTCACAGGCGTTGTCCAGCACTTCGCGTTGCGCGACGTGCCGCGCTACGATCGCTACGTCACGTTCCGAGCCCCTACCCCCGGGTCCGACGCGGAGCATGTGTTCAACCCCCAGACGCGCCAACTGGCGTACCTGCGTCACACGCTCACCGCGATCTCACCGCTCCTCACACGACTCGAAACCACCGTGAGCCTCGCCGTCCAGCGTGAGGGTCGGTATCGCATTCGACTACTGGGCACCGGCGAGCCCGAGTCGGAGCGGACACATTGGCGGGACAACGTCTACACGCCTGGCGTGAGTGTGGTGGGCTCCAGTGTGCCCAGCCTTGGCCGACGACCGCTCGCGCTCACCTGGGGGGCGGACTGGTTTCACGACGTGCTCGACAGCGACGGCTACGTGGAGGACCTCGCCACGGGGGTGCGGACCCCCCTCGAATTGTCGGTCGACGGTGGCACGATCCCCACGGGGCAATTCCCGGACGCCGCGTCCGCCGACCGCATGGGGATCTTCATAGCCGCCGCGCTCCCGGTGAGTCGCGTGATCGACGTATCGGTGGGCGGTCGGTGGACGCGGTTCCGGAACGCCGCCGATGTCGGCACCGAGTTCGGGGGCGCCGTCGAAAACAGCAGTGCCGATCTGACCGGGCAACTCGGCATTGTCGTGGCACCGAGCGCTGACTGGCGGATCGCCGCACGAGTCGCGCAGGGATTCCGCGCCCCGAATCTCTACGATCTCACTCGCACCGGGCCGGTCCCCGGCGGCATCGCGCTTCCCAACCCGAACGCCGAGCCCGAGCGGTCGATCAGCGGCGAGGTGAGTCTGCGCTTCGCCGGGCGGCAGCTTGCCTTCGATGTGACGGCATACACCACGCGCATCACGGACTTCATCGACCGCGTGCCGGGCACCTTCCGCGGCGACACGCTGTTTGGCGGCGAGCGGGTCTTTGTCGGCGCCAACGTCGGCTCCGCCCACATCCGCGGCATCGAGGCCGAGGCGGCGCGCTCGCTCGGGCCGGTCAGGGTGCGCGGGAGCGTCACCCTCACGCGCGGCGATCAGCGGGGCGCTGACGGTCTGGACGAGCCCATGTCCAAGATCCCGCCGCTCGGCGGCCACGTGAGCGTGCGCTGGTCGGCGTCCCCGCGGCCGGTGTGGGTAGAGTACGTGTTGCGGTGGGCCGCCCCGCAAGAGCGACTGGGACGCCGCGATCTGGCCGATCCACGGATTGCCGTCGGCGGCACACCCGGGTACGCCGTGCACGCGCTCCGCGCTTCGGCCACAGTCTCACCCGGCGTCCACGTGTCGGCAGGGTTCGAGAACGTCCTTGACGAGTTATACCGCACGCACGCGAGCGGCGTGGATGCCGCCGGACGGCACGTGTGGGTAGGCATGAGTTGGCAGGGCGGACTGGAGTAGTGGCCGCATGGGAGGGTTCGCCGACCCCGGTGTCGCCGGGGTCGTGACCCAATGCGGATGCCCCCAAGGGGAGTCGAACCCCTGTCCCCACCTTGAAAGAGTGGTGTCCTGACCGCTAGACGATGGGGGCGAGTACGCGCAAGTTTGAGGAATAGCGGTAACGGGATTCGAACCCGTGTTTCAGCCTTGAGAGGGCTGCGTCCTAACCCCTAGACGATACCGCCAGGCCACGCACGGAGGCAAATATCACCACCCCCCAGAGGACACGCAACCCGATCTGGATGCAGTATCGCGCCCGAGAGTCGCGAAACTAGCGCGGCTCGCGGTCCGTACGTTTCTCAAGTGCCCTCGCTACCGGACCGGCTCGACATGAACAACGACCTCACGACATCGGCCGACATCTCGCCCCGGTCGCGCGGCGTCGCGCTCCTGCTCTGCGGTGTGCTCGGCGTCTTCGGCGCTCATCGCTTCTATACCGGCAAGCACGCGACTGGCGTCCTCATGGCGGGAACCCTCGGCGGCCTCGGTCTCTGGTGGCTGTACGATCTCATCCTGCTCGCTGCGGGGTCGTTCCGGGACGACGCCGAACGCCGCGTCCTGCAGTGGTGGGAGCCAAATCCGCTCCAGGAAACGGGGCTGGGCGGCGTGCCCAACATGGACCGGCTGCTGTACGAGATCGACGCCCTCCGTTCGGAGATCGGCGATCTGGACGAGCGTGTCGACTTCATGGAACGTGTTCTCGCCCGGGCACGGGAGCAGGATGCCTTGCCTCCCTCCGTGGGCCCCTGACCCCCGTTCCCCCTCGGCACCCACCACCCGCGCCACAGCCCGGCGGGTTGCCGCCGAGGCCCCTTCACCGGTCCCTCGTTACCTTTCCGGCTCGAACACCGTCTCTCACGCGGAAGGAGCGTGTGGAAGCCAGCGACGGGAGCGTCGTGCGGGAGGTCCTGGCGGGCGACGCAGAGCGGTACCGGATTCTGGTCGATCGGTACCGAGAACGGTTTGGCCGCTATGCGGTGGCCCTCGTCGGCGATCCCGATCTGGCCGCGGACGCGGTTCAGGAAGCGTTCGTCAAGGCATATCATGGGCTCGCGACGTGCCGCGATCCCGACCGGTTCGGATCGTGGTTCTTCCGGATCCTGACCAATCAGTGCCACGACGCGCGCGACCGGGCCCGATCGACGGAAGACGTCTCGAGGCTCCCACTCGCTGCCAGTGATCGTACCGATGCGGAGGTCGATCGAGCGGAGCTCGCCGAGCTGATCGAACACGGCCTGGCGACGCTGACCGAGGAACAACGCGAGGCGTTTGTCTTGAAGCACGTGGAGGGGCGCACGTACGAACAAATCGCCGCGTTGACCGGGGTGGGAGTTGACGCGCTGAAGATGCGCGTCCATCGCGCCCGGGACACTTTGCGAACCGTGCTTGGAGAGCAACTGTGAGTGACGACCGACCGTTCAGTCCGGAAGCCCACACCTACCTGGACGGGGCGCCGACCGGTCCAATGTCGGAGACGGATCGATCGGACGCCGACCGGCTGCTGCGTGCCACCGAGGCATACGCCGCCCGAGTCTCGGCGCCGGGAGCGGGGCTGACCGACGCCGTCATGGAGCGGGTGGAGCGCCGGGGCGCGGGCAGGCAGCCCGTCTGGCGCTGGGTGTTCGAGCCGCAGCCAGTCCGATTGCGCCCCATTTGGGCACCCATCACGGCCGCGCTGCTGCTGGTGTTGTGGCTCGCGGTCGGGAGTCGAGGTCCGGAGCCCACCCCACCGGCCGTCACGGCCGGCGTCGATACCGTGTTCGTGCAGTTCCGGCTCGTGGCGCCCGAAGCGTCGGCCGTGTCGCTGGTGGGATCGTTCTCCGAGTGGCGGTCGGACCTGTACACCATGGACCGCCAGGACGGCGGCGTGTGGTCGTTGACCCTGCCGCTCGCCCTAGGCGAGCATCACTATCAGTTCGTCGTCGATGGGCAGCGCTGGATTCCGGATCCGACGGCACATGCGCAGGTCGACGATGGCTTTGGCGGGACGAACAGCGTCATCGTCGTCGGCCCGAGAGGAGTGGTCCGCTCATGAACGCCATCCGACATCTCGCTCTGGCGACGCTATTGGGCGTCGTGGTGACGCCCGCATGGGCTCAGCAGCCGGATATCCGAGCGACGCTCGAGGCCCGGGGGCTCCCGGCCGAGCTGGTCGCCGACGTCACGGCGGCTGCCAGCGACGCCATGGCGCAGGGACTCCCTGCCGATCCGTTGGTGGACAAGGCCATCGAGGGCTGGGCGAAGCGGGTACCGGCACCGCGAATCCTGGCGGTGATCCGGCAGTTCCGCCTGCAGCTGTTTGACGCGCGCCAGGCCGTCCAGCGCGGCCGCGGCGGTGAGCCCCTGGGGACCGTGGTGGCGGCCGGGGCCGAAGCGATGGGTCGCGGCCTTACGGCAGAGCAGGTCGAGACGATCGTTCGGGCCGCACCGCGACCGGAGTCGTCCGCACCGGGGCTCCGCGTCGCCGCAGCCCTCACGGCGCAGGGCCTCACCAGCGATCAGGCCGTCGAGGTCGTGATCGATGCCATGCGCCGGGGCCACACCGACGCACAACTCTTGGACCTGCCCTCGGTGGCGCGCGCGATGCACGCTCGTGGACTGGGACCATCGCAGATCGGACAGCAGATGCTGCGGGGCAATCCGCAGGGCGTGGGGCGCGGACTCGGTAACCGTCCGTCCGACGTGCCGCCTGGCCTGGGCCCACCGCCCGGAAAAGGCAATCAAGGCTCCTCGAAGCGTCCGTGAGGTTTGGCAGGCTCTGCGGCTCGGTGATGGCCGGCTTGGCCGTCGCCGGGCCGCTTGCCGCACAGGAATTCTCCGTTTCCGCGGCGGCGGGTCACGCCCGCTATGCCGACTCGATCTCCGGCACGTCCGGGACGGTCGGGGTCCGGCTGCGCATTCGCTCGCCGACACTCTGGGCAGCATTGGAGGCCCATCACGCGCGCTTCACGTCCGGCACGTGGGCATCCCAGGCCGCGGCCGGCGTCCTGGCCGTCCGGCCACTGAGCGTCACGACGGCATTCGGACTCCGGGCGGATGCGAGCGGGAACGCCCTGGAAGGCGGACCGTGGAGCGGCGTGGCCAGTGCAGGGGCGCTCGTTGCCACCTCATGGCAGGAGTGGATACTCGCACTCGAGGCGACGGGGGGCGTCGTTCGTCGGATCGACGAGACCACCGACCCGATCATGGCAGGCGCCGCGCGACTCAGTCGGGCGTGGCCGTCCTGGACCGTGGGTGCCGAAGTGGCCGGGACCTACACCGACTCGCAGCGCTTCGCGGATGCGACGCTCACCGCCGGCTATCGGCGGGGACCCGTCACGGCCGGTGCCCTTGCCGGTGTTCGGCTCGGAGACCTCGGCGGCTCACCCTGGGTTCAGGGACGGGTCGAGTGGCAGATCCTGCAGGCGGCCGCCCTCGAGCTCGCGATCGGCACGTACCCGGAAGACCTCACCGGCTTCACGGAGGGTCTGTTCGTCAACGCCGGCATTCGCGTCGGCCGCCTGCCCCGACCAGCGGCGGTCCCCGATCGGACCACTCGGGTCGAGCGCCTCTCCGGGGGAGCCGTGCGGGTCTCGTTTTCGGTTCCCCACGCAACAAGCGTCGATATCGCGGGGGAATGGAATCAGTGGACACCGGTCCCGCTCTCGCAGGCCGCCTCCCGCCGATGGGAGACTGTGCTTCACCTCGGCCCAGGCGCCTACCGGTTCTCGTTGATCGTCGATGGTAGGCAATGGGTGGTGCCCGCCGACGTGCCCACCCTGCCCGACGATTTCGGCGGCTCGGTGGGGATTCTGATCATCGGCTGACGCCCACGAGGCGCATCAGCGTCCCACCTCGTTCCACCGAAAACACGTCACCAGGTGATCGTTCACCATGCCGACGGCCTGCATGAACGCGTAGCAAATCGTCGTTCCCACAAAACGAAACCCTGCACCCTTGAGGTCGGCGCTCATACGATCGGATGCCTCCGAGCGTGTCGGAACTTGGGACATCCTGCGCCAGCGGTTCCGTTGCGGGACGCCGTCGATGTACTCCCAAAGAAAGGTCGCAAACGAGCCCCGGGAGGCCTCGATCTCGAGGTACGCTTTGGCATTGCCGATGGTCGCCTCGATCTTCTTGCGGTTCCGGATGATCCCGGGATCCCGCAGCAGCCGGTCCACGCGCCGGGTGGTCATCCGCGCGACCCTGTGGGGATCGAGCCCGTCGAAGGCACGGCGAAGGTTGTCGCGCTTGTTGAGGACGATCGCCCAACTGAGCCCCGCCTGAAAGCTGTCCAGCACAAGGTGCTCGAACAGGAGTCGACCGTCATGCACCGGCACGCCCCACTCGGTGTCGTGATACGCGGTCATCGCGGGACTCACGAGACACCACGGACATCTGGTCGGTGTTACGATTCGAGCCACTCAACCAGTCCCAGCAGGTCGGCCACTTCGTGGATCGCCCTCGCCGAACCGGAGGGGCGCTCCGCCTTCCGGTTCACCCACACGGTGTCGATTCCAAGGACCGCCGCGGGGACGATGTCATGGAAATAGCTCTGCGCGACGTGCATCCACCGTCGATCCCCCACGATCCTGCGAGCTTCCAAAAAGTGCCGGGGGGCGGGCTTGTAGGATCGAACGTCCTCGGCCGTGACCGTGAACGCGAAAGCGACCGATAGCTGGCGTAGCGTTGCCGCCAGGAGATCGTGATCGACGTTGGACAGGATGCCCAGGGTCCATCCGGCCGCCGCGAGTCGCTCGAGAGCGGGATTGGTGTCGGGAAAGGGCGGCCAACTTGGCAAGCTCTCCGGCAGGAACGAGGCCTGCTGCGGCGTCACGCTCCACCCAAACTGCTGCGCCACCGCGACGGCCGTCAGGGCGAGAACCTCCCGGTACGGGCGGAACATCCGTTGTTGCACCAGGGGCTCGGTCCGGGCGTAGGCGTCGAGCACGCGTCCCCGGTCCAGGTCGACGCCATCGGCACGCGCGGCGCGCAGAAAGGCCCCGGCGATCCCCGCCTCCCAGTCCACCAACGTGCCGTAGCAGTCGAAGGTCACGACGGCACCTGGATCCATCAGCCGCCTTGCGTGCTGAGCAGCGTCAACGCGCGCTCGCCGTCCACCGGTTGTGAGAAGAGGAATCCCTGCCCGTGCTCGCACTGGAGTGTGCGCAAGCTGTCCAGCTGCTCAGACGTCTCCACCCCCTCCGCGATCACGTGAATGCCCAGATCTCGCGCCAGCCGAATGATCGCGTGCACGATGGTGCCTCGTTGTCCCGGCTCGCCGAGGCTTTGAATGAACGAACGATCGATCTTGAGGGTGTCGACGCGGAGCCGGTTGAGATACGACAGCGACGAGTAACCCGTCCCAAAATCATCGATCTGAATCTGGACACCGAGGTTGTCGAGCCGTCGCACCACGTCGGTGCTGAGATCGGGATCGTTCATCAGCACCGTCTCGGTCAGCTCGAGCTTGAGACGCGACGGGGGTATGCCCGTCTCGCGCAAGATGGTGTCCAACTGTTCCACGAAGTCGACCTGATGGAACTGCTTGGCCGACAGGTTCACACTGATCGAGAAATCGTCGTCGACCGAATGACGATCGAGCCACATCGTGAACTGCCGGCACGCGGTGCGGAGCACCCAGGCGCCCAGGGCGATAATGACCCCGGTTTCCTCCGCGACGGGGACGAACTCTGACGGGGGGACGGTTCCCCGCTCAGGATGGTCCCACCGGACCAGCGCCTCGAACCCGCAGATCCGGCGATTCTCGAGCGAGACCACGGGCAGGTACACGAGCCGGAACTGGTTCTCCTCCAGGGCTGCGCGCAGATCGCTCTCGACCTGGAGGACGTACATCGCCCGCTCGTGCATCTTGGCGTCGAAGACCTCGATTCGTCCGCGACCGTGCGACTTGGCGCGGTACATCGCCGTGTCCGCGTCTCGGAGCAGGTGTTCCGGACTGCCGTTGCCGGTGGCGCTGGTGGCGATCCCGATGCTGGCCGTCGCGAACACACGGTGTCCGTTCAGGACGAAGGGAGCACGGAGTTCCTCCTGCACCCGCTCCGCCACTCTCGTGGCATCACCAATGTCCTCGATCCCGTCGACCAGGATGCAGAACTCGTCGCCCGCGAGCCGAGCCACGACGTCGCCCGGCCGGAGGCAGCGCTCCAACCGCTGGCCGACCGCCTTGAGCAACCGATCGCCGGTGTCATGACCCAAGCTATCGTTCACGACTTTGAACCGGTCGAGGTCCAGGAACAACACCGCAAAGTGATAGTCGCGGCGCCGCTGCACCCGGCGGGCTGACCGCTCGAGCAGATTGGTGAAGAACCCCCGGTTCGGGAGGCTCGTCAGCGGGTCGTAGAGGGCGTCGCGGGCCAGCGACTCCTCGATGCGCTTCCGGGCCGAGATGTCGGTCAGCGATCCGGCCATACGCAACGGTTGGCCCTCGTCGTTACGAACCACCAAGCCACGCACCAAGACCCAGCGGTAGGTGCCGTCCTTGTGACGCAACCGATGCTCACTGTCAAACTGCTCCGACGCCCCGTCGAGATGCGCGTCAAGATCGGCCCGCACCCGGTCGCGGTCCTCGGCGTGCACTCGGCCCAACCACGCCTCGATGTCCGATCCCACCTCGGCCACGGTGTAGCCCAGCATGGCCTTCCAGCGGTCAGAGTAGTACACCCGACCGGTCGGCAGCTCCCAGTCCCACAGTCCGTCGTTCGACCCTCGCGCCGCCAGCGCGTAGCGCTCTTCGCTGGTTCGCAGGGCCGCCTCGGCCTCCTTACGCCGAGTGATGTCCTCACAGGTGGTGACGATCCCGAGAATCGCCCCGCTGGCATCCCGGACGACGTCGGACATGAGTTGGACCGGGAACACGGTGCCATCCTTGCGGGCGTTGACCGATTCCCGACGCCAGCTCGTCACCGCCCTGAGCTGGGGTTGGGACATCGGCATCGCGGCGCTCTCCGCAGCGAAGATCCGGACGTCCTTCCCGATCAAGTCCTCAACCCTCCATCCGTGCATTTCGGCTTCGGCGGGATTGACGAAGATGATCTTCCCTTGAATGTCGGTCACGGTCACGCCGAGCTGCGTCGTCTCCACCGCCTTCTGGAGCCGCCGCAATTCCTGTTCGATTCGCTTGCGCTCGGTGATATCCCGATAGATCCCGAACACGGCAATGCGACCGCCCCCGAGCTTGACCGGCGCCCCGATGATGGCCACCTCGACCAGCTGACCGTCCTTACGCTTACGAACTGCTTCGATGCTCACGCGCTCGCCGCGGGAGATCCGCCGCGTGATATCCAGCGCCTCCTCGTGCTGGTCGGGGGTCGGGAGGAGGTCGTCAATCGCTTTTCCCAGAATCTCCTTCGGCGTGTAACCGAAGAGCTGCGTGAAGGGACCGTTCACCCGGAGCACGCAACCTTCGTTGTCTACCAGGACGATGGCCTCGGGGGAGGTCTCGAACAGCTCGGTGAGATAGGCCTTCTCGATGCCGTATTGGACCTGGACCTGCCGATGGCGTCGCAGGATCCGCTGGAACAGCGCCACCGTGAGCAGGACCGCCAGCGTGATCCCGAGCGTGGGAAGCTCCTCCAGCGCGAATCCCGGCTCGGGGATCCAGGTCCCCAATGTGCGAGTGATTGCTGCAAAATGCCCGGCCGACACCGCCACCAGCAGGGTGGCGATGAACCGTGCCGTCCAGTCTCGCACGCGTGCTACCAGCACGACCGCCCAGAGGGCCGCCGCAAGAAGCGCGAGCAACGAGACCGTGACGAGAGGGGTCATGTGCAGGATCCGCTAACCGAATCGACCCTTCGGAGGGCAAGGTCGGTGCCAGAATCGGACTAAGATGGGGCCACGGCGGAGGTTCCGCAAAGCCCGAGGTTCTCGGCCCCGTTTTCGGACATGGACGGCTCCCGCACCGCGGTTAAGATGTGTATCGGGAGCCTTGCTCCTCGACCGACCCCGACTCGAACCAATCAAGGAGTACGCTCATGGGGATCAGCCTCACGTTTCTCGGCCACGCGGGGTTCCTGCTGAGTGACGGTACGCACACGGTCGCGATCGACCCGTTTCTGACCGGCAATCCCGTGGCGACCCTCACGCCCAAGGCTGTCACGTGCAAGAGCATCGTGCTAACCCATGGGCATGCTGACCACCTCGGGGATACCGTCGCCATCGCGAAGGCCAACCAGGCGACGGTCTACGCCGCGTTCGAGATTGCCGAGTTTTTGGGCGGTCAGGGTATCACCACCGAGCCCGGGAATCCCGGCGGGAAGATCGCGGCACCGTTCGGCTGGGTAGCGTTTACCCAGGCCTTCCACTCGTCGTCGTACAACGGTCAATACATGGGCATGCCGTGCGGCGCGGTCGTCCATCTCGGAGGCGCTACCGTGTACCACCTAGGGGATACGGCGCTGTTCTCGGACCTGAAGCTCTTGGGTGAGATCTACCGCCCCGACATCGCGCTCATTCCCGCTGGGGACCGGTTCACGATGGGACCCGAGCTGGCCACGCGGGCCGCCGAGCTGGTGCAGCCCAAGGTCGCCGTGCCGATCCACTACGGAACCTGGCCGCTCCTGGCGCAGGACGTGAGCGCCTTCAAGCCGAAGAAGGGGATCACGGTGCGTGCGATGAAGCCTGGCGAGACGTGGCAGTACTCGTAGGCGATCGCGCCGGACCGCTGCACTTCATGAAGCAAGGAGACCGATCATGCGCACGGCACTGATGCTGGGCTGCTCGGTGGTGCTGACCCTCGCCTGCGTCGACACGGCCCTCAGGACGGAAGTAGACGGCTACCTCGCTACCTACGAACTGGAGCTCCAGCGCCTGTATTACGACTGGAGCCAGGCCGAATGGGAGTCCAACACACGCATCGTCGACGGCGACACGACGAACGCGGCACGGACCAGACGGGCCCGGGCGGCGTTCGTGCAACTCGTGGGGAGCGTCGAGAACATCGATGCGATCAGTCGCTACCTCGAGCAGGGAGACAAGCTCTCCGACCTGCAGGTGCGTCGTCTCGAGAAGATGCTCTACTGGGCCGGTGAAGGACCACAGACGATTCCCGATGTCGTCCGGGCGCGGATCGCGGCCGAGACGGAGCAGGTGGAGCGCCTCTATGGCTACGAGTTCACCCTTCGGGGTCGGCCACTGACCCCGAACGACATCGACCGTCTGCTCCGGTCGTCAACGAACCTCCGCGAGCGCCAGGCGGTGTGGGAGGCATCGAAGGCCGTGGGACCCACGCTCAAAGAGGGGATCCTCGCGCTTCGCGATCTGCGGAATGAGACCGTCCAGGCGCTCGGGTATTCGGACTTCTTCGAGTATCAAGTGTCGGACTACGGGATGACGACGTCGGACATGCTGGGACTCACGGAGAGCTTAGTGCAGCAGTTGCGACCCCTTTACCGGGAACTCCACACGTGGGCCAGGTACGAGCTGGCCGGTCGCTACGGCGCCTCCGTCCCCGACCTCATTCCGGCGCATTGGCTACCGAATCGATGGGCCCAGGATTGGAGCGCCCTGGTCGAGGTGGAAGGCTTCGACGTGGATGGCGCCCTCGCCAACAAGACGCCCGAGTGGATCATGCAGCAGGGCGAAGCGTTCTACCAGAGTCTCGGGTTCGATGCGCTTCCCGCGTCGTTCTGGGAGCGTTCGTCGCTGTATCCTCTGCCGGCCGACGCCACATTCAAGAAGAACACGCACGCGTCGGCGTGGCATCTGGATCTGGACCGGGATGTCCGCTCGCTCATGAGCGTGGAGCCAAACGCCTCCTGGTACGAGACCGTGCATCACGAGCTCGGCCACGTCTACTACTTCATGAGCTATTCCAACCCTGACGTCCCGTTGGTGCTGCGCGAGGGGGCCAATCGGGCCTATCATGAGGCGATTGGGAGTCAGATCGGGCTCGCCGCCTCGCAGCGGCTGTTCCTCGCCAACCGCGGTCTCGTCTCGACCGACGCCGACATCGACCGGATCGCCCAACTGTTGAAGGAGGCGCTGAACCACGTTGTGTTCATCCCATGGTCCGCCGGCGTCATGACCCGGTTCGAGCGCGCACTGTATCAGGATTCACTGCCAGGGTCGGCCTTCAACACGACCTGGTGGGATCTGGTGCGGCGCTACCAGGGCGTCGTGCCCCCTGGCCCGCGCGGCGAAGCCTGGGCCGACGCGCTCACCAAGACGCACATCAACGATGACGCGGCTCAGTATTACGACTATGCTCTCGCCGAGGCATTGCTGTTCCAGTTGCACGACCACGTGGCGCGCGCGCTTCTGGAGCAGGATCCACACGACACGGACTACTACGGGAGCGCGGAGGCCGGTGACTTCCTCCGCGCGCTCATGGCCCCGGGAGCCAGCCGCCCGTGGCGTGAGGTGCTACAGGAGACCACGGGACGGGAGCTGGATGCCCAAGCCATGGTCGATTACTTCCAGCCGCTGTACGATTGGCTGGTCGAGCAGAACACGGGACGAACACACACACTGCCGTAGCGCAGGACGGCGCGATCGATGGATGCCGCGCTCCCCATCGTCCACCATCCGGCCTACGAGGTCGACATCGGGCCGCATGTGTTCCCGACCGCGAAGTACCGTCTGGTGCGCGCGCGGCTCGTGGACGAGGAGACGGTCGACCCGGACGCCATCGCCGAGCCTGCCGCGGCCACTGACGACGACGTTCGGCTCGTCCACACCCCGACCTATGTCGAGAAGATCCGCGCGGGCCAGCTCTCCATCCCCGAGCAGCTGGTGCTCGAGGTGCCGTTCTCGCCGGCGCTCCGCGACGCCATGTGGCTCTGCGCTGGAGGCACCACCCTGACGGGTCGGCTCGCCCTGGAGTCCGGTATCGCCGTTCACCTTGGGGGCGGGTTTCATCACGCCTTCCCGGACCATGGGGAAGGGTTCTGCCTGATCAACGACGTGGCGATCGCCATCAGGTGTCTGCAACGTGATGTGGGCATCCGACGTGCCATGGTGATCGACTGCGACGTGCACCACGGAAACGGCACGGCCGCGACATTCCAGGGCGACGAGGCGGTGTTCACGTTCTCGATGCACCAGGAGCACAACTACCCGGCCTGGAAGCCCACTGGCGACCTGGACGTGGCGCTGATCGACGGGGTGGGTGACGCGACCTACCTCGGCCTCCTCGAGCACCACTTGCCCGAGATCGTCGCGCGTCACCGCCCCGACCTTGCGTTCTATCTCGCCGGGGCAGACCCCTACCGTGAGGATCAGCTTGGCGGACTCGGCCTGACCGTGCAGGGGCTCGCTCGTCGGGACGAGCTGGTGCTCGCGACGCTGCGTGACGCGAGCATCCCCACCGCCATCACACTGGCCGGGGGCTACGCCCGACGCCAGGAGGACACCGTGGAGATCCACTGTAACACGGTCCGCGCCGCGGTGGCGGCTCGGACCGCACCGGACCCGCCTGGAGGTGAGGAGCGCGGATGAGCTCCTGGGTCGCCGAACTCACCCATCACCTCATCGGCGCCGCGCCGGTTCCCGAACCTCCACAACACGTCGGGGGG
>JBFIHA010000025.1:0-47181 GCA_041602035.1 Gemmatimonadales bacterium | reverse complement strand
TCCTCGGCACGGGCTTGCAGCGGAGCGCATCTGCCTCACTCGGGGCGTCGAACCACGGGGGCGTAGACGTCGTCGTCACGAGCAGCGATCCCAGCATGCTCCTGATCGCGCCGGATCAGAACACAGTAGGCGACGACTCGCTGGTCGTGACGCTGCCCAACGGGCAGACGTTCTTCACTTACTACCTGCAGGCCATGGAAGGGGTGGCGGATACGGGCGTGGCAAGCGTGCCGGTGACGGTGACGGCCCCGGGCTTTACCACGGGGACGGCGACGCACACGCTACGGCGGCCGGCGTTCGACATCAATGGGGTGCCGTCCTCGACCACGACGTTGTCCGACAGCTCGCAGGTCTTCGTGCGGGTGGGCTATCAGCAGGCAGGCTACAACTTCTTGTGGGAGGCGCAGCCGGTCCGGGCGGGCGGTCAGCCGCTAACGGTGACGCTGTGGAACGTGACGCCGGGCGTGGGGCGGTTGATCACGACGGCGCGGACGGGCGACACGGTGACGGTACAGATCCCGGTGGGGAATTTCGACTCGCCGTACACGGTGGCGACAGGCGGGGCGGCGTTCGATCCGCTGGCGGCGGGAACGACGACGGTGACGGGCAGCATTCCCGGCTTCGATCCCACGCCGGGTGGCGGAACCCGGAGTGTCACGGTGAGCGCGCCAAGCATCACGGTGAGTGCGCGGACGCTGGGAACGGGCTTGCAGCGAGTCGCCGACGCCTCACTCGGGGCGTCGAACCACGGGGGTGTAGACGTCGTGATCACGAGCGGCGATCCCAGCATGCTCCTGATCGCGCCGAATCAGAACACGGTAGGCGACGACTCGCTGGTCGTGACGCTGCCCAACGGGCAGACGTACTTCACCTACTACCTACAGGCCCTGGAAGGAGTGGCGGACACCGGGGCGGCCTCGGTGCCGGTGACGGTGACGGCCCCGGGCTTTACCACGGGGACGGCGACGCACACGCTACGGCGGCCGGCGTTCGACATCAATGGGGTGCCGACGACGACCACGACGTTGTCCGACAGCGCGCAGTTCTACGTACGGGTGGGCTATCAGCAGGCGGGTTACAACTTCTTGTGGGAGGCGCAGCCGGTCCGGGCGGGCGGTCAGCCGCTGACGGTGACGCTGTGGAACGTGACGCCGGGCGTGGGGCGGTTGATCACGACCACGCGCACGGGCGACACGGTGACGGTAGAGATCCCGGTGGGGGATTTCGACTCGCCCTATACGGTGGGGACGGGTGGGGTGGCGTTCGATCCGCTGACGGCGGGGACGACGACGGTGACGGGCAGTATACCAGGCTTCGACCCGACACCAGGTGGGGGAAGCCGGCCGGTGACCGTCAGCGCGCCGGGCATCACGGTGAGCACGGCGACAGTGGGATCCGGTTTGCAGCGGAGCGCGAGTGCCTCGCTCGGCGCCTCGGCTCACGGCGGGGTGAACGTCACGATCCGCAGCAGCAATCCGACGGTGGCGCGCGTCGCGCCGGACTTCTCGACGCCGGGGACCGATTCCATCATGGTGTCCGTACCCGACGGTGCCACCTACGTCCCGTTCTACGTCCAGGGCATGGAAGGCCAGACAGGGAATCCACAGTTCGTCGTGCGGGCCAACGGCTTCACCGACGGGTCGGCGGTCATGACGGTGCTCCAGCCCGCGGTGGACATCGCCTCGCTGCCGTCGAGCGTCTCGCTGTCGACCGGCGCCGATAGCATCCCGTTCAACGCCCGCGTCGGCTACCAGTTGCCCAGCTACTCGGGGTTGTGGGAAGTACAGGACGTGCGGGCCGGCGGCACGGCGCTCACCGTGACGCTCACTTCCAGCGCCGTGGCAGTCGCCGATCTCATGACGAGTGTCCAGGCCGGCGATACCGTCACGGTGCAGATTGCGGTCAGGGACTACCGCTCGCCGACCACGGTCGCGGCAGGTGGAGCGGCACTCAGGCCGCTGGCGGAGGGGACGACGACCGTGACCGCCAGCATCCCAGGGTTCATCACCAACACCAACGGGATTCGAACGGTTACGGTCAACCCGTAGTTCGCGCCGAGCCGTCCCCGGGCTCGCCGGCGACTCGACGCTCTAGCGCACTGCGGACAGCATCCGCCGTGGACACGGCGGCAGAGCCTCTTCGGCCGCCACGAAATCCGGCGGCATGCTCTGCAAACACTCCATCGGGTCACAGCAGGTGTGGCACACGCGTTTGAAGCCGCGGAACCACAAAAGCTCGATCTCCGGGCTGACGTAGCCCGGGCGTACGGGTTCCTCGCGCAGCAGGTCCGTACTGAGGTACTTCTTATTGTCGTCGGGGAACACGGTGACGACCACCGTGTCGGGTCCCAGTTGGTCCTGCACGGCGAGCGCGGCCAGGAAGTTCGCGCCAGACGAGATCCCCACCGCGAGGCCGAGCTGGGCGGCGAGTCGTTGCGCCATGAGAATGGCATCGCCGTCGTCCACGGCGATCACGGGATCGAGGACTGCGAGATCCACGATCGGAGGTATGAACTCGTCGGAGATGCCCTGGATCCGGTGTTTCCCCACGCGATGCCCGGTGGACAGTGTGGGTGAGTTGGCGGGTTCGACCGGGTGGAGCTTGATACCCGGGTGCCGGTCCCGCAGAAACCGCCCGACGCCCATGATGGTGCCACCGGTGCCCACGCCGGCCACGAACGCATCGGGTTGAAGGTTCCGGAACCTGAGCTGCCACCAGATCTCGGGGCCGGTCGTGTGCGCGTGCGCCTCGATGTTGTCCGGATTGGCGAACTGGCGTGGCAGAAACACGTGGTCCGCCTCGCCGGCGAGTGCCTCGGCGCAGTCGATCGAGCCGAGAAAGCCACCGTCGTCGTGGCTCACCAGTCGGATGTCGGCGCCCAGGCTCCGGATTAGGTTGACGCGCTCGGCGCTCATCCAGTCGGGCATGAAGATCGTAACCGGGTGACCCATCGCGCGCCCGATGGCGGCGATCGAAATCCCCGTGTTGCCGCTCGTCGCCTCGACGAGCCGCATGCCCGCGCTTAACTCCTGGCGCGCGTATCCCCGTTCCAGGATGAACAGCGCCATCCGGTCCTTGATGGACCCGGTCATGTTGATGTGTTCGGCCTTGGCGTACAGCACGCGGCGCCGGCCTCGGAAGGCGAAATCAATGGCGAGGAGGGGGGTGTTGCCGACGAGGCACTTGAGCCCGCGAAGGCGACGCTCAAGATCGATCGGGGAAACGCCCATGCGGCTGCTCCACGAGAGAGACTGGCGCAGGCCACGGCCAAGTACCACCACAGTTTACGCCATGGCCGGACGGTCGGCAAACACGGGCATGCCCCCTGGTAGCTGCGTGATCCCGGCCATACCTTCCTCCGACGGTCGCTCAGCGGCGACCGCCGTCGAGTCCCCCACCAAGGAGCAGGCATGCGAGCCGTGATGGTAGCGTCGAGTCTGGCGTTGGCGGTCCTGTCCGTCGTTCCCGCCCTGCCGGCGCAGGAGCTCTCAGTCGATGATGTCCTGAGCCGCTACTACGAGGCGGCCGGCGGCATGGAGAAGATGAAATCGGTCATGACCCGCAAGATGACCGGTCGGATGCAGGTGGGCCCCGGGATGGAGGCCACGTTCACCATGCTCGGCAAGCGCCCCGCCAAGATGCGGATGGAGTTCACCATTCAGGGGATGACCGCCGTGCAGGCCTTTGACGGCGAAGCGGGCTGGATGATTTCTCCGTTCATGGGCCAGACCGAGCCGGAGCCCATGCCGGCGGATATCGTGCAGACGATTCGCGAAGATGCCGACTTCGACGGTCCCCTGATCGACTATGCGGACAAGGGTCACACGGTCGAACTGGTTGGCAAGGAAGACGTGCAGGGAACGGAAACGTACAAGCTCAAGCTCACGCTGAAGGATGGTCAGGTCACCCACTACTACCTGGACAGCGAGTACTTTCTGCCCATCAAGACCGAGGCGCGGCGCACGGTCCAAGGAATGGACATTAATGCCGAAACCTTCATGAGCGACTACAAGTCGGTCGACGGCATGATGCTGCCGTTCTCGCTACAGATCACGGGACAGGGTCCTCAGGGCCAGACGCTGAGCATCGAAAACGTCGAATTCAACGTCGCCATCGATGACAAGATGTTCGTGATGCCCGAGAAGACGAAAACGCCGTAACCAGGGGACGCGATCGATGCCGCTTCGCATTGGCTACCTGGGGATGGCCGCGCTCGCCTTGACGGCAGTTTCCCCGACGGTGCTCCGCGCTCAATCGACCTTTGACTCCGCGGTGCTCGGCGACCTGCGACCCCGTCCGATCGGCCCCGCCGTCATGAGCGGGCGCATCGCCGCGCTCGCCGCGGTGCCCGGCAACCCGGTGACGATCTATGCCGGATCGGCCAGCGGCGGTGTGTGGAAGTCCAAGGACGGTGGCATCACGTTCGAGCCCGTGTTCGACGATCACACCCAGTCCATCGGGGCGATCGCGGTTCACCCGTCCTCGCCGGACACCGTCTGGGTCGGCACCGGCGAGTCGTGGACCCGCAACAGCGTGTCGGTGGGCACGGGTGTGTACAAGAGCGTCGACGGCGGGGAGTCGTGGGACTCAATGGGGCTCGACGACTCCGAGCGAATCGCGCGCATCGTGATCCGGCCCGACAGCACGAGCGTGGTGTTCGTGTGTGCCACGGGACACTTGTGGAATGCCAACACCGAGCGCGGCGTGTATCGCACCACGGACGGCGGCGTGACGTGGAACCGAGTGCTGTCCGTGGACGAGAACACCGGGTGCTCCGATCTCGCGATCGATCCGCAGGATCCGCGCATCCTGTACGCCGGCATGTGGCAGTTTCGGCGCCGGCCCGACTTCTTCTCGTCGGGTGGGCCGGGGAGTGGTCTGTACAAGTCCACCGACGGCGGTGCCACGTGGCGCGAGCTGAGCGCGGGACTCCCGTCAGGGGACAAGGGACGGATCGCGGTGGCCGTCGCGCCGTCGCGGCCGAGCGTCGTGTACGCCCTGGTCGAGGCCGAACGGACGGCGTTCTATCGCTCGGACGACCTGGGCGAGAGCTGGACCGAGACCAACGCGTCGTCGGCGGTGGTGGGCCGTCCGTTCTACTTCGCGCTCGTCGTTGTCGATCCCGTCGACTTCAATCGGGTCTACAAGCCGGGCTTCGCCCTTGGCATGTCGTCCGACGGTGGCAAGTCGTTCGGCCAGCTCGGTGGCAGCACACACTCGGATCATCACGCCCTCTGGATCGATCCGGCCGACCCGCAGCACCTCATCCTGGGTACGGATGGCGGCGTGTACATCTCCTACGACCGCGGCGCCCACTGGCGGCATGTGGGAACGTTGCCCGTGTCGCAGTTCTATGAGGTGGGCTACGACATGGCGATGCGGTACAACGTGTACGGCGGCCTGCAGGACAACGGCACCTGGATGGGCCCGTCGCGCGGCATCGGCGGTGTCCGGGGCCGGGAGTGGCGCAACATCGGGTTCGGCGACGGGTTTCACGCGTTTCCCGATCCGACCGAGCCGGACCTGGTCTACGTGGAGTATCAGGGCGGTCGGCTCTTGCGGGTGCGGAAGTCGACCGGCGAGGTGAAGCAGATCCCGCCCTACGCGGCGGGCGAGGACGCGAGGCTCCGGTTCAACTGGAACACGCCGATCCACCTGTCGGCGGGCGAGCCGGGCACCATCTACGTCGGGTCCCAGTATCTGCACCGGAGCCGCGATCGTGGCGACACGTGGGAGCGGCTCTCCCCCGACCTCACCACCAACGATCCTGCCAAGCAGCGGCAGCGGGAATCGGGTGGCCTCACGATCGACAATTCGACGGCGGAGAACCACACGACGATCGTCACCATCAGTGCGTCGCCAGTGCGCGGTGCTGTCATCTGGGTCGGCACGGACGACGGAAACCTCCAGCTCACGCGCGACGCCGGCGGCACGTGGACCAACGTGGTGGGGCGGGTCCCGGACCTCCCGGCCGGCACGTGGGTCTCGCACGTTGAGGCGAGTCGGCACGCGGACGGCGCGGCGTACGTCACGTTCGACGGTCACCGCACCGGCGACATGGCGACGTACGTCTACCGCACCACGGACTACGGTGCGTCGTGGCAGTCGCTGGTCACCGAGGCGGTGACGGGGTATGCGCATGTCATCCGCGAGGACCCCGTGCGGCCCGGTCTGCTGTACTTGGGCACCGAGTTCGGGCTCTACGTGTCGGTGGACGACGGGGCCCGGTGGGCCAAGTTCGAGGAGGATTTCCCACCGGTGGCGGTCCACGATCTGGTCGTCCACCCGCGCGAGCACGACCTCATCATCGCCACACACGGTCGGGGGATCTACATCGTGGATGACGTCACGCCGCTGCGTCACCTGACGGCTGCCATGCTCGATAGCGCGGTCGTCATGCTCCCGTCGGGGCCGTCGGTCATCGGGTTGCCGACGAGCCTGCAGGAGTTCCCCGGGGACGAGGCGTTCGTGGGCGAGAATCCACCGGAGGCGGCGAGCATCGTGTACTACATGCGCCGGCGACACATGTTCGGCGATCTGAACGTGGACATCTACGACGCGCGCGACAGTCTCATTGCCACGTATCCGGGCGGCAAGCGGCGCGGCGTGAACCGTGTGGCGTGGCCCATGCGGCTCAAGGCACCCAAGGTGCCGCGTGCGACGTCGCTCGTGGCGCAACCGATGTCGTTCGTCGGTCCGCTGGTCGCCGAGGGGACGTACACGATTCGCCTGCGGCGGGGTGACGATACGTTCGAGACCACCGTCACCCTGCTCCCGGATCCGCGGGCCACCTCGACCGTGGAGGATCGCCGGCTACAGGATCGCACGGTGATGCGGCTGTATCTGCTCCTTCGGGATCTCACGTACGTGGTGGAATCGACGGCGAGTCTGCGCGATCAGGCGCGGGAGCGCGCCGATTCGCTCGGTGGCCGAGGAGGGCTGGCCAGGCGGCTCACGCGGTTCGCCGACGGGTTGGAGACGTTCCGCGCGGGGCTCGTGTCCACCAGTGCGGCGGGTCGGTTGTCCGGCGAGGAGCGCCTGCGGGAGTGGTTGGTCGATCTCTATGGCGCCGTGAACGGCTACGAGGGCCGGCCCACCGAATCGCAACTCCGGGAGTTGGAACGTCTCGATGCGCTCGTGCAGGCCACACAGACGGAATTCGATCGCCTCACGTCGCGCGACCTCGCGGCGGTGAACGAGCAGCTCCAGCGTCAGCGGCTGCCGCCGCTCGATCTTGAGAGCAAGGAAGCGTGGGCGGCCCGCTAACTCGGCCGGTGCAACAGGGGAGACGCGGCGCCCCGCGATCCGCTTCGATCGTGGGGCGTTCGCATATCACGGATCGGAGGCGCGACCGATGATCCAGTTCGTGAGCACGTCCGGCACCGCACCACCCGTGGACCTCGCCGAGGCGATCGCGCAAGGCCTGGCTCCGGACGGCGGACTGTATCTCCCCGAGCCGCTCGGGCCGCTCCTGCCCACCGAGGTGAACGCGCTCCGCGGCCGATCGCTCGTCGACGTGGGGCACCGCGTCAGCACGTACCTGCTCCGCGGGCAGCTCGATGACGCCGTCGTCGGGGCGATCGTGCGAGCGGCCCTCGACTTCCCGATCCCGCTGGTGCGCGTGTCCGAACAGATCTTTGCCCTCGAGTTGTTTCACGGTCCCACGCTCGCGTTCAAGGACGTGGGGGCGCGATTCCTCGCTCGGCTCGTCGCCGCGGCCGCCCTACCGATGTCCGAGCAGCTCACGGTGCTCGTCGCCACGTCCGGCGACACCGGAGGCGCGGTCGCCCACGCGTTCCACGGCGTGGAGGGGACGCGCGTCGTGGTCCTGTACCCGCTGGACCAGGTAAGTCCGCTGCAGGAACGCCAGTTCGCCACGCTCGGCGGCAACGTGCGGGCCGTCGCGGTGCGCGGGACGTTCGACGACTGCCAGCGGCTGGCGAAAGAGGCGTTTGCCGACGCGGACCTCCGCCGGCAGGTGCGGCTCACGTCCGCCAACTCGATCAACGTGGGCCGGCTCCTGCCGCAGGTGTTCTACTTCTTCCACGGCTGGAGTCAGCTACCGGCCGGTTCCAAGCCGATCGTGGCGGTGCCATCGGGAAACTTCGGCAACCTCACGGCCGGCGTGATCGCCAAACGCCTCGGTCTCCCCGTCACGCGGTTCGTCGCGGCCACCAACGTGAACGACGTGGTGCCCGCCTACCTCAGGACCGGGCGCTACGCGCCGCGTCCCTCGCAACGCACCATCTCCAACGCCATGGACGTGGGGGCGCCGGGAAACCTGCCGCGGATCATGGCGCTGTACGGCGACGACCTCGAGCGGCTGCGCCGCGACGTGGCGGGACACGCCGCGAGCGACGACGATACACGTCAGTGCATTGCACGGGTGTGGCGGGAGACAGGCTATGTGCTGGATCCCCATTCCGCCGTCGCGTACCTCGGGCTCGAGGCCGAGCTGGCGGTGCGTCCCGACGCGGTCGGGATGGTGCTGGCGACGGCCCACCCCGCCAAGTTCGCCGACGTCGTCCAGCCCTTGATCGGCGACACCGTCCCGATGCCGGACCGCGTGGCCCACCTGGCTGACAAGCCGCTCCAACGTGAGATCGTCGATCCGCACCTCGATGCCGTGCGAGCACAGCTAGATTCGGCTTCATGACCCACGCGCTCCGCACTTGCTTCGGCCATCGCGCGACGAGAACATTGCTGGGCCAGTCTCTGCTGGAGAAATGAGGCGTATGCGACGCATTGGGGTGCTGACGAGTGGTGGCGATGCGCCGGGCATGAATGCTGCGATCCGCGCCGTGGTCCGCACGGGTATCGATCACGGCTGGGAGGTCGTCGGCATCAGGCACGGATTCGGCGGCCTGATCACCGGCAGCGTCGTCCCGCTGGGGGCGCGCGACGTGAGCGGCATCATGCAGCACGGCGGCACGATGCTGGGCAGTGCGCGGTCGGATGAGTTCAAGACGGTGAAGGGGCGCGACGCAGCGCTTCGAGTTCTCAATCAGCACGACATCGGGGCCCTCGTGGTGATCGGTGGGAATGGCTCGCAGCAGGGTGCCCATGCGCTCAACGCGGAGGGCTACTCTGTGGTAGGGGTCGCGTCCACCATCGACAACGACCTCTACGGCTCGGAGATGACGATCGGCGTGGACACGGCGCTCAACATTGCGCTCGAGGCGATCGATCGTCTCAAGACCACGGCGTCCTCGCACCAGCGGGCGTTCCTGGTCGAGGTGATGGGTCGCGACTGCGGATATCTGGCCCTGATGGTAGCCGTGGCTGGCGGAGCCGAAGCGGTCGTGATCCCCGAGATCCCGACCGATCCCGATGCCGTGGCCGCCGAGCTCCGACAAGCGTACAAGCGGGGCAAGTCGCACGCGATCGTCGTCGTGGCCGAAGGCGATCAATTCAGCGCGCAGGCACTGGCGCGGCATTTCGCCGAGCATCGGGACGAGCTGGGATTCCAACTGCGCGTGACCACCCTGGGTCACGTGCAGCGCGGCGGGGCACCGGGCGCGTTCGACCGGCTCCTGGCCTCTCGGCTCGGCGCGGCAGCTACCCAGCAGCTCGCGGACGGCAATACCGGCGTGCTGGTGGGGCTCCAGAAAGGCGAGATCGCGACCACGCCGCTCGCTGAGGTGGTGCGGCACAAGAAGCAGCTCGACACGGAGCTCTTGGCGCTCGCAAACGTGCTGGCGCGCTAGGAGCGCCGGGGGTTCAGCCGACAGAACATGACGTGAACGCGTGACCAACGGCGCGAACGGAGGGACGCAGATGTCGTCGATCGAGCGACGGGACTTCATCAAGGGTGCGGCTGGAGCGGCCGTGGGGCTCGCGGGCATGCCCGCCATTCTGCGGGGCGCTGACGACCGGACGGTCCGCCTCGGGATCATCGGGACCGGCGGCCGCGGCCGAAGTCTCCTTGACCTGTTGCTCCGTCGCACCGACACGGTGGTGAGCGCATTGTGTGACATCGACCCCGAGGCGCTGCAACAGGCCGTGATGATGGTGCGGGAGGCGACCGGCGAGCGCCCCAGGACGTTCGCCAACGGGGAGGAGGATTTCCGGAACCTCGTGCAGCGCGAGGATCTGGACGCGGTGATTGTGGCGACGCCGTGGCTGTGGCACACGCCGATGGCCGTGGCGGCGATGCGGGCGGGCAAGGCGGTGGGGGTGGAGGTGCCAGCCGCCGTCACGGTGGAAGAGTGCTGGGACCTGGTGGACACGTCGGAAGCGACGGGCGTCCCCTGCATGCTGCTCGAGAACGTGTGCTACCGCCGCGACGTGATGGCCGTGCTGAACATCGTGGGGCAGGGGCTATTCGGCGAGGTGCTGCACTGCCACTGCGGCTACCAGCACGATCTGCGCGAGATCAAGTTCCAGCCCGGGGTGGAGTTCGGCCCCGGCGCGCGCGCGGAGGCCCGGTGGCGTACCGCGCACTCCATCAAGCGGAACGGCGATCTCTATCCCACGCACGGCGTGGGCCCCATCGCGCAGATCCTCAGGATCAACGCCGGTAATCGGTTCGCGACCCTCACCTCCACGGCCACCAAGTCGCGCGGGTTGCACGACTACATCGTGCAACACGGCGGTGAGGACCATCCCAACGCCGCGATCGAGTTCGCGCTGGGCGACATCGTGACCACGCTGATCCGCACGACCAACGGCGAGACGGTGATGGTGTCGCACGACACCAATCTTCCTCGCCCGTATTCGTTGGGCTTTCGCGTGCAGGGCACCAAAGGACTGTGGATGGACGACAACCGGTCCATCTATGTCGAGGGCGTGAGCGACCCGCACCGCTGGGAGCCGTTCGCCCCGTATCAGGAGCGGTACGACCATCCACTGTGGCAGCGCTACGAGGGAGAGGCCACGGGCGCGGGTCATGGTGGCATGGACTTTTTCGTGGTGCATGCGTTCGTAGAGTCCGTAAAGCGCCGAGTGCCGCCGCCCATCGACGTGTACTCGGCCGCAGCGTGGAGCGTGATCAGCCCGCTGTCCGAGCAGTCGATCGCGCTCGGCAGCGCGCCGGTGGAGTTTCCGGACTTCACTCGCGGGCGCTGGGTCACGCGACGGCATACCTTCGGAACCACGGACGAGTTCTAAGGCGGGGCGGCTCCTGAATGGGAGGAGGCAGCATGGGTTGGCTACGGGGAATGACGTTCGCACTGGTGGCGTTCACTTCCGGGTGCGCGAGTCAGGAGTCCGAGCGGAAGGTGCTGCTGATCGGGTTGGACGGCGTGCGGGTCGACGTCCTCGCAGCGGCATCCACGCCGCATCTCGATGCCCTGATCGCGCAGGGGACGTTCAGTGACCGCACGCGGACAGGTGACCCGACCGTGAGCGGGCCCGGATGGTCCAGCATGCTGACCGGCGTGTGGCCTGCCAAGCACGGGGTGCTCGGCAACGACTTTGCCGGAAACCGGTACGACCGCTACCCGGACTTCCTCACCCGCCTCGAGCAGCTGGACCCCGCCTACGAGACGTTCGCCGTGGTGGACTGGCCCCCGCTCGGCACGACCGCTTCCAACGGCCCGCTCTTGAGCGGCGCGCTGGACCGCCTGGTCGTGATCGACGGCGACTCGCTGGGATACCGGGTTGCCGATTCCTTGTCCGTGCTCGAGGCGACCGCCTATCTCCGGACGGCGGATCCCGACGCGGCGTTCGTCTATCTTGGTGACGTGGATGTGGTGGGTCACGACACGGGATCGCTGTCCGACGCCTATCGCGAGGCGATCGAGCGTGCGGACCGTCAGGTCGGCGCGCTGGTGGCGGCGTTGGCCGACCGGCCCCGCTACGATCGTGAGGACTGGCTGATCCTCGTGAGCACCGACCATGGCCGCACGGACGCCGGAGGACACGGCGGGACGTCGCAGGCCGAACGCACCATCTTCTACCTTGCCTCCGGGCCGTCGGCCGCCGCGGGTGCGCCAACGACCGCGCCCCGAATCGTCGACGTTGCGGTCACGGCGTTGACCCATCTCGGCGTGACGATCCATCCGGCCTGGGAGCTGGACGGTGTCGCGGTGGGGCTGCGCCGCCCCCGGTGAACGACCTCACCCAGCGCTTCGTTGACCAGTTCGGACCTCCCGGGCCCGCCTACCTCGTGTCGGCCCCGGGTCGCGTGAACCTGATCGGCGAGCACATTGACTACGCAGGGCTCCCGGTATTGCCGATGGCGGTGCAGCGACGGGTGCAGATCCTGGGTCGCCCCCGCGCCGACCGGACGGTACACGTCGCCAATCGCGATCCCGCGTTCCCGCCGCGGACCTTCGCCATCGCCAACGAGATCGAACCGTTCCCCGTCGGCGACTGGGGCAACTACGTCAAGGCCGCCGTGCAGCACGTGGAGCGACGGTACGGTCCGGTCGCCGGGTTCGACGCCCTGATCGAGTCGGCGCTCCCGGTGGCAGCGGGACTCAGCTCGTCGTCTGCGCTCGTGATCGCCACGGGGCTCACCGCACTGGCCGTGAGCCGGCGCGAGGCCCCGATTCTGGATCTCGCCGAGGGGCTCGCGCTGGCGGAACAGTACGTGGGCACGCGCGGCGGGGGGATGGATCAGGCGATCAGTCTCGGCGCCAGGCAGGGCGCCGCCGCGCGGATCGACTTCGCGCCCTTGCACCTCACGTACGTGCCGGTGCCCCACGAGTGGCGCTTCGTGGTGGCGTCGAGTCTCGTGGCGGCGGAGAAGTCCGGTGCGGTCCAGGAGGCGTACAACGCCCGGCGCCACGATGTGGAGTCGGCGCTCGCCCTGCTCACCGCCGACTCGGGAAGATGGCCCGACATCGACTCGTATCGCGACATCGTAGCGCTCCCGGCAGACGCGATCGACGAGGCCATCGCCTCCATGCCGGAAGGTGTGCTACGCCGGCGGTTCCGTCACGTGGTGCGCGAGGGCGCCCGAGTGCTCGCCGCCGAGCAGGCCATGCGCCGGTCCGACATGACGCTATTCGGCCGGTTGATGTGTGACTCGCACACCAGCCTGCGCGACGACTTCGACGTGAGCCGCGTCGAGTTGAATCAGATGGTAGACATCGCGATGGAGGCCGGCGCGGCCGGCGCTCGTCTCACGGGAGCGGGATTCGGTGGTTGCATCGTGGCGCTGAGCGACCGCGCCACGGCCGATGAGATCGTGCGCGCGTTGCAGGAGCGATACTATGCGTCACGCGACCTGCCGGGGGACCTCCACGACCTGTTGTTCGTTACCGAGCCGTCGGCCGGCGCGAGTGTGACGCACCTGTAGGTGGCCGACTGATCAGCGGCTCACCGGACGCCGACGCGTGGAGCGACCTTGAGAAGGCCGGCTGCCGCGATGACGACGATCGTGACACAGACCAGTCCCGGGATCGACCGCCCGTACAGTAGGAACCCCGTCCCGAACAGCGCCGAGTACACCACGGCCATGCCCAGAAACCAGCTGAGGAAGGCGGCCGGTAGACTGTCGTCGCGGTCGTAGGCGTCGACGCTGACGGCCGCCCGCCACCCGCCGGGGAACGGTCGGATCTTGTCATAAAAGGACTGCAAGGTCTCGCGGTTCGCCGGTCGCGTGAAGAGCGTTACCAGCAGCCAACCGGTGGTCGTGATCGCGACCCCGCTCACCAGCGCCAGCGACGGGTGCATGGCTTCGAAGCCCAAGCGCTGGTGCGCGAACTGGAAGTACACCGCCACGACAAACGAGATCACCATCGCCGAGATCTCGCTCCAGGCGTTGATGCGCCACCAGAACCAGCGCAGCAGGAAGATGAGTCCGGTGCCGGCGCCGATCTGGAGCAGGATCTGAAAGGCCTGGAGCGCGTTCTCGAGCCACAGGGAGAGCACCGAGGCGAGCGCCACCAGGAGCACGGTGGCGACGCGTCCGACCGCCACGTAGTGCTGTTCGGGCTTCTCTCGGGCGACGAATCGTCGGTACACGTCGTCTACGACGTACGACGCTCCCCAGTTCAGGTGGGTCGAGATCGTGGACATGTAGGCGGCCGCGAGCGACGCCACCACGAGGCCCAGCAAGCCATGCGGCACGAACACGAGCATGGCCGGATAGGCCAGGTCATGGCGCACGATCGACGGATCGAGGTTGGGGAATCGGGCCGCGATGACGTCGAGGCTCGGGTACACCGCCAGTGAGGCGAGCGCCACGATGATCCATGGCCACGGCCGGAGCGCGTAGTGGGCGATGTTGAACCACAGCGTCGCCAACATCGACTCTCGCTCCGAGCGCGCCGCGAGCATGCGTTGCGCGACATAGCCACCGCCGCCCGGTTCGGCACCGGGATACCAGGTGCTCCACCATTGTACCGCGATGGGGATGATGAGCACGGCGGCGGCCGTGCGCCAATCGCCGAAGTCGGGAAGAAGCGACAGCTTGTCCTGAATGTCGGGATGTGCGAACAGGCCGACCAGGCCACCCACTTCCGGCTGCGACACCGCATAGTAGGCGGCGGCGAAGGCGCCCACCATCGAGACGACGAACAACAGCAGGTCGGTCACCACCACGCCCCAAAGCCCCGAGGTGGCCGAGTACAGCGCCGTGGTGGCGCCGGCGATGAGCACCGTGGTGTACTTGTCGAGTCCCAGGAGGACGCCGGCGATCTTGATCGCGGCGAGGGTGACCGTCGCCATGATCACGACGTTGAAGAACACGCCGAGGTACACGGCCCGAAATCCGCGAAGGAAGGCGGCGGGCGCGCCGGAGTACCGCAGCTCGTAGAAGCCGATGTCGGTGAGTGCTCCCGATCGACGCCACAACTTGGCGTAGAAGAACACCGTGCACATGCCGGTGATGAGAAATGCCCACCAGAGCCAGTTCTGGCTCACGCCGCCGGTGCGGACCATGTCGGTCACCAGATTCGGCGTGTCGGTGGAAAACGTCGTTGCCACCATGGAGGTCCCGAGCAGCCACCACGGCAGTTTGCGTCCCGAGAGGAAGAACTCCTGTGTGCCCTGGCCGGCCCGCCGGGCGAACACCACGCCAACCAGAACCACGACCGCGCCGTACACGGCGATCACTGCCCAGTCGACGCCGGTCAGCTGCATGAGGTCAGCGCAACCCTTCGCTCAGGTGATGGGGATAGTGTCCGGCCGCGATCAGCTCCGCGATCTGGCGGCGCACGCGCGGCGTATCGTCGGGGAACGTCATGCCGAACCATGCGGCGTCGGACGGAAGCACCGTGAGGCGTAACGTACCGGCCGCGATGTGTCGATTGGCCACACTCGGAAGCAGGAATTCGGCGTCGGGGTCCGTCCCGTCCGTCTCGAGGAATCGACCGAAGTCGGACTCGAGCATGGGGAGGATCGCCGAGCCGAACCCCCAGAGGTTCATCGAGACGGTCTCGTCGCCGCGGAGTGTCACCCGGTCGCCGGACTGGGTGCGCCCCTCCAGCACGCCCCGTACCTCATGAATGTGTCGAACCTCCCGCACGCGTGTGACGAGGCCGTGTGCGTCGAGCTCACAAACGCCCCGGGACACGCCGCCATGTGGTGAGAGGGTGGCGTGCAGCGGGTACCCCACCACCGCGGCAATGTCGGGACGGTCACGCAAGTGCTCGCACAGCAGTGCGTAGCTCGAGGCCCCGTAGAAGTCGTCGGCGTTGGCGACCAGGAATGGACCGTCTATGATCGGAGCGGTGATGAGGACGGCATGGGCGGTACCCCACGGCTTCGCCCGCTCGGGCGGGACGGGGAAGCCGTACGGGACGGCCTCCAGAGTCTGCGCGATACACTGAACATCGATCGTGCGGCCGAACTGTTCACCGAGGTGGGACAGGAACACCGCGTCCAGTCCGTGGGGGATGACCAGCACCACGCGGTCGACACCGGCACGCACCGCGTCATGAATCGTGTAGTCCATGAGCGTCGCTTGGTGTGGCCCGACGGGCTCGAGCTGCTTGAGACTGCCGTACCGACTCCCTCGTCCCGCCGCGAGGATCACCAGCGTTGTGGACATCGACCTCCCGTCACTGAGCGGATGTCTCGTCCGGGAATTGTGTGGGGATCGTCGTCGCGCAGGCGATGAGCGTCTTGGCCGCCCTCGCGTGGAGCAGCACCTTGGCCAATGAGCCACGCAGGTGCAGCCGTCGACGCACGATGGCCGTGATCGGATCCAGCTCGCCACGCATGATCCGCTTCCACGCCAGGTACGCACCCCTGATCACGAACGGCGCGTCGACGTTGTCGGAATCCGTGGAATCCGCGCGCACGCAGCCGCGACCGTCGAATTCGAGCACGAGCGCCCGCGGGGTGGGAAAGCCGTATTGCGGCGACGGCTCGAGCACCAGGGCGAGGGGCCAGCCCCAGCGCTTGGCGGCCTGCCGATACTCCTCACTCCCGTTCACCTTGGCCCGGAACGCGTCGGCCCACGCTTGGGTGAAGGGCGGCAGTGCCGTGACGTGCGTCATGCCGGGGGGAGCGGCGGGCGATCGGTCCCGCGGTCGGCGAGCTGCGCCAGCATGCGCTCGGTGAACTCCAGCCGCTCCCCAACGTCGCCGAGCTCCACCCGCATCCCTTCCACGCTCTCGCGCAGTCGGTCCACCGACTCGGCCAGCCGACCGACGTCCGCGCCACCGAGCCGGCTCCGGCGGCCGATCCACGCCCGCGTCAGGATCCAAAGTGCGGTGATGGTGGAGACGGAGATAATCGCCATCTCCAGGATGCTCTGTATCTGGTACGACTCCATGGGGCATCCCTCGGTGGGGATCAGCAAATATAGCCCGCGCGTCTGGTAGGGGAGTGCCGCCCCCATATATTGAGCAGGCCAGACCGCTTGAGTGGAGTGAACGATGCGTCGAGAGGGAGTGAGAGGGGTATCGGCCTCGTCGGGGGTTGCCACCGCGGTGGTGACGACGGAGGTGATCCGCGGTCATTTCCCGGCACTCGAACGCCGCCATGGCGGGCATCCCGTGGCGTATTTCGACGGGCCGGGAGGTACGCAGGTGCCCCGCGCCGTCGCCGACGCCATGACGGACTATCTGTATCACCACAACGCCAATACGCACTGGGCCTATCCCTCGAGCGCTGAGACCGACGCCGCGCTCGCGGACGCGCGAGGGACGTTCGCCGACTTCGTGAACGGCACACCGAGTGAGATCGTGTTCGGCGCCAACATGACGACGCTGACGTTCCATCTCTCGCGCGCCCTGGGGCGTCGTCTTGGAGCGGGTGACGAAATCGTCGTGACCGAGCTAGACCATCACGCGAACATCGCGCCGTGGACGGCGCTTGCGACGGAGCGTGGGGTGACGGTGCGGTGGGGCCGCCTCGTACCGGAGACCGGACAACTCGATCTCGATCAAGCCCTGTCGCTCATTGGGAACAGCACGCGCCTCGTGACCGTGGGTGCTGCCGCCAACTCCCTCGGTACGATCAATGATGTGCGGACCATCGCAGAGGCTGCGCATGCGAAAGGGGCACTCGTGTTCGTCGATGGCGTGCACTTCGCGCCTCACGCGTTGCCGGACGTCGCCGACCTCAAATGCGACTTCTTTGCCTGTTCGCCGTACAAGTTCTACGGTCCCCACCTTGGGGTGCTGTGGGGCCGCCGTGATCTGTTGGATGCGCTCGACTTCCCCCGGCTGGAGCCCGCGCCGTCCGAGGCGCCCGAGCGCGCGGAGACGGGCACGCTGAGTCATGAGGGGATCGTCGGCGCGGCAGCGGGTCTGCGTTGGCTGGCGTCACTCGGAGGGCAGGGATCACCGCGATCGCGGCTCGCGACGGTCTACGAATCCTTGCACGCCCGCGGCGCGACGCTGTTCGCGACGCTGTGGAACGAACTGGCCATCATCCCCCGGGTCCGGTTGTTCGGGCCGTCGCCCGATGCGCCACGAACGCCCACCGTCGCGTTCGTGGTAGATGGGCTGGCGTCCTCGCATGTCACGCGGGCGCTGGCGGATCGCGGGGTGTTCACCTCGCACGGCGACTTCTACGCCAAGACCGTAATCGAGCGGCTGGGCTGCGCGCCCGAGGGCGTCGTCCGTGCCGGGTGCGCGTGTTACACGAGCGAGGACGAGATCGCACGACTCGTAGAAGGTGTGCGGACCGTAGCGACGGCATGAGCGCAGTGTCGAGGCACTCCGCTGGGTGGCGCGGAACGTGCGCATTCTTGGCACTTGCGGCCGCTGGTGGATGTGCGACGCCGGCACCGGCGCCAACGCCGTTGCCTATGGCGGACTCCGCGCCACGATGTAACGTTGCCTCCGCCGCCGAAGCCGCCCCGGATACCGTTCGTATCGCGCTCGAGGATCCCGTGATCGTGGGCCGCCCCGAGGGCGCCGTGAACTTCTCGGAAGCGCTACTCGGTGCGCATCTGTACGAGTCGCTCGTCCGACTCGATTGCACGGGTGCGCTGCGGCCGGGTCTCGCGGTCGCCTGGCGCCCCGAGAATGGCGCGTGGGGATTTCGGTTGCGTCGGGACGCAGTGCTGTGGGATGGCGAGCCGGTCACGACGGTCATGGTGGTGTCGGCGTGGCCGTTACGGCCGGCCGAGTGGACTCCGATCGCTGCCCCGGATGGCCGGGTCGTCGTCCACGCCCCCCCCGGGTCGTCGCTCGACGCGCTCGCTGAGCCGCGAGCCGCCATCCGCGTTGGCAGGCCGGGAGGTGGCATCCCGATGGGATCGGGCCCGTACGGGATCGTCGGCCTCAGTCCCCAGGGCGTGCTCCTCGCACCTTCGGCAGGCTCCCGCGTGCCGGTGCTCGCGTTTCGCCGAATCGCGGGCATGGATCCGCGGGACGTGCTCGACCGCGGAGCGGACGTGCTGGTGACGGACGATCCCGCCGTGGCGGAGTATGCGGCCGATCTCACCGGGTTCGACGTCATCGCACTGCCCTGGGATCGCACCTACGTCTATGCGTCGACTGCGCCGGCGTCTCGGATGGTGCTCGAGAATGAGCGGGTGTCGTTGGCGCGCGATGTGGTTCCCGCCGCGGCCCGGCCGGCGGATCCGGCAGGGTGGCCGGGGCGCGACGTGATCGGATGCGCTGCGGCGCTGCCTGACCTGCCAAGTCTAGGTGAGGAACCCGGTCCGCACGTGCTCTACGATCGTGACGATCCGATTGGCCGGTCGCTGGCCGAACGCATCGTGGCGCTCGCTGCCGACCGTCGGGTGGCGAGCCTCGGCGTGGCGAAGGAGGATCTCCTCGTCCGTCTCGACGACGGCCGTGATCACGGGTACGTGGTGGCCGTGCCGCGTCGCCTGGCCGACCCATGCACGGTGCAGGCGCTCCAGCGGGTCGGCGCGGTCCCGCTCGTCGATGTTCGCCGCAGCCTGATCGTGCGACGCGGCGTCGGCACCATCACCGTGGACGGGTTCGGCGTCCCGACTGTCAGGCCGAGATGAGATTTCGCGGCCGGCTTGTGGCAGCGACGCTGCTGCTCGCCCTGCTGCCCATCGCGGCGCTCGCGTTCGGCGTCCGTCACCAGATGCGCGCGCAGTTTCGGCAGGAGTACCGAGATAGAGCCGCGGCGATGGCGGCGCTTGTTGAGGCCGACATCCGCCGCGTGGGCGCGGACATCGGCGGGCGTCTCGCCCAGCTTCGCACCGATCTGGCAGCGGACAACCGATTCCGCCTTGCCCTCTCCGGATCGGCGGACCGGCGGTACGTGCTGGACTATGCCGTGTCGGCGATGCGAACGACCGGCCTGTCCATGTTGCAGGTGCAGGATGCCGAGGGACGAATCGTGTCATCGGGTCACTTCAGGAACGCATACGATCAACTCGATCCCGGCCTGCCGACGGCCCTCGCACAGTCGGGTGGCGCGTCGCTCATGGAGACCCGAACGCCGGACACCTCGTTTCTCGCGCTCGTGCTGAGTGACTCGGTCCGCATCGGTGGCCGCGGCCTCACGCTGATCGGGGGGATGAAGACCGACGCATCCTACTGGTCACGATTGGTCGGGGACGGGCCCCTCGGCATCGCGATCGTGCACCGGGCGGACACGCTCGTAAGAGCCGGATCGGCCGTCGGGATCGACTCGCCCATTCCTGGCTCGAGTCTTCCCCTCCCGTTGCTCATCCGGGCGGGCGACGCCGTCACGGTGGACGAAGCCGTCCTGTCGGTGGAGTACGATGCCGCGCCGCTCCGGCGATTGCTAGGTAGTGTTGATCGCTGGTTCCTCGCCGTCGCCGGAGCCATGGCCGGAGTGGCCATGTTGGCGGCGTGGTGGTTGGCGGCGCGCATCAGCCGTCCCATTGGCCAGCTCGCGGACCAGACGAGAGGACTCGATCTGGACCGACTCGACGTGACGTTCGACGTGGATCGGCGCGACGAGATCGGTGACCTCGCGCGACTGTTGGATGCGATGATGGAACGGCTGCGAGCCAGCATCGTGCGGTTACGCGAGGCCGAACGCCGCGCCGCCGTGGGTGATCTGGCGCGGCAGATCAACCATGATGTGAAGAATGGCCTCACGCCGATTCGGAACGTGTTGCGGCACTTGGAGGAAGTGGCTCGGGAGCGGCCACAGGAACTGGTCGGTGTCTTTCACGAGCGGTCGCCGACCTTGGAGCAGGGAATAGCCTATTTGGAAGGACTGTCCGCGAACTACGCGCGCCTCACGCCGGCGCTCCGCCGAGGAGCGAGTGACCTGAACGGCATTGCAGCCGATGTGGCGAAGGGGGCTGCCGCGGGAACGAGTGTCGTGACCACGCGGCTCGCACCGAATCTCCCACCCGTGGCGGGTGACCCGCTCGCCGTGCGCCGCATTGTCGAAAACGTCGTCGGCAACGCGGTCGAGAGCCTCCCGGATGGGGAGGGCAATGTCGTGGTTGCAACCGAGTGCGTGCAGGGCCAACCCCCGGGCGGTTCGGTCCGCGTTACGGTGACCGATACGGGGAAGGGCATGTCACGCGAGGAGCTGGAGCAGGCGTTTCAAGGCTTCTACACCACGAAAGCCGGTGGCACGGGTCTCGGCCTCTCCATCGTGCGGCGACTGGTGATGGACTTGGGGGGCACGCTGCGGGTCGTGACCGAGCCGGGCGCGGGATCTCGAGTGGTGATCGACCTTCCGGCAGCAACGTCGACCGAGGAGCCAATGGCATGATCACCGTCCTCGTTGTCGACGACGTGGCGCCAATGCGCGAGCAGTACGCCTACGACCTGCGCCGCCTGGGTGGGTACGAGACCTTCACGGCCGACGGCGGTCGGGCCGCGCTCGACGTGCTGGTGGGGGAAGCGGTGGATTGCGTGATCCTCGATCTCGAGATGCCGGGGATGGATGGGTTCGACCTCCTGCGGGCGATGAGCGAGCGGAGCCTGCGCGTTCCCGTAATCGTATACACGGGCACCGGCAACTACGAGCGGTGCGTGCAAGCGGTGCGGCTCGGTGCCTACGCGTTCATCGACAAAGCCGAGTCGATGGAGAAGGTCGTGCACGAGATCCAGAACGCCGTGGAACGCGGCCGCCTGGAGGGCGAGGTGGCGGCGCTGCGGGCGCAGTTGTTCGACGAGAGCTCGTCCCTCATCGGCACTAGCCGTCCGATGCGCGATCTCAAGGCGGCCATCGCCCGCCTCGCACCCATCCCCAGTCCGATCCTGGTCGTGGGGGAGAGCGGGACCGGCAAGGAGCTGGTCGCCCGGGAGCTGCACCGGCTCGGGCCGGGCGAGCGGTGCCCGTTCGTGGCGGTCAACTGTGCGGCGTTGCCGGAGAACCTGATCGAGAGCGAGTTGTTCGGACACGAGCGTGGCGCGTTCACCGGGGCGCACCAGACCCGGCGTGGCGCGTTCGAGCTGGCGCGCGAGGGTACCCTGTTCCTGGACGAGATCGGCGAGTTGTCGGCCGCTGCCCAGGCCAAGCTGCTGCGGGTGCTGGAGGAGCGTGAGATCGTGCGGCTTGGTGGGAGTCGCACGATCGCCGTCGACACGCGCGTCGTGGCGGCCACGAACCGCGACCTGGAGCAGGACGTCGAGGCAAAGCGCTTCCGCCAGGATCTCCTGTTTCGGCTCAACGTGCACACGCTGGCGGTGCCGCCGTTGCGCGATCGTCGCTCCGACGTGCCCGACCTCGTGGCCCACCTCACCGACTGCATCGGCGCGCGACTCGGGATCCGACCCAAGAGCATGGACCCGGATGCCACAGCGCTCCTCATGGCGTACGACTGGCGCCGCAATAACGTGCGCGAGCTGCGCAACGTGGTCGAGCGCATGATCATTGCCACCGAGGGAGACCGCATCGGCGTGGCGGCGGTCCCACCGGACCTCCAGACCACCGCGAGTGTTCCGTCCCCTGCCGAGCAGCCGCGCACGTTCCAGGAACGCAAAGCGGAGGCCGAACGACGCATCATCGTCGAGGCGCTGGAGCGCAACGACTGGCACATCACCAACACGGCGAGGGAGCTGGGCCTCGCCGACCATGCCAGCCTGCTCAAGATCATGCGGCGGCACGGCATCACGAGCCGCTGAATCTCTGGTGTCCATCCGGACACACTTCGGTCGTTGCTGACGTGTCCACTCGGACACAAACGGCTCCATTCTGAACGCGATCGGGAGCCGATCGGACTCCACAAGTCATTTCACGACAATAGGTAACAGTGTCGACCCCGGTCGACGTGCCGCTTGGCCTCCCTGCTGCCTTTGAGGTGGGTGACCGCAACCAGTCACCAGGCGCCATGGAGGCGCCGCAGCACGGGGAGGCACTCATGTCACGCACCATCACACTCTCGCAGCGGGTGAAGGACCGCCTGGGCGATTTCTCGGTCACCGCGGTGCTCGTGCTCGCCTATCTCCTCACCGCCTGTGGTGGGGAGGGATCGGACGCTCGCCAAAGCTCCGCCGTGGCGGGCGCGGAATTCGCAGTGCAACCGGTCGCCAACATCGGGGCGCCGGAAACGCCGGTGCAGCCAGCTGTCCCGGTCGAGCCCGAGCTCACCGTGCCCGAGAACGTGACGTTCGAGGAAGCCGAAACCGCGTACCATGCGGGGGAATACCGCGAGGCGACGTTGATGTTCGAGGCGTACGTGGGCCGGAAGCCGGAGAACGCCTGGGGCCATTACATGCTGGGGTTGGCGGCCTCGAAGCACGGCGATCTCGAGACGGCCGAACGCGGGTTGCGGGCGGCGCTCGAGCGCGACCCCGATCATGTGAAGAGCCTGCTCAACCTGAGCCGTGTGCTCACGCGGGCGGGCCGGGCGGGTGAGGCGGTGCCCTACGTCGAGCAGGCGATCGACATCGATCCGACGGCGGCCGATGGCCATCGGGTGATGGGCATCGTGCGCGACGAGATGGGCGAGAGCGACGCCGCCATCGGGGCGTTCCAGGCCGCCCTCCGTCTCGACGAGAGCGACGCCTGGTCCGCCAACAACCTTGGCTTGGTGTATCTCCGTGCCGGGCACTACGCCGAGGCGCTGCCGCCACTCGCGCGCGCCGTCGAGCTTCGCGACGACGTGGCCGTGTTCCAGAACAACCTTGGCATCGCCTTGGAGCGGGCCGGCTACTTCACCGCCGCGATGGAGGCGTTCGGCCGGGCCATCGAGCTGGATGACGGGTACGAGAAGGCGCGCGTGAACTTGGAGCGCGTGCAGGACCGCACCGACACGGCCACCGTTCCGCTCGATCTGGAGGTGCTCGCCCAGGACTTCCTAGACGGTCTGTGGGAGCCGACGGAGCCGAGCGAAACCGGTCGGCTCCAGTCGGATACGAGCACGTTCGCGGTTCCGATCATCGAGACGCCGCCCGACTCGATCGGTCGCTGATGGGCCGACCAGAGGTGGCGTTGAACGCGGGGGTCCGGGTCACCGGACCCCCGTTTTCACATGCGATGTCGCATCGACGCTGCGGCGCTCAGGTGCTTGCCGGTGCGTGAGATAACCGGCAGATTCGGACAGGGTTATGCCGTGCGGAAGGGGCGCCGACATGCTGGGCATCTATATCTTTGCGGCGATCATCGGTGGCGGGTTGTTGGTGTTCTCCGTCCTCGCCGGCGCGGACCAGGACGCCGGTGACGGATCCGACTTCGACGGCGACCACGACTTCGATCACGATGTCGACCATGACGTGAGCCACGATGCCCACGACGTGCATGCGGCCGGTGCTGGGTGGGCGGGCGATCTCCTGCTGGGCCTGTTCCGGCCCCGCAACTTCATCTTCTTCCTGGCGGGTTTCGGCCTCACCGGTACGCTCCTGACGCTCATCAAGTCTCCGTCCACCTTCGGGGCCTTGATTCCCTCGCTCGCCATGGGGGCTGCCGCCATGCTCGCCACGCACGGGACGTTCGTGTGGCTGCGACGCAGCGAGAGCGCGACCGACGCGGTCAGCGACACGGCCATGGAAGGCTGCCTGGGTCGCGTCGTCATCCCCTTCGCCCCGGGAGAGCGCGGCCGGATCGCCTGTCGGGTGGGCGAGCGGGAGGTGCACGTGATCGCCATGTTGGCCGACGGCTACACCCAGGAACTGCAGCCGGGGGCCGAAGTGGTGGTGCTTCGAGTGGCGGACACGGTTGCCCATGTCATGCCCTTCGACAAGCAGGAACTTCCACCTTCACAGGGCTAGGGGGCAGCATGGACCCAACGACAGGAATCATTCTCGGTGCGGTTGGCCTCGGCATTATCGGCGCGCTGATCTACGCCGTGCGGTCTTTGATTGTCATTTGCCTTCCCAACGAGTTGGTGGTGGTCACGGGCCGAAGCCGCGTCAGCTCGGACGGGCAACGGGTGGGGTATCGCCTGTTGCACGGTGGACGCACGCTCCGCATCCCGATCGTCGAGCGGGTCTCGCGCATCGACCTGCGCACGATCCCCATCGAGGTGGTGGTGCGGAACGCGTACTCGCGCGGCGGGATCCCACTCATCGTCCAGGGCATCGCGAATGTCAAGGTGAGTGCGCGCGATCCGATCTCGCACAATGCCGTGGAGCGCCTGCTCGACAAGCCGTTCGACGAGTTGATGCACATCGCCAAGGACACGCTCGAAGGGAACCTTCGCGGGGTGCTTGCCACCCTGACACCGGAAGAAGTCAACGAAGACCGCCTCAAGTTTGCCCATCGGTTGATCGAGGAGGCCGACGAAGACCTGAAGAAGCTGGGTCTGGAACTGGACACGCTGAAGATCCAGAACGTGACCGACGAGGTGAACTACCTCGATTCGATCGGACGGCAGCAGACAGCGGAGATTTTGAAGAAGGCGCGCGTGGCCGAAGCACAGCGCGCGTCGGAGGCGGAGCAGACCGAGGCAGCCGCTCGGCAGGCCGCCCAGGTGGCGCAAATCCAGGCCGACCTCAAGATCACCGAGGAAAACAATCGCCTCCGCGTGCGGCGCGCCGAACTCGATGCCGAGGCGCTCGCGCGCGAGGCGGAGGCCAAAGTGTCTGGGGAGAAGGCACGCGTGGTCGCCGAGCAGGTGCTGCAGCAGGAGCGGATCTCCATGGAGCAGCGCCGGCTGGAGGCCGACGTGCTGCTTCCTGCCGGCGCCGACCGCGAAGCGGCGGAGCAGCGGGCCAAAGGCACCGCCGCGACGATCGTGGAGGATGGGAAGGCTCGGCTGTACGTGCTGGATGAGACGATCAAGCTGTACCAAAACGCCGGGACCGAGGCCGAACGCATCTTCATTCTCAACATGCTGCCGGAGATCATCCGTGAGATCACGGGGTCCGTGTCGCATATGGATATCGACAAGGTCACGGTCATCGACTCGGGCGGGCGGGGAACGGGCGTCGCGACGGCGGCAGGCCAACTCCCCGAAGCGATCATCAAGCTGACCGAGCAGATCGAGACCGCGACCGGTGTCAACATCCTGAGTCGGTTGGGAGGGAAGAAGAACGACGACTGAACGGAGTTGGCGCGATCCACCGACGAGCCTCCACTGGGCCGGCGGTCCGGTCAGACCCGCCGGCCTGTCTGCTTTTCCGGCAACCCGAATCGATCGGCGTGGAACCCTCGCGGGTTCGGTGCGTAGGGAACTGTTGAGGCCACGCGTGTGGCGCGAGACAGGATGATCGGAAACGCGGATCGGGGTGTGGATGTGTCGGGCAAGCTGATCGAATTGGTGAAGACGGCGCTGGCCGACCGCTACGTCCTGCAGCGAGAGCTTGGTCGGGGTGGGGCGTCGGTCGTGTATCTCGCCAACGACCGCAAGCACCAGCGCCAGGTGGCGGTCAAGGTGCTGCGGCCCGAGCTTGCCGTGTCGCTCGGCGCCGATCGCTTCTTGCGAGAGATCCAGATCGCCGCCCAGCTCAACCACCCGCACATTCTCGACCTGTACGACTCCGGTGAGGCGGTCGGGCTCCTGTACTACGTGATGCCGTACGTCGCGGGCGAGTCCCTGCGGCAGCGGCTCCAGCGCGAGCACCGGCTCCCCCTCGACCAAGCGCTGCACATCGTGTCCGATGTCGCGGATGCGCTCAGCTACGCCCACGAGCGCGGAGTGTTCCATCGCGACATCAAGCCTGAGAACATCCTGCTCACGTCGGGCCATGCCCTGGTGACGGACTTCGGCATCGCCCGCGCCATTACCGCGGCCGGCGAGGACCGGGTGACGCTGCCCGGGATGGCGGTCGGGACGCCCGCGTACATGAGTCCCGAACAGGCCGGCGGCGAGGCCGTGGACGGCCGGGCCGACATCTACGCGCTGGGGTGCGTGTTGTTCGAGATGCTTGCCGGCGAGCCACCGCACAGTGGATCGACCGCGCGCGAGATCCTGGCCCGCAAGGTGACGCAACCCATGCCGGATCTCCGACTCCTGCGGGACTCGATTCCCGGGGAGCTGGAGCAGGCCGTCGAGCGGGCGTTGGCGGTGGACCCGGAGCGTCGATTTGCGACGACCACCGAGTTTGCCGCCGCGCTGCAGGCGGGGAAGGACTCGTGGGTCACAATGGGTGTGGGTACGCTCGCCACACCCTCCCCGCGGTCGATCGCGGTCCTGCCGTTCACCAACATGAGCGCCGACCGAGACTACGAGTACTTCGGGGACGGCATCGCGGAGGAAATCACCAACGCGCTCACCAAGGTCCAGGCGATTCGTGTCGTATCGCGTACGTCGGCGTTTGCGTTCAAGGGCAAGGAGCAGGACATCCGGCGGATCGGCAAACAGCTCGGCGTGGCGACAGTCCTGGAGGGAAGTGTCCGCAAGGCCGGGTCCCGTCTCCGGGTCACCGCCCAGCTGATCGACGTAGACGACGGCTACCATCTCTGGTCCGAACGCTACGATCGTGAAGTGGAAGATGTCTTCGCCATTCAGGACGAGATTGCCGACCGGATCGTGGAGGCGTTGGAGGTGGTGTTGACCGAGGACCAGCGACAGGCGCTCGCGCGCCCGGCGGCCACCGACGTGATGGCGTACGAGCGGTATTTGCATGGACGGTACTTTCTTCAGCTGTTCCAGAAAAACACCGTGCGTCATGCCCGAGCGATGTTCGAGCAGGCCATCGCGATCGACCCCGGGTATGCGCTGGCCCATGCCGGCTTGGCTGACACCTGTTCGTTTCTGTTCATGTATTTCGAAGGATCACCGGATATCCTCGACGAGGCAGAGCGGGCTAGCAGGCGGGCGCTCGAGTTGGCACCCGACCTGGCCGAAGCGCATGCCTCCTCGGGATTGGCCCTGGCGCTTAGCCGCCGCTACGAGGAAGCGGAAGCGGAGTTCGAAACCGCGATTCGCCTGAACCCGGCGCGCTTCGAGCCGTACTACTTCTACGCCCGCACGTGCTTTCAGCAGGGCAAGTTCGAGCGGGCGGCCATGCTCTTCGAGTGCGCGTGCGAGGTGAGCGACGACTATCAGGCGCGGCTGCTCGCCGCCCTGTCGTACGCGGGGCTCGGACAGACGGAACAGGCAGCGGCGGCCTACGAGCTGGCCCTGGCCGCGGTGCAAAAACATCTGATGCTGCGGCCCGGTGATGCCCGGGCACTCACGCTGGGCGCGGGATGCCTCGCGCGACTGGGTAGGGACGCGGAGAGCGTGGCGTGGACGGAGCGGGCCCTGGCCATCGACGCCGCCGACCCGGTGGTCGTCTACGCCGCCGCTTGCGTGCATGCGATTCTGGGCCATGAGGACGAGGCGCTCGACGGGCTGGAACGGGCGCTCGGGGCCGGTTTCGGCAACAAGGGCTGGATTCGCAACGACCCCGACTTCGAATCGCTACGGCAACATCCCCGATTCCTGGCGCTCCTGGCCAATGAGCCGGCGAGCACGCGAGCGACGGGGTAGACCGGGTCCCCGACCTCACGTATAATTGCAGACGCGATCGCTCGGAATGTGCTCTCGGCGACGCTAAGATCATGGAGGTTGTACATGTCTCGTGGATGGAAGACGGCGCTTGGCGTGGGCGCGGCGATTGCGATTGCGGGCACCGCGATGGCGGCGATCGACACTGCCCCCCCCGCCCAGGACACGGCAATCACGGTCTACAAGACCCCCACCTGAGGGTGTTGTGATCAGTGGGTCGTGCACCTACAAGAGAATGGCTTTGCGGTGAAAGGCGTCGACGTCGACGATCTGACGCCAATCAAGCAACAACACGGGATCGATCCCAAACTCGAGGGCTGCCACACGGCCATCGTGGACGGGTACCTGATTGAGGGGCACGTTCCCGCTGACGTGATTCGTGACTTCTTGAAGCAGAAGCCCAAGGATGCCGTCGGCCTGGCGGTGCCGGGCATGCCGATCGGCTCGCCGGGCATGGAGATGCCGGGACGGGCTCCGGAGCCCTACAACGTCCTGGCGTTCACCCGTGACGGGAGGACCACCGTCTTCGCTCGCCGATAGCCGCGGCCGCGCCGCGCGCCATTGCGTGTTGAGCGCCCTCACGTCGCGAGAGAAGCGACGTGGGGGTTCGTCACGTTCCACACCACCCTGGTCCCGATGACCAACGCACCCTCGCTTCTGCCTCGAGAGCACGGCGCCACGGCCGAGCTTGTATTTCCGCTCCTCACTGGGTTGTCCATCGCCCGACCCACGCTGGCAGGGATCGCGTTCGCCCTATCGGCGGTGGCGTGGTTTCTCGCGCACGAGCCCCTGGCGGTGTTGATGCGGCTGCGCGGCGACCGCGTGCTGGCTGCGGCAGGCGATCGGGCACGCCGTCGGGTGGTGGTGCTCGCGGCGCTCGGGGTGAGTGCTGGCGCGTTCGCGTTGGCCGCCGCCCCGCCGCCGGCCAGATGGGCCGCAGTCGTCCCACTGGGCGCCGCCGTTCTCCTCGCACCGGCAGTCGTGCTACGGCGGCAAAAGACCTTATGGGCGGAAGCACTCGTCATTCTCGCGTTTGCCGGGATGGTGCTGCCCATGGGAATGGCGGCTGGCGTCACCTGGCGAACCGGCTGGCTCGTGGCCGGCGTCTGGGGCGTGAGCTTCATGCTGGGCACGATCGCCGTGCACGCCCTCAAGCTGCGCCACAAGCGCGGCCCGACCGCCGGGTGGCTGCCACGGGTGTCGCCCGCGCTGGGTGTCGCGAGCGTGGTGGTCGCTCTCGCCCTCGCCGCTGGGGGGACGGTCCCGTGGCCCATCGGGCTGGCCATCGTGCCGCCCGCACTGGTCGCCATCGTGATCGGCATCCTCCGGGTCCATCCGCGTCGCCTCAAGCGCGTGGGATGGTCGTTGGTCTCGGCCAATACCGTCACGTGGATCTGTTTGGTCCTCGCCTGACGGTCTTCCACTTTCCGGGCTCAACGCCTTCCTTTCCGACATGGATCTGACGATCCCAGACGCGGCGCGCTCGGAGCTCGCGGCGGCCTTCTTTCAGGCGGCGGTGACGCTCGGACTGGCGTTTCTCTGCGCATGGCTGTACCGGCGCTATGGGAAGGCGTACTTCGGCTGGTGGGCGCTGGCGTGGTTCATCTACGTGCTCCGTCTCGGCGCCATCATCAGTTTCGTCCTGACCGGCGCGCGTTACTGGCTCTACTGGCATCAGGTGACCACCGGATGGACCGCGCTGGCACTGCTGTGGGCGGCGCTCGTGTTCTCTCAGCAATTGCGCTGGCGTCCGGCGTACGCGGTGATCGTGCTGTTTCCCCCCGTGTGGTCCTATGCGGCCATCTATCGCCTTGACAACTTTCTGCTTGCCGCAGGACCAGCGGTCCTGTTCCTGAGCGTGGCGACGTTGTGGACGGCGTGGGCGTTCTTCCGCTATCACCGCCAGGTGCGCTCCACCGCCGCCCTGCTGCTCGCCACCGCATTAGCGCTATGGGCGGTGCACCACCTCGACTACCCGCTGCTCAGGGCTCGCGGCGTGTGGAATCCCTGGGGCTATTACCTGGACGTTGCGTTCACGCTCGCCATGGGCGCCGGCATTCTGCTCCTCGTGGTCGAGGATTTGCAGGGCGGGGTTCGCGTCCTGTCGGAGCTGTCCGGCGAGATGCAGCGACGCGAGCGCGATCGAGACGTGCTCGACGCCGTTCTCGAGCGGTTGCTCGCGCTGCCGGCCGTGCGTGGAACCGCGATGTTCCTCGACGGACCGGAAGAGGGTCGGTTCGTGCGCGGAACCGGGGCATGTGCCTCCTGGACCGGCGGCTCGGCCGACGGGGCGGCCGGCAGGGCCATCCGGCAGGCGATGCGCAAGGGCGCGCCTGACGTGGTGCAGAACTGGCGACCGGGGTCGGGCGACGGTCTTCGCAAGCATGCGTACGTGGCGGCCCTCCCGGTGCTGCGGGAGCACGCTGTGTTGGGGGCACTCGTGATCGTCGGTGACGCGCGGGATCCGTTCGCAGCGCTGGACACGCCGTTCCTGCTCGCCCTGGGACGGCAGGTCGGCGCCGCGCTCGAAAACGCGGATCTGTATCGCCGGCTGGAAGGTCGGACCGCGGAGTTGGAGCGTCTCGCCAAGCGGATGGTGCTGCAGCATGAGGAAGAGCGGCGGCGGCTGTCCCGTGAGCTTCACGACGAGACCGCGCAGCTGTTTTCGGCCGTCAAGCTGCAGCTCGGGATGGCGCGGGAGTCCGCCTCGACCGATCTCGTGCCGACTCTGGACCGGGCCGTGGCACTGATCAACGAGGGCATCCGCAGCATCCGGAACGTCACCAATTCCCTGCGACCGTCACTGCTCGAGGATCTCGGGTTGGTGCCGGCGCTTCGTGCGCTGGTGCAGGACTTCGGGGAGCGCAGCGGACTCGAGACGACCTTCGCTGCGGCGACCCGCCTGCCCGCCCTGTCGGCCGATGCGGAATTGGCGGTATTCCGGTCGGTGCAGGAGAGCCTCGCCAACATCGCGCGTCACGCCGACGCGGGCGTGGTGACCGTGGCGCTCGGTGTCGAGGCCGGTGACATCGTCCTCCGGGTCCGCGACGACGGCCGCGGACTTCCGTCCGGCAAGGTGATAGAGGACTTCGAGACGGAGGGTCACATGGGACTCTCCGGCATGCGGGAGCGGATCGCCGCCCTCGGCGGGACCCTGGCGGTCGGGTCGCTGCCGGCCCGCGGGGCCGAAATCGTGGTGCGGGTTCCGCCGGAGTCGCCATGAGCCGTCGGCGCACCGACACGATGATCCGCGTGCTCGTGGTGGATGACCACGCGGTCGTCCGCGAGGGCATCCGGACCGTGTTGGCCTCGACGCCCGGCGTCGACGTGGTTGGCGAGGCCGGCACGGGCGCCCAAGCGCTGGCCAAGGTGCGCGATCTCCGTCCCGATGTCGTGGTGCTCGATCTCACCATGCCGGGTATGACGGGGTTGGATGTCACTGCCACGCTCCGGGAAGAGCAATGCGACGTTCGCGTCCTCATCCTCAGCATGCATGACCATCCCGAGTACGTGCTGCAAGCCGTGCGGGCCGGCGCGGACGGGTACATCCTCAAGGATGCCGAGCCGGACGAATTGCGTGCGGCCGTGAGGGCGGTCAACAACGGCGAAGAGTACTTCCACCCGGCGGCGGCTCGGCAACTCGGGGTGGCGCTCCGAGGCGAATCCGAGCACCAGCGGCAGCAGGCCTTGGCCGACCGCCTCACCCCGCGAGAGCGTGAGGTGCTCATCGAGGTCGCCCGCGGCCGCACCAACAAGGAGATCGCCGCCGAGCTGGGGATTAGTCCCCGCACGGTCGAAACCCACCGCGATAGCCTCGCAAAGAAGCTCGGCATGCGGTCGGTAGCGGACCTCACCCGGTTCGTGCTGGAGAACAAGCTGACGAGCGACTAGAAAGGACGCCGCACCATCCGTAGTTGTACGTAGGCCCACCTCTGTAAAAATCCGAATACCGCAGTCCCATTCCCATCTCTAACTATCGAGTGCTGCCGTCGGCGCATTGGGCGACCGGAGCCGGCGGTTGCCAGGCTCCCCGTCGCCCACCGAGACATGAGCAGGCGGAGCAAGGGAAGGGGTACCATCATCATGTTGACACCTACGTGGTCCACGAGAACGCTGGCGTGTGCCGTCATCGGCCTCATCGCCGCATCCCCCCTGATGGCGCAGCAGGCGGAGCAGAAACCGGAGCAGCCGGATTCCGCGGCGCAACCGAACGTCCCCTACCGCATCAGCCCGGTGGTCGTGACCGCCACCCGAACGGAGAAGGACGCGTTCACCGTGCCGAAGCCGGTGGCAGTGATAGACAAGGTGCAGATTCGGGAACGGGCGCCCAACAATGCCGCGGACCTGTTTCGTGATTTGCCCGGACTGGAGGTCACTGGTGTAGGCGTGAATCAGGTGCGCCCGAGCATTCGGGGTCAGCGAGGTCAGCGCATCCTGCTGCTGCAGGATGGAATGCGGTTGAACAACTCGCGGCGGCAGCAGTCGTTCGGTGAAATTCCGGGCATCGTCGACGTCTCATCGCTCGAGCGCGTCGAAATCGTGAAGGGTCCGGCATCGGTGCTGTATGGAACCGACGCTATCGGTGGCGTGGTGAACCTGATCACGACCCGTCCGTCGCTCGACGGCCTCCACGGCTCGCTCGGATACCGCTACAGCACGCACGACGAGCAGCAGCGGGTGCAGGGTTCCCTGTCCGGACGGTTCGGCGCGTGGTCGTTCCGCGCCAAGGGGTCGTTCCGGGATGCTCAGGATTACGCGTCCCCGGCGGGGACCTTCGGCAACATTACCCTGGACTCCAATACGACGGTGTTCGACACGGGGACCCGGGACAACAGCATCGAGGCCTACGTCGGGTACCGCCTCTCCGGTTCCACCGACGTGTATGCGAAGTTCGAGCGCTACCACGCCGATACGGCCGGCTTTGGCTATGTGGACCCGGTGGTGTACGCGCCGGGCTCCCCGTTTATTCAGATCCTGTACCCGTTCCAGACCTTCAACAAATACACGGCGGGGTACCGGGCGGGCGCATTGAACCTCCCCGTGGCCGACAAGATCGACGTGGCCGGATACTATCAGGACAACGAGCGCCGGCTCTCGAACAACGTGTTCGTGGCGTTCGGTCCTCCGGGAGCCGGTGTGGCGGTAGAAAGCTTCAACTACACCGATCTGTCTACCGTCGGGTTCCGGGTGGAGGCTACGAAGCTTGCGGGAAGTCGGGTGATGCTCACCTACGGTGTCGACCTGTTCCGCGATGACTCCGAGAACAGCGACAGCTCGGTAACGACCATGGTCGGTTTCGGACCGCCGAGTTCGACCGTCGCGACCGTTCCGTTGGTGCCCTATGCCTCCTATCTCAACACGGGTGCATTCCTCCAGGGCGACGTGCAGATCACCAACCGGCTGTCGGCCATCCTGGGTGGCCGGTATCAGTACATTCGCGCGGCCACGGAGACGACACCGGGTCTGACCGATCCGCTGAGCACTGAGACCCATCACGCCGTGGTCGGCGCGGCCAACCTCCTGTATCGCCTCACGGATCAAGTGACGCTCGTCGGCACCGCCGGTCGTGCCTTTCGGGCGCCCAACTTGGTTGAGCAGTTCTTCAACGGCCTCACGCCGGAAGGCGCGGCGTACCAGGTCCCGAACTCCGCCCTCGAGCCGGAGACCAGCTACAACTTCGACCTCGGCGCGCGGTACCGGAACCGCATCCTGTATGTCGAGGCGTTCGGCTTTCTGAATGAGATCCGTGACGGAATCAGAATCTCGGCGACCGGGGACAGCCTGAACGGCCTGCCGACGTTCTCCAACATCAACGTCGACCGGCTCCGATACTACGGCCTGGAGGTCGCGGCCGACGTCGCCCTGCCGGTTGGATTCGCGGTCGGCGGCAGCTACTCGTATCTGCGGTCCAAGGACGTCCTCAACGAGAACAACCCGATCGGTGACTCGTACGCCAACAAATTCCAGGCCGACCTCGGCTACCGGCACCCGGGCGATCGGTTCTGGGTGCAATACAGTTTCCGGCACAACGGCGATCGCAAGGATTCCGAGCTTTCCGGTCCGTTGGGCGACAGCCCGGTGGGTGAGATCCTGCCCGCGTTCACCGTCCACTCGGTGCGCGGTGGGGTCACCGTGTTCCGCCGTGCCACGCACACCCATCGCGTCGGGTTTGCCGTGACCAACTTGACGAATGCGCTCTACGCGGAGTTCGCGAACGCCGGGTTCTTCCGGCCGGAGGCACAGCGTGGCGTGACGCTCACGTGGGACATGACGTTCTGATGAAGATGAGGACGCGAGCCCGACGCGCGAGGCAGTCGTGAGAGAGCCGATCCACTACATCCCGATCGTCACGACTTTCATCGCACTCGGGTTCGCGTACGTGGTGCTGCAGCGGTACCGGACGCGTCGCAGTGGTCCGCACCTCCTGTGGTGGGGGATCGGCATCGTGCTATACGGGGTGGGGACGGCCACCGAGGCATCGGTCACGCTCTTTGGCTGGAGTGCGCCGCTGTTTCGCGCCTGGTACATCTCCGGAGCGCTCTTGGGCGGTGCCCCGCTCGCCCAGGGGACCGTGTATCTTCTCATGCGGCGCTCCACCGCCCACCGGCTGGCGGTGGCCTTGGTGCTCTGGGTTGCCGTGGCCGCGGTATTCGTCCTGCTGTCGCCCATTGACGTCGCGCAGGTGGAGCCGCATCGCCTGTCGGGACGGGTGATGGAGTGGACGTGGGTCCGGGCGTTCAGCCCGTTGGTCAATACCTACGCGGCGATCTTCCTCATCGGGGGTGCGGTGTACTCGGCGATCCGCTTCCGGCGGAATCCTGCGACGCACCACCGATATGTTGGCAACGTGCTCATCGCCATCGGTGCCCTCCTTCCCGGCATCGGCGGGACGGCGACGCGCCTCGGGCACGTCGAGGTACTCTATGTCACGGAACTCATCGGCCTCGTCTTGATTTGGATGGGGTATCGATGGAACGTCCGAACACCGGCGGCGGTGGAGATGCCCGGCGCCGTGGCCGCCTGACGGGCCGGTCAGCCCCGTTTGTGGCCACCGGGCGTGGCAGGTAGCCATGCCCCGACCGCTCCGGCGGTCATCTCCCCACACGACACGGGTCGCTTCGGCGGCCCGTGTTCGTTCTTCCGAACGTCGGTGATCGTGACGTGTATCGCTCGGTGGCCTTCTCCACGGCGGATCGGTATTCTTAGGGCACCGCGCTCATAGGCGGATCAAGCCACGGTGACCGAACAGCGTATACACGAACACCTCGAGCACGTGATGCTCTTCGTGAGCGATGCGATTCGCGAAGGTCTCGAGCACCGGCTCGACCGCGAGGGGTTCGCGGTCGATACCGTTGCCCGTGAGCCCGAGGCCCTGGAGCGAATAGCGCGGGGGAGTCCGCAGCTTGCGGTCGTGGATTTGTCGCGCCCGGGAGACGACGGGGTGGCCTTCGTGCAGCGGGCCTTGGAGAAGGATCCGGATCTCGCCATTGTCGTCCTGGCGGACCTGGAAGATGCCACCAGTGCCGCCATCTGTCTTCAACACGGGGCGTTCGAGTTCGTCATGAAGCCGCTGGAGTTTGCGCAGCTGCGACTGGCGATCGATCGGGCGCTCAGGCGCCGCGGTACGGAGATTCAGAGTCAGGAGATCTCGGCCTGGCTCAAGCAGGAGCTGGTGGCGCGCACCGAGGAACTGGAGCGAGAGCGGCAGCGACTGCAGCAGATCAACATTGCGACGCTCAGCGCTCTGATCAACGCCCTCGAGGCAAAGGATCCCGACTTCGTGGGGCACTCGGTCCGTGTGGCGGAACTCTCGGCCGCGATTGCCGCCGAGATGCAGCTCTCGGACGACGAGATCGAGGCTGTCCGCGCGGCAGGACGATTGCACGATTTGGGCAAGGTGGGGATGCGCGACGAGGTGTTGCGCAAGCAGGGACCGCTGACGCACGAGGAGCAAAACCACGTCCGGGACCAGGTGCTCGTCGGCTTCCGGATTCTCGCACCACTGACGCATCTTGGTGCGGTGCGCCAGGTCGTTCGGAGCCATCACGAGCATTGGGACGGCGGCGGGTACCCGGATGGCATGAAGGGAGCCGAGATACCGATCGGTGCCCGAATCGTGTTTGCGGCAGAGATCTACGATGCCATCACGAGCCCGCGGCCGTACCAGGAGCGACTGTCGAACGACGCAGCGCTCGAGCAGATGCGGAAGCTGGCTGGGTCGAAGCTCGATCCCGCGGTGGTGGAGGCCCTGGCCGACGTGGTCCTGCGGCGCCAGAGCCTCGCCGTCGCGCGCAACAACGGCGTGGATGATCAGTGAAGGTGCGGCATCGGGAGGCCCGGAAAGGCGACCGACATTCAAACCCTCTTTACGGCAGTGGAGGATACGCATGGGTGATGCGATCACGCTTGATCACTTGGTGAAGAAGTTGGAAGGCTTGCACGACGCGATGCGGAAGGGCGAATTGAAGCACGGCGAGTATGACCAGCGACTGGCCCGCATGATCGCCGAGCTTCGCGAACGGAAGCTGTCCGCAGAGCGGCCCGAAATCCTCTCTACGCTCCAAGATTTGGAGAAGCGCGGCATCGTTACCGCGTCGGTCCGCACGCACATTGCAAGTCGGTTGGGCCTGAGCTGAGCCGGCCGCTCTCGGGCTCCCGGCCGCCCCTCGGACTGGGAGCCTTCGCCTCGAGACATCCGACCATCGACCGCACCCGCCGCCCGACCTCGGTGACCGCACGCGGGCGGGGACTCATGACGCTCGTGCTCCTGGCAGTGGGCGTGCTACCGGGACCAGTCGTGGCCCAGACGGGCCTGCTCGTGGCGGCGCCGCAGGGGGCGGAGCAGTGGAACGCCGCACTACGCGATGCGGTGGCCGACGTTCGCTGGGCGGGGCCGGTGAGCTTGGTACTGCTTCAGCGTGGCGAATCCGCAGCCCGAGCGTGGGGGAGCGCGATCGATGCACTTGCGGCTCGTGGGGCGCGGACCGTCGTGGTGGTTCCGGTGCCGCAAGACGACGTGCCAGGGTTTCTTGGGCTCCTGAACGATCTGCCCGGTCGTGACACCCTGCCCGTGGCCGGCCTCCCGCCTGAGCGGTCCACGCTCAGTGTCGCCCGTTGGATCGAGGCGGGCGCGCGAGCGGCATTGGCAGGCGAGCCGCACCCGGTGGGTATCGGCACACCGTATCGCCTGGCGCCGCTCAATGTCACAGCTACGCGAACCGTGCGCACCGCGCACAACACACCGGTCTCGGTCTCTGTCATTGGGCGGGACGCCATCGTGACGGAGACGTCTACGGGGGTCTCCGATCTGTTCCGCGATATCCCTGGCCTGGACGTCGAAGGCGTCGGCGCCAATCAACGGCGGCCGGCCATCCGCGGCCTGGTCGGTCAGCGGATCCTCCTACTCGCTGACGGACTGCGGCTCAACAACACGCGACGGCGGCAGGACTCCGGTGAGACCCCCGCGCTGGTCGACCCCACCGACATGGATCGGATCGAAGTGGTGCGAGGCGCCGCGTCGGTGCTCTACGGATCGGACGCCATCGGTGGTGTGATGAACCTCATCGAGCTCTCACCGGGCGCCGTGACGGCGGACGTCCCGGTACGTGCCCGCGTCGGCTTCCGGTACCGCACTGTGGATCGGCAGGTCAATCCTTCTGGCAGCGTGACTGCCCGCATCGGTCCCGTGGCGGTCCGAGTCGCTGGCAGTTTCCGGCGAGCCGATGCGTATTCTGCGCCCGGGGGCACGTTCGGGCCCGTGAGGCTCGACAGCGCGACCCGAGTTGAGGACACGGGTGTGCAGGATCATTCCGGCGCCGTCACTGTGGCGTACCGGGTTGCGCCGGAGCACGAGCTGTACGCGAAGCACGAACGCTACTGGGCTCATGACGCCGGCTTTGGGTACGTCGATCCGGCAGCCCTGGGTGACGGCCTCCCGCGTGTGCAGCTGCTGTTCCCTGAGCAACGGTTCAGCCGCTCGACGATACGGTATCAGGGGACGAATCTCGCGCTCCCCGTCGCAGACCGGCTCACGGCCGCTGTGTACTGGCAGACGAACGACCGGCAGTTCGACACCAACGTGTTCTCACCGCTCGGCCCCACGGCCCCCCCAGGTGCCGGTGTTCTGGTCGAGAGTCGGAACGTCACCGATCTCGACACCTATGGCGTCAGGGTCGAGGCGCATCGCGCGATTGGGGGAGGGCACGCGCTCACCTACGGCTTGGATCTGTTCCACGATCGGTCCCAGGGGACGGACTCCACCCGGACGACCGTGACGATCGCCGGTCCGCCCACGGTGACGGACCGCACCACGCCGCGGGTCCCGACGGCGACCTTTCGGAGCCTCGGCACCTTCCTCCAGGCCGAGCTGAATCTGATCGACCGTGCCACGCTCATCGTCGGCATGCGGTATCAGGACGTGCAGACAGCCACGCAGCCGACACCAGGGGTGACGGAGCCGCTGGTCGAGGCGACCGACCGTACGGTGGTTGGGGCTGCGAACCTGGTGGTGCCGCTCCGGCCCAACGTCAATGTGGTGGCGTCGGTGGGTCGCGCCTTCCGCTCGCCGAATCTGGTAGAGCGCTTCTTCAGTGGCCCCTCCCCCGAAGGCCGGGGCGTGTGGATCAGAAATCCGGCACTCGAGGCCGAGAAGAGCCTCAACCTTGAAGCGGGCCTGCGGTATCGTGGGCCCGTGGTCGAAGCGGACGCCTTCGTGTTCCGGAACACGGTCTTCGACGGCATTCAGATCACGGCGACCGGCCAGTCGGTGAACGGCGTGCCGGAGTTTCAAAATCGGAACATCGATGAGCTTCGCTACACGGGATTCGAGGTGGCGGCGACGGTCGCCATCTGGAGGGGACTGTCGCTCCAGGGAGACCTCTCCAGCCTTTCGACGCAGAACGTCACCCAGCCGGATCAGCCACTCGGTGAGGGCTACCCCTATCGGCTCCGGGGAACGGTTCGCTACGAGGACACGCGGAGCCGGCTGTGGGCCGAGTATGTCGTGCGACATCACGGAAGGCGGGACAGTGCAGATCTCGGATCGAGTCCCATCCTGCCCTACATCCCGCCGTTTACGGTGCACACCCTTCGTGGGGGCGTGGTCGTTCGTCGCCGTCTTCGGATCGCGTTCGCCGTGGAGAATCTGGGGAACGCCCTCTATGCCGAGGCGCCCAACGTCGGCTTCTTCCGTCCGGAGCCGAAACGGAGCCTTGTAGTCACATCGTCGGTGGAGTTCTAGGGCACCGGCGCGCGAGGGGTGCCGCGGGACCCCGGGGGGCCCCGCGGCACGTGCAGCTTCCTAGTAGACGTCCCGCGCGGTGTTGTGGACGTTGAACTTCCCGGTCGGCGTCACGAGCCAGTCGCCGGTGATCCGGTGCTTCTCGGTGAGCGTCTTGTCGTCGTAGATGACGAGCTCGCCTTTGGGATCCCAGATCGAGACCCAGACCTCGGTGCCGGCGCGGTTGTACTCGAAGTGTACGGCACGCCCGCGATCACCCACGGTCCAGCATTTGTGCACCTTCGCTTCCTGCTTGGAGTACACGCAGGTCTGAAGCGCGCCGGCGGGGTCGTTGTTCAACGCCATGTCGAACCAGACCCACGGCGAGTTGGGATGCGTCTTGAGGAACAGGCTTCCCGTCCCGGTGAACGGAACCCGCCGCACCACCTTCCAGGCGTGCTGCGGGTTGTTGACGGGATCGGTACCGTACACCGAGAGTAGGCCCTGACCGATGTGGGTGGTGGCGTTCACCCACCCGAACTCCGGGTCCTCCCAGTTGGCGCCGCGGCCGGGATGCGGACGGATGCCGGTCTCGAACTGGGCGACCAGTTTCTGGGTCTGCGCGTCGACCACCACCATCTTGTTGCGCATGTTGGCGGCCACCATGAAGTACCGCCCCGAGTGATCCCAACCGCCGTCGTGCAGGAAGCGTTCGGCGGGGATCTTCGACACGATGGGGAAGCCGCGCTTGGAGTAGTCCACGATGGCGACGTGGCCCGACTCCTTGAGCGCGAGGATCCACACCGGATCTGTGTGCGACGCGACGATCGCCGCGACGCGGACTTCGGTGAGGGGTTCGTTGGTGTCGTACGTGCTTCCCTCGACACTGGTCACCGAGAGCGGCTCGAGCGTGAGGCCGTCGTAGACGACGTACTGCGGCGGCCAGTAGCAACCCTCGATCAGATAGCGATCCTCGTAGCCGCTGTACTTGCTCGCGTCCACGCTGCGCGCGTCCGTGCATCCCTGGACCTGTGCAACCAAGGTCGGCGTCTCGGTCCAGAGATCGATGAGCGACACGCGACCGTCACGGCCAATGGCGTAGAAGTACCGCCCGGTGGACGACGATCGCAGGATGTGCACCGCGTATCCGGTCTCGACGGTCGCGAGGTGCTCGTAGGTATCGCCGTCGACGATTGCCACTTGTCCCGCATCACGGAGAATGACGCCGAAGTAGTTCTCCCAGTTGCGGGACGTTTGCGGCGTGTTGGGTCGCCGGGCCACGGGCACCATGAGGCTCCAGCTGGCCCGGATTTCGGCGAGGGGTCGCTGTGGCGGATCGGGTGGGGGCAGCTGGACGTATTTGGCCATCACGGTGAGCTGCTCGGCCGAAAGGATCCCTTGGCGGCCCCACGGGGGCATGCCGCCGGGGGTGCCGTTGGCCAGGATGGCGCGGATCGCGGCGGTCCCGATCTGGGTGGTGCGCTCAGGCTGGATGTTGGGCCCGGTGGCGCCGGCCCGGAGGGTGCCGTGGCACCCCGCGCAGCGATCGAAATAGATCCGGCGGCCCTCCTCGAACTGGGCCGGGGTCAGCTCCACGGGACCGAGATCTTCGCTCGCGGCGACCGTGCGGCCCTCGCTCACTCGGATGATGTAGTCGAGGACCTGCTCGATCTCCTCGTCGTTCAGGTTGGGCGACACCATGGGCACGTTGTTCCACTGCGCCAAAATCGCGCGGCCGATGGAGTCGGTTTTGGTCATCGTGAGCGGGTCACGCATCCACCGCACGAGCCAGTCATGCTCTCGCACCTGGTGAATGTCCTTCAGGTCGGGTCCGACGCGCGGCCCCTCGCCGATGGAGTGACAGGCAAAACAGACCCGGTCGAAGATCTCCTGTCCGGGGTCGGCGGCGACAGTGGTGGCCTCATCTCCCGCGCGCTCGCCGGTCCGGCATGCTCCGGCGAGCACCACGAGCGCCAGAGAGCCCAGCGCGATCGGCAGCGCTCTACTGTATCGTGTGATATGATGCTGAAACGCACTCATGACTTCCTCCATGACTTCCTCCCCCCTCCGTAATGCGAACAGGAATGACGGGTTTCCCGATGGACTGGCCTTGACAGAAGACACCAATAATATCACGATTTAATCATGAACAAGTCAAGAATACCCCATGCTCCCTCGTCCCGCTGGGAAAAGGCGGCCAATGCTCTCCGGAACCGCTGAGTACGCACTGCGCGCGGTCGTCTACCTGGCACGAGAGAATGATCTCGGGAAGCACGTCCGGGCAAACGACCTCGCCGAGGCGGTCAACGTCCCGAGGAACTACCTCTCCAAGATCCTCCATGAGTTGTCCCGGGGCGGGGTGCTGCAGTCGACCCGGGGCAAAGGTGGCGGCTTTCGGCTCGCTGTCCCCCCGGAAGAACTCTCCCTTCTCCACATTGTATCGCTCTTCGACCAGATCGGCGAGCAGCGGCGATGCTTGTTGGGACGACTCGAGTGCAGCGACCGCGATCCCTGTCCGGTCCATGGCCGGTGGAAGGCTACCGCTGAGCAGATCGCGGCATTTTTCCGCGATACGACGGTGGCTGACGTGATTGGTGCCGGGAGCCTCAGATGAGTGGAGGGACGGATGTCGGACCGACCCGTCTGGAGGAACTCGTTGCCTATCAGGCCGACGCCATCGTCAGCCGGATCGTACTGAAGCGTGAGGGCGGGTCGGTCACCGTGTTTGCGTTCGACGCGGGTCAGAGCCTCAGCGAGCATACGGTGGCCCACTCGGCCTTGGTGCAGGTCTTGGATGGGGAAGCAGAGATCGCGGTCGGCGGGATTACGCATCGCGCGCGTGCCGGGGAAGCGGTGGAACTGCCCGCCAACGTGCCGCATGCGGTTGCAGCGCCGACTCGATGCAAGATGGCCCTCACGATGCTGAAGTAGGGGCGCGAGCGCCTCTCACCACACGTTGAACAGCCGGCCGACGAGGGATCGAGGGGCGCCTTCGGTCGACTCCTCCATCTCCAGCCGGAGCTCTCTGCCGCCATCCCCCTGGAAGAAGCCCACCGTGATGGAGTGATAGCCCGCGGCGAGCGCGATCGCCCCGCGTTTGGCACTCGGTCCGTGCGGGCCGTCGTGGTTCACAACCAACCGGTCGCCGATGTGGAGCGTGCTGCCGTCGTCAGACGTGAGCTGGAACGTATAGATGCCGTCTCGGTCGATCTTCACGTAGCCGGAGAAGACCAGTCCCATGTGCTGGTCTCTGGCGTCGGCCGGAATCGTGACGTCGTCCGCGACCCCGACGGCAACCGCACCGTGATTCACCAGGGCGTCCACACGGGTCACCTCCGCCTCAAAGTACAGATACCGCAGCCCTCCCTGCAGCGACGCCGGATCGATCGCAGTGGGTCGCTGGAGGGTCGCCCGGCGGAAGGTGGCCGAGCGTGGCGGACTGGCTCGACCGCCCGCAAGGAATGCTCGGGCTGTGACGGTCACCGCCGTGGTCGCCACGGTGAGGGACAACGGACCGGTGGACAGGGCGGAGGCGGTGCTCGGATCGGAGCCGTCCAGCGTGTATCGGATCTCCGCGCCGTCGGTGAGGGTCGTCAGGGTCACCCTGATCGTGTCGGCCAACGTGAGGCGGTCCTGTTCGAGGCCCAGCACGTGGGGCACCCGATAGTTGACGTTGAGCCGGTCGAGGAGGCGAAACTGGTGTGGCAGCCGAGTCACGAAATGCTCCCAATTCCGGATGCTCTTCGGTGACCAGACCACCTCGGCAAGGGCGAGGAGTCGCGGGAAGACCATGTACTCCACGTAATCGGCGGTCTTCATGTACTCGGTCCACACGTTTCCCTGGGCGCCGAGCACGTGTCGCGCCTCGGTCGGCGTCAGCTCTTCAGGAACCGGCTCGAAGCTGTACACGTGCTCCAGCGGGGTGAAGCCGCCGATGGCGAGGGGCTCGTACGTCGGATCACCCTGATAGTAGTCGAAGTAGACATGACTCCAGGGCGTCATGATCACGTCGTGTCCCTGCTTTGCCGCTTCGATCCCACCCACCGTGCCGCGCCACGACATCACGGTGGCCTCGGGTGCGAGCCCGCCTTCGAGGATCTCGTCCCAGCCGATGAGCCGACGGTCGTGCTGCAGCAGGAACTGCTCGATCCGACTCACGAAGTAGCTCTGCAACTCGTGCTCGTCGGCGAGGCCTTCACGCCGAATGATCTCCTGGGCGATCTCGCTCTGTTCCCAGCGCGTTTTGGGGGCCTCGTCGCCCCCGATGTGGATGTACCGGCCCGGGAAGAGTTCCATCACCTCCGTGAGCACGTCTTGGAGGAACGCGAAGGTTTCCTCGGTGGGACAATAGATGTCGTCGTGCACGCCCCATGTAGTGGCAACCTCGAACGGCCCTGGTGTGCACCCGTACTCGGGATAGGCGGCCAACGCCGCGAGCGAGTGGCCCGGCATCTCGATCTCGGGAATCACGGTCACGTACCGTGAGCGGGCGTGCGCCACGACCTCGCGGATCTCGTCCTTCGAGTAGAACCCGCAATAGGGAATACCGTCACCCACGTAGGGATCGAAATTCTTCTCGAGAATCGTCTCGTTGCGGCACCCTCCAACCTCGGCGAGCCGAGGATACTTCTCGATCTCGATCCGCCATCCCTGATCCTCGGTGAGGTGCCAGTGGAAGGTGTTAATCTTGTACATCGACATGAGATCGATGTACCGCTTCACGAATTCGACCGGGAAGAAGTGCCGGCCCACATCCAGATGCATGCCGCGATAGGCGAAGCGCGGCACGTCTTCAATCCGCACCGCCGGAAGCACGCGAGGCGATGCCCCACTCGGCGGGAGCAGCTGTCGCAACGTCTGGAGGCCGTAGAACAACCCTGCGTGGCTCGACGCAGAAACCGAGACGGCCTGCGGCGTTACCTCCAGGACGTACTGCTCGGGGTGCCCGCGGGCCTCCCCCTTCCTGAGCAACAGGGACACGCTGCCGGCGGAAGGAGTCGTCACTGGTCCGGCACTCACGGTGAGGTCGCGGGAGCCGTACAGGCGGAACAGGTCGGCGGTGTATTGCGCCAGCGCACGAACCTCGGCGTCAGCCGGGTCCGAGACCGCGATGCGGCCGAGCGCCGTCAAGGGCAACGCCCCCCGGGCGGGCTCCACCGCGGCTGGCCATGGAGTGAGATGCAGGTCAGCGATGGTGGTCATAGATCCCGCGGGCACCTGGGTCGGCACGGGCGTCGGGGCCTGTTCAGCCGTCGGGGCGGGTCCGCCACAGGCGGCCCACGCCACCACCGCGGCCGCGGTGATCAGGCGATCGACATGGCGCATGATCTCATCTCCTCACCGGAATCCGGCTTTCCCCCTACCCCACCTTGGTCTGGACTGCAAATGTCGGCGGTCGCTCCAGATGCTTCTTCACCGCGCACTGTTCGGCCGAGCGGATCAGCGCGGCGTGGTACTTTTCTGGGAACTCGGGTGGCACGATGATGTCGAGGTCGATCCGGTGGATCATCTTGGTGGCCGGGTCCGCGTGCATGCGCTGCACGATCTTGATGCCGTCGGTCGACAACCCGCGCTGGCGACAAAACCCGAGCACATAGATGCCCGCACACGTGCCGATGGAGGCCAGGAACAAGCCGAATGGGGCGGGTGCGGACCCGTCCTGATTGGTGGTGATGACCATATTGCGACTGACGGCGTCTACCTGCGCCCCACCCGGGAACACGATCTCCATTTCCATTGCAGGTCTCCGATCGAACATTCACGTATGATGTACGAGGGACGATACCATGAGAAGACGTCCCGCCGCCACCTGACCGCACAACCCGAGCCGTCCTGCTATCTTCCTCCCGTGCTGCGGCAACTACGAGTGGCTGACCCCTTCCGAGTTGGTGACCCTTCACGCCAGCGCATGAGCTTACAGCACCGCTACCGCTATCCCGGGCTCACCGCCGCCGGACGACGCGCACTGCTGCTCCGGGTCCGGGAAAGGGTGGACAGCCACATCCGCGATCTCGACACCGAGTTCTGCTTCAACATCGAGACGACGGCACCGCTCACCCCTCGCGACGAGCAGATGCTGGCCTGGCTCCTCGGCGAGACGTTCGAGCCGGAGGGCTACCGTAACCGGTCGTTTTTCGGTGGCGACGGGCTCGTGGTGGAAGTCGGCCCGCGCATGAGCTTCACGACCGCGTGGTCAACCAACGCGGTGGCGATCTGCCATGCCTGTGGGCTCACCAGCATCAGTCGGATCGAGCGATCGCGACGGTTTCAGCTCACGTCCGATCGTCAGCTCGATGCGAACGCGGTGACGGGCTTCCTCGCGCTGGTGCACGACCGCATGACCGAATGCCGCTATCCGGAGCCGCTCGCGTCATTCGCAACCGGCGTCGTGCCGGAACCCGTGTTCACGATTCCGGTGCTCGCCGAGCGACGTGCGGCGTTGGATCGCATCAACCGCGAGATGGGGCTCGCGTTCGACGCGTGGGACCTCGACTACTATACCGATCTCTTCGTCGACCGCATCGGCCGTGATCCGACCAACGTGGAATGCTTCGACATTGCGCAATCGAACAGCGAGCACTCGCGCCACTGGTTCTTCAAGGGCCGGCTCGTGGTCGACGGCCAGGAGATTCCGCACCACTTGCTCGCATTGGTGAAGGGCACGCTGGACGCGAATCCGAACAACAGCGTGATTGCGTTCAAGGACAACTCCAGCGCCATACGCGGATACCCCATTCGGACGATTCTCCCGTCGGTACCGGGCACGCCATCGCCGTTCACCGCCGCGGACGTCACGTACCACGTCATCTTCACCGCAGAGACGCACAACTTTCCCTCGGGGGTGGCGCCGTTTCCCGGAGCGGAAACCGGGACGGGCGGACGCATCCGTGACGTGCATGCCGCCGGACGCGGCTCCCTCGTGGTGGCGGGCACGGCCGCCTACTGCGTGGGCAACCTCTCCATCCCAGGCTACCCCCTCCCGTGGGAGTGCAGCGACTTCCGCTACCCTGCCAACCTGGCGTCGCCACTCGACATCGAGATCGAGGCGTCGAACGGGGCCTCCGACTACGGCAACAAGTTCGGCGAGCCTGTACTGCAGGGGTACACGCGATCCTTCGGGTTGCGTCTGCCGAGTGGTGAGCGCCGCGAGTGGATCAAGCCGATCATGTTCAGCGGAGGCGTCGGTCAAATCGACGCGCGCGATGTCGACAAGGGTGAGCCGGAGCCCGGCATGCTCGTGGTCAAGCTGGGCGGACCGGCGTATCGCATCGGGATGGGAGGGGGAGCGGCATCCAGCATGGTGCAGGGGGAGAACGTCGCCGAGCTGGATTTCAACGCCGTGCAGCGTGGCGACGCCGAGATGGAGCAGAAGGTGAACCGCGTGATCCGCGCCTGTGTCGAGCTGGGGAAGGACAACCCGATCGTGAGCATTCACGATCAGGGCGCGGGCGGAAATTGCAACGTCCTGAAGGAAATCGTGAGTCCGGAGGGCGCGCGGATCGACGTGCGCGCCATCCCCGTGGGTGACGAGACGTTGTCGGTGTTGGAGATCTGGGGTGCGGAGTATCAGGAGAACGACGCGTTGCTCCTCCGACCCGAGCACCTGGACCGGTTCTGGATGCTGTGCGAGCGCGAGCACGCGCCGTTCGCCGTCGTGGGTCGGGTGACCGGGGACGGGAAGATCGTGCTGTACGACGAGGCTGACGCCTCGACGCCGGTCGATCTGGAGCTCGCCGCGGTGTTGGGCGCCATGCCGCAGAAGACGTTCCTCCTCGATCGGATCGCTCCGACGCTGTCACCCCTGGAGCTGCCGACGGGCGTC
>JBFIHA010000024.1:0-47244 GCA_041602035.1 Gemmatimonadales bacterium | reverse complement strand
TTGGTCATGCCCAAGCTGAGCGGTATGCAGCTGTTCGATTCCGCCCAGAACCAGGGCTACGGTGTGAGGTTCTTGTTCACGAGCGGCTACGCCGATGCCGATCTCTCCAAGGCGGGTCCGGAGGGCCAGGACGTGCCGTTTCTGCGGAAGCCGTGGACGGTGGCGGAGCTTCTGCGGACCGTCCGAGACGTGATCGACCGGCCGCTGCGAGGCCGGCCAGACCGATCCTGATCGGAGGGATCGGTGCGGCCGCTAGCGCAGTTGCCCGCTCAGCGCCACGACCAGCTGCGGGCCAGCCGGGAACGCGCGGCCGACGAGAGGAAAGCGTCCTCCCAGCTCGACCCACACGGGACCCAGCGTCCGCACGGCGCCGCCAAGCTGCAAGGTGAGGATGCGCCGCGAGCTGGAGGTCTCGACCCCTTCCACGATCCAGTTCCGGCCCACGAACCCGTCCAGCGTGAGCTTCAACAGCGTGCCGGCGGAAGGGTTGATCCCGCCCTCGGCGAGAACCACGTACTCAGCTCCGGGATCCTTGACGGTCGTCGTGTTTGCCAATCGCTCGCGATAGCCCAGCCATAACTCGGCGTAGGCCGGCGTCGGCCAAAACGAGTGGCCGATTTCGCCAAAGATCTCGAGATCCCATTGCCCTTCGCCGAGCGGCACGATGGTGACATCGAGCGGAGCGAATCCGAGCGGAGCCTTCGCACCGACTCGGAGCGTGACGGGTGTCGATTCCGCGATCCGGAACGGCTGCCAGCGTAGCCACGCCCGCAGGTCGCCAAACCCTCGGCTGCGCAGATCCTCGGCAGGGCTCGAGTACGCGAGGTCGAGGTACGGGACTTGAATCCACAGATCGAGTCGTGGGTGGAGACCCACAATCACGTCGGTAAACACGGCGCGAGAGTTGGAGGTGCCCTGATCGATACGTTCCCGACGGTTCCCCACCGCATCGAATTCCTGCCCCGTGCGCTGCCAGAACAACGCGCTCTTCACCCACACCTTGCCAGCCCGTCCTTGCGTCCACTGGGCGTGCGCCGGACTGGGGGCAACGATCCAGAATCCGGCCAGCACCGCCGCTGTGAGCAGTCGGCTCACAGGTCGGGCAGACGAGTGGTCGGATAGAACACCGACCAGGAAAACCAGAACAGCGTGTAGGCGTCGGCGAGCGGCTCGAGCCTCGCGCCAGTGAGCGGTCCGGCTACCGCCACACCCCGGGCATCCCACAACGATCCGGTCTCGGTATCGCGCAGGGTGAAAGCGCCGGAGTCGGCGACCGCGAATGTCGCTGGCTGCCCGTCCACTCTGCGATCGAATGCGCGCATGGTCCGACTCGCGTCGATGTAGGTGACCAGCACGGGAAGCCCAGCCACGGTGTCGTTGTGTGCCACCGCCCTCCCCAGACCGGCCAGGAGTCCGATCGGATAGGCCACCGAGGCATCCCCATCATGTATGCCGAGCACCAGCTCCTTTGGAGGCCGCGATGGATCCCACTCTGACGATGGGAACAGCGTGGTGGGGTTGTCGGGCTGATCGTACGTACCGTAGGGATAGCGGTCGTAGTCCCGGGGGTAGCCGGTGTTCAGCGTGACAATGGTGGTTTGGGGGTGTAAGCCTCTCCACGCACCCCAGGTGGTCTCGACGATGGGCAGCCGCACCAGCTCAGCGCCGCGTTCCTCACCGCATTGCGACCCCAGCAGCAGTTGGCTCCAGAGGCTCCGGGTTTCCCGGTCGAACATCATCAGGTTGTTCTCGTAGAGCAGTCCTGAAACACCGAAGTCCTTGATTCGTCCGTTCACGTTGGGATCGAACGCGAGCCCCGATCCGGTGAGCGGACAGTACGAAACCAGGACATACTCGCCGCCAAGGGTGTCATTGACCAGCTCATGCCACCACAGGATACGGAGTGGATAGGCACGTGCGGTGCCGTTTACCTCGAGGCCGAGCACTCGATCATCGTCGCGGACTACGAACTCAGCGGCGGGGCCACCGGCAATCTCCGGGTATTCGAGTGCGGGGATCCCGTCGGGACCCGGCCCACCGTCGAAGATGGCCGATGTGGGAATGCTGCATTGTAGGTTGGGCGGGTTGGCCGGACCAGGCTCCCCGGGCTCGGCATCGACGCTACAGCCCATGGTGAGCACGAGGCCAAGGGCTACCGCCGCCCAGGCGGCGCCCCGCGTGTGCTGGTCCGATTGGATGCCGATATGCATGACTCTTCACCCAACGGCGATGGGCCACATCGGGTTCCCGTTCACGTGCCGTGGCGCCTATCGTCGAATCCGGGTGCCCGGCCTGAACGCGGCCCACGCAAACCAGAAATGATTGCCGTGCGGGATTGGCTTCAGGGCCGAGCCGGCAAGTGGGCCCGCGATGGCACTCCCGAGGATGTTCCAGGTCGAGCCCGTCTGCCGATCGCGGAACACGCCGGTGCGAGCCGGTTCGAATGTCAGTATGCGCTCGCCGACACGGCGTCCGAAGACACCACTCGATCCCACGTCCCGACCGCGGGCGATGCTCGACGCATCCACGGCGCTTGCCGTCCCCGGTGTCCAGAGGACGACGATGGGCTGATCGTCGATCTCGTCGTTCACGACCCGTCGTGTCCGAAGGGTCGTAAACGGATACGCCACGCTCGACGCTTCGATCGACACCGCCACGACACGTTCCATGGCGGGCAGTCGGTCATCCGCCCGCTTCTTGAAGAAGCGGGTCCACGGCGCGCCGTCGGGACGGTCGTACCTCGCGTACGGGTTGCGGCCGTAGGGGCGGTCGTATCCGGTGTCCCGAGACAGGACGCGACCGTCAGGATGACTCGACTTGAAGGTGGACCAGCTCACGGTCGGTGCGCTGACCGGTGTCAGCTGTCCGCCCGCTAGCTCGCCGACGATGCCTTCCCCGGTCGCCTGCTGCCACCAGCTCTCGGTCTGGCGGTCGTACATCACGAGGTCGGAGTGGCGGAGGCGTCCGGTGGTGCCGAAGTCGAGGACGCGCCCGTCGAATCGGCGGTCGAACACCAGCGCCGTGTTACAGAGTGGGCAGAACGTCACCGTGACCGGCACATCGCCCACGCGGTCGTTCACGATCTCGTGCCAGATGAGGATCTGCAGAGGATACGCACGCACATCCTTGCCCACCGCGACCACGATGACGGGTTCCCGACCGCCCAGCCACCGGTCGGCATCCTTCGTGGAGACGAAGACCGGTTGGTCGATGGCCGGAATGCCGTCTTTCGGGGGGCCACCCGAGACGATTTCGTCGAGGGGAACCGTATGCCGGGAAAAGTCCGTGCGCCAGGTGTCGGCCGATTGCGCCGAGACCACACCGGGAGCGAGCCCCGCTACGGCCAGCAAGCCGACGAGGCGGAGCCGAACGTCGATGTACATGAACCACCCTCCGTGACGAGCCCGAGTTCCTCTGATACGGGAACTCCTCGGTGAGCCGGAGAGTTCCGGGCAGTCGTGGCTATGAACGGCTGGGCGGCTGGGCGTCCTCTGGTGTCAGACTGACGAGGACCTGTCCTGGCTTGGGCTCGACCGGTGCGCGGGCCGTGAGCACCACAAGATCTCCGGACTCCTTGATGACGAACATGGGGATGGCGTGGTCGCCGTGGTGCACGAGGAATGCCTGGAAGTTGAATTCCTCGGTCAGGTGGGTGCGCTTGATGACCGCGCCGGACTCGAACCGGCGCGTGATCTCGGCGTGAGTCGCCGTCGGCCCGAAGAGGAAGCGACCGCGCAAGTGCTCGGGGATGCCGCGCTGGCGGCGCTCGCGGGCCGAAATGTCGGGTGGCAACTGGTACATCTGTGATCGATCGAACAGATCCTCGAAGTGCAGGGTGGCAAGGGCGTTGACCTCGTCGTTCGGCGTGACCGCCAGGAAACGGCCCACGCCGTCGAGCTTGAGCTCGAGCTCCTCCAGCGCTCCTTCGGTGAGGACGTTGGCATACAGGGCCTCCAACCCATCGCGGCGGGCGGTGGCGACGTTGGCCCAGTTGGAGTCGGCTAGCACGATCTTGGTGCCTCGTTCCTTCAGGATTGCTGCGACCTCGCGTACCCACGGGGCCGCGCCGATGAGGAGCAGCCCCTGCGGGTTTGGCGTGGCGATGCCGAGGTATCGTGCGAGGTGTGGCGCGACGATGCCGTAGAACGCCACCGTGCCCACAATGACGAGAAACGTGAGCGGCACGAGGCGTGCAGCTTGGGGATAGTCGGCGTTGCCGAGCTGGAGGGCGAATACCGATGCCACGGCCGCCGCCACGATTCCTCGAGGCGCCATCACACCCAGGAACAGCCGTTCCCGCCACGGCAGCTGGGATCGCCAGGTTGCCGCCGCCACCGCCGCCGGACGGACCACGAAGATGAGCGCCGCCACGAAGAGGAGGCTCCCGGCGCTCCAGTAGTCGGGATCCTCCAGTGGGAGCCGGGCGGCGAGTATGATGAATAGCGAGGCAATGAGCAGAACGCGCAGGTTTTCTTTGAACTCCACGATGTGGCGTACGCTCACGAACCGTTGACTCGCCAGGGCCGCCCCCATGACCGTGACCGCCAAAAGGCCCGATTCCTCCTGGATAGCGTTGTCGACAGCAAACACCAGCACCACCAGGCCCAGCACGAGCGGATTCTGCAGGTAATCGGGTGCCCAGTGTCGGTGGAGCACCACCACCACGATGGCGGCGCCGATCAGGCCGAAGCCCACGCCGATCACGCTCGCCTTCAGCATCCCGCTCACCGCGACGCTGATGCCGGCCTCGAATCCGCCGGCCACCAGGGCCTCGAACACCAGCACGCCGAGAATCGCGCCAATGGGATCGTTGACGATGCCTTCCCACTTCACGGTGGATCCGATTCGGGGACTGGGTCGGATGGTGCGCAACAACGGGACGATGACGGTCGGGCCGGTGACGACCAACACGCCGCCGAGCAGCAACGCGAGGCCGAAGTCGAGATCCAGCAGCAGGACACCGAACAGGGTGGCAAGCGTCCATGTGACGAGGACCCCAAACGACACGAGGTTACGCACCACGCCGCCGATCTCGCGAAGCTCTGCGACGTCGAGGCTCAACCCGCCCTCGAACAGGATGATCGCCACCGCGATGGACACCACCGGAAAGACCAGGTCGCCGAAGATGGCATCGGGATCGAGGAATCCGGTGACCGGGCCGGCGAGGAAGCCAACCACGAGCAGGAGGAGAATCGCCGGGAGCCGCAACCGCCACGACAGCCAATGGGCGGCCGTCCCGAGAACGACGATCACAGCGAGTCCGAGAACGACGTTCACGCTCACCCGGTGTGGTCGCGGGTCCCCCGGCGGCCCTGCAGCAGGCCTCCGGCTCCCACCGTCACGAATCCCAGACCGACGATGAGCACCGGTCCGCTCGGCAGGGCCCCGCTTCCGACTACCGCCGCGGCGGCCAGGGCCGAGATCACGAGCCCGAGCCCAAGCTCGACAACGGCTGGTCGCGCGGCAACGAGGCGGTAGCCTGCCGATGACCAGCGCCGATCGGCACTGCTCTCCACGCGGTACTTCGGCGTGCGCCGGAACACCCAGGGACGGCTGCTGAATCCCCGCCACACGGACACGGACTGGCTCAGGGCAATCCCGGCGCCGAGCACCATGATCGCCGGCACCAGCGCAATTCGGGGTCGGACCCGTCCATCACGGACGAACGCCGCCGTGCCGTAGAACCCTGTCAGTGCCAGGGTGGCGAACGTCAGTAACAAGCCGTCCAGTGCGAAGAGCCACATGCGATAGGAGTTGTCGACCAGCCAACCGGTCGACACACTCGACAGCACGAGTGCCACCAGTATCGGGTACGAGGCGTTTGCCGTGAGGTGCCACAGAGCTTCGCGCTTCACGAATCCGGGAAGTCTTGCGTGGAGCAGGCGCGGGAGGAGCTTTCGCGCCGACTGCACACCGCCCTGCGCCCATCGCTGCTGCTGCATTCGGTAGGCGGCCAACTCGACCGGCAACTCCGCCGGCACCTCCACATCATCGCGGTAGACGAACCGCCACCCGGCGAGTTGCGCCCGGTAGGAGAGATCGAGGTCTTCGGTCAACGTATCCGGTTGCCACCCGCCGGCGTCCTCGATTGCCTGACGACGCCACACCCCCGCCGTCCCGTTGAAATTGAAAAAACACCCGTGGGCGAAACGCACCCCGTGCTCCACGGTGAAGTGCGCGTCGAGCTGGAGGGCCTGCACCCGGGTGAGGAGATTCGTGGATCGGTTGAGGTGTCCCCACCGAGCCTGTACCATGCCGACACCGGGATCCCCGAACTCCCCGACCATGCGTCGCAGAAAATCGGCCGGCGGAACGAAGTCCGCGTCGAAGATCGCAATGAGATCTCCCGACGCCGAACGCAACCCATTGGCCAAAGCGCCGGCCTTGAATCCGTTGCGATGCGGTCTGCGAATGTGTGCCGCCCGCACCCCGCGCCTGGTCAACTCGTCGACGGCGCGGGCCGCCAGGCGCGTCGTATCATCGGTCGAATCGTCGAGTACCTGGACGTCGAAACGGTCACGGGGATAGTCGATGGCTCCGGCCGCGTGGATGACGCGTTCGGCCACGTAGCGCTCGTTGTAGAGCGGGATCTGAATGGTCACGCGTGGCGGGTCGGCTGGCAGATCGATCCGACGTGACGGCGCTGCTCCTCGTTTCAGCAGACGCAGTGCAAGCATGAGCCGATGGACACCGTAGGCGACGAGCATCACCGTCGCCCCGAGGTGCAGTGCCACGAGGAATCCTACGATCGGATCCATCCTCAGAATGCGGGGCCGGCGCCCACATCACCCCCGGCCACCGCGACGATCCCGTCGCATCGAGCGCACAGCGTTCCCTCTTGGTCGTGCAGTTCAGCGGTACAAAAGACAAGGGTCTTGCCGACGCGTACGGGGCGGCCAATGACCTCGAACCGGTCTCCGACCACTGGGCGGAGGAACTGAATACCGAGTTGCGCGACCCCTGCCCGCCGCCCGGCGGTTTGCAGGTAGCCGCCGAGTCCGATCACGAGATCGAACACTCCCGAAATGACGGCGCCGTTCACCGCGTCGGTACCGAGGCCACCGCGGTGTTCCGGCCGGATCGGGTCAACCACGGCGCGAACCAGTCCCGGCACGCTCAAATCGAGGCGTGCTCCCATGTGACGCATGCCGGGGTGCTCGTTCCATTCCGATTCAAATGCGGCCAGCGCATCGCCGTCGAGCTTGGGGAGGATTAGGGGCGACCGATCAGGTGTGGGCAAGTGAGCTGCCTCCATCGACGACGAAGATCGCTCCGGTGATCCAGCTGCCGCTCGGGCCCGCGAGATACACGACCATGTTTCCGATGTCGATCGGCGTTCCCCATCGGCCCAGCGGAATACGTCGTCGCATCTCCTCGTCAATGGCATCCGTGTTCGTGTCGCCTCCCGCAAATGCCTGTTGGGCGCCGGACGTGGGCACCGGCCCGGGTGCGACGGCGTTCACGGTGATACGGTCACGCGCCCACTCGAGGGCGAGCGTCCTGGTGAGTGCGTCCACGCCTGCCTTGGCCGCCGTCGCATGGGCCATCTGCGGCCATCCCCGGTAGTGCAGTGTCATCGAGATCGCAATGATCCGTCCGCCGCCTTGAGCGGCCATGACCGGGTAAACCGCCTGGGAACAGAAGAAGGTTCCGTAGAGATCCGTTTCCACCACCGCTCGCCATCCGTTGGGGGACAACTCGGCGGACGGCGCATAGAAGTTGCCCGCAGCATTGTTGACCAGCACGTCGATCCGCCCCAACTCGTCGGCGACCCGCTGCATGCCGTGGCGCACGGACTCGGGCTCCCGAACGTTCATGGTGACCGGCAGGATCCGCGTTCCGAATGGCTCGAGTGTGCCGGCCGCGCGCTCGAGATGATCGACCTTGCGACTGGCGATGGCGACGTCTGCACCCGCCTGTGCGAGACATGTAGCGATTCCCAACCCGATGCCGGTACCGCCACCCGTCACGACGGCAACACGATTGGAGAGTAGCCCCGGTCGAAAGACCTGTTCCTCTGACCCGTTTGCAGTCACGATCTGCGCTCCTGTGATCTCCGTCGTTCGCGTGCCCGCCAAATGAGCAACGCCGGGATACCTGCCGAGATGGGAAGGGCGCCGAGGGCCGCGTCCGCCGCGTGTGAGTGCATGGTGCTCGGGACAGTGAATCCTGCCGTGACGACGACGAACACGGGTACCCAGGGATAGCCCGGGGCGCGGGATGCCAGGCCGGTGTCCGCACCCAGATTCTAAGATACACGACCGCCGCGTCGAGGAGACCAAAGAGAATCCAATCGGCAGATACGACGTAATCGAGCAGCCGTTCCAGACGTCGTGGTGAACAGCGGCGTGGTCGCCCGCGCGCGTGCCCTCTGTGGGGCGCTGAGTACGGACGTCACCCGCCGATCCCGCCAGCGATACCCCCGGGGTGTGGCGCCGTCGGGATCCACGGGCTAGCCTAGGGAGTCGCCGCAACGTCTGTAACCAATGGCCGCTCCGCCCGTCAAACCCATGGATGATGCCAAGCGCGAGGGGCAGCTGCTCAAGGCGATCCGCGCCGGCGATCGAAGGGCACTTGCCGCCGTGTTCGATCGCTACGCCGACCGCCTGTACCGATTGGCCTACGGAGTGCTCCGGGATCGCGCTGAAGCCGAAGATGTGGTGCAGGAGTCGTTTCTCGCCCTCATCGACCGCATCGACACGTTCGAGGGGAGATCGCGCGTGAGTACGTGGCTTTACCGGGTGGCGTACAACCGGAGCATCGATCGCGTCCGCGAGCGGAGGCGCGCTTCCCCGGGTGTCGACGACGACGCTGCGGTACCGATGCCGCGGTCGCTTGCCGACTGGAGCAAGCAACCGGATGAGATCCTGGTCGATCGGGAGGCCCGCGACATGCTCGAGAGGGCGATCGGCGATCTGCCGGAGCGGCTACGGGCGGTGTTCGTCCTGCGGGATGTCGAGGGTCTGTCGACGGCCGAAACAGCTGACGTCCTGGGAATCACCACGGCCGCGACCAAGGTTCGGCTGCACCGCGCCCGGCTACAGCTCCGGGAGCGACTCGCCGACTATTTCGGGAGGACCCCAACGAGTGGCGAAGATCCATGACGTGTGAGCAACTCGTCCGATACCTCTCCGAGTACATCGACCGGGGGCTCGACGAACGCCTGCGGGTGGAAGCGGAAGAGCACCTCGCGACGTGCGAGAATTGCAGCGTCGTGCTCGATACGACCCGCTGGACCATCACCCTGTTCCGCGAGAGCGGGCAGGTGGAAATCCCCGCAGGTGGGCGGCGGCGACTGATGGAACGGTTGTCGGCCGCGCTTCGGGGACCGGAGCCCGGGACCTCGAAGCCGATGTAACCTTTCCCAATCCTCCCCGTCAAAGAGACGAACACCGGAGAATCCAAACTCTGCTGAGGAGGCTGCATGCAGTTCATCAATGAGGCCGGATGGGACCGAATCGCTCGTGTGATTGCCGGAATCGTGCTCCTATACTTGGGCTGGGCCGGCGTGGTAACTGGGACCGTGGGCACCGTGTTCAAGTTCCTCGGGTTCCTCCCGTTGGTCACGGGTCTGGTCGGGTGGTGCCCCGCCTATTCGGTCTTCGGAATCCGCACCACGAAGGTGCAGTAGCGCCCGCGTGACCGAGTCCGAATTCCGCGATCGTCTCGAGGCGAGCGACCGGCCGGTCATCGTCGATCTCTGGGCCCCGTGGTGCGCTCCGTGCCGCACCACGGGACCCCTCATCGACGCGTTGCAGCGCGACTTCGCCGGACGGGTCGACGTCTGGAAGGTGAATACCGACACGGATCCGGAGGTCGCAGCCGCACTCGGCGTGCGAGGCATCCCCACATTCATCGCGTTTCGCGGGGGCCGGGAGTTGACCCGCATGGTGGGGGCGCAGACGCGCTCGCGCCTCTCGTCGCTCTTCGAGCAGGCTGCGTCCGGTCGGGTGTCCCTCGCTCGGTTGAGCACGCAGGATCGGGTGTTGCGCTCCGCCGCCGCCGCAGCGCTCGGGCTCATGGCGTGGCAGACGGGCACCGACGTGCTGTACGTCGTGGCGTTGCTGGCGTTGGTGAGCGGCGTTTACGATCTCCTCCCCCTCTCGCGGCGCTCCCCCTCCGCATAGCTTTTCCGTGACAAGGAGCGCTGGGACGGGTATCGACCCTGACCCACCTGGCGTGCGTAGACCCCTCCGAGAGCCACCAGACCCACGAGGACGCCATGGCCATCGAGACCGTCAATCCCGTCACCGGTGACCGCCTCGCGACCTACGAGGAAACGTCGCCGGAACAGGTGCAGTCTGTGCTCCGAGAGGCGGATCGGGTCTTCGCGTCGTGGAGCCAGACTGACTTCGAGCACCGGGGTCGGCTTCTGCATCGTGCCGCCGGCGTCCTCCGCGCCCGCGCGCGTGACTATGCCGCGCTCATGGCGAAAGAGATGGGGAAGCCGCTCGCTCAGGGGAAGGCGGAGGTCGAGAAGTGTGCCTGGGTGTGCGAGTACTATGCCGACCACGGTGCTCGTTTCCTGGCCGACGAGCCCGCCGCGACGGATGCGACCCGAAGCTACGTGTCGTTCCGACCGTTGGGCCCCGTGCTCGCCGTCATGCCCTGGAATTTCCCGTTCTGGCAGGTGTTCCGCTTCGCGGCCCCCGCGCTCATGGCCGGCAACACCGGCGTGCTCAAGCATGCGTCCAATGTGACGGGCTGTGCACTCGCCATCGACGACGTCTTTCGAACGGCCGGTTTCCCACCACACGTCTTTTCGGCGCTGGTGATCGGTGCTGGTCGCGTGCGGGCCGTCATCGAGGCTCCACAGATCAAAGCGGTTACACTCACCGGAAGCGGGCCGGCGGGTCGAGCCGTTGCAGCCGCCGCCGGCGCGGCCTTGAAGAAGACCGTGCTCGAGCTCGGCGGCAGCGACCCGTACGTGGTGCTCGAGGACGCCAACCTCGAGCACACCATCGAGACCTGCGTGACCTCCCGGCTCATCAACAGCGGCCAGAGCTGCATCGCCGCCAAGCGGTTTATCGTAGTGGCGAGCCTCAAGCGGGAGTTCGAGCAGCGCTACGTCGCGGCGATGCGGGCCAAAACGATGGGTGACCCGATGGGTCCCGTCGACGTCGGGCCGCAAGCACGACGCGATCTGCGCGACGAACTTCACCAGCAAGTGGCGCGGTCCGTTGAGCGGGGCGCCCGGCTGCTCCTCGGCGGGACGGTGCCTGCGGGCCCGGGGGCATTCTATCCCCCGACCGTGCTCGCGGACGTGGCCCCTGGGATGCCAGCGTATGACGAGGAGCTGTTCGGACCCGTGGCGGCGATCATCGAAGCGCGGGACGAGCCCGAGGCCGTCCGCCTCGCCAACGACTCGGTGTTTGGGCTCGGTGCCGCCGTCTTCACGTCCGATACCGAACGCGGAGAGCGCATCGCCAGGGACCGGCTCCAGGCGGGTGCGTGCTTCGTCAATGCGTTCGTTAAGTCCGACCCGCGCCTGCCGTTCGGGGGGGTCAAGCAATCCGGTTACGGGAGGGAACTGGCAGCGTTCGGGATCCGCGAGTTCGTGAACATCAAGACGGTCTACGTGCAGTAGCCCGCCCCATCAGGGATTGGCGGGGCGGACGTCCAGCTCCGAGACGAGGGCCCGGTCCGGCAGCTGGAGAGCGGCGATGACGGTGTCAGCGACATCCTCAGGCCGGAGCTTGCGGTCGGGGTGTTCCAACGCCATCCCCGACTTCTCGAAGAACGGTGTCACCACCGATCCGGGACAGATCGCGGTCACCCGGATCCCCTGGCGCCGCACCTCGGCGAAGAGCGACTTGGAAAAGCCCAGGACGGCGTGCTTGGCGGCCGAGTACGCGGCGGCATTGGGCACGGGGTTGCGGCCCGCGAGGCTGGCGATGTTCACCACATGCCCACTCCCACGTGCCAGCATGTCGGGCAAGAACGCCCGCGTCATGAGGAAGGTCCCGCGAACGTTGACGGCGAACGTCTCGTCGAAGGCGGCCGCGGTCGTCTCTACGACCGGACCGCCATGGGCCAGACCGGCGTTGTTGACGAGGACGTCGACCGGTCCGAGGGCCTCTCGCACGTACTCCGCAAAGCGGCCGACGGCGGCCTCATCGGCAACGTCGCACGGTTGGCCCACTGCCGTGATCCCGGCTGCCGTGAGGTGCTCCACGATGGCTGCCACCTTGGGTCCCGTGCGAGCACACAGGGCCAGCCTGGCGCCGCGTCGACCCAACTGCTCTGCGATGGCCCGGCCGATACCCTCGGTGGCGCCGCTCACCACGCAATTCGCCGATTCGAGCTTCATCACGGAAAGGTAATGCACGGTTCGGCGGTCCGAACCAAGGTCGATGGACCGGTCTTGCGGGGCCTGGACCGCCCGCACATGTTCCGAGTCCCCCCGACCAGGAGGTGTGACCGTGAAGGTCTACACAGGAGAGAGGATCCGGAACGTCGCGGTGGTCGGCCACGGCGCGAGTGGGAAGACCAGCCTGGTCGATGCTCTTGCGTTCGTGGCCGGATCCAGTACCCGACATGGCTCGGTCACTCAGGGAACTGCCCTCACCGACTACACTCCCGACGAAATCGAACGACAGTACTCCATCAGTCTGGCGCTTGCCTACGCTGAGTGGAACGGCGTCAAGATCAACCTGATCGATACCCCCGGCTATCTGGATTTCATTGGTGATGCGCTTGCCGGAATGTCGGCTGCCGATGCCGCGCTCCTCGTGGTGAGCGCGACCTCAGGGGTCGAGGTGGGGACGGAGAAGGCCTGGGAGTTCGCCACCGAGCGTGGCCTCCCACGGTTGTTCTTCTTGTCGCTCCTCGACAAGGAGAACGCCGACTTCGAGAAAGTGTACCGGGACATCAAAGACCATCTCACCCCGACGGTGGTCCCGATCGAGATCCCGGTGGGTGAAGGCCCCGACTTTCACGGGATCATCAACCTGTTCTCCAGGAAGTGCCATCTCTACAAGCAGGGCACCAAGACCGGCGAGTACGATGAGGTCGACATCCCTGCCGAATATCAGGAGCGCTTCGACCAGTATTCGCAGGAGCTGATGGAGACGATTGCCACGACCAGCGACGATCTCTTGGAGCGATATTTGGGAGGTCAGGAGATCACGCGCGAGGAGGCCATTCAGGCGATGAAGCAGGGAGTCGCGACCGGCGAGATCTGTCCGCTCCTCTGTGGCTCGTCCACGCTCACCTATGGGGTCAAGGCGTTGCTGTCGAAGCTCGCCGAATTGGTGCCTGCCCCCACCGAGCGTCCACCGATCGTCGCCGAGCGCTGGGGTGACCCCACGCCGGTGGAGCTCGCACCGGCCGATGGGTCACCGTTCGTGGCGCAGGTATTCAAGACGGTGTCGGAGCCGCACGTGGGAGACGTGTCGTTCTTCCGGATTCATGCGGGGAGCGTGAAGAATGGTGCGGATGTGTTCAACGCTCCGCGCAACCTCTCGGAGAAGCTGAACCACCTCTCCATCGCCCAGGGGCGAGACCGGACCGAGGTCCCAATGCTGCACGTCGGCGACATTGGCGTGGTGGCGAAGCTCAAGGACACCCACACCAACGACACCCTGTCGACCGAGGCGTCACCGGTCGTGCTGCCGAAGATCCCGTTTCCCGAGCCGCTGACCGTCCTCTCGGTCAAGGTCAAGCAGCGCGGGGAGGAGGATAAGCTCTCGACCGGTCTCCACAAGCTCCACGAAGAAGACCCCACGTTCCAACACCACTACGACGGGGAGCTGCGTCAGACGCTGATTGGTGGGCGCGGGGAGCGCCACCTCGAGATCATCGTCGGGAGGCTCGAACGGAAGTTCGGCGTCCATACGGAGCTCGGCCGGCCCCGGATCCCGTATCGCGAGACGTTCAAGGGGAAGGCGGAAGGACAGGGCCGGCACAAGAAGCAGACCGGAGGACGTGGCCAGTTCGGGGACTGCTGGATTCGCATTGTCCCACTACCGCGCGGCTCCGGTTACGAGTTCGAGGACAAGATCAAGGGCGGTGTCATTCCCTCGAAGTACATCCCCGCCGTGGACAAGGGGGTTCAGGAGGCCGCCGCACGAGGTGTCACCTCGGGGTTTCCGGTCGTCGATTTCAAGGTAGAGTGTTACGACGGATCCTACCACGACGTCGACAGCAACGAGCAGTCGTTCAAGATGGCCGGCATCATGGCGTTTCGAAATGTCGCCCAGAATGCGAAGCCGGTTCTGCTCGAGCCCGTCCTCGATGTTCAGGTATGGACGCCGGAAGACAACCTCGGTGAAGTCATGGGGGATCTGTCCTCGCGCCGAGGCCAGATTCTCGGCAGCGAACGGGATGGCCGATTGACCAAGGTGCGCGCGTACGTTCCCGAGGCGGAGATGTACCGGTATGCCACCCAGCTCCACTCGATGACGCACGGGAGAGGTGGCTTCCAGTGGTCGCTGTCGAGCTATCAGGAAGTGCCGCCGGACGTGGCCGACAAGGTCCGTGAGCAGCGGAAGAAGGAACTGGAGGAAGAGAACGGTCGATAGGACGGGGCACCGAGGGCGGCCGGTGCGCCGCCCTAGGTGCGCTTCTTCCTTGTCCCCTTGCGATTCCCGTTGCGGGCGTTCTGCCGTGAGTTTACCGTCGACGGTTCGTCGCCGAACAGTGACATGAGCTCGTACTCCGGCTCGGCGCCTCCGGCCGCGACCAGGACCTCCGACCGAACCTGTGGGTACACGTAGCGCTCACCGCGGTAGTTACGGAGCACGACCTCGTCGTCGGATACCGATTCGACGTATTCCGGCAACAGTGGGATCTTGCCGCCACCACCCGGGGCATCGATCACGAAGTGGGGCACGGCGAGCCCGCTGGTCCAGCCACGGAGACCCTTCACGATCTCGAGGCCTTTTTCGACCGTGGCCTTGAAATGCTCCACGCCCGCCACGTTGTCGCACATGAAGATGTAATACGGGCGCACGCGGGCGATGAGGAGTCGCTGCATCAGCTCCTTCATGACGTCGATATCGTCGTTCACGCCGCTGAGGAGCACCGTTTGGCACCCGAGTGGCACCCCGGCATCCGCCAGCATGCCCAGTCCCTTGATGGCGGCCGGGGTCAGCTCAGCGGGGTGGTTGAAGTGGGTGTTGATGTACAACGGATGATGCTTCTTCAACACCGCGCAGAGCTCCGGCGTGATGCGCTCTGGGAGATGGCACGGAATGCGGCTCCCGATCCGGATGACCTCGATGTGCCCGATCTTGCGCAGCCGACCGAGAATGGCGTCGAGCCGGCGATCCGACAGCAGCAACGGATCTCCACCGGACAGGATCACGTCCCGGATCTCGGTGTGCTCCTTGAGATACTGGAAGCCGGACTCGAGCTGGGCCATCGAGATCTTCTCGGGGTCGCCCACCTTACGGCGACGGGTGCAAAACCGGCAGTACGACGCGCACACCGGGCTGACGAGGAACAGCGCCCGATCCGGATACCGGTGCGTGATGTTGGGTACCGGGCTGTCGCCTTCCTCGTTGAGGCTGTCGAGCACGCCGTCGACGACGTCCAACTCCTGCAGGTCAGGCACGTACTGCCGCCAAATCGGGTCGTTGGGTTCCTGGATCAGGTCGACCATGGCGGGCGAGATCCGGAACTCGAAGTTGTCTACCGCCTGCTGAAGGCGCCCGAGGTCCGGGAAGTGCTCCGGCCCGAACCGTTCGACGAGCTGTTGGAGTGTGCGGACACCGCGCTCGTGGAGGAGCTTCTGCCACTCAGCCATAGTGTGCCATCTCACTTGCGGGAGGATCGAGATGCTTGGTGTAGACGATCAAGTCGTCCTGTGGCCCGTAGTACTGCGGGATGTGTGCAGCCCGGGTGTATCCGATCGATTCGTAGAACGCCCGGGTCGGCCCGTAGTCATCACGGGACGACGTCTCCACCATGACCAGCTGTCCCCTCCGCATCCGGATGTTCCGTTCAGCCTGTCTCATGAGCGTGCGGCCGACCCCATGTCGGTGCGCCCCGGGATCCACCACGATCCAGTACAGGTCCCAGGTCGCCGCGGTGCACGGCGTCGGGCCGTACAGGGTGAACCCCACGAGTGCGTCGTCGTCGAAGGCGCCGATCCCGTGGTAGTCGGCACCGGGGAGAGCGACATGGTCCTCAAACACCTCGAGCGCGACGGCCACCTCGTCGGAACGGAAGACGCCCGTGGCTTCGACCATGGTTCGGACAGCCTCTCGGTGGTCGGCCCGCAGCGGGCCCAGCGTCACGGTGGTCTCCGCGGTGCTCATGCGAGTGACGCTTCGCGACGAGCCGAGCGCGAGACGGCCGGGCTCCGTCGTTGGCCGTGGAGCGCGGCCTCGACGATTCGGAGCACCAGCGCGTCGTGCCGCCAGCCTCGTGCTCGGGCCATGTTTGTCAGCCCCGCGTCGCTCGAGAGATCCGGGTTCGGATTGACCTCCAGCACCCACGGGTTCCCTTCCGGGTCCAGGCGAACGTCCACCCGCCCGTACCCACGGCCCTCGACGGCCAGCCAGGCCGAGGTCGCCACCCGCACGATCCGGTCGGCCACGTCGGCGTCGATGACGGCGGGGCAGACGGGTTGCGTTCCCGCGAATTCCGGGCTCGCCTCATGCCACTTGGCCGCGAACGAGACGATCGGCCAAGCGCCGGCCGGAAGGTCGGTGAAGTCGATTTCCGAGAGCGGGAGGGTCTCGTCGCCGACAAACCCCACCGCCACTTCCCGACCGGCGATGTACTGCTGCACGATGGCCGCGCCGTGCCGCTCCCGCACCAGGGCCACCCGGTCGCGCAGTGCGGCCGCGCTCGTGACGACCGAGCCCTGCTCGATGCCGATGCTCGCGTCCTCGGCGGCGGGCTTGACGATCGCCGGAAGTGGGAAATCGTCCGGGAGGGTCACGGTTCCCTCGGGCACGTGCCAGCGCGGAACCGGCACGCCGCGCGACGCCAAGAACGCGTTGAGCAGCGGCTTGCCGTGACACGTCGCGATCGTCCAGGCCGAGCATCCGGTAAAGGGGATCCCAGCCAGCTCCATGAGGTACGCCACATTCACTTCCAGGTGACTGATGCCACCAACCCCCTCACACAGGTTGAACACGAGGTCCGCGCCTCGTACGGCGCCGAACCATGCGAGGTCGGGTTGCACGGGGACGCGTGTGACCTCGTGACCCGCCGTCTGCAGCGCGCGGCTCACCGTCGCGACGGATGCGAGGACAGCCCGGATGTCTTCCGGGCTCCAGCTCTCGGCTCCGCCGTCGTAGATCGCCGCGATTCTCAGTGCGTGACTCCTGAAATGGGTGCTGTTGCGAGTTCCCGACCGGTGACCCGCCGCCAGGCGATCCGTACGGCCGATTGGATCAGCTCGTCGTAGGTCATGCCCGCGGTCCATGCGGCGCGTGGGAAGCAGCTGTTCGCCGCCGGGTCGGGGATGATGCCGGGCAGGGGATTGACCTCGAGCACATGCGGAGCGCCGCCGGCATCCAGCCGGATGTCGACCCGCGCCCAGTCCCGACATCCCAGGGCGTGGTAGGCGGCGATGGCGGTGCTCCGGACGCCGTGGGCGACGTCTTCGTCGATGTCCGCAGGGCATTCGAGCACCTCGAGCGGCGTGTCCGGCACGTCCCATTTCCACTTGGCCTCGTAGCCCATGATCGGAAGCGCGCCGGGCGGCAGGCCGTCGAACCGATAGCGGATGAGCGGCAGTGCCCCTGCGTCCGGCCCGTTGCCCATGATGGCGACGGTGAACTCGTCACCGGGAAGGAACGCCTCCACGAGGACGGGCTGGCGATAGGTCCCCAGCAGATGCCGAGCGCACTCGACTGCCTCGGCCGGGGTCCGCGCGTAGTTGGCTTCCGCTATTCCTTTGGAGGAGCCCTCCCAGGCGGGTTTCAGGAACGCCGGGTAGGGGTGCCCGTTCCGGAGCGCCGACAGGTCGCTAGCGGAGTCGATCCAGGTGAACGGCGCCGTCGGCACCCCGCGCTGACGGAAGACCTCCTTGGCCCGCACCTTGTGGAGTGCAATCGCGAGCGTGAGCGGATCACTCCCCAGATAGGGAATGCCGAAGAACTCGGCGATGGCTGGGACGTGCGCCTCGCGGTTCGGGCCGCTGTGCCCCTCGGCCATGTTGAACACGAAGTCCACCCGCGCGTCCCGGAGTTGGCAGGGGAAGTCGCCCACCGCTTCGATGGGCACGACCGCGCCGAACGCCTGAAGGGCATCACGAACGGCCGCGATCGTCTCGGCGTCATCCCACTCGACATACTCGTCGGTGAGGGGCTCGAAGGTAGTCCGGCGATCGTCGCCGTGATCCACGACGACGTCTTCCGGTCGTTGGTTGAACGCGAGTGCGATGCGCATCGAACTCCACGAAGGAGTGATCGTTGCGCAACACGATAAAGAATGATGAACGGATATGCAATAGTTTTTCCCACCACTTTTTCCCAACGATGGCGTCGCGGAGGTCGCCCGGACCCGCCGCGACACCCCCGATCAGGATCGGTCGACCGCGTTTTCGGAGGCGGTGACGCTCGCGTCGCCGGTGCGCCGACGGTACTCGCGGAAGGAGTAGGGCACGGCGTGTCGCTCGTCGGTGGGGAAGCGGCGATCGCTCACCATCGCCCAGTCGCCGGAGGGGATGTCGGGGAAGAAGGCGTCCCCGTCGTAACTCGCGTGGACCACGGTGAGGTAGATCCGGGAGGCGTGTGGCAGGGCGAGTCGATAGACCTGCCCGCCGCCGGCGACGAACACCTCCTCCTCGGTCCCGGCGAGCGCCAACGCCTCGTCGAGACCGTGGACGACCTCCGCGCCGGCGGTGCGGTATCCGCGGTTGGTCGTGATCACGATGTTGCGACGCTGCGGCAGTGGTTGGCTCAGCGTCTCGAACGTCTTGCGACCCATGACCACCGGGTGGCCGATGGTCAGGCTCTTGAACCGGCGCATGTCGTCCGGCAGGTGCCAGGGGAGCCGACCCCGGGCTCCGATGACCCGGTTCTCCGCCATGGCAGCGATGAGGGAAACGATCACACCGCGACGGGTGCCGCGATCCGCGGATGCGGCTCGTAGCCTTCGAGGGTGAAATCCTCGAAGGAGAAATCGAACACCGAGCGGACGGCCGGATTGAGCCTCATGGTCGGCAACGGTCTGGGCGATCGACTCAACTGGAGCCGGGCCTGCTCGACATGGTTCGTGTACAGGTGGGCATCTCCGCAGGTGAGAACGAACTCGCCGGGCTCCAGCTCCGCACTCTGGGCTACCATGAGTGTGAGGAGGGCGTAGGAGGCGATGTTGAAGGGGACGCCCAGAAAGACATCCGCGCTGCGTTGATACAGCTGGCACGAGAGCCGCCCGCCGGCCACGTAGAACTGGAACAAGATGTGGCATGGGGGAAGGGCCATCTTGGGCAGGTCGGCGGGATTCCAGGCGCTAACGATATGTCGGCGCGAATCGGGATCGCGTCGAATGTGCTCGATCACGGACGTCAACTGGTCGATCGTCGTCCCGTCCGGTGCCGGCCAGGAGCGCCACTGCGCTCCGTAGATCGGGCCGAGGTCGCCACGCTCGTCCGCCCACTCGTCCCAGATGCTGACCCCATGCTGTCGGAGGTATCCCACGTTGGTGTCGCCACGGAGGAACCAGAGCAACTCGTGCACGATCGACTTGAGGTGGACCTTCTTGGTGGTGACGAGCGGGAATCCCCGACCGAGGTCGAAGCGCATCTGGTGGCCAAAGATGCTCAGGGTCCCAGTGCCCGTTCGGTCGGCTTTGGGATAGCCGCGATCGAGGATGTGTTGGAGGAGATGGAGATACTGTTTCATGGCCTCTCGAGCGGAACGGGTGGATGCCTCCCCACGCCACCGACCTCCTCGAATTATCGCGGATTCGGCCAGTCAAGCAACTCCAGGCGTGACCGTCCCCACGAGGCGGTTCGTTCCAGCTCGCGAAGCGCGGAGGCAATCGCGTCGGGGATCGGGGCCGTGCCCGGACCGACCTTCAACCGGTCGAGGGAGTCATCCGTGCCGCCGAGGATCACTCCGGGGTTGAGCACGCCACGGGGATCGAACGTGTTCTTGACCAGTCGGAACAGCTCCAACACCTGATCGCCGTACAAGCGGGCCACAGCTGGAGCGCGCAGGCGACCGTCCCCGTGCTCGCCACTGGGTGTCCCCCCGAGGTCCAGCACGAGCTCCGTCACGCGCTCGAGCAGCACGCGGAGGCGCAGCGCCAGCGAGGCGTCCGTCGCGTCGACCAGGGCGTTCACGTGCACGTGTCCGTCGCCCGCATGCCCGAATGCGACCACGTCGACTCCCAGTTCGCTCGCGATGTCCCGCACACCAGACAGGTATCGACCCAGGTGTTCCACCGGCACGCAGCCGTCTTCGACGATCTGGAGCGAGCGAGTGGCCTCGGGGAGTCTTGCCAAAGCGGGACTCGCCGCGTGTCGGATACGCCACAGCCGGTTGCGCTCGTCGTTCGTCAGGGCTCGTCTGACGAGTGCCCCGGGTCCCGCGAGGGCGGTTGCACGGTCCACACTCGCCTCCAAGTCAGCGACCGACTGCGCTTCGAAGTCGACGAGGAGTACCGCGTCCATCCGACGGAGATCGTCGAAGCCCCGGGCGGTGGCGAAGGCGAGGAAGGTGGTGTCCAGCAGCTCAAGTGCGGCCGGCTCGAGCGGAAGCAACCCCGCGACCAGCGCTCCCAGTCGCTCGATCCGGTCGACCCCGATGAGCAGGCCGCCGACGGCCGTCGGCACCGAAGCGAGCCACACCTCGACCTGCGTGACGATGGCGAGCGTGCCCTCCGACCCGATCACGAGATCGAGGAGGTCGCCGGAGCCCAGATAGGCATCGAGCGCATAGCCCGCCGAGTTCTTGCGTGTGCGGGGAAATCGCTCGGCGACCGTGTCCGCCGCCCGCGTGATCTGCGGACGAAGCCGATCGTCAATGCTTGTCGCCGTCGGTCGTGTCGCGCCGGAGACCCCCGTGTCGTGCTGTCTTCGGACGAGGCTCAGGATCTCTCCCGCTCCGGTCACGACCTCGAGGCCGGCCACCCACGGTCGGATTGCACCGTACTGCACCGATCGGGCACCGGCGGCGTTGGTCGCCACCATGCCACCCAGCGTGCAGAAGGCGCCGCTCGATGGATCGGGCGGGAGTCTGAAGCCCCGTTCGCGTGCCGCTCGGTCGAGGCCGGCGAAGGTGACCGCCGCACCCACGATCGCACGCTGGTTCTCAATGACCAGCGGTGCAGTGAGCCGGCCAAGGTCGACGACAATTCCCTCGCCGACGTTGTGACCGGGAATGCCGCTGCCGGCCCCCCGGGGAATCAGCGACCACCCCTCGTTGTTCGCGGCGGCAACCAGATGCTGCACGTCCTCGCAGTCGACGGGAATGGCGACGGCAGCCGGAACGATGCGGTACGGTCCGGCACCTTCGCTGTACGCCGCGCGGGCGGGGAGGTCGGTACGGAAGATTCCGCGGAACCGCGACGGGGCAACCATCGTTGGCGGCACGGCGCTGACGGAGCTATTCAGCGCACCGGCGCGACCGGGATCGGCACACGATCCCACGCGGCCCCTGCGAGCCGACGGAAGTACCACCGCACCGCGGCATTGCTCGGGGCCACGATGCGTGACGTCGCGATGGTTCGTACCACCTCGGGACGCGTGATCTTCACCTTGTGCTGCGGGTCGAGGAGCCGGTCATCCCGTTCAGCGAGGTGGAGGGTCTGGACCGCGAAATACAGGGACGTGAGGCAGAACAGCCGGATGCCGTACTGTCGCCGCGGCAGAGCCGTCGAGTACTCGAGTGCGTCGAGCAGATGCGACTTGGCCTTGGCGATCAGGAGGTGCATCACCCTGGCTGCGGCTGCTGCATGCCGTCCGTCGTGCAGTTCGTCCGGGGTGATGCCTGCCAGTTGGCAAAGCTCGCGGGGCACAAAGCTCCATCCGCGCTGGCGGTCGTCGGCAACGTCCTTGATGATATTGGTCAGCTGCAGTCCCAGTCCGAAGCTGGTCGCGCGGGCCTTGAGATGCTCGTACCGCGCGCGGCTCCGGGTACCGGCATGCAGGTGGAATAGCTCCGTGAGCAGGTGGCCGACGGTCCCGGCCACCAGGTAGCAGTACCGGTCCAAGTCGGCCACCGTTGCCAGGGCCTCCAGGTGTGCGGAGGGAGCCGCACCCTTGCGGTGCGCGAAGTCGGCCATCCCGCGACTCATTTCCTGGACCCACGGCCGAACGGCCACCTGATGCCGGACTGGGAGGTTGCGGAACTCCTGCAACACCAGATCGGCGTGCCGCACGAGTTGTTCCTCGTCACTCACCGGATTCGGAAAGGCTGCGCGTACGGCGTCGGCGCGGTCAGTGGGATCTGCGACCGTGTCGCCAAACGCCGAGAGGAGTCGCTGCTTCAATAGTGGGTCGAGCGTGGTGCTGTCCTCGATCGTGTCGGCGATCCGGCATAGGAGGTAGGCCACGAGGACCGAGTGATCGAGTCCCGGGGGAAGGAGCCGGATGCAGATGGCGAAGGTGCGGGATACCTTCGGCAACATCGCGTGGCAGAACGCCCGACTCTGCTCGGGCGCGACGGTCGACGTGGTCATCGGCCTGCGCGACTCGCGGACCGCCGGGATCGCAGAGACGGCAAGATGGCTCTCCACGAAAACAACGCGCGTGGATCTTCGGTCTCGCTGACGATGCCCGCCGCGGCCCTCGCGAGGGCCGGACTCCGTTGGACGCGCCGGGCCACGAGATCCGCGAGCCAGTGATGTGCGATCCAGGTTTCCGCCACCTGATAGCCGTGATACCGCGGCTTCAGCTGCCGGCGGAGGATCGCAGGGAAATCGGCGAGCGGATTGGTGGTCCCGTCGCGCAGCGACTCGGCGACCGACGCGGCGGCGACTTCACCCGTCTCCATGGCCTTACCGATGCCCTCGCCGGTGAAGGGGAACGTGGCGGCGATCACTTCACCGATGGCGAGCACGCGACCGCCGTCGCACGCCATGGACGTGTCGAGGCCGCAGCGTAGCCTCGCGCCCACCAACGAGGTGGCGGAAGACCTGGCCCGCCAAAGGTCGCGCGCGACGGGGATGGTCTCGACGAACGTGGCGAACGTCCTGCGAAGATTGACTCGGGCCCTGCGCTCTCGCCGATAGAAGACGCCGCATCCGACGTTGTAGCACTCGTCACCGAGCGGGAAGATCCAGGCATACCCCGGCACGATCGATCTGTCGTAGGAGATGATCAGGCGATCGGGCCCGACTTGCGAGCGAACATAGCATCGCAGGGCCACCCCGCTCGGCGCGGTCGGTCGTGCCGTCGAGCGCCGGGCGATGAGGGCGGTGTCGGCCCCGGTGGCGACGATCCCCACCTTGGCCATGCCGGTGAGACCGTCCCGGGTGCTGAACTGCACGTGGTCTGCCCGTGAGTCGATTCCGATCACCGTGCCGGTGCGGAATACGGCGCCGGCATCGATCGCGCCCTGGAGCATGAGGGCATCGAGAATGATGCGGCGCACGGTCATGAACTCGCCGGGGAGGTCGATACGAAGGCCCGCAGGGCTGTAGACGGACAGCGCCTCGAGTCGGTGAGCGACGCGCCGGACGTCGTCGTATAGCGCGAGTCGCTTGAGGCAGTTGATGGCGTCAGGGATGAGCCCGTCGCCGCACACCTTGTCGCGCGGGAACCGTGCCCGGTCGAGGAGCAATACGGCGTACCCCCAGGTGGCGAGAAGTCGAGCCGCCGTAGAGCCCGCCGGTCCTGCGCCCACAACGACAACGTCCCAATGCCGATCGTCGAGCTTCGCCGGAGTGCCCGCAGGCGGGCGGTCGATGGTCACTGTTGGGGCCCGAACCGGCTGTCGAGCGCCGCGAGGACTCGGTGGAGGATCTCGTATCCGGGGTGCCCCGGCGGGGCCATCATCTCGCCCTGCCGGGAGGGAACCGAGGGATCCAGGGTGCGGCGCACGACTGCTTCGGCGGCCAGGCGCGTCTGTTCGTCCCCCGACAGATCGGCGAAGAACCGAAGCAGCGTACTCTGCCGCGGATCGGTGAACGGGGTTCCACCAGACGCCGCGGCGCCGACGTTGTACCAGTCGGTTTCGAGGTAGCCCTCCTCGGGGCTCGAGATGCTGATGACGAGACCTTCGGCCGTGACGAGCGTGGCGATCTCGCGAATGAGGTCAGCGGGGAGCACGTCCAGCGTGTCGATCACGGCGTCCGGGAAGGGCGTGAGGTACGGTCGCAATCCTCCCCCGCACGACAGCACCAGGCCGATCGCGAGGGCGATGCCCGCAGCAAGGCGCCGTCGGCCGGTGGTTCCTCGGCTACTCACGCTGTGTGTCGTGCCGCCATGGCGCCAGCGATGTTGCCTCGCGCCGTCCGCTCGCGTCGCATCGTGCCGCGTCAAATCCCCAGCCCCCGCCGGATTTCGCTCGTGATCCGTTCGAGCGCGCCCATCCGCTGGCTGTCCGACCCGCCAGGGAGTTTGACCTCTTCGTGCTCGAGCCGATCCAGGACTTGTTCGAGAGCCACATGCACGCGCTCCACCTGGCTGTACCGGCGTCGCGCGACCATCGTGCCCAACAGCGCACCGAGACCGATGGGGATGAGCGCGACCGGCAGCGCCACACCAAGGGTCAGGCCAACGGCGGTCCCTAGGACACCCAAGCCGCCGAGCGTCGCGGCGCCGGTCAGATGCGACCGTCTGGTATTGGAGAGGTCGGCGAGGAGCTGCACGTGTGCCCGGCCGTCCTCCAACCGTGTGACCCGGCCCACGACCTCTTTGGCCCGAGCGAGACGATACGGCCGCCCGCCGACCCTCAGTTCGCGTTTGACCGAGGAGAAGACGTCCTGCCGAGCTTCCCAGGACGTTCGATCGGGGAACCTCCGCTTCACGGTGAGCAGCTCCCCGGCCGACATCCAATGACTGAGTGCGGCCTGCAGACGAGTGGCCTCGCCGGAGATCGACCGCTGGGCGAGGATTTGGCGCGGGCCGGTGAGCCACCCGCCAACCCCTGGCTCGGTGAGGGCCACGGCTCGTGTCTGCTCCTCCAGCATCGCCTGCTGCAGGTACGAGGCGGGAATCCCGACCTCCTCGCCGAGCTGCAGGAGATCCTGCTCGGTGAGGCCGTCACCAATATCACGGGCACCCGCCTGCAACTCGGCCGCCCGCCTAATGATGCGCTCCAGTGCCGGACGGTCGATGCGCGACGATTTGGGCACGAGGTCGGTCATGAACCCCCGGTGGTTGCCCCTTCAAGTTGCCTCAGCCGGGACGTGTTCACAATCCGGCGGGCTGTGACGGCTCAGGGACGTCTTACGAGGCGGGGTGGTGCAGTTGCGCGGTGATCCACGCACCGGTCTCGGCGGTGGATGCTGTCCCGCCGAGATCGGGGGTCGTGACGCCGGCGTGGAGGCTGGCGCGTACCGCGGCAACGAGCTGTTCGGCCGCGGTCGTCAGCCCCAGGTGATGCAACATGAGGCTGCCACTCAACATGCTCGCCAACGGATTGGCCCTGCCACGTCCGGCGATCGTGGGGGCCGAGCCGTGCACCGGCTCGAACAACCCCGGGCGGCCCGGGTGGAGGTTTGCGCTTGCGGCGATGCCGAGTCCGCCAACCAGCTCCGCGCCAAGGTCGGAGAGGATATCGCCAAAGAGGTTGTTGGTGACGATGACCTGAAAGCGTCCCGGGTCACGAACGAGCTCCATGGCCAGTGCGTCGACGTAGCGATGTTCCCGCTCGATGTCTGGGTAGGACGCGCCGACCTCGGCAAACAACCGCTGCCACAGCTGGTGCGCGGGCACCGCGTTCGACTTGTCCGCCATGGTGATGCGGGTCCTGCCGTTGGCACTCGCCCAGTCGAAGGCCGCTCTCAGAATGCGAGTCACCTTGGGTGCGGTATGGATCTCGTGGGTAACCTGCCGCTCCGTTGCCGTGCCCACATGCTCGGCGGTCCCCTGCCCGAGGTACACGCCTTCCGTGTTCTCACGAAAGATTACAAAATCGATGGACCGGCTCGGCGCGTGTGGTGGCGGCTCCCGAAGCGGGCAGAGCGCAGGATGCAGCAGGCGACACGGTCGGAAGTTGACATAGAGGTCGAGGCGGAACCGAAGCCCGAGAAGGATGTCGCGCGCGTGCTCGTTGGCCGGCACGCGAGGGTCACCCAAGGCGCCCAGCAGAATTCCGTCGACGTCGTCACGAAGCTCGGCGAAGGCAGCGTCCGGCAACGTCTCGCCGGTGGCCAGGTAGTGATCGGCACCGTACGGGAGCCGGCGCCACTCGAGCTGCGCTCGCTCGGTGCGTGCCGCCGCTTCGATGGCCGGCACGGCGGCCTCGATCACTTCGGGCCCGATGCCGTCTCCCGGAATGAGCGCGATGCGAAACTGCGTGGTCACCGCACCGCGTCGATCCTGGTCCCACAAGTGAGACAGTAGACCCACGCGACGTCGATGGTCTCGCCACAGTGCCGACACTCCACCTCGCCGAGCCGCACGCCACAAAATGGGCAATAGCGTGCTGGTCGGCCGGAGGGCAGGTTCTCGCCGCAGCCCGGGCACACGGTCGAGGCGTGCGTCGATCGCACGTCGACCGGTGCGTTCGGGACGCCGTCCATCGGAGCCGTCGTGTGAGTCGTGATGTCGGGGCGGAGCTCGGACCGGAGCCCCGGGGGAGGCGTCATGGCCGGTGGCGCGTACTTCGACGAGTCGCCGGGCGCCGCGGCGGGTGGAGCGTACGCGGTTTGCGGATCGAGAAAGCGATCCACGGCATCGTGATCGAGCGTCATCGACGCCGCCGCAAACTCCCGAAACGCGCCAGGCGTCGGGTTGGTGGCCTCGAGTTCGGCGGCCAATGCGAGTTGCGCGTCATCGGGATCGAGCCGGGCATAGCCCCGCTCGCCTGCCAGCAACTTCAGGACAGCGAACTCGTAGTCCTCGACGGCATCGAACGCCAGGGCCGTCCTATGATGCCGGTAGGGGATCAGCCGTTGGTACAACTCCGACACCTGGAACGGCCGTCGCAGGTACTCCGGCGCCGATGTCGCCAAGTGGTTGACCAGGTAGTGGAACAAGCGGTCGACGTCGTCCATGGTGCGCTATCTCCAGGCCTCGGCCCAGCGGTCGTACAGCACGGGGGTCACGCCGGAGGATGTCAGTAACTCCACCCCACTCGGATCTCGGTACTGCCGGCGGAAAAACACGTGAGTGATCCCGGAATTGATCATCAGCTTCGCACATGCCACGCAGGGGCTGTCCGTTACGAACACGACCTTGTCCCGCAGCCCGCCGGGGGCTTTCACCAACGCATTCACTTCGGAGTGAATGCACCCGCAGTTCCCCGGAACCATGGAGTCACATCGGTTCGGGAGTCCCTTGGCGTTTCCGTTGTAGCCGATCGCTACGACGTTCTCCAGCATCGCGTCGGTCACGACCGTGCCCACCTGGAGGCGGTTGCACGTGGATCGCTTGGCCAGCTCCTCGGCCATCCGCATGTAGACCTCGAACAGCGGAATCCGGTCGAGCTGCGGTGGTGTCCCGTTGGGCAGGTGGTTCAGTGGATGGGTGTTGCCGGGGACGCCGTCTTTGTACGTCGTCATGGTGCTGCCGTGTTCCCTGCGTGGTCGGCGAAGTCGGCATCGGCGTCGTATCCACTGAAATGTCCGCGTGCCTGGTGATCCGCGAGCCATTCCTCGAAGTGGGACGGAACCGCGCCGGCAGAGTGGATTTGCTGCTGTGCAGCCGACATCGCAAGATCGTTTGCGTATTCGTTCTTGACATGCCCGGCGTGTCCGCGGACCCAACGCCATGTCACGTCGTGCCCGGTGACGGCCTGGACGAGCTTCTGCCACAGCGCGAGGTTCTCGATCTTCCCTCCCTTGCGACGCCACCCCTTGGCGATCCATGCGGGAACCCAGTCGGTCATGCCCTTGACCAGGTACTCCGAATCGGAGACGAACAGCACCCGGAACCGGTTTCCCTTGCGTGACAAGAGGGCGAACGTTGCGATCGCTCCGGCAAGTGCCATTCGGTTGTTCGTCGTGTCCGGGGATGAGATCTGGACGTCCCGTCGCACCACGCCGTCACGGGTTCCGATCTCGATGAGCGAGCCCGCGCCCCCGGGGCTCGCGCCGTCCGCGCCATTGCCGAGACAACTCTCGTCGGCATGAACCGCCACGAACTCCTTCCGCTTACGAGGCATCCCGCACGACCTCCAACGTGGTGTCCCCCCGACCGTCGAGAACGTGACCGACGATGGCGGCCGTGGGGGTCTCGGCGCGTTCCAGCGCTTCAATGAGGGCGGTGACGGCGTCGGGTGCCACCGCAATCAGCAGTCCACCCGAGGTCTGCGCGTCACATAAGATTGTTCGGGTGACCGGATCGACATCCGTGGACCACCGTGTCCAGGCGTTGGCGGCGTCGGCATTGCGCGTCGTGCCACCCGGCACGGCCTTGGCACGCACCAACTCGGGGACGCGCGGGAAGACGGGCACGCGGCTGGCGAACAGCCGAGCGGCCACGCCGCTTGCCGCCACCAGGTTGTGGGCATGGCCCATCAAGCCGAAGCCGGTCACGTCCGTCACGGCGTGGACGGCGTCGCCCACGGATCGCACGGCCTCGAGCGCTCCCGCGTTGAGCGTGGTCATGGCGGTGATGGCGCCGGCCATGTCGGTCTCGGTGATCGTACCGTGCTTGAGCGCCGTGGCGAGCACGCCCGTGCCGACGGGCTTGGTGAGGACCAAGCGGTCGTCGGGCCGAGCCCCCTGGTTGGTGAGCAGGTGGTCGGGGTGGACCTCACCCAGGGCGACCATGCCGAACTTCGGTTCTCGGTCTTCGATGGAGTGGCCGCCAAGCACGAACATCCCGGCTTCGCGCGCCTTGTCGACAGCTCCGCGAACGGTATCGGCCACCAGCTCCAGGATCTCCGCGTCGCGGGGCCACGCGACGATGTTGAGGGCGAATAATGGCGTAGCGCCCATCGCATACAGGTCGCTCAGCGCGTTGGTGGCAGCGATCGCCCCGAACGTGTAGGGATCGTCCACGATCGGCGTAAAGAAATCCACCGTCGCCACGATGGCGCGGGTGTCTGAGAGCCGATACACCGCGGCATCGTCGCGTGTCAGGGCTGTCACGAGCGCCCGCGGATCGTCGACCGCGGGGAGGTGGCGCAGGACCTGCACCAGCTCAGCGGAGCCGAGCTTGCAGGCTCAACCGGCGCCGTGTGACAGTGTCGTCAGTCGAATGCGCGGCCGCTGGTCCCGCGGAGCGTCGGCCATCGATGTCTCGTGCCCTTCCGTGAATGGTGATTCCCCGAGCGAGCGCACCGGCATGGATTGGGCCGATGATCGTTCCCCGTGGGCGATTCGAGGATGAAAGGTAGCAGATCGGCAGTCGGGTTCGGAGCCCGGACCCGCCTGCTACTGCCGGGCGAGGAGAAGCACGCGGAGGGCGATCAACGCCTGCTCCTCGCTGCCGGTCGCATCGAAGGCTCCGGCGTTGGTCTGTCGCTCGATGAGGGCGGGTGCCGCCAGACGGGCCGCGCGCGTCACGTCCGGGCCCGTGAGGCCCAGCAGCATTTCCAATGCGTGGAACGGGTGTGTGTCGGTCCACGAGCCGTCGCCTGCCTGCCGACCGAGTATCTGCCGACCCAATCCGACCACCCGGGATCGATACTCGATCGGCGCGTAGGCCAGCGCTCCCAGCGCGCCGATCACGAGGTTGGGTGCCCAGCTTCCCCCGTTCTCCCACAGACTTGCGAGTGAGAGGAGCGAGTCGACATGGCGCTGCACGGCGTTGCGCTTGTCTGCTCCGGCGCGAAGGACGCTCCGTAGGGCGTAACAGCTAGCCGCAAACCTCGCGTCGTATTCATCCTCGATCCGGAGACCCGACGGCAGCTCGAGCGGGGCGATCGCGCGATCCCACGGTCCCGGAGAGAAGAACCCGCTCAAGAAATCACGGCAACGATGTCGGGCGTGACGAACGTCATCGCAGCCGTCGCCGACATGGCCGTCCCGGTCTTCGGTCTGCAGGATATACCCGGTGGTGCGAACGACTGCCGCGTGGTCAACCGGGCACCCGAGCTCGAGCAACTCCCAGGAGGCGCATGCGGTCCCAAGGAGAGAGCCGTCGACGCTGCCATCGATGCGGGTCTTCCGTCGAATCGCTCGGACAAGGTGCTCGGTGAGCTCGGTGTCGGCAGGTCGCGGATGGCCGACGGCGCGCCGCGCGAGAACGCCCTGACGGGTTTGACGACCGGCGAAGAACGCTGCGGCCTGATCAATCGCCGTGCGGATCTCGGTGGTCATGGGAGCCTCGGCTCGCCGGGACGGCGGCTATCGGGGACCAGTCCATCCCGGGCCACGCAGCCCGCGACCCGGCCTCGCCGTCGTGAGCTCACCGTCGTCCAACACCACCTGGCCGTTGACCAAGACGTACCGCACCCCCTCGGAGAGCTGATGGGGGTCTTCAAACGTGGCGCGGTCGATGATCGTGCGTTCGTCGAACACCGCGATGTCCGCGGCCAGGTAGGGTCGCAGCAATCCGCGATCGAGCAGTCCCACCCGCTGGGCGGGTTGGGCCGTCATCTTCCGCACGGCCTCCTCCAATCGGAGCAAGCCGTACTCCCGCACGTAGCGGCCGAGGATGCGGGGGAAACTGCCGTACACGCGTGGGTGCACTTTGTCCCGTGACAGGATCCCGTCAGGTGCCACGGCGCCGTAGTCGGTGCAGAAGCTGGTCCACCACGTGCCCACGGCAGCGCGAACATCGTCCTCGCTCATGCTGAAGTAGATCGCGCCGGTGTTGCCGTTGTCCTTGATCACGATGTCGAACAGCGCATCGATGGGGTCGGCGCCCCAGAGCGCCGCAATCTGTGTCACCGTTTTGCCTTCGACATACTTGAGCGTGTCCGCCAACACCCCGGCAACCAGGACACCCGCTGCTCCGCCCGCGCCTCGGAAGAAGCTCTCCGTGCCAGCCGGCGGCTCGAGCATGTCCGCGCGAATGCGCCGTCGCATTACCGGGTCGCGGAGCCGTCCGACCATAGCGGCCGTCCCACCCTCGTGAGCCCATTGCGGGATGCTCGCCGCCAGGCTCGTGGCTGATGCCTGGTAGGGATACACGTCCGCCGTCACGTCGATGCCGGACTGTCGGGCGGAGTCGATGCGGGCGAGCACGCGGTTCATGTCGCCCCAGCTCTCGCGCCCGGCCCGCTTCAGATGCCAGATCTCGACGGGGATGTCGGCGGCACGCGCGATCGCGAGCGCTTCGTCGAGCGCATCGTCCATTCCCACGCCTTCGTTGCGCAAGTGCGTCGCGTAGATCCCACCGTAGTGCCGGGCCGCCCGGGCCAGTTCGACAAGCTCGGCTGTCGTGGCGTAGAAGGCCGGGGCGTAGACGAGCGACGTCGAGATCCCGAGCGCACCTTGGTGCATCGCGGAATCCACGAGCGTTACCATGCGGGCCAACTCCTCCCCGGTGGGAGCGCGATCCTCGTTCCCCAACACGATCTTCCTGATCTGTGTCGCGCCAACGAAGGTGGCGATGTTGATGGCTGAACCCGCGCGTTCGAGCCTCCGGAAGTACCCGTCCAGGTCTCGCCAATCCACGGTGACGCCCAGCGATGCGTAGTAGTCGGCCTCCTCGGCAATCGTCGCCTCGGTCTGTGGCGCGACCGACGATCCCTCGCCCGTGACCTCGGTCGTGATCCCCTGGGTGATCTTGCTCGCCGCCCGCCCGTCGGCCAGGACCTTGATGTCCGACCAGCCCAACATGTCAATGAAGCCCGGCGCCACGATCAGGCCGGACACGTCGATGCGCCGGCGCGAGGACGCCTCGCTCAACCGACCGATGGCCGCGATCCGGTCGCCTCGGATGCCGATGTCCGCTCGGTACCGGGGATTCCCGGTACCGTCGACGATCCACCCGCCTTCGAGGATGATGTCCATGCGGTCACCCCGGGCGCATGCCGAGACGCTGAGCACGGCCAGGATGAGGAGGACTCTCGCGACGTTCACGGTCGTTCCCTCAGCTCCGTTGGGGTGTAGGCGACCCCGCGATATACCACCCGGTCGATATCGCGGCTGTTTCGGATGTCTTCCAAGGGGTTGGCATTCAAGATCACGAAATCGGCGAGCGCGCCCGCGCGAATGACACCGATCGAGTCAACACCCAGCAGGCGCGCCGGCGTCCCGGTCGCCGCCAGCAGCGCGTCCCGCGGGAGGAGACCGGCACGCACCAAGAGCGCCATCTCGTCGTGGAGGCTCGCTCCGGGCGCGATCAACTGATTCGGCGCATCCGATCCAGCGATCACCGGTCCACCGAGTCGATGGTACATGCGGACGAACCGGTCCTGGTACGGACGCGATCGTCGGAAGGCCTGGAACTGCTCGTCGTCGAGGTTCGCCCGCCAGACGAGGTCCGGGATGTCCCAGCCGCGCCGCACCGCGTCCGGGACGCCGGAGAGATCGAGGCGCTCCACGAAGCGCGGGTTCGTGAGGTTCGCCCACGCCTCGTGGAGGGTGAGCGTCGGGACGATGGTCACGCCGAGCTGGACCAGCTCCCGGGCAGTGCGATCGAGGGAAGCCGAATCGAGCACCGGCCAGGTGCGTTCTTGGAGATTCCACCCGCGAAAGAAGTCGTTGTGGGCGGCGATGTACCGGCCTCGGTCGGCGGCGGTCGCCTCTACGACGCCGGCCATGTGCTCGAGGAAACGCACACCGAGTCGAGCAGCCGTGACCGCATCGACGCGACCGAGGTGCGCGGCGAGCGGAAGATTGAGGACGGTGGCCTCGTCGGCGATGGCTTCGAGCAGGGGCCGGTCAACTTTGGTGTAGATCTTCGCCTGGTCGACATCGAGCAGCACGAGTCTGTCAATGGCGGCACGCCCTTCCGTCGTGGTACCGACCTGTACGGCGCTGGGCCACGTGGCCGGGGCCGCGTCGATCATCGCACCGGTGATGAACATCCGAGGGCCGAGTGTCGATCCCAGTGAGACCGCCTCCCGGAGCGCGATCACGCTGTCGAGCACGCCACCCATGTCCCGCACGCTCGTGACCCCGTAGCCCAGAAACCGGCTCAGAGTCCAGCGCTCGACGTGGGTGTGACCGTCGATCAGTCCCGGAATGACCCACTTACCGTCGATCCGGACCTCCACGGCGCCCTTGGGCACGGTGACAGAGGTCGAGGGCCCGACCGCCTCGATCCGTCCGCCCTTCACGAGGATCACGGCGTCCAGCAGAAGAGGGGCGCCGGTGCCGTCGAACACCTCGGCGCCAACGTAGGCCGTGATCCCGGCACCGGGCTCACACGCGGTGGCGAGCGCGGCGATCAGCGAGACACCAACGCTAGCGCGGATCAGATGACGTATGGTCATGGATGATGAGCCAGCGTCCGTCGGAACGGGCGAGCACGAGGGTGAACGGACCGCTCGCCGTGACCGAGTCCCCGCGGAACAGCACAAACCGTGCGGTGGTGAGGGCGTGAGTGGCGCCGAGCGATCTCACCGCGATGTTCTCGAACCTGAGTGAGTCCCGCTGGGTTCCGGCAGCGAACGACGGGGCGTAGTTGTTCTTGATCCAATCGAATCCGTAGTGGGGACGGCCAGCCGAGACGAACGTGGTCATGGAATCGGGGGCGTAGTCTGCCACGAAGCCGTCGAGATCGCCGGCATTCCATGCGGCCGCCGAGTGGGTAAGCAGAGCTTGGACATCGCCCAGCAGGTCGGCGGTCTCGGCGGGACGGGGTATGCACCCGGCGGTAGTCGCAAGCGCGAGCCCCGCGAGGATCACCGCGATCGGGCGACGATGACTCGACCGCATGTCACCGCCTCGCGGGGACCATCGACCGCAGTTGCGCATGCGACTCGCCCACCGGTGTCGCGGTCGACGTGCCGTGCTCACCGCTGGTGCCTCGTGTGTTGTGCCGCATCCTCCCAACCCCAGAAACGCCCGGCTCTCCCTCTTGGGCCGATCGGTGCACGCGGTGGCGTGCCGGAAGGGCGCGATCTATCGACGCCGTTTCCTCGCAGACGAGCGCTTGGCGGCCTTCTTCGCCGGTCGCCGCTTGGCGGCTTTCTTGACCGGTCGCTTCTTGGCTGCCTTCTTCACCGGCCGCTTCTTGGCCGCCTTCCTCGCCGGTCGCTTCTTGGCGGCTTTGCGGGCTGGCTTTCGCTTCGCCGCTTTGCGCGCCGCAGGTTTGGGCGCGGCCGGCTTCGCAGGAGCCGCGGCCGGCGGAGGTGCGGGCGGCGCGGGCTTCTCGGTCTCCGGCTTGGACCAGAGATACTCCTTGGGTTCCGGCGGGGCCGGAGGTTTCACGGGGGGTGTCAGTGGCATGGGGTCCCACATCCCCGGGCCGCCACCGGTGTCGAAGGACCAGGGCATAGAGAGCCTCCTTCAAAAGGGGTATGCCGAGGCACTCGTAGTTTCCGCGCGCGTCGGGTCGAGCGCAAGGGGACCGGTGAGGTGTGGGGACGGGTGCGGGACACGACCGGTTCGCTATCCGCTTGACACCGGTGCGGATCGGTCCTTAGCTTGGCAGCATATCTCCTGTATCGGTATTGACTTACGGCCTTATCGGGGTAACGGAGTCCAATGGCTCGAACCCGCACCACAGTGGGTCTCCTGGCAGTCGTCTGCTCGGCAGTCGTCTCGGGTCGGTCGGTGGCCCAGGTGGCAGATCTCCAGGTGATACCGGCATCGGTGTCGCTCGCGGTCGGCGACCGTCAAGAGGTATTGGCGGTGGCATACAATAGTCGGGGGGACGTGATCAGTCAGATCACGTTCCGCTGGGCGGTGACGGATTCCGCCGTCGCACGGGTCGAGATCGATCGGGCGGCCCCGCCGGGGGTCGTCAACGTCATCGGGCTTGCCCCCGGATCGGCCCAAGTCTCCGTTCAGGCCGGCAACCAGCGACGCACGGTCGGTGTACGGGTCCAGGGTGGGGCGGTACGGGCGGCGCCGGGGTCGGGGACGGCGACGATTCTCCGGATCGAGCCGTCGCAGGTGTTCCTGTTTCCCCTCGAGGATCTCCAGCTGCGCGCCGTGTTTCTCAGGGACGATGGTTCGGCGGCGGCCCCGCAGGCGGTGACATGGCGGTCGTTCCGGGCGGAGATTGCTGACATCGACCGGAACGGAAAGGTGGTGGGAATTGCCGCGGGTTCCGGCGCCATCGAGGCCAGTACCCCCGCGGGGTTGAGCGCGCGGGTTCAGGTCCAAGTGGCGCTCGCGCCATGGCAATTCCTGTTGCCACGGATGTCTCTGTCGCCGCTGGAGTCGGATACGATTCGTTTGGTGGTCCCCAGCCAGGGCAACCGACCGGTCGATCCCCGTCAGCTGGATACGTGGCGCTCCACCAATCCGGATGTCGTCACCGTATCACCTATCGGTGTCATCACCGCCATGTCGGCGGGCGAGTCGGAGATCGTGGTGACGGGGTTCGGTCAGGAGTCGCGGCTGCCGGTTTCGGTGCACAAGCCGATCGCGTTCGTCGATATCAAGCCGCGGCAGGGCGAGGTCGTCGTCCCGCTCGGTGGATCGCTCACCTTCGACGCGACGGCGTTTGCCGCCGACAGCACCCCCATCCCGGAGGTGGCCCGGGTCTGGGTCATCCAAGACACCTCCATCGCCGGCCTCACCCCGATGGGAACCGTCACCGGTCGAAGAATCGGCACCACCACGCTGCGACTCGTCGTGCGTGGCATCCCGGATGCCCGGTGGACGGTCAACGTCGTCTCGGCGGGTCTGGTGCTGGATCGAACGCGCTTGGGTCTCGGCTTGCGTGATCGGGCCGTGCTTCGTGCGTTCTTTTCCGACTCGCTCGGACAGCCGCTTGCACCGGCGTCACAACTCACCTGGTCCAGTTCCGATGCGGGCGTCGTGACGGTGGGTCCCGACGGCAGCCTGACGCCCGTCACGTTCGGTCGCGCGACGGTGACGGCGGCGACGCGGTGGGGCGTGGTGGCCACCGCGACGGTCATTGTGCAGGGGGAGATCGTGGTAACCTCCACTCGAGAGGGGAGCGCCGACCTGTACGCGTTCGAGCGAGCGGACCCCGGCCGGTTCGTTCGTATCACGGCGGATCCGGGAGACGAGCTCGGGCCGGCGTACTCGCCGGACGGATCGCAAGTGGCGTATGCCACGAACCGCGATGGGAACTTCGAGATCTACGTGGTGGACGGCGACGGTGCCAATCGGCGGCGGGTTACCAGCACCGGAGCCAACGAAACGGAACCCGCCTGGACGCCGGACGGCAACCGCATTGTCTACCAGTCGGACGCCTCTGGGACCGCCCAGATCTGGATCATGCAGGCCGACGGGTCGGACCAGCGTCCCCTCACCGACGGTCGTGCGAACATGGAGCCCACGGTGTCGCCGGATGGAGCCCGGATCGCGTTCTCGTCGATCCGGGACGGGAACTACGAGATCTACCTCATGAATCTGGACGGCTCCGCTCAACGGAACATCACGCAGTCGGGTCCGTCCGCGCACGAACGAGTTCCCACGTGGCTGGACAACGAGACCCTCGTGTTCCTTCGCGAGGAGCGCTCAGGCCGGACAGCGACCTGGGTCGTCGTGCGACAGCGCTTGGGGGGTGACGCTCGACCGCTCACGGAGCCCACGGTGGTCATCAGCGACTTCGCGCTGTCCGGTGATGGGACCCTGCTGGCTGCAGCGATCGAGGCCCCGGGACCGACGGGTGGCACCTCCCGCCGCTTGTTCCTGATTCCCATCGATGGTGGTCAGCCGATCGAAGTGCCGCGGACGAACGACTTCGAGCAGCTCGTTCGGCCGAGCTTTCGACCGACACTTCGGCCGTAGGATCGCCCGGCTCCGACTGACCGCATGTCCGGACGGATGAAGGCGCTCGTCCTCCGCGAGCACGGCGACGTGTCGCAGCTCGCCGTCGACGAGGTGCCGGCTCCCACGATTCGCCGGCCTGGCGAGGTGCGCATCCGCCTGGCGGCGGCGGCGTTGAACCACCTCGACCTCTGGACCATTCGGGGCCTCCCAGGGCTCGCGCTCGACTTCCCGCACATCCTCGGTGGCGATGGGGCCGGGGTCGTGGACTCGCTGGGTGACGACGTCACGCGGCTGAAGCCCGGCGATCGCGTGATGCTCAACCCCGGGATCTCCTGCTACCGCTGCCGCTACTGCCTGAGTGGTGAGCACTCGTTGTGCGAAACGTATCGCCTCCTGGGTGAGCACCTCCCCGGTACCCTGGCCGAGTACATCGTGGTGCCGGAGCAGAACGTGGCGCTCGTGCCCACGCCGCCCGAGCCACATCCCCCGATCTCGTGGCCTGAAGCAGCTGGGTATTCCCTCGTTTCCCTCACCGCCTGGCGAATGCTGGTCACCCGCGCGCGGCTACGCGCGGGTGAGACGGTGTTCATTTGGGGGGTCGGGGGTGGGGTGTCGGTGACGGCCCTCCAGATCGCCAAGCTCTGCGGCGCACGAGTCATCGTCACGTCGTCCAGTGACGCGAAGCTCGAGACCGCGCGCGCTCTTGGCGCGGACGAGATCCTGAATCACGGTACCGAGGACGTGGTGAAGGCCGTGCGACGGCTGACCGATCGCCGCGGAGTGGACGTGGTCGTCGAGAACGTCGGGGAGGCAACGTGGGACCGGTCGCTCAAGCTCCTTGCCCGGGGTGGTCGGTTGGTCACGTGCGGGGCGACCACCGGGCCCCGGGTGAGCGTCGACGTGCGACGGCTCTTCTGGTACCAATGGACGCTGCTTGGATCAACGATGGGTGGTGCGGAAGACTATCGCGAAGTGGTGAACCTGCTCGGCCAAGGTCACCTCCGCCCCGTGATCGATTCCACGTATGCCTTGGGTGATGCCGTGGAGGGGTTTCGCCGACTGGAGCAGGGAGAGCAGGTCGGGAAGGTCACGGTCACGCTGTGACGGGGCGGACCGTCTCGTCCGCGCTCCGCGCCGGGAGTGGGGACGGCGCTAGTTGACGTCATCCCGCCGGAGCAGCACCGTGTTGGCCCCCCGACCGAACGCTGGGTGCTCCCGCGCCGCTATTCTCCCCAGGTAGCGCCCCCGGTCGTCGAACAACGCGTAGCCGTCCACCGTCTGGACGGCGCGATCGCTCGTTGCCGCTGCCGCACGGGCATTGCGCCACGTGGCGGCGGCCCGCGCCCCTGTGATCGCCCAACTCGAGATGACTGCGGGGTGTGCCATGCTCACTCCTGAACCACGCGACTCGTCGGCTCGGCGCCGCGACGTCCGTTCGTCTCCTTAGATGCTCGCTCCGGCCGTTTGGTTGCAGCCGGGCAGGTGGATGCCGGCGACCGCGCCCGCGGGACGCGCCGACCCGGGTGGCGCGAACGACCGTCGTGCGCCACACCCCGCCCGCGGCCGGCGTTCCGCTCACCTATCGTAATTGATTGTGAGACTTCGATTTAGGGGCATCGCGCACCATTGATTTCGGCCCCCTGACCGACTATTATTATCAGACCTCACTTGGGGTCCGTGTGGCCCCATTTTTCTTCGCCAAATCGACACGCCCATGACCGCACCGAATCAGCGCGAGCGCATCCTCCCGCGACTCATCGAGGACGAGATGCGCGAGTCGTTCATCGATTACTCGATGAGCGTGATCGTCCAACGTGCGTTGCCAGACGTGCGCGACGGACTGAAGCCGGTCCATCGCCGCATTCTTTACGCCATGCACGAGCTTGGCCTCCAGCCGAATCGTCCGTTCAAGAAGAGCGCGACAGTGGTCGGTGACGTGCTCGGCAAGTACCACCCGCACGGTGATACGGCCGTGTACGACGCCCTCGTGCGCATGGTGCAGGGCTTCTCCCTTCGCTACCCGCTGATCGACGGTCAGGGGAACTTCGGCTCGGTCGACGGAGACAGCGCAGCGGCGTATCGCTACACCGAGGCGCGCCTCACGGCCCGCGCCGTTGCGATGCTGGAAGACATCGACAAGAACACGGTGTCGTTCACATCGAACTTCGACGACCGTCTGCAGGAGCCCACCGTGTTGCCGTCGCGGCTCCCCAATCTCCTGGTCAACGGGTCGTCGGGGATTGCCGTCGGGATGGCGACCAACATTCCGCCGCACAACCTTGGCGAAGTGGTCGGGGCGATCAAGCATCTGATCGACGATCCCGAGTGCACGGTGGGAGACCTGCGCAAGTACGTCCGCGGCCCCGATTTCCCGACCGGGGGGTTCATCTACGGTCGCGACGGCATCAAGGACTGCTACGACACGGGCCGAGGACGCGTCATCATGCGCGCCCGGGCGCAAGTCGAGGAAAAAGAATCATCCGGAAAGTCACAGATCGTGGTGACCGAGATTCCGTTCATGGTGAACAAGACCCGCTTGATCGAGCAGATCGTGGGGCTTGTCCGACAGAAGAAGGTCACCGATATCGCCGATTTGCGGGACGAATCCGATCGCGACGGGATGCGAGTCGTCGTGGAGTTGAAGCGCGACGCCAATCCCACCGTCGTCCTGAACCTGCTGTTCAAGCACACGCAGATGCAGGCTACGTTCGGCGCGATCATGCTCGCGCTCGTGGATGGTCAGCCTCAAGTCATGAACTTGAAGGAGATGCTGGGGCATTTCGTGGACCACCGCCACGAGGTGATCACCAAGCGGGCCGAACACGATCTGGCGGAGGCTCAGACTCGAGAGCACATCCTCGAGGGTCTGAAGATCGCCGTCGACAACATCGACGAAGTGGTGCAGATCATTCGGCAGGCGAAGGATGTCCCAGCGGCCGACGCGGCTCTCCGGGCGCGATTCGAGCTATCGGAAAAGCAGAGTGAGGCGATTCTCAACATGCGCCTCGCCCGACTCACGTCACTCGAGATCGACAAGCTGGATGCCGAACTCTCGGACATCCGAACGCTGATCAAGGAGTTGAAGAGCGTCCTTGGCTCGAAGCCGAAGCGGATGGAGATCCTCAAGGCGGAGCTCGACGACACGGTGACCAAGTTCGGTGATCCGCGGCGCACCGAGATCGTGGCGGACGAAGGCGACTTCTCCATCGAGGACTTGATTGCGGAAGAGGACATGGTGGTCACCATCTCCCATTCCGGCTACATCAAGCGCATTCCGGTCTCAACCTACCGTCGGCAGCGACGCGGCGGTCGTGGACTCAACGGCATGGGGACCAAGGAGGACGATTGGGTCGAACACCTGTTCGTTGCCTCGACCCACGATTATGTGCTCTTCTTCACCCACAACGGCCAAATGTACTGGCTCAAAGTGTATGACATCCCGCAGGGCGGTCGGGCCGCGCGGGGGAAGCCGATCATCAATCTCATTCAGATCACGCCGAACGAGCGCATCACGGCCTTCGTCGCCGTCCGGGATTTCACCGACGACCAGTACCTGTTGTGTGCCACCCGGAAGGGCATGGTCAAGAAGACCGTCCTGTCCGCGTACGGCAACCCCCGCTCCAACGGCATCAACGCCATCAACATCGACGACGACGACGAATTGATCGAGGTTCAGATCACGGACGGGTCGAACGACGTGGTGCTGGCCACGCAGGATGGCATGAGCATTCGGTTCAGTGAAAAGGACGCGCGCCCCATGGGACGGGCCACGTCCGGTGTCCGCGGCATTCAACTCGACAACGAAGATCGCGTTATCGGGATGGTCGTCGTGCGGCGTGACGCCACGCTCCTGGTCGTCTCCGAAAAGGGGCTAGGGAAGCGGTCGGAGCTCGCCGACTATCGCGTGCAGAAGCGCGGAGGCAAGGGCATCATTACGCTCAGGCGCACGGACAAGACGGGAGCCGTGGTCGCGCTGAAGGAGGTGATCCCCGCGGATGAGTTGATGCTGGTCACGCGACACGGGGTCATCATCAGACTGCCAGTCGATGGGATCCGCGTGATCGGACGAAACACCCAGGGGGTGAAGGTGATGAATCTCGATCCCGGCGACGCCGTGGTGGACGTGGCGCGCGTGGTGCGGGACGAGGGGGAGGGTGACGAAGTGGGTGGTGAGGAGACCGTTCCGGAGGTCGTCGTCGACGGGCGCGACCAGCGGGAAATGGATGTGTGAGGAGGCGTCACGCCAACCCAGGTAACGGTCGATGACATACGAAGGGCGGCGCGCGGCATTGCAGGAGTTGCCGTGCGGACGCCTCTGCAGCACGTCCCGCAACTCAGTGACGCCGCTGGTGTTCCCGTCTATCTGAAGCTCGAGTGCCTGCAGCCAACGGGTGCCTTCAAGCTGCGGGGGGCGTGGACATTCGTTCAGCAGCTGGATGCGGCATCCCGCGACCGTGGCGTCATCACCTATTCCAGCGGGAATCACGGCCAGGCGGTGGCCTTCGCGGCGCAACGCGTCGGAACCCGCGCCGTCATCGTCATGCCCGAGACGGCCCCGGCGACGAAAGTCGACGGCGTGAAGCGATGGAGTGGGGAAGTCGTGTTTGCGGGGCGGACGTCCGAGGATCGCTACCAGCAGGCCCGCGCGATAGCCGAAGCTGAAGGGCTCACGATCATCCCGCCGTACGATCATCCGGCCATCATCGCCGGCCAGGGAACGACGGGGCTCGAGATCGTCGACGATCTCCCCGATGTCGCGCATGTGGCAGTTCCGGTCGGCGGTGGGGGCTTGATTGCCGGGATTACCACGGCGCTCAGGGCGCTTCGTCCCGAGGCCCGCGTGACGGGAGTGGAGCCCGAAGGCGCCGCCGCCCTGTACGCGGCATTGGCGGCCGGCCATCCGGTCCGGCTCGAACGCACCGCGAGCATGGCCGATGGACTCCTTCCCCTCGCCGTGGGGACGCTGACGTTCGCCCACGTGCGGGCGACGGTCGATGCGGTGCGGGTGCCGGAAGCGGCGATTGCCGAGGCGACACGCTGGCTTCACCGCGAGGCGGGAGTGACGGCCGAACCCTCGGGCGCCGTGACGACGGCCGCGCTCCGCGTGGGCGCGTTGTCGCCACGTGGACCCACGGTCCTGGTGGTGAGCGGGGGCAATGTCGATCTTGGGATGGTGAACTCGCTCACGGGACTCAGCTGACAGGCGGCCGTCATGCCCGCAAAAACCGCCAGAATCCTCGTCGTCGATGACGACCGTACCCAGCTCACCGCGCTGTCGTTGACCCTCGAGCGACAGGGCTACGAGGTTGTCCCCGCGCAGAGCAGCGAGGAGGCCTTGGAGGCGTTGGAACGCGAGACCCCCGATCTCTTGCTGCTCGACATCCTCATGCCGCGGGTGGACGGCATTGCGCTGCTCAAGCGAATCAAGGCGGATCCGCGATGGCGCGACCTGCCGATCCTGATGATTTCGGTTTTGTCGCCCGAAGAAGCGGCCGTGACGTCGCTTTCCCTCGGGGCAGCGGACTTCATCCCCAAGCCGTTTCGGGCAGACGAGCTGGCGGCACGCGTGGCGGCGCAGCTCCGGGCCAGCCGTATGCTGCGGGAAGCGCGCGAAGAGGCCAAACGCGCTGCCATTGAGGCATCCGTCCGCGCCGAAATGCTGGACATCCTCCATGAAGTGACCGAGGCATTTGCCCCGGAAGACATCTACGTGGTTTTGGCGCGCCGGGTGCGACACGCGCTCAGGATCTCCCGCTGCTCGATCGTGTTGATCCCCCCGGGGGCATCGCGGGGCCGAATCGTGGTTGCGGCCGACGATCCCTCGATCCGCAACAAGGAGCTCGAACTCACCTCGTATCCGGAGATCCAACAAGCGCTCGGGCTGGACCGGGCGGTCTTCGTGCGAGACGTGTGGACGGATCCGCTGTTTGCGGAGGTCCGCGCGGACTGGGAGCAGCGGCGCGTCGATGTCCGCACGCGGTCGGCGATCGTCGTGCCGTTCGGGATGCACGGTATCCAGACCGGAGTGTTCTTCCTGCGCACATTGCAGGAGGAGCCACCGCTGGAGCCCGAGGTCATGGAGTTCGCCGAGCGAGTGATTCGCACCGCCGTGGGCGTCATCGAGAAGGCCTACCGAATCGAGACCGTCCAATCCGCCAAAGAACGGTATGAATGGCTCGCGGCGACGGATCCGCTCACGGGATGCGCGAACCGCCGTGCCCTCCTCGAGATACTGGAGCGCGAGCTGGAGCGGGTGCGTCGCTACGGCTCGCCCCTGAGCATCGTCATGGTCGACCTGGATTTCTTCAAGCGGGTCAACGACGATCGTGGCCACCTCGTCGGCGATGACGTGCTGCGGCAGGTTGGCGAGATGCTCCGGGCCCAGGTGCGCGGGGTCGACACGGTGGCGCGGTACGGCGGTGAGGAGTTCGTCCTGCTGCTTCCCGAGACGGCGCTCGAGGGGGCAATGACCTTCGCCGAGCGGTTTCGGCAGCGGATCGAGCGGCAGGACTTCTCTCCGGACGGCAGGCGACTGTCGATTACGGCCTCCGTCGGTGTCACCATGATCCCCGGAAGCGAGATCGAGAGCCCGGACAACGCCCTGAATCAGGCGGATGCTGCGCTGTATCGCGCCAAGCGCGCGGGACGTAACTTGGTTCGCACATGAGCCGACGCTGTCCGCGCTGCAAGGCCGTCTACGCTGGGGAAGCCCGATTCTGCCCCAAGGACGGGAGTCCGCTGGTCGACGTCGGTGGGGTCGGCGGCAAGCCCATCCCCACCGCGTCGGGGGAGGAGCAGCGCACCCTCGTGCGACAGGTCCTGACGCCGCGCGAAGGGCCGAGCATGAGCCGGGCCGGCTCACTCCAAGGCGAGATCCTGGACCGGCGCTACGAAGTGCTCCGCATGCTCGGCGAAGGCGGGATGGCCTTCGTGTACGAGGCGCGTGATCTCACCACCGACCAGTCCGTGGCGATCAAGGTCTTGAGCCCGAAGCTCGGATCGGACGAGAGCTCCATCGAACGCCTGCGCCGTGAAGCCGGGCTGGCCATGCGGCTCGAGCATCCCAACGCCTGTCGCATCCTGCGGCTGGGCGAGACCGAGGATGGCCTCATCTACCTGGTCATGCCGTACCTTCGCGGGGAACTCTTGTCCGATCGCGAGGTGAAGGTCGGGGCCATGGGACCGCGTGAAGGGGTGGACATTCTGGCCCAGTGCTGCGCAGGGCTGCACCATGCGCACGACCTGAACATCGTTCATCGCGATCTGAAGCCCGAGAATATCATGCTCGTACCCCGAGCCGCGGGCGGCGAAACGGCGGTCGTGATGGATTTCGGATTGGCCAAGGAGCGCCGGGCGAGCCCGGGCGTCGCCAAGTTGACGGCGACCGGCATCATTCTCGGGACCCCGGAGTTTATGAGTCCCGAGCAGATCCGTGGCAAGCCGCTCGATCGGCGAAGCGACGTCTACGCGCTCGGGATCGTGGCGTACGAGCTATTCACGACCAAGCTCCCGTTCCAGGGACGCACGCCGCAGGAGATGATGATCGCCCGGCTTCGGGGGAAGCCGATACCGGTCAGCGCGGTGCGGTCGGGCTTTCCTCCGCCGCTCGAGACGGTGCTGATGCGGTCGCTCGAGACCGAGCCGGCCAACCGGTACGGGACCATGCTCGAATTCGGCCACGCGATGGTCGACGCCCTGGACGACGCGGAGCAGGACCGGCTCCGCACGCTGCTACGGTAGGCTACGGACGCTCGAACCGCGCCTGCGGGACGTCGAGGTTGATCTCCACATCGTCGAACACCAGCGCCTTGGTGCGCTTCCCAGATTCGGTGATGAAGTCCCGCCGAACCACGTAGGGGAACCCGATCGGCCCAGTGCGCTCGGTCCGTCCCCAGATCAGCCGGTTGATGTTCGTCCGCCCCTCCTCGACGTACGTGACCTCGAAGGGGAATCCTCGGCCCGGGGCGAAGTAGTAGGTGAAGACGTCGCTGTGCTCGCCGACCCCCTGCCCAAAGCTCACCTCGACGGCGTGATACCGGCCGTCGGGCGCCCGCCGCTCGCGGCCGGATTCACCCGCCCAGGTCGTGCCCGGGCGCTCTCGCAGGCCCACATAGCGGAGGTACACCCCAGGATCACGCAGCTTGAAGGGTAAGCCGATCCAGTAGAACAAGTCGCGAGCAACATACAGCGCTTCACGGGCATCCATCGCCGTATCGGTCAGTGCCGCCCCGTTCATGACGGCCCAGGCTGGGTCGCGCCCGTTGAAGCCCTGGATGATGAAATTGTCTCCCTCCCATCGCTCCACGCGTGTCTCTTCGCCGTACGGCCCCTGCTTGATCCACACGTAGCGAGGACGTGAGCGCTTGAGACGGCTCGTCAGCGTATCGAACAGCGACGTGGTGACGGTGAACCGGGCAGTGCGGAATGCCCGGTACGTCTGCATGCCGCCGACCGAATCGATCCAGAGTCCGATGAGCGAATCAGCCACGCGGTCTTGGACGGTCGCCGGTGGCGCGCCCGTGTGGACGGCGAAGAGCGGGAGCATGAGGAGGGCGCTACCAAGGAACGAGCTTCCGAAGAGACAGCGCGTGGAGCGGTCGGTCGCTGCTGACATGGGCGATACCTTGCTCGTCGTTGAGTCGTCGGGGATATTAGGCGCGGCTTCAGCGTGAGGCAACTCGTCGGCCATGAAGCGATACCCGGCGTTCGATCCGCCCGAATACATGGACTGGCGTCCTGATCCGGAGCTCGTCGCGGCCTATGCGGCGGCGTGGGAGACCGTGCCGGCGCGCAAGGACATCGTGGACGGGCTGGACCGCGACGTGTTGACGACACTGTACGCCGGCATGGTGCGGGTCCGACTGCACGACATCATGCTCAAGCGGTGGGTGCGGCAGGGTGTCATCTCCAAGGCGTGGCTCGGCACTGGAGAGGAAGCGACGACCGTTGGCCCCGTGCACGCGCTCGACCGCGACCGCGACGTGGTCGCGCCGATGATCCGGAACGCCGGGGCCTGCTGCGAGATGGGAATGCCGGTGGCGGACATGTTGCGGGGGTACCTCGGCACCTACGACTCCCCGTCCAAGGGACGTGACGGTCACGTCGGAGGGCTGGCGCACCGTGTGCTGCAACCCATCTCCAACATCGGAAACATGCCGGCGGTGATCATCGGTGTCGCCTTGGCCTTTCGGCTCCGTCGAGAGCCGGGCGTCGCACTGACCTGGGTGGGAGACGGATCGGTAAAGTCAGGGCCCACGCACGAGGCCTTCAACTTCGCCGCCGCGCAGCGGTTGCCGGTGATCTTCATCATCCAGAACAACCAGGTGGCGTTGGGAACGCCGGTGCGCCACCATCATCGCCCGGCCGATTTCAGCGAGGTGCGCTCGGCGTACGGCTGCGCTGGGTGGTCGTTCGATGGCAATAACGTGATCGATGCCTACGCGGCCACGCGTATTGCGGCTGCGCGATGCCGCAGCGGCGACGGGCCGGTGATCTTGGACGCCGAAACGTTCCGCATGGGCGGGCACGCAACCCACGACGAGCAAGAGGCGCGCCGCCTGTTCGATGCTGCGACGTTTGCCTTCTGGGGGAAGCGCGATCCTGTCGGCCTGTACGAGGAGTACCTCGTTACCGCTGGCCGCACGCGTGAGGAACTCGCGCAGGTCGAGGCGGAGGTGACCGACGAGGTCGACCAAGCGGCGGTGGACGCGCTCGACAGCCGCGCCCACCACATGCCACCCCCGGCGTCGGCGCTCGACGACGTCTACGCCTGAGTTCCGAATCGTCGGGGCGTGGTTCCAGGACTTGCGGCTCGACTCAGAAGTAGTTGCCGGTCAGCACGATGTACACGATGATGACGGCGACGGCGACCGGACACAGGAACCGGATGAGGAATGCCCACGCCGGCTGGAGTCCGAACGTCACACCCTCCGCCTCGATCTCCTTGGCAGCGCCCGCCACGCCCCATCGATAGCCGATGAACACGGCCAGGAGGAGGGAGCCCACCGACAGCGAGTAGTTCCCGAAGACGATGTTCATCAGCGTGAGGAAATCCACGTTGGCGCCCGGCACTTGGGTGAACAGCGAGACCGCGCCGAACGCAAGGGCCGACGGCAGACCCAGTAGGGCAGTGCCGAACGTGGTCACGAGCACGGCCCTCCCCCGTGACCAACGCCACTCGTCGATCAAGTACGACACCGGGACCTCGAGCAGCGAGATGGTAGAGGTCAGCGCGGCGATGGTGAGCAACAGGAAGAACGCCGTGCCGAACAGCTGCCCACCGGGAAGGGTGGCGAACAGCGGTGGGAGCACCTGAAACACCAATCCCACGCCCGATGCGGGATCGAGGCCGGCATGGAACAGCGCCGGGAAGATGATGAGTCCCGCGAGCAAGGCGATCATCGTGTCGAACAGACACACGATCCCCGCCGACGCAACGAGGTCCTCTCGCTTCCGGATATAGCTGCC
>JBFIHA010000023.1:0-48284 GCA_041602035.1 Gemmatimonadales bacterium | reverse complement strand
TCGAACCACGGTTTCCCCACGACGGCCGACTCGCGCTCGTATCCCAGCAGGCTGAGGCCCTTGCGGTTCACCAGCGCCACTCGACCCTGACGGTCAAGCCCCACGAAGATGACTTCGGCGAGATCGAGGTACTGCTGCGTCTGTGTCCACGCCCTGCGCAGGTCCTCCGCGGTCCGTTTGCGCTCGGTGATATCGTGGACGGTGAGCACCACATGTGTGAGACTGGGGTCGGCGAGTCGGTTGTTCCCGAGCACTTCCACCTCACGCCACGAGCCGTCGGCATGCCGCACCCGCAGTTCGCTGGGGGGCGCAGCGCCCTCGTGCGCAAGGCCTACCGTGAACGCCTCCTTGGCGCGAGGAAGGTCGGTCGGATGCACCAAGTCGAAGACGCTTTGCCCGACCACGGCGAGTGGTGGGTAGCCCAGAACTGATGTGATGGACGGACTGACGTAGGTGATACAGCCAGCCTCGTCGACCATCGCCACGACGACGCGATCCAGCGCGAGCTCGACGAGGGCCCGCCAGTCGATCGGCCGACCCTTGGCCACCGGTTTGGGGTTGCCTGACCTACGCCGCCACCATGCGAGCATCGGCACCGAGGCGGCCAGCATGGCTCCCAGGTCGACCGCGCTCACGGCGTGTGCACCTCCACTGGGTCCCCTACCGCGATTCGGCGGCCATCACCAACAGGGCCGCCAGTGCGGCCTCGAACTCGGTGGACTTGTCGAAGAAGTACGCAGCGCCAAGCGCCCGACAGCGCGCGCGGTAGGCTGCGTAGGGGAAGTTTGTCAGGACCATCACCTTGGGGGGTGCGCTGGACTCCTGAAGGCGTTGCAGCACGGTGATGCCACTGAGCCCGGGCATGCGAATGTCCAGGATGACGACATCCGGCTTGGTTTCCTGGGCCACGACCAATCCCGTTTCACCGTCCGATGCCTCACCGACTACTTCGACACCGTCGACCTCGGCAAGCATCGCCACCAGTCGCTGACGGATCACGTCCGAGTCATCGACAATCAGCACGCGAAGCACGCGGCCACCTATTGCTGTTGCCATACAGTGTTTCCAGTCCAAGTCGCCATGGTCCCCTCCTCATAAGAGGATAGACGGTGGATCTGATCGCGCGCCGTAAGTACGGGACCGGTGGAGTCGTGCGAAGAGGAGAGGGGACGCGGTCGGTCGAGTCCGACGCGTGTAGGGAATGTCCTACACGTCCCCTATCCGGTCAGGCCATGCTCGAGGGCGTACCGAATCACCTCTGCCGTGGTCTTCAGGCCGAGCTTGTTGAGGATTCGGGCACGGTAGGTGCTCACCGTCTTCGGGCTCAGCGACAGCTCGGCCGCGATCTCCTTGAGGCTCTTTCCGGCGCCGAGACTCACCAACACCTGATACTCCCGCTCGGACAACCGATCGTGCAGCGGTCGGTCGTACTCTGGATCGAGTTCAAACGCCAGGGCTTCGGCGAGGGTCGACGTCACGTACCGCGCTCCCTGATGGACGCGCCGAATCGCTTCGGCCAGCTCCGCGGGCGTGTGGTTCTTCGTGAGGTATCCCGCGGCGCCGGCCCGGAACGACCTCAACGCGTACTGATCTTCGGGATGGGCGCTCACGACGAGGATCCTCAGATCCATCCACGTGGTCCGCAGGCGCTGCATCATCTCGAGGAACGGTAGGCCCGGCATGGTGATGTCCAGCAGCAGGACGTCTGCGGTCACGTCGCGCAGCAGCTCCAGCAGGTGGTCACCGTCGGCTGCTTCTCCGACGACGCGCATGTCTGGATGTTCCGCGACGATCCGATGCAGGCCCTCCCGAACGATCGGATGGTCGTCGGCAATCACCAAGCGAATCACAAGGTCTGTGCTCCTCGTCCCACGCGTGACATGGGGAGCCTTGCCCACACGATCGTCCCCTTCCCCTCCGCGGATTCGATTTCCAGCATCCCCTCGAGCGCGGCCGCCCGCTCTCGCATGCCGATGAGACCGAGGGACCCCGTCCCATCGAGGTTAACGGAGGGAATCCCCTGACCGTTGTCGTGCACCTCGAGCAGCACGCCGCCATCGCCGGTCTCCAGCTTCACGATGACCTGAGACGCCTGCGCGTGTCGAATCACGTTGGTGAGCGCCTCCTGCAAGATGCGGAACAGGGCAGTGGCGCCTTCACGATTGACCTCAATCTCCTCGACGTGCGCAACGACTGCGATGGCACTCCCCACGCGTCGCTGGAAATCTGCCGTCAGCCACTCCACGGCTGCCGAGAGCCCGAGATCGTCCAACACCGACGGTCGGAGCCGAGCGGAGAGATCGCGCGCCACATTGATCGTATTGTCCACCAAGGCCGTGAGCACCTCGCCGCGAGCGCGCACCGCCTTCCAGTGTTTGGGGAATCGTCCGATGAGCCAGGCCAGATCCATCTTGACACCGGTCAAGGCCTGCCCGAGCTCATCGTGGATTTCCCGCGCGATGGCCGTCCGCTCCTCTTCCCGCACCGCCTGCAGGCGCGCAGCGAGCTGGCGCAGCTGCTCGCGGGACCGGCGCACCGCCTCCTCTGCGCGGTTACGCTCGGTGACGTCGGTCGCGTACCACAAGACGTGGCTCTGGCCGTCGAGCTCGATGAACTCCATGGAGAGCTCCGTGTCGTGAACGACACCGTGGCGATCTCGCACCTGGCGCCCGACTCGTCGCATGCGTCCCTTCTTGCGGAGCTCGCGCAACCAGGTGTCGCGTTCCGTCGGGTCCCCCCAAAAACCGAGTTCCGTGGCGGTTCGACCCACGGCCTCGTCGCGGGAGTACCCCGACAGTCCGGTGAACGCGTCGTTGATCTCGACGATCTGGCCATCGGCTGCACGCGTGATGGCAATGGCATCGGGGCTCAGTCCAAAGGCCTTGTGGAGGCGTTCCTGCGATGCCTGCAACGCTGCTTCCGCCCGTCGCTGCTCCGTGATGTCCTCGTAGGTTCCCAGCACCCCGATCACGGCATCGCTCAGGTCGCGCAGCGGGACCTTGCTCGTGCGCAGCCAGAGTGAGGTGCCGTCGGGCCACGTCTGTGGCTCCTGATAGTTCAGCTTCGCCGTGCCGGTTTCCATCACCAACCGGTCGTCAGCGCGATACAACTCGGCCTGTGCCGACCACGCCAGCTCGAAGTCATTCTTCCCGAGGATCTCGTCCGGCTCACGGAGGCCGGCATCCTGCGCGAAGAGGCGGTTGCTGCCAAGGTACACGGAGTCGCGGTCCTTCCAAAACACGCGCACGGGAATCGCGTCGAGCACCAACTGGAGCATCCCCTGCGACGCCCGCAGCGCTTCTTCCGCCTCCTTGCGCGCCGTGATGTCGTCGAAGGTGGTGTAGACTCGGTAGGGCTCCTTCTGGCCCATGCGGAACTCCGGCACGGCGTTGATCGTGATCCAGTGGTACCGGTCCGATGTCGGCTGGTAGACACCCATCGTGACGTCGTGAACGGTCTTCCCCGTCCGGAGCGCCAGCATTGCGGGGTGCGACTCGCCGGGGAACGGTGAGCCGTCTTCGCGCACTGCCTGCCACCGGGGATCGGTCGAGGTGCGTCCCTGCATCTGCGCAAGTGTGAGACCGAGAATGCGTTGCGCCGCCGGGTTGGCATCCACGATCGTGCCATCCGCGTCTTGGTAGACCACCCCTTGCGCCATCGTCTCGAACAGGCGGCGGAACCGACTCTCGCTCTCGCGGAGCGCGGCGAGCGTCTCCATGCGTGCCGTCACGTCCCGCGCGACCCCGAATAGGCGAGCGACGCGTCCTCGGGCGTCCAACTGTGGCACCACCCGGTCCTCCATCCAGCGGTACGTACCGGAGTCGCGATGGCGCAGCCGGTATTCGCGAGTCACGCCCTTGCCAGTTTGAATAACTCGCATCGTGCTTTCCCCCACCCGATCCCGGTCCTCCGGATGGATCGCCTGGCCCCAGAGCGCGGGCTCGCGCAGGAAGTCATCGCTGTCATACCCGAGGATGTCCTTCGTACGGTCGGAGACGAAGGTGACCGCTCCGGCCATGGGCTGGGCCGGATCGACGTTGACGGCGTAGACCACCTCATCGATCTGCGACAGGACCATGCGGAGCTGCTCCTCGCTCTTCCGGAGCGAGTCCTGCGCCTGACGACGTTCAGTAATGTCCTCGATCACGCCGATCCAATAATGAGGTTCCCCACTTTCGAGGTGCACGCCTGAAACGGTCAGGTCTCCCCACACCACGGTCCCGTCCTTTCGGAGATAGCGCTTCTCCATCCTGAAGCTTTGCGCTTTTCCTCGACGAAGCTGCTCTAGGTTGGCACGGTCCTCCGCCAGGTCATCGGGATGAGTGATGTCGGCGAACGACCGCCCCACGAGCTCGTCGCAGGTGTATCCCACCATGGCACAGAAGGTGTCGTTCACCTGCACGAAGCGGCCCTGCCGATCCGCCTGCACGATGCCCACGGCGGCACGGTCGAAGATCGCACGGAACCGTTCCTCGCTTTCCCGCAGCTTGAGGTCCGCCGCTTTGCGCTCGGTGATGTCGATCTGGATTCCGTACATGGCAACCGGCTTACCGTCATCATCGAAGCGGATGCGGCCCATGTCTCTCGCCCAACGAACGGTGCCGTCGGGCCACTGCACCCGGTAATCAGTGTCGAGCTCACGCTTCCCGGCCACCGCATCTTCTACCGCCCGCTGGGTGTGGGCGCGGTCATCGGGGTGTACGCTCTGGAGCCACCGCTCATAGCTGGGTTCCACCGCGCCCGGCTCAAATCCCAGTAAACGGAAGTTTTCTTCAGACCATGTCACGGCGTTGCTCTGCATGTCCCAGTGCCATGCGCCCGCGTCCGCCGCCCCCAGCGCCTGGCGGAGCCGCTCCTCACGATCCCGCACCGCCGCCTCGGCACGCTTCCGGCCCGAGATGTCCTGCACGATCGACAGCAGCGCCGGCCGGCCGTTGAACACCACGGGCTGAAGGCTCATCAGGCTGTGGTAGAAACCACCGCGCTTGCGCTTGAAGCGGATCTCACGGTTGCGGACCGCGCCTCGCTCCTGGATCTCATGGAACACACCGTCGCGATCAGCGGGGTCGTGGTACAGCTCGGCGACCGACCCGACCCGCTTGATGTCTTCACTCGTGTACCCCCCAGGCTCGAGCATCGCGGCATTGAACGCGAGCAGACGTCCTTCGAGATCGGCGATACCAATGCCCACCGGAGAGTGCTCGAACAAGATACGGTACTTCTCCTCGCTTTCCCGAAGCGCGCGTTCCGCCCGCTTCCGGTCGGTGACATCCTGGATCGACCCCCGAAGGCCGACCACCAGACCGTCGGCATCCGTCACCGCCTCGCCTCGGCCAAGCACGTGTCGCTCGGCACCATCTGTCCGCTGAATGCGGTGCTCGAATTCAAACGCCTGCCCCGCACGCTCAGCGCGCTCCAAGAGCTGCTCGACGTGTGCACGGTCGTCGGGATGGAACACCGCCACCAACCGTTCACGCGACGGCCGGAGCTCGGTTTCGACTCCGAGAACGCGATACAGCTGTACCGACCAGACGGAGCTGCCGGTCTTGGCATCCCACTCCCAACTGCCAACGGACGCCACGCGCTGCGCCTCCGCGAGTCGCCTCTCGCCCTGTCGCAGCACCTCCTCGTTCATCCGAGCGGCCGTCACGTCCATCACGGTGCCGACGAGACGCGCGACCTTCCCATGCTCGGCGCCGGTTGTCCGGCCGCGGATCGCCAGCCACCGGGTCGATCCATCGTCGGTGACGACGCGGTGATCGACGGCCAGCGCCGCTTCCCCACGCTGCGCCAGAACCCATGCCTCCTGCACGACCTCACGATCGGCCTCTGCTACCAGGGACAGGTAGGAGGTAAAAGTGGCGCCAACCCGGGGCCCGTCCACGCCGAGCACCCGCTCCGTCCCCTCACCCCACTGCATGACCCCGCGCTCGACGTCGAATTCCCACGTTCCGACTCGTGCCGCTTCCAAGGTCATGCGGAGCTGTTGCGCATAGCGCCGTCGCTGCTCGTTGGCCGAAATACCGATTTCGACGAACAGAGTCACGGCCGCCAGGGCTCCCGCGACGCCCATCCAGAGCCGTCCTGGCGTCACCACCACATCAGGGAGCAGTCCCGCACTGTCACCCCAGAGGAAGCCGAGCGCTGCGACGGCACTCAACACGGCAACGACGGTTGCCGCTCGGCGACCGACGAGGTACCCGGCCGCCACGACGACGACCGGATAGCTCAGCACGGCCGGTGCACGAATCCCACCGAAGAGCGCGGCGCCGATGGTGATAATGATCCAGGCAACGGCGGTGAACCCGATACACACCGGACGGAGCACACCGCGTCGCACCAACCACAGGGCGACGGCCGCAGAGACGAGGATTGTCGCGTGTAGCAGCCACACCGGACCGGGTCGATCCGTCATGAACGGTGTGAGCGGGAACATCGGGAGCAGCACCACGATGATTCCCAAGAGCACCCAGTGGATCATCCACGCGGCGCGGGCCTCCTCGGGGTCCTCGAAGGTCCTGGGCTCGAGCAGTCGCCGAAGGGACAAGGAAAGCGTCATAGGATGGGCCTATCGTTGAGTAGCGTGCTGCGTCTCAGTCCCGCGTCATCGTCGCAGGGGATCCCGCAACGATGGTGCCTACCCTGTTGAGTGTCGGACGCCGGGACCGAGCATGAGAAGCTCGCCAACGTTTTCCAGCGTGAGCAATCCTACCAGACGACCACCTCGCAACACGGGAACACTCTGACACTTGGCTTCTCGCATGCGCGTCAGGACGTCGTGAAGCTCGTCGCGATCGGTCACGACCAGGCAGTTCGGCTGTGCCACATCACCAATGGGCGCCCCAGGACCTTTGTCCTTGACGGCGGCAACCAGCGCCGCTCGGGGTAGCAGTCCGACGACACGGCCACCGTCAACGACCGGAAAGTCCTGCTGCGCCCCCGCGAGCAGGGCGTCGATGGCCTGCCCCAGCGTATCGCGGCCGTCAAACGACTGGAATTGGGTCATCATGGCGTCGCCGACAGTCACCCCGTCCAACACCGTCCGCATGTGGACCTGTTGCGATTCCGCCTGCGCGCCCAGGTACACGAAGATGGCGATGAACACCAAGAAGGGATTGGGACCGATCAGGCCGAGGAACCCGAACAGCACGGCCATTCCCTGACCGACCGTGGCCGCCACGCGGGTCGACCGCGCGTAGCCGATCCGATAGGCGAGCAGCGCGCGCAGGATACGGCCTCCGTCCATGGGGAACGCGGGCAGGAGATTGAACCCCACGAGCATGACGTTCACCCACAGGAGTTGCGCCGGCAGATTGCCGCCGACCACGGCGATTTCCTGCACCGGCCGAAGCGCATCCCCCGCTGACAATGCCACGAGCAGGACAGCCGCAATCACGACGTTCACGAGGGGGCCGGCCGCCGCCACCAGCAGTTCCTGCCGTGGCTCCGTCGGCATGCGCTCGAGTCGCGCGACCCCGCCGATGGGCAACAACGTGATGTCCCGCGTGCCGATGCCGAACCGTCGCGCGGTGAGCGCGTGCCCCAACTCGTGCAGCACGACACAACCGAATACGGCGAGCACCAGGAACACCCCGCCGATCACGGCGACGGCCGTCGCCCCGCGGGCGACATGGACGACGATCACCCACGCGATGAGGATGAGGAACGTCCAGTGCACCTGGATACGGATGCCCGACACGCGACCGAGCTTCCAGGACCATCGCATTCGAACTCCCGACGTTTGGGGGCTGACCCCGCGGAATGGCAGCTCCCTCACGGCCGACGGCGGCCGTGCGGGCCGACTGCCGATTTCAGGCTGCGCCCGCCGTCTCCCCGAGCGCGGACCGCAGGTATGCCATGACCGACGCGTGCTCCTCGCGCACGCGGATGAGCAACTCCGCGACCCGCCCGGCGTGCTCGTCGCGACTCTCTTTCTCGAGGCTTCCGAGCAGCTCGTGCAACAGGGTCGCCCGAATGGTCCCGGCCGCCGATTTGTAGGCGTGCGCCGCTTGGGTTACGCCCTCGATATCATCCATGGCGGCGGCACGTTCCAGCATCGCCATGCGCTGCGGCGCATCGGCCAGGAAGAGTCCCAACATCTCGTCCACCGCATCGGCCGCTCCAGCCTCGCGCATGGTGTCCTGGAACGCGGCCAGGTCGACCGCGGGTCGGGCGGTGTCGGCGGGGAGCACGGCGGACTCTCCTTCGGCGGTCTGCTCCCACCCCTCCACGAGGGCAAACAGATCGTGCGGCTTGAAGGGCTTGACGAGGTAGCTCGTCATTCCGGCGGCGATGGCACGTCCCTGCTCCTCCTCCAGGGCATGCGCCGACAGGGCGATGATAGGAAGCGTTCCTCCGCTGGGCAGGTTGCGGATCTCGCGTGCCGCGGAGAGCCCATCCAGCTCCGGCATCTGGAGGTCCATGAGCACGACGTCGAACCTCTCGCGACTCACTGCCTCGACCGCCTGACGTCCGTTTTCGACGACGTCCACGTCGTGGCCGCGGCGGCGCAGCATCCGTGCGGCGACTTCCTGATTGACGGGGTTGTCTTCGGCGAGCAGGATGCGCAGCCGGCGGCGAGCCTCCTCGATCGTATACCGGGTCACGAGCTGGGGTTGGTCGTCGGCCGTCGCCCTGCCCGAGAGGACCACGGCCGCCGCTTCGATCAAATCCGACCCGGACACGGGTTTCGTGATATAGCCGCGAATGCCGCGCTCCCGACATCGGTCCGCATCACCTCTCCGGCCCGCCGACGTGAGCATCATCAGCCGAGTGTCTCGGAGCCCCGCGTCATCGCGGATCAGCTCGGCGAGCTGGAAGCCGTCACGGACCGGCATGTAGGCATCGATCACCGCCAGCGCATACGGCGTTTCCTGCCGCACCGCCTGCCGCAAGGCGGCGAGCGCATCGTCCGCGGTCTCCTCTTCGTGCACCACCGCCTCGGCGGCCTCCAGCATCCTTCGGAGGATCTTCCGATTTGTGGCGTTGTCGTCCACCACGAGGACCCGCGCGCCGCGAATCACCGCGCGATCGCGATGGACAGATGGGGCATCCTGATCCGGCACCGATGGCAGCGAGAGCGTGAACCAGAACTCGCTGCCGCGACCGTCGCCGCTCCGCGCCATGAGGTCACCGCCCAGCATGCGGACGATGCGGCGCGAGATCGCCAGACCAAGACCGGTACCACCGTACCGGCGCGTCGTCGAGACGTCGGCCTGCGTGAACTCCTCGAAGACTGCCTCGAGCTTGTCTTGCGGAATGCCGATGCCGCTGTCCCGCACCGTGAATTGCACATTGTGATCGCCGTTGGAGCTCGGTACCACACTGACGGTGACGACGATCTCGCCCTGGCTCGTGAACTTGATCGCGTTGCCGATCAGGTTGGTGAGCACCTGACGAATCCGGCTGGGATCGGACCGGACGGTGCGCGGTACGGCGGGGGACAGGTCGAGGATCAGCTCGACCCCTTTCTCGAACGCCCGCATCGCAAGCAGCCGCACGACCGATTCCAACAGGGCGTGGAGGTCGAGGGTGATCTCCTCCAGGGTGACGTGACCGGCCTCGATCTTCGAGAAATCGAGGATCTCGTCGATGACGTGCAGCAGCGACTCCGCGGAGGTCCGGATCAGCTCGGCCGACTGCCGCTGTTCCGGGGTGAGCTCGGTGTCGAGGAGCAGGTCGGTCATCCCCATGACCCCGTTCATGGGGGTGCGGATCTCGTGACTCATGTTGGCGAGAAACGCCGCCTTCGCGGCACTCGCGTGTTCGGCCGCGATGCGGGCCTCCTCCAGGGCCACCCGGGTGGCGGCACGCTCGCTCACGTCCCTGGCCATCCCGCGGGCGGCGACGACCGTCCCGGAGGCGTCACGCACGGGACGCGCGGCGTAGCTCAGGTGGCGAACCGATCCGTCAGCATGGCGATGAATTGTTTCGTAGTCATGCAGCTCTTCCCCACGCCACACGGCGGCGAACGCGGCAAGGTCTCGGTCCAGTTGCTCCGGGTCGACCACGTCGGTGAACGGATGCCCGACCATTGCCTCCGGCGCTCGACCGTACACGCGCTCCGTGGCGGCGTTGAGAAATGTCCAGTGCCCTTGACGATCGACCTGCCACACGAGGTCCGAGGCCGACTCGACCAACTCCCGGTACTGTTGCTCCGCCTCACGCAGAGCCGCTTCCGCTCGTTTCATGGCCGAGATGTCGTCGTACAGGACGAACCACGTGCCGCGGCCGACGGCCTCACGCACGGGCGCGGCGGCCACCCGTACCCAGACGAGCGACCCGTCCTTGCGACGCCGCTCGACCTCGGCGATCACCCTCTCCCCGGCCGCCACCCGGTTCTCGAGCGCGCGGGCCGTCGGGAGGTCGTCCTCCGGAACCAACAGCGCGTTGAGCTGCTGCCCCACCGCCTCCTCCGGCGGATAGCCGAACAGCCGCTCGAATTCCGGATTGGTGCCCAAGACGGTCCCGTCGGACGCCATGGCAACGAAGGCGGTCGGCGCGCTCGTCAGGAGTGCCTCCAGGAAGCTCCGTTCCTGGCGAGCTGTCGCCTCGCTCGACGCGAGTCGCCCTGCGGCCCGCAGATACTCCACCAGCTGACGGTGCGCTCGATGAAAGATCGTGGCCATCGTTCCGCCGTACAGCACGATCAGCAGGATGGCGATCAGCTGGAGACGCATGTGGCCGGCGGCGAGGATGCTCAGCGCCAACGGTCCGAGCAGCGCGGCGGTCATGCCGTAGAAGCTTCGGGCGTCCGCCACGAGCGTGTGTGTGCCGCCCGCCACGAACCCGGCAAACACCACCATGAGCAGCGCGAAATGCTCGAAGGGCAGGTCCACTACCACCGCGGCGGGTCCGACAGCCCACGCCAGGCCGGTGACCACGATGATGGACCGGAGCACCCGAATGGCATACGAGTACTCCGGCTGCGTCGCGGCCAGCAGACGCCGAGTGTACAGGCGAGTGGCCGTCGCGGCGACGATGGACGCGAGCCAGAGCAGGAGCGCCACACGCGACACGTGGGGCCAGAACAGGACGCCCATGAGCCCTGCCAGCACCAGGTGCATCACCTCGGCCGTGGGGCTCTCGGCCAGGAGGCGTGCCAGGAGGGCGTCATTGACTTCCTCTGCCGAGCGCTCCTGTTCGCGCTGACGCCCAAGACTCACGTCGGCCGGCTGGAGGAACATCGATCCACCGCCGTCCGGCCCGCGGAGCCCGGTCCTCATATCCTGTGCTTCAGTCGATCCCACGTCGGCGCCCCTGTTGTGTGCCGCCCGCCCTGGCCGGAGACCCACGCATCACACTCACCGCGCCATTCCGGCCTCCGGGACCATCCTCTACTATTCCCCAACTTGCCCCATCCACCAAGCTAGGCATATGGCACGCGTCACGAAAACCGTCCAGTTCCTCGGCGCCGCCGGGACCGTCACGGGCTCCAAGCATCTGGTGCGCGCCAACGGACGGCAGGTGCTGCTGGATTGCGGCCTGTTCCAGGGACTCAAGGCGCTCCGACAGCGCAACTGGGACGCGCCGGCCTTCGACCCGAACGCGCTCGACGCCGTGGTCCTGAGCCACGCCCATATCGATCACAGCGGCTACCTGCCGCTCCTGGTCCGGCGGGGGTATCGGGGTCCGGTCTACTGCACCCATTCGACCGCCGACCTGCTGCAGTACATGCTGCCGGATTCCGCGTACCTCCAGGAAAAGCAGGCCGCGCACGCCAATTATCTGGGCTATTCGCGACATCGCCCCGCGTTGCCTCTGTATACCATGGCAGACGCGCAGGCCGCCCTGGAACTGCTCGTGCCACAGCCGTTTGGGATGACATTCGACGTCACGCCCGGAATCGGGACCACGTTCCGGACCGCGGGCCACATACTCGGGTCGGCGACCGTCGATGTCCTCCTCGACGGCCGCACGGCACAGCCACCGCTGCACCTCGTGTTCTCCGGTGATCTCGGCAGGTGGGGGCGCCCGATTCTGCATGACCCCCAACCGGTGCCGCACGCCGATTACCTTCTGCTCGAATCGACGTATGGCAACCGGACCCACCCACCGGACGTGGATGACGACCTTGCGACGTGCGTTCGCGCGGCCGCCGACCGCGGGGGCGCATTGCTCGTCCCAGCGTTTGCCGTGGGACGGACGCAGGAACTGCTCTGGTGGCTGCGCCAGCTCGAAGACGACGACCGGATACCCGAGCTGCCCGTCTACGTGGACAGCCCGATGGCCATCGACGTCACCGACACCTATCTCCGCCACACTGCGGAGCACGATGTCGACATGCGGCTCCTGGAGAGTCAGGGTGACCATCCCCTCTACCCGTCGCACTTTACCCTAGCCAAGTCGCAGGAACAATCGATGGCACTCAACGATCTCCGTGGGCCGATCATCATCATCTCGGCGAGCGGGATGGCCACCGGAGGGCGCATTCTCCATCACCTGAAGCTCCGCCTTTCGGACCGGCGGACGACGGTGCTCATGGTCGGGTTCCAGGCCGCCGGCACGCGGGGACGCCGGCTGCAGGAGGGGGCTGACGAGGTGCGCATCCACGGCAGGGACGTGACGGTCCGGGCGCAGGTCGATACCCTGGACGGGCTCTCGGCGCACGCCGACCAAGGGGAACTCCTACAGTGGCTGTCCGGCTTCGATCAGCCACCGAAGGCAACCCATCTCGTGCACGGCGAACCCACGGCCGCCGAGGCGCTGGCCGGAGCGATTGGGCAGCGCTACGGGTGGACAGCCCGGGTTGCTAACGACGGGGCCACGGTGCACCTCGACTCCTGAACCCCACGTCCACGATCGGGCACAAAAAAAAACCCCCGGTGCCCTCCCGTGCACCGGGGGTGAGGGATTTCCCTCCGTAGCCTGGTTGTAAGCGCCACAAATCGGACTGGCGCAGGGCTTTGCCGATTTCACGCCGGATTACATGCTCGACGATCCCGTTCGTCTTGCCTGCGGCCGACGCCAAAACCCCTCAGGCTGCGGCGGCGCCGCGAACGCCGGCCCTTCCCTCAAAGGGCATTCCCGCAGTGGCCACCCATCAAGGATGACGACTCACCTTAGACAGACGGCTATGAAAATGGGGTGAAATCGGCCTGAATCCCGCTTCAGGCCTGGCCCCAGATGCCCCGGAGCGCTTGACGGCGGCTCGGGTCGGGCCATACTGTCGCCTCGAATGGCCCGGTCTCGGGATGCCTGGAGGTCGGACCGAGTGCGACTGGGAGCGGTGGCGTATGTGGAACGCGGTTGTCGTCGGAGTCGATGCGTCCCCGGCCAGCGGGCTGGCCACGACGTGTGGATGGGCCGTGGCCAACGCCGCCGGTGTGCCCTGCCATCTGGTCCACGCGCTTCGGGAGCCATCGGGGCTCGCACGCTGGCCTCGGGATTCAGGCGAGCATCGCTCGATCAGCGAGCATCTGATCGCGAGTGCCAGACACACGGTGGGTGAGGTCGTGCACGCTGCCGTCCCGGGCGCCGCGGAGTCCTTGGAGATTCGCGTCGGCAATCCACCATGGGTGCTCGCGCGGACGGTTCAGGAACGGGACGCAGGCCTGCTTGTGCTGGGAGGGAAGCACCACTCGGCTCCCATGCGCTGGTTCGGCGGTAGCACGGCCCACCATGCCGTGCGCACCATCGACGTCCCCTTGCTCGTCGCCGCGGCACCGTCCGACACGTTCGCCCGCGTCCTCGTGGCAACCGATCTGTCAGACGCCGCCCCGGCAACGATCAGGGCGGCCCGGGACGTCGCAGGGTTGTTCGGCAGCACCGTGCGGGCGCTGCACGTGGTTGAGCCGCTTCCCTCGATTCCCGATGTGGGCATCGAGCCCGATGAATGCGCGCATCTGGAAGTGGCCGAAGCCGAGACGAAGGCATCCCTCGCGGCGCTCGGTGTCGACCGCACCATCGAGGCCCTCGTGCAGTGTGGGGCGCCGGCCCGCACGATCGCCGACCATGCGGCCGACTGGCCCGCCGACCTCGTCGTCGTCGGGTCGCACGGGAAGGGTTGGATCGATCGGGTGCTGCTCGGCAGCACCACCGAGCGGTTGCTCAATCGACTGCCGTGCTCACTCCTCATCATCCCCATGCACGGCGCGACCGGCGCCCACTGAAGGGGCGACTGCCTCACAGTCGAGCACCGGTGAGCACAGCGAGGTAATCGAGGAGAGGCCGGTGCCAACCGCGCCTGGCCGGGGGGGTCCTACAGGTGCTGCTGAAAGATCACCATGGCGAGCAGGGTCACGCTGACGGTGATCGCCACCCCGTGCCGCTGATCCTGGCCGTATGCCTCGGGAAGCAGCTCCTCGATCACCATGAACACCATGGCTCCGGCTGCGAAGCCGATCCCGTAGGGGAGGACGCGGGTGAACGTGTCCACGAGCAGGAACGCTGGCACCGCCATGATAGGCTGAGGCAGCGACGAAACCACGCTCCACATGGCACAGCCGAGGACGCTCGTGCCCCGCGGACGCATCACGGCACTGATGGCGAGGCCCTCCGGGATATTGTGCACGGCGATGGCGATGACGATCACCAGCGCGAGCGTCATACCCCCGCCAAACGACACACCGACGGCGACCCCCTCCGCAAACGAATGCACCGTCATCACCACGAGCATCAACAGGGCACGGCGGGCACCCACGCCACGGCTCCCGCCGAACTCCAGGTCGTATCGCTTGAGAATCGTGTGGGTCACGAGAATGAAGAGGACTCCGCCGACCCCTCCGATGATCGTCTGCCAGCCCCCGTACTGCGTGCCCTCGGCGACGAGCCCGAAACTCGCGCCCAGCATGAGCCCTGAGGCCACCGCGTTCGACTGCGCCGTAATGCGCGGAGAGAGCTGCCGCACGAAGGCAAAGGGCACCGCCCCGAGACCCGTTGCGAGCGCGGTGACAAGGCCATAGAGGAAGACGACGATGACGAGGTCCATCAGCCTCCGGGCCCCAGGCTCACGAGCAGTGCGACCACCCCCATCGCCACGAGCGTCACCAGCGCGATGCTCGTGCTGCCCGCTTCGCGATAGCACTCCGGCAGCAGTTCCGCGAGCACGAGGTAGACGAGCGACCCGACGGCGAAGCCCAGGGCCCACGGCATGAGCCCTGGCGCCGCCACAATGAGCGCAAACGTCACGATGGCGAGGAGTACCTGGCCCGCATTCGTCGCGACGGCCAGGCCAGCGGCGTCGCGTAGGCGGACACGGCGGGACGTGAGGATCGCTGCCAACACGGTTCCCTCCGGCACGTTGTGCACGGCGATGGCGAGCGCCGTGAACACTCCGAACGAGAGATTCACCGCCATCGCTGCTCCGATGGCCACCCCCTCGGCCGCCGAGTGGATCCCGTTGACGAGGAGAACCTTGTACCCGTAGTCCGGACTGGTCTCGTGCAACCGGTTGAGATCGAGATTCGCGGTGCCGGAGGCAGCGTGCGTGCGATTCACGACCAGGATGCCAAGCAGCCCGCCAAGCGCCCCGCCGAGCGGCACCGGATCATGAGCGCTCACCAGGAGCGCGTAGGCCACGCCCAGCATGAGACCCCCGGCCAGCGCGTTGGACCACCCGATCCAGTGCGTGGGAAGGGTGCGGCCCCCGGCGAGCGGCAACACCCCAGCCGCTGCCACGCCGGCCGCGAGTGATGAGTAGAGCAGAACAACGAGCGTTGGTTCCACGGTGCCGATCGCGGCAAACACGCCTGCACATTACCGACCCGGCCGGGCCGACAACAGGGCGAGCGCGTGCGGAGTGGCAGGGCTCGCATTTCCGACACGCGGGCTAGAGAAGGCCCACGGGGCGGATTAGCTTCTGGTCATGACCGCTGACAAGGGTCGCCATGAGATCTGGCATCGTGCCGAACAGCTTTGCCGAGCCGGGATCCGTATCGCCTCGGTGCACGAACTCGATGCGGTGCTCACGGAGGTCGTGGACTCTGCCCGCGCCGTGATCGGCGCGCGGTTCGCCGCCCTTGGGGTGCTGCATGCGGACGGCGACCGCCTGGAGCGGTTCATCACGAGTGGCATCGATGACGCCAACCGGGCGCAACTGGGCAGGCCACCGAGCGGCCATGGGCTGCTCGGTCTGCTGATCACCGACCCCCATCCCATCCGTGTCACGGACCTCACGAAGCACCCCAAGTTCAGTGGGATGCCACCGCATCACGCACCCATGCACTCGTTTCTCGGCGTGCCGATCCACGGCCGCGAGCGCCCCATCGGCAACCTATATCTCACCGAGAAGATCGGCGCCGACGCCTTCAGTGAGGAGGACGAGAAGGTCGCGATCATGCTCGCCGCCTACGCCGCCGTCGCCGTCGAGAACGCCCGGTTCCACCAGGATCGCGAGGGCCTGCTCGCGGAACTCCAGGGCATGCACGACTCCCGCGAACGTTTCTACGCCATGACCAACCACGAGCTCCGGAACGCGCTGACGGCCGTTCACGGCTGGGCAGAACTCTGGGTGCGAAAGACCGCTCCCGACACACCGCGGGCGGCCATCGAGGTTCAGGAATCGGCGGAGCGCGCGCTCAATCTGCTCGAGGATCTGCTGGACCTGAGCCGGCTCGACGCCGACCGGCTCGAACCGAAGCTCGTCGATGCGGATGCGCGGACCATCGTGCGAGAGTCGGTGGCCACCGTTGAGCCGGCGGCGGAGCGCAAAGGGATCGCCGTGCGCGTGACTGGTCCCGATGGCACGGTGGAGTGCCGCACCGACCCCCAGCGGGTGAGACAGATTCTCATCAACCTGCTGACCAACGCGGTGCGCCACAGCCCGCAGGACGACACGATCGACGTCAAGCTCCGGACCACCGATGGTGAGATGCGGTTCGAGGTGGTGGATCACGGCGAGGGCATCGCCCCAGAGCAGCAGGCCATCATCTTCGAGGCGTTCGAGCGCGCAGGCAAGCAGACTGAGCGGGGCACCGGCCTCGGGCTGGCGCTGTCTCGGAAGCTGGCCCGCTTGCTGGGTGGCGATCTGCGGGTCGAAAGCCAGCTTGGACACGGTGCCCATTTCTTTCTCGACATTCCACGCTATGTCAATGCGTCTTCATAAAGAGTGGTTCACAGTCGCTTAAGCGCCCAATTACCTCGCGCCGGCTAGGGTTTTCCACATGCGGATCCTTGTAGTCGAGGACGACCGGAAGGTCGCAGGATTCATCGAGATGGGTCTCCGGGAGGAGGGCTACGCCGTGGATGTGGCCAAGGACGGCGACGAGGCCACCGTCTTCGCGCACATCAACGACTACGATGCGATCCTGCTCGACCTGATGCTCCCGAAGAAGAACGGCCTCCAGGTGGCGGCCGAGCTGCGACGTGAGGGGCGGAGCACCCCGATCCTGATGCTCACCGCCCGCGATGCCACCGAAGATGTCGTCCGCGGACTGGACGCCGGCGCTGACGACTACCTCACCAAGCCGTTCAAGTTCGACGAGCTGCTCGCTCGCCTGCGTGCGCTCGTTCGTCGGGGCGGCGCGGCGCGGCTGGACCGGCTGTCGTACGGCCCACTCGAGATGGATCGACTCAAGCACCGCGCGTGGGCGGGCGAGCATGCGCTCGATCTCACGCCGCGGGAGTTCCAACTGCTCGAGCACTTCATGCTGCACCCCGAAGACGTAGTCCGCCGCACGGAGCTGCTCGAGAAAGTGTGGGACATGCACTTCGACCCCGAAAGCAATGTTGTCGACGTTCATGTCGGCAATCTGCGACGCAAGCTGCGTGAGGCTGGGTTCGACGGTCTCATTCAGACGGTGCGAGGGGTCGGGTTCTGTCTGAAGCGGAACAACACGGACTGATGGACTCCCTGCGCCGCACGGTCTCCGTGCGGTTCTCCCTCACCATTTGTGCGGCCCTCCTCGTCATCGCACTGTGGGCGTTCCTGGGTGCGCGTCGGGTGCTCCACGAGTCCTTGGACCGGAACATCGCCGCCGAGGCGCACCTGCAGACCGCGGTCGTCTCTTCCCGCCTCCCGATCGCGATCCAGTCCGAACACGAGGATTGGTCGAGCTTCGTCCGGGAAGTCAACCGTTTTGTCGTCGTGCGGAATGCCGAAGGCGTGATCGTACAGAGCAACACGCCCTTGGCGGCCGATCTGCCATTGGATCGTGCGAGCTTCGACCGCGCCCGTCGCGAGGGGACGGCGTGGGCAGGCCAGCGGTGGCGTGACGGCAGGATCCGCTCGCTCTATCTCGCCGGGCCAGTGGGCGGGCGCTCCGACCACGACGTGCTCCAGGTCGCAGCTTCTCTCGAACCTCTGGCCAACGCCAGCCGCGAAGTGCTGTTCCTCATGCTCGGGACCGTGCTGCTCGGCGTGGTGGCCACGGTGATCGGTGCCAACTGGCTCTCCGCCACCACGGTGGCCCCCGTCCTCGAGATCACCGAGCAGGCACGCTCTATCCAACCCAGCGGGCGCCAGCGCATCACTGCCTACGCCGACATGGAGGAGTTCGCCGGCCTCGTCGAGGTGCTCAACGACGCGTTTGAGCGGCTCGAACGGGCCTATGACGCGCAGCGGCGTATGATCGCCGATGCGGGGCACGATCTTCGCACCCCGCTCACGGCCATGCGCGGCGCAGTGGAGATCGCACTGCGGGGCGAACGAAAGCCAGACGAGTACCGTGCGGTGCTGACAAGTGTCTTGGAAGACGTGGACTACCTCACCTCGATCAGCGAATCCCTGGCGCTGTTGGCACGCCTCGAGACCGGCGAGTTGGCGCTCGAGCGCGGGGACCGAGACATCGGCTCACTCGTCGAACGGGCCACCTCGAAGGCCCAGACCCGTGATCCCGAGCGAATCTTCCGCTACGAGGCGAGATCCGAGGACCTGAGTGCGCCGGTGGATGGGGAGCTGCTGTCGATTGCGGTGAATCATCTGCTCGACAACACGATCAAGCACACACCGCCCGGCACGAACGTCCGTGTGACCCTCCACGGCAGCCCGGAGGCGGTCGCCATCCGGGTCGACGACAGTGGTTCCGGCATTCCCGACGACATTCTCCCGAATTTGTTCGAGCATTTCTATCGGATCGACAGCGCCCGCACGCGAACGGGGGCTGCCGGGCTGGGTCTCACGGTGGCGGCGGCGATCGCCCACGCCCATGGCGGCCAGATCGCCGCCGATCGCGGCCCGTTGGGGGGTCTCCGTATTACGCTGACCGTTCCACGACAGACACCCGCCGACTGACGGCTTCAGCGCTCCTTCACATTTCGTTGTCGCTGGCTTCACAGACCGATACCGATGTTCCCCTATCGATGCAGGGGACGGGTACAACCATGCGAGTCAATGTCGGGCGGGTAGATGCGTGGGTACGCGGCACGCTGGCGGCGATCCTCCTCGTCGTTGCCGCGCTGTTGAGCGGGCAGCTCATCCTCTCGCTCGGGGCCGCCATTGTCGCCCTCCTGCTCGGCGGCACCGCCCTGACACACAATTGTCCCGTCTACACACTCTTCGGCATCGACACCAAGACGCACCACCCACGGGCGCAGAGCTGAAGGCCACGATCGACGGCACCAGATGGACCCTTGGGCTCACAACGGCGTTCTAGGGATAGGACATCAGCTGGAGGCAGTCCCATGCACCGGATCAGCCGTTTGACCGTGGCCGTCGCCGCGCTGGCCGCAATGGCCACCGCATCGGCCGCGGCCCAAGGCGCCACGGATTTGCCCGACGGTGTCACCAAAGACATGGTCGCGGAGGGCCAGAAGCTCTTTGCCGGCCAGGGCTTGTGCCAAGTCTGTCACGGTGCCGCCGCCAAGGGCATCCCGGGATTAGGGGCGAATCTGACCGACAAGGAATGGCTCCACAGCGACGGGTCATACACCGGCATCCTCGAGAGCATCGTCAACGGAGTGAGCGCCGACAAATCGTCGACTGGTTCGGTGATGCCGCCACGGGGGGGAAGCGCGCTCTCCGACAAGCAGATGAAAGCGGTGGCCGCGTACGTCTGGAGCGTGAGCCGACCCAGCACATGAGCGATCGAGGCACCGCCGGTCACTCGGCCGGCGGTGCCTTCTGCGTGACTTCACATCGGCAGGTCCCCGGTGCAGTTTTAGGCGTTGGTGTCGCGCCCGGTGACCGGGACCAGCGGCGCCCGATCCACGTCTATGCCATCATGAACACGACAAGGAGCAGAGAGACACCATGAAAGTCCGTAACGGTGCTGTGCTGGTGGTGCTGGCCATGGCCATGGGATGCGGTGCAGGAGAGACAGCGGACCAGCCGGTTCAGGAGACCCAGGCGGCGGCGCCTGCGGCGACCACGACCGCGGCGAGCCTGCAGGAGCCCACGGGTCCGATCGATCAGGCACTGGCGAAGGAAGGCGAGGGCTACTTCACCAGCCGCGGGTGCGCGAGTTGCCACAAGATCGAAGCCAAGTTGATCGGCCCCGCGCTCAAGGGCGTCACGAAGACCCGGAGCTACGACTGGCTCATCGCGATGATGGTCCGGCCGGACTCGATGCTGCAGAACGATGCCGAAGCCAAGAAGCTCCTGGCGGAATACGGCACGCCGATGGTCAACATGGGCGCCACCAAAGCGGAAGCTCGGGCGATCTTCGAGTACATGCGGCAGCAGTCACAGTAGCGTAGGCCACGCACCCGTCTCCGGGTGTCGCATCAGCAACGGGCGTCGACGTGATTGCGGATCGTCGGCGCCCGTTGCCCGTTTTCCCCTGAGCCGTCGGCGGATCCGCGTTTTAGGCCGTCGAACGCCTACACCATGGAGCAGCGCCGGACCATGGAACCGTTCAAGATCAAGTCCGTCGAGGCCATTCCGTTCACCTCTCGCGCGGAGCGCGAGCGGGCGCTCACCGAGGCCGGCTACAACGTGTTCGGCCTCCCAGCCCGGCTCATCACGATCGATCTGCTGACCGACTCCGGTACCTCCGCCATGTCGGATCATCAGTGGGCCGCCCTGATGACGGGCGACGAGTCCTATGCCGGGAGCCGCGACTACTTCACCTTCGAAGAGACGATTCGGCGCATCACGGGCTACCGCCATGTGATTCCCACCCACCAGGGCCGCATGGCGGAGAATCTTCTCTTCACGGTGTTGGTCGAGGATGGCGATTACGTGCCGAACAACATCCACTTCGACACGACCCGCGCCAACGTGGAGCACAACGGAGGTGTCGCGGTCGACTGCGTGATCGACGACGCGTACGATCCCACCGCTGAGGTGGAATACAAGGGCAACATGGACCTCTCCAAGCTGGATAAGGTGTTCGCGGAGGTCGGTCGGGAGCGGATACCGCTCGTGATGCTCACCATCACCAACAATTCCGGCGGTGGACAGCCGGTGAGCCTCGAGAACGCCCGACAGGTGTCGGCGTGGTGTCGCACGCATCGGATCCCATTCCTCTACGACGCGTGCCGGTTTGCGGAGAACGCCTACTTCAACAGGGTGCGCAGTGGACTCGAGTACGGCGTCGCGGAGATCGCCCGCCAGTTCTTCGAGCTGGCGGACGGGTGTACGATGTCAGCAAAGAAGGACGGGTTGGTGAACATCGGTGGGTTTCTGGCCCTGAACGACGACGAGCTCACCACCAAGCTCACCAACATGCTGATCCTGATCGAGGGGTTCCCGACCTATGGCGGGTTGGCTGGTCGAGACCTGGCCGCGATTGCCCGTGGCTTAGATGAGGTACTGGACGAGCGTTACCTGGCGCATCGAGTGGGGCAGGTGCAGGCCTTCGGAGAGGCGCTGCGCGCCGCGGGCATCCCGATCGTCGTCCCGGTGGGCGGGCATGCCGTGTATCTCGACGCCCGCCGGTTCCTCCCACACATCCCTCAGGAGGAGTTCCCCGCCCAAGCGCTGACGTGCGCATTGTACCTGGAGGGCGGCATACGTGGCGTCGAGATCGGCGGGCTGATGTTCGCCGCCGACGGACACTGGCCGGCACTCGAGCTGGTGCGGCTCGCCGTCCCGCGCCGAGTCTATACCAAGAGCCATCTGGATTACGTGGTGGACGTGTGCCAGCGTCTCTACGCCGAACGGAACCGGATTCACGGCTTGCGCCTCACGTACGAGGCACCCGTACTGAGGCACTTCACCGCGAGGTTGGAGCCGATCACAACCTAATCGGGGTCGGTGCCCCTAGGGACCACCGGACGCGGTCCGTCGCTGCCCGAGGTAGGCCGCGGTGAAGTCCACCAACCCCTCGTGCTCCTGTACCAGCAGCTCGCGCATGACCGTGAGCTCGCGCTGCGCCGCTTCCGCCGCGGGTGTTCTCGGAAACCCCGCCACGATGCGCGACAATTCCGGCATTGCTCGGCGGGGCGCCTGGAGCTCGTCCAGGTAGATCCGCACCAGCTCCTGGGCCACCATCAGCTCCTGCCCCGCCGTGAGCGGACAGCGGTTCCTGGCGTGCCGTAGCCAGCGGGCGGACTCTTCGTGTTGCCGCAGGCGCTCGCCCAAGAGTCGTGAAAGTTGCAGCGGGGGCTCCGGATCGCTCGGAAATTCCAACGCGTGTGCTTCATACGCCGCGACCGCCTCGTGGTACCGCCCACGAGCGATCAGGGACTGGGCAAGGGAGTAGTCGCGTTTGACCGGGGTCGACGCCCCTGACGGGGCGTACACGGTCTGCATCGCCGAACCGGCTGCACGCATGAGCAGGCGGATACTCCCATACGTGGCACCGCCACCGACCGCTGCTCCGACCAATGCCGCGGCCGCTGGGATCACTCCGGTGCGCGACGCCACGAGCACACCGGCAAGCAGACCGATGAAGACGCCGGGAAGCGACCACAACAGTGCCTTCAGTCGATAAACGTGCTCGGTCGAGTCACGGTCTCGCAGGCTCGCACCTCCTTGAGGCAACACTCGTGCCCGCCCCACCCACGACGCGGAGTATGCTACCTCGTGCGGCGTCGTGCCAACGCGACCACGGCGAACACGAGACCGGAGGCGAGGAGACCCAACGTGTACGCATTCCAGAGTCCTGCGGTCGGCACGCCGGCCAGGCGCAGTGCCACCGACGCGCTCACCCCGCCGGCGATGGCGGCCAAGGCCTCCGGCACGCCCGGTCGCGTGCTATGGATCCCCGCCACAATGATCACGAACAGGCTCACTCCCAGCAACGAGTAGAACACGCTCAAGGAGCTGATCACGGAGGGGAGCACGATCGCGAGGGCGACGCCCAGTCCCCCACCGGCAACCGCCGCGATCCGCGCGACGCGAAGGATTTGTCGATCGGAGGCGTCGGGACGGAGGAACCGGCGGTAGAGATCTTCGGAGAGCGACGTGGAGAGCATAAAGAGGATCGCATCCGCGGAGCTGATCTCCGCCGAGAACACCGCGGCGAGGCCGATCATCCCGACGACGGCCGGTAGGCCCTGCACCAGCACGGTGGGCAGCGCCAGTTCCGGATTGGCCAGCTCGGGACTGTAGGCCCGAGCCATCATGCCAAGGAGTGGCGGCAGGAAGGCAAACAGCATCAGCACGACCGCACTCGCCCCAACCCCCACTCTCACGGTGCGCTCATCGCGGGCGCCGTACACCTTCTGGATCAGCCCCGGTGAGATGATGAACGCGGGCACGAGGAGGGCGAGATACATCCACCCCGATCCGTCCCCACCCCAGAATCCGAAGTACTCATGCGCCGTGGCCGGGGCAGCGGTAACGACGCCGTGCCAACCGCCCACGTCGGCCAGCACCCACGGAACCGCCAGCGCAAACCCCACGAGTAGCACGACCAGCTCGACAAGGTTGACCCACGCCGAGGTGAACAGCCCACCGGCCGCGAAATACACGGTCATGACGCCGCCGCCGATCAGGCAGCCCAACGGCTTGGGAATGCCGGCCACCACGTCCAGCACCCATGCCACGGCAATGAGTTGTCCGGCGAGGATCGCGAGCGTGCCCACCCATAGGAGCACGGCGATCACCGCCCGAACGGAGCGACCGTAGCGGTGCTCGAGATAATCCCCCACCGTGTACTGATCGTGCGCGCGGGCAATCTTCCACAGTCGGGGTCCAACCCAGAAGGCCAACACCAGGGTCCCGATGCCCGCCGAGCCGACCCACCACCACGCGCTCAGTCCGTGGCGATATCCCAGGCCGGCGGCACCGACCGTAGACCCGGCACCGATGTTGGCGGCGAGCACGGTGGCGAAGAGTAGCAGTGGTGGGAGCCGGCGCCCGGCGACGAAGAACGTGCTGCTGCTGGCGACTCGGCGTCCGATCCAGAGTCCAAGGAGCGTCAGTCCCGCGGCATAGGAGAGAAGCAGGACCAGCGGTACGCTCATCGGCCTCCGCGCAGATCCGACGCGGCCGGAAGGCCTGGCAGGCTGGTGGCGGCGCGAACCGCACGGAGGATGGCCTCCGCCACGACGTCGGCGGCCAGCGCGCCGACGGTTGCGACGTCGGCTTCGCCCGCATAGCTGCCGGTCGCGAGACTGAAGATGGCATCGCCGTCCCATGGCGTATGAGCCGGATAGACGGCGCGCGCGATACCGTCGTGCGCCATCTGCGCCACCTTGGTGACCTGGACCTTGGTGAGCCTCGCGTTCGTCACTACGACACCGATGGTCGTGTTCTGACCGGGCCCCGGTGTCGCTCGAGCCGTCTCACGGACCAGCCGCCGCGCATCGGCCAACCTCGAGCCGTCATCGCTGCGCACACCTGCCACCACACGGCCGGTGGCCGGATCGATCACGTCGCCCAGCGCGTTTACGGCGACCAGCGCGGAGACGATGAGCCCATTGGGGAGAGTGGCCGATGCTGACCCGATACCTCCGCGCATTGCACGCCCCGTACCTCGGATCTTCCCAACGGTGGCACCCGCTCCTGCACCGACATTCCCTTCACCGACGGGCGCATCCGTGGCGGCACCCGCGGCACGATATCCACACTCGGCGTCGGGGCGCACCGAGGGGTCATCGCCCACAGCGAGATCGTAGAGAATGGCCTGAACCACGATCGGCACCCGGGCCACCGCCGTTTCGAAGCCGATACCCTGCTCCTCGAGATAGCGAACCACACCCGACGCCACATCGAGCCCGAACGCACTCCCTCCGGAAAGCACGACGGCATGCACCACGTCGACGGTGTTCACCGGATCGAGGAGATCGGTTTCGCGGGTCCCAGGTGCACCACCTCGGACGTCCACCCCGCCGACCGCACCCGCGGGCAGCAACACCACCGTGCATCCGGTGGGCCGTGCGTCGAGGGTGACGTGTCCCACGCGCACGCCGTCGACGGCGGTCAATCCTGGGTCGGGCATGCTCGACGCCTGGCACATGGCCACGGCGGGAAGCAGGAGGGCGACGGCCAAGATCCGCGCGCACCGCCGCACGACCGTGGTGTGTCTAGGAGGCCGCTGCGCGATGAGGGACAATCCATTCACCAGATGCTCCCGCTCGGGAAGGTGGCGGCGGCGCGACGGCCGCCGACCATCGATCCATACGCTAACGGCCAAGCTCGGCAGAGGGCAAGCGGCGCATTGCCCGCGCCGGCATGGATCCCTATGCTTCGGCACTCGCTTATGACCACCTCCCGCTTCACGGCGTGCGCCGTACTGCTCTTCATCATCGCCTATAGCTCTTGCGACGACGCGCCGTGTCCGCAGGCGGCCGAATCCACAGTTGAGCGCGGCTGGAAGCTTTACCGGGATAACCGCATCGACGATGCGACCGCAAGATTCGAAGACGCGCTCGAGCGCTGTCCCGCACATCTCGCGGCCACCGTGGGAACCGGGTACGGGTATTTCCGCGGCGATCGATTCGTCGAGGCCCGACACCAGTTCGAGCGGGCGCTCGAGCGCGCGCCGCAAACCGTCGATGCGATCCAAGGACTCGGGCTGATCGCGTCCCGGCGCGGCAACGGCATCGAGGCACGACGGCTGTTCACCGAGGTGCTCACCATCGTGCCGGATCACGCCGAGGCGCGTGCGCAGCTCGACCGCCTCGGAACGCCTCCCGAGCGGGCTCCATTGGTAGTGCCGGACTCGCTGGGACTGACCTCGCGCACGCGAGGCGATGGGTTCCAGGTATTCAGCCGGGGCCGGTGGCGCCCGTTCTACATCAGGGGCGTGAACCTCGGGGCCGCGCTACCGGGGAGGTTCCCGAGTCAGTTCCCGGATTCCCTCACCTACGCCCGCTGGATCGACGAGATCGCCGAGATGGGGGCCAACACGATCCGGGTCTACACCATTCACCCGCCGCACTTCTACCAGGCGCTTGCCGAGCGCAACCGCACGCATCCGGACCGCCCGCTGTGGCTGGTGCACGGGGTGTGGACGGAGCTACCGCCCAAGCACGACTTCGACGATCCGGACTGGAACGAGCACTTCGCCGATGCCATGCGGCACGTCGTAAATCTGGTGCACGGCCGTGCGGACATCGTGGCTCGACCCGGGCACGCCTCGGGGTTCTACACGGCGGATGTCTCGCGCTGGACGTTGGCCTACATCCTCGGCAGGGAGTGGGAGCCATTTGCCGTCGACACCTTCAACCTGACCCACCCGGACCGCACCTCGTGGCGCGGCACGTATCTGACCGTCGAGGGCGCGACGGCCATGGATGTGTGGCTCACGCGGGTCTCGGACGCGATCATCGCCTACGAGACCGAGTCCTACCACCAGCAACGACCGGTGGCCTACACGAACTGGCCCACGCTCGATCCGTTGACCCATGCTACGGAGACGACCGTTGCCGAGGAACTCGCGATCCGCAAGGCGCTCGGTGGGGACACGACCTACATCCCCAACGAGTACGACAACGATCTGGTCGCGATCGATCCGAGCCTCGTACGCGCCACCGAGGCGTTCCGAGCCGGCGTCTTCGCCTCGTATCACGCGTATCCCTACTACCCCGACTTCATGGTGGTGGGCGGCGGATACGAGCAGTACCTGCGGCGCCTGAAGCAGCACCACCGCGGCATGCCGGTGGTGATCGCCGAGTATGGCGTTCCCGCCAGCCTCGGCGCGGCGCATTTCTCCGACACCGGTTGGCACCACGGCGGACACACTGAAGCAGAGAAAGCACGCATCGACGCGGGGGCGACGACACTCATTCATACCACCGGCATGGCGGGAGGGATGCTCTTCGCCTGGATCGATGAGTGGTTCAAGAAGAACTGGGTGGTGATCGATCTCGAGCTGCCACGTGAGCGCAACCGGTTGTGGCTGAGCCGATTGAACGCTGAACAGCAGTACGGGGTGATCGCCATCGAACCGGAGCCGCGGTTGGCTGGATCCACCCTTGCCGAGCGCCTATCGGTGTGGAACACCGTGCCACCAGTGTACGAGAGCAACCTTCGTGCGCTCGCCGACGAGGCCTATCTCCACCTGCTCTTCGATCCGCAAGGACGCGGGCTCCCCGACACGCTCTTCGTGGGGTTGGACGTGGTCGACCGCCGGCGTGGAACCACGCGGTGGCCCGGCCAGGCCGACAGTCGCTTGCCCATCGGCATTGAATTCGCCATCGTGGCGACGCCGAACGAGGTCCGCGTGCTCGCCGATCCCCATGCCAACCCGTTCCGGATCGAGCGGATGGAGGTGGTGAACGATCCGGTCACGGTGCCGCCGATCGCCAACCCGTTGCCGGGGATGTTTCATGGACCGTACCTGCAGCACTACAACCTTCCGTTACGGGGCACACGGCGTAGGGACCCGCAGTACGACTCGCTGCGCGTCATCATCAACCGGCGCCGCTTTGCACGCGACGGCACCGAGTATGCCGCCGTGGGGTACGACCGCAGCGTGTTGCCGGCGGGACCGGCGCCCGACGGTTGCTGGGAAGTAGACTCCGCATCAGGGAGCCTGGAGATCCGAATCCCATGGACGCTCATCAACGTCGCCGATCCGAGCAGCCTGCAGGTCCTGGCGAGCACCGCCGACACGGCCGACGGCTTCGTCCCGCGACCCATCGAGTCGATCGGCGTGGTCGCGGCAGCACGGTTTGCCGACGGGTCCTGGCAGCACTGGCCCGAGCGAGGCGTATCGGTGGCCCGGTTTGGCTGGGACCCGTGGGAGGTGCCGCGGTGGCGCGCCCGTCGCCGACCGGTGTTCGACGCCATGCAGCGGGTGTTCTCCCAACTCGAGCGTCGGGGGGTAGCGCCATGAGACCCGCGCGCACGTTGGCCTGGGTCACGCTCCTCGTCACCGCGGTGACCGTCACGGGAGCGGCCCAACAGCCTGCCGACGTCGCGTGGCGGAGCGGCGATATCGATACCGCTCGCCGGCTCTATGCCGAACGCCTCGCGGCCGATTCCAGCGATGGCGTGGCGCTCCACCGCATGGCACTGATGCTGGCGTGGGACGGGAGGTACGATGCGGGCCTGGCGCTGTTCGACCGACTGCTCGCGCTGTACCCGCAGAACAACGAGGCCGCAGCCGACCGCGCGAAGGTCCTGGCGTGGGCGGGACGGTTGGACGAGTCGATCGCCGCGTACGAAGCCATGCTCCGGCGATCGCCCACCGACCGGTTGGCGCGACTGGGGCTGGCGCAGACGCGGGCGTGGCTCGACGATCTCGACTCCGCCCGCGCGATCTACGCGGACCTCATCGCCTCGAATCCCAGAGACATCGAAGCCCTGCAAGGCATGGCCCGTGTCACCGCCTGGCAGGGAGATTTGCTCGCGGCGGAGCAACGGTGGCGCGCCATCGAGGAGTTGAACGAGGGTGATCCGACGACCCTGATCGGGCTGTCACAGACGCTGCGATGGCAGGGACGTCCCGCCGCGGCGCGCGAGGCCCTCGACCGCATTCCGCCGGACAAGCGGGGGACGCGCGACTACGGTGAGGAGCGCCGCTGGATCGGAGCGGCGATCGGCCCCTGGGTTCGCCCGGCGTTCACCTACGAGGCGGATTCGGACGATCAACGGATCGCGACGGTGGTGCTGCGCGGCACGTATCCACTTGTGCCACGGCTGCAGCTCGGGTTTGACACGTATTTCCGGCATGCGGCGTGGAACGAGCAGATCGTGCCGGATCGGCAAGCCTGGGGGCTCGTGGCCACGGGGAGGTATCTCCTGGAGCCGGGCTGGACGGTGGGTTTCGGCATCGGCGCGTCGGGATCCGACGGTGCGGCTGCCACCACGGAACCGGCGGTGCACGCGAGCCTCGCGAGCCCCACGCGGAATCGCGTCGGCGGCTCGCTCACGTTCGCCCATTCCGCCTTCGACGCCACCGCGCTCATGATCGACAGTGGCGTCACCTACACCGAAGGCGGCGTCAGCCTCCGTGCGGAGCCAGCACCGCGGTGGCTCGTGGAGAGCGGGTTCTCATACGCAGACTTCCGGGGCAGCCAGGCCAACCGGCGGATTGCGGGATACGTGGCCGGCACGCGGCGCCTCACCCCAGTGTGGATCGCGGCGACGCGAGTTCGCGCGTTCGGTTTCGAGAACGATCTTCAGGACGGGTACTTCGATCCCAGCCTCTATCTGCATGCCGAGGCGATCGCGCGGTGGCGGCCGCTGCGCGGACCCTGGAACGTGACGGGCGAGGCGGCGCCGGGGCTGGAGCAGATCACCACGACGTGGGACCCGCACGCCACCATCCGCCTCTCCGTGCAGGCGGCCTACGACCTGTCCCCGGGCCGACAGGTGGGGATTGCCGCGCTGTACTCCAACGCGGGCCTCCAGAGCTTCTCGACCGGCGGTGCCGGCTACCGCTATTTCGCCCTCACCCTGTCCGGTGGCTGGGCGTTCTAGCGTCGTCCACCGACACGGCTGGACGGACCTGAGCAGTTCCGCAAATGCCGAGCCGCTACCCGTCCTCTTCCCGGAGGTACGCGATCACGGCCTCGTGCTCGCCGCGCACCTGAGGCAGCACTTCCTGCACGTGATCCAGATTTGCGGCGGCGGCGGCCGACTCCACGTGACTCAGCAGCGCTGCAAGGCTCTCGGCACGCACCGTCGCAGCCGCTGACCGATACGCGTGCGCCGCTTGGCGGATCGCGTCGGCATTGCCGGTCGCGATGGCGTCATCAAGCGCGCGCATCCGGCCCGGCGCATCCGAGAGGAACACACGGAGGATGCTGTCGGCCCCCTCTTCGATCCCCGCCTCGCGCATCACCCGTCGGAACTCGTGGAGTTCGACCGGAGCGGTTTCCTCCGTCGACATCGCCGTCACGGCCTCGCGCTCGGTCCCCAGCTCCTCCACAGCGCGCACCAGATCCTGCGGTCGAAACGGCTTGGACAGGAAGGCGGTGAACCCGCTCTTGTAGTAGCCGTCAGACCCCCGGAACTCGGTGTGGGCCGTCATGGCGATGATCGGGATATCAGCCGTCGATTCGGACTCGCGCAGCCGAGCCGTGGCGGTCATGCCGTCGACCTCCGGCATCTCGACGTCCATCAGGATCGCGTCGTAGCGGTGGCGTTCGGCTGCTTCGATGGCCCATCCGCCGTGCTCCACGAGATCCACCTGGTGGCCGCGCTTGGTCAACGCGATCGCGGCCAGCTGGCGATTCACCTCGTTGTCGTCCGCCACCAGGACCCGCAGCCGGCGCCGGCTCTCGGCGATGGAATGTCGCGTGACCAGATCCTCGAGGCTCGCGGCCATGACCGTTCGGATGGCACCGAACAGCTCCTTCTCGGAGATCGGCTTGGTGAAGTAGGCTTGCGCCCCCACTTCCCGGCACCGCTGACCGTGCCCGCGCTCGCCGCGTGCGGCGAGGATCATGACCCGCGTGTCCGCCAGGTCGGGATCGTTGCGGATACGACGCGTCACCTCGAACCCATCCTGCCGATCGAACCAGGCGTCGAGAATCGCGAAATGCATCGGCTCTCCGGCGATCCGGGCCCGGTGCAGCTCGGTGTACCCCTCATCCAGACTGGTGGCGCTGCGCACCGTCACGCCCGCGTTCCCGAGCGTCTGTCGAATGAAGTCACGGCTGGTCGGATTGCCGTCCACCACCAGCACGCGCAGTCGATCCAAGGGGACGGTGGCCGGCGACAGCACCTCCAGCATCCGCTCATCGATCTGCTTCAGAGCCACCGTGAACGCGAACTCGCTCCCCTTCCCGACCTCGCTCGTCACCGTGAGCTCGCCGCCCATCAACTGCGTCAGCTTGCGGGCGATGGGGAGACCGAGTCCGGTCCCGCCGAACTTGCGAGCCACACTGGTCTCCGCTTGCGTGAATTCTTCGAAGATCGTCTCCAGCTTGTTGGACGGGATCCCCGTGCCCGTATCGCGCACCGCAAAGCGCACCGATACCCGGGCGTTCCGGCTCGCCTGCGTGGTGACGAGCACGAACACGCCTCCCTCGCTGGTGAACTTGATGGCGTTGCCGATCAGGTTGGTGAGAATCTGACGCAGCCGGCTCGGGTCGCCGCGGACGGCGCGCGGGACATCCGAGGCGATCTCGTAGCTCAGCGCGATGCCGCGTTCGAAGGCACGGACCCGCAGCAGCTGCACGGCGGAGTCCACGAGCTGGCCGAGATCGAACGCGACATCCTCCAACTCGATGCGGTCCCGCTCCAGTTTGGTGTAGTCCAGGATATCGTTGACCAGCACGAGCAGGGAGCCGGATGACACGCGAATCAGCTCTACCGATCGTCGCTGGTCCGGGGAGAGGTCGGTATCGAGCAGTAGCTCCACGAGTCCGACCAGCCCGTTCAGGGGCGTGCGGATCTCATGACTCACCTTGGAGATCAGACTCCACTCCGCGCTCCGTGCGGGGCGCTCAGCCATCACCAGTTCTCCGCGTTGGCGGTATGCGGTCTCGCCCCAGCGTCCCGGCGGATTCAGCCGGCCGCGAAGGCGAGAAGCCCTTTCGGGTCATCTCGCCCCACCCTTCGACCCGTCGCACCGCCGAAATCAACCCGTGCAATCGCCACATCGAAATCAACTGCCGGTACCCGAAATTCTCGACGGCCGCCACCACGAAGAGGCGCAGCAGATCCGACACCCTGGGGTATCGTCGGAAGCCCAACTCTTCCAGGCCGACCGCCGCAATGGACAGCACCATGCCGAACACGAACGCGGCCATGAGGAACGCGGCGGCGTGCAGGTAGGACACGAGACCCAGTGCCAGGGTCAGTATGAAGGCACCGTATCCCACGATCTCGACTAGGAGACCAAGCGTCTCCAAGAACAGGAAGTACGGATACGCCAGGAAACCGATCCGTCCGTAGCGTGGATTGAAGAGCATGCGCCGATGGCGGAGGAGGCTCTCGGCCATGCCGCGCTGCCACCGGTCGCGCTGTCGCGCCAGCACCCGCAGGGTTTCGGGACACTCCGTCCAGGCCACTGGGTCCGGCACAAAGCTGATCCGGTAAGGGATGTCGTGCTCGCGGCAGTATCGGTGGAGACGAACCACCAGCTCCATGTCCTCGCCGACGGTCGCCCCGGACGTATTCGGCGACGCATAGCCTCCGGCCGCCACGACGGTTTCCCGACGAAACACACCGAAGGCGCCCGAGATGATCAGCGTGGCATCGAGCACCGACCACCCCATGCGTCCCGCGAGGAAGGAGCGCAGATACTCCAGCACCTGGAATCGGGCCCACCAGTTCCGGGGAAAGCGGACTTCGGCCACGTTCCCTTCCGTGACGGTGCAGTCGTTGACGATGCGGATCACTCCCCCCGCCGCGATCGTGCGCCGGTCTTCCAGGAACGGTCGGACGATTCTGGTCAGCGCCTCGCGTTCCAACAGACTGTCGGCATCCACGGCGCAGAACAAGGGCGTGACGCACATGTTGACGCCCGCGTTGAGCGCGTCAGCCTTGCCACCGTTCTCCTTGTCGATGACCCACAGGTTGGGGTGGCGCTTGCTCTGGTACACCTTGCGGACCCGCGTGGTGGCGAGGTCGGCCGTCGGCAGACGCGCGGCCGGGACGAGGTCGAACGCCTCCTGCATCCGCGCCAGCGTATTGTCGCGCGAGCCGTCATTGACGAACAGGATCTCGAACCGCTGGTACTCGAGGCCGAGCAGTGAGCGCGTGGATTCGACGCAGGTCGGCTCCTCGTTGTAGGCCGGCGCGATGATCGTGACGGGCGGAACACCTTCCGACGACAGGAGCTCGCTCAGGTCGAGTGACTTGAGACGTTCGACATAGCGGCGGATGTCTCGAAACGCGATGAGGCTCGTCGCGAGGTACGCCGTATTCAGGACCACGAAATACGCGAGGACCAGGCCGTTGAACACGGCCAGCACGGCGAGGGTCACACCCAGAACGCCCGTCACGCGCCCACCTCCGACAGCACCTGCAAGGCGAGCGTGGCGCGTGGCCCGCCGGACGCCGCCAACTGCTGCAGCGACTTCACGTCGCCCGCATCACGCAGGGCGCGCGCCGCGTGGATCGCGACCCATCGGTCGTCATCCTCGCAGGCCACCCGAAGGAGCTCGAGATCCTCCAGTTCTCCGACATTGCCAAGGGCGCTCGCTGCCGTGGCCCGCACGTAGAAATCCGACGCGGTGAGAAATGGCAGCACGGCGGCACGATGATCCCGATGCCCCACCCGACCGATCAGCCGTAACGCCGCCGCCAGCAGCTCCCGATCCGAGGCCTGCTCCAGCACCCGGACGGCCGTGTCGCCACCGGCGAGATCGTTGAGGTACGCCAAGGCCGTCGCGGCGACGGCGCGCACCCCGGCGGGGCGCTTGGCATCCGCGAACACCACCCGGAGCGCGGGTGCCGCGGCGGGGCCGATGCTCGCGAGCATCGATGCCAGGAAGTTCGGGCTCCACAACGTGTACCGATCGAGGTGGTCGAGGACCGGAGCGACGTAGTCGGGGTCTTTCCCCCGAGCCAACGACCGCGCCGCCACCATCGAGACCAATGGCGAATCGTCTTCGAGGGCGGCCGCGACGGTCTCGGCGTACGCTGGCAGCCCGAGCATCCCCAGCGTCCGCACCGCACGTGCCCGCCGTCGCGCGTTACGATGACGCATCCGCGGCACGATCAGCGGCAGGTAGGGCCGCGCCAGGTCCTCCAGCAACTCGCGCTCGGGACCGGTCAGCCGTCGGGCGTAGCGGAGGATGTAGCCGACGCAGAACAGTTCCTCGCCCTCTGCCACCAGGGCGTGGAACGTCGCCGGATCGCGGTCCCCCGCCAGAATCTCGAGAATCGTGCCTTCCCACTTGGCCTCCAGCACCCGCCACGTTTCGGCCCGACGCTCGTGGGCAAGACGAAGCATGACCACCGAGACAGCGAAGCCGATGGCGAACAGCATCAGCACCCCGATGCCGATCGCGAGCACCAGGAGGAGTTGTTCGCCGAGCCCGAAATCCACCGGCATGGTCAGACGCCTCCTCTCACGACGCCGAGGACGACACCCGCCGGCGCAGCAGGCGCTGCACCCGGGCTAAGAGCTCCACCGGCGAGAACGGCTTGGTCATGTAGTCACTGGCACCCAGACTAAATGCCCGCACGATGTCCTCCTCGCGACCGAGGCTGGTCAGCATCAGGATCGGCACGGCCTCGTACTGCGGCAGCGCACGCAGGCGCTTCACCAGCTCGAAGCCATCCAGTCCGGGCATGCGGATGTCCGAGATGCAGAGGCCGAACGCCACCTGTTCGGCAGCCTCGAGCGCCTGCGTCCCGGACTCGCAATGGACGACCTCGAAGCCGGCCCGTTCCAGTCGGTGTCGCACGAGCGTGGCGGTAACCCGATCGTCTTCGGCAACCAGCACGGTGACCGGGGCCTCGCTCGAGTCATCGTCCACCGAGACCACCCGGGAGGGTCCTTCACTCTTCGCGCGACTCAGTGCCCGATCGGCGGTGGCCACCGCCTCTTCCATCGAGGTGAGCGAGCTCGCCGTGGCGATGCCGGCCGAGAACGTGATCGGGATGAGCGTGCCGTCCGGCGCAGTCGGCGGGGACGTCGTGAGCAACGCCTGCGCCTTGGTGAGCAGGCGCTGGGCCGTCGCCGGATCGGACTGGGGAAACAGCACGACGAACTCGTCGTCACGCCACCGGGCCACCACATCGTTGTCGCGGAGCGCGCTCGTCAGGACTTCGCGAATCTGGCGCAGCACACGATCCCCGACATCGTGGCCATGCTCGCTGTTCACGCTGGAAATCGCATCCAGGTCGAGCAGTGCAACCGCCGTGGGCGCCGGATCGTCGGTTCGGGCGGTCACCTCGCGCTCGTATGCCTCGGCGAAGGCCGCTCGGTTGAGCGCGGCCGTCACGGGGTCGGCAGCGGCGTCCACTGGGACCAGGCTGCCTTCGAGCAGCGCGTCGGCCGCTGTTGCCAGGGTCGCGCCGTCGATCGGCTTCTCAATCCACTCAGCGACGCCGAGCCCGAGACACTCCACCCGCGCACGTTCGCCGACCTTGGAGGCCACCATGATCACCGGAATGCCGGCGGTGGTGCGCTGGCGGCTGAGCCGGGTGAACACGGCGCGGCCGTCGGCGTCCGGAAGCACAAGCGACAACACGATGAGCGCCACGTCGTGACGCGCCAGGGCGCGCTGTGCCTCCGCTGCCGAATCGACGGCGATGATCTCCCGACCGGGCCCCGCCAGGGCCGATTTGGCCACCTTGCGGGTGCCGCGGTCGTCATCGATCACGAGAATCGTGGTTTCCGGTCCGCTCAGGATCGCGGGTTCCTCGCCGGGCGCCGGCTCGCCCGCCTCGACCCACTCCACCTCTTCCGCGGCCATCACGGGTAGTGATGCGGCCTCCACCACCTCTTCCGGCTCGGGTGGTGCCGGCAGCTCCGGTTCGGGTGGTGTTGGCAGGTCCGGCTCGGCTGGCGCCGGGGCCTCGGTCGGCGTCGGCTGCGCCACGTCCGCTGGAGCGGCGGGCGCGGGCTCGACAGGTTCAGCCGGCACCCGCGGGGACGGCGGCGGCGCAGCCGCGGCGATCGGCGTCGGCGACGGTACCAGTGGAGGAGCCGAGACGGTGGGCACACGCTCGGGTTCCATCGGCCCGAGCCCCAGCGATCGCAGCAACGCGGTCGCCTGTCGTTGCTCTCCCGCGGTCAAGCCACTCACCGCGTCGGCCACCGCGCGCGCATGCTCGGGAACGAGGCGGTCCATCAGCGCCTGCCCCGCGGCGGTCAGCACCGCAAACCTCGCGCGACGATCCGTCGGACTGGGCCGCCGCTCCACCAACGCGCGCGACTCCAACCGGTCCACCAGGTAGGTCATGCCACCGCTGGAGACCAGCACGTGGCGCTGCAGCTCGCCGAGCAACATCGGGCCGTGACGGTGGAGCGCCTCGAGGGCCCCGAACTCGGCCAGGGTCAGATCATGCCGGCTCGCATACTGGGCCACCCGAGCCTCGACCGCGGCGTGCGCCCGCGCCAGAACCTCCCAGAACTGCGTGGCAACACCGGATCCAGGTCCGCCGGACCCCTCACTACTATTCATCTTGGTGATAAGATACTTGTTGCCGAGATCCCGTCAACCGAAACGGCCGGTGTGGAGGCTAGATGCACCCACATCCGTGGGCCTGACAGATTCCTGGCCCTTGCCACTGCGGGGCGAACCGGCCCCAGATTCGAGGAACGGACATCGTCTCGGCCCAGCCTTCAACTGACCCTCGGACCAGTAGTGGCCGGTCTCGACCGGGGGCCGAGACTGGACCTCAGGCAGACGATGATTCCCGGCGAATATTGGGGAAGCCCGGGTTAGCGTTGTGACTGGCCTGCCGGCCAGTTCTTTGCCCGTTGGCCGCGGCCGGCCGGGTCAGACATGGTAAACGCGGTACAGCTCCTTCCGGACCGGGCAGGCGCACAGCCACCCGTGGCCGAACGACCGCTGGTAGGGACAATACCCCTCGGCCCGGCACGCAATGAAATGCACCTCGCCGCCAACACAGTCCTCGATCGGGCACAGATTTGTCCCGGCGCCCTCCAGGCAGCGGAATCCCTTGGGGCAGTCGCTCGCCGATCGTCGGGTCTCGTCGCCGACCTGAAATGCCATGTGGAGACCTGGCCTGCGCATCAAAGGGGGAGTCGTTCTATCGCGATCGAGGGATGAAGAGAGCGTGAATCGACCGTGAACACGGGCGCGAGCCCGACGCGCCCGTTTCAGCCTCACTCCAGGTGCTGCGGGACGATGTCCCGGCGAAGTACGTCCTCTTCGGTCTCCGCCCGGCGGACCACGGTCGCCTGGTCCCCCGTCACGAGCACGGTGGCCGGGCGGGGCAGCGCGTTGAAGTTGCTCATCGAGACTTCCTGGTAGGCGCCGGTGTCCAGCATGGCGAGGATGTCGCCGACCTCCACCCTGGGGATCCTGACCAGCGGCATCAGGCGATCGCCAAAACAGCTCCGCCCGATGATGTCGGCCTTGTCCTCGAGTGGCGCGTCCGTCTTGTTGGCGAACACGTAGTCGTGCAGGTGGTGCTCATAGCGGCCGCCCGTGAGCCAAAACTCGGTGCTGTCCACCACCACGAGGTTGAACCGGATGGGCTCGGTGATCCGCTTGATGCTCCGCACGGTCGTGAGGTGAATCCCGGCATCACCGTGGATCGAGCGGCCCGGCTCCACCTGGAGCAGCAGCCCCTCGGTCGCGATTCCTTCACGGTGGAGCGCCGCCCGCAGGGTCGTCGTGCACACCCGAGCGTAGTCTTCGATACTGGGCGCCGGGGTCTGGTTCGGCTTCGTCGTGAACCGGTCCACCAGTCGGCGCAACACGCCGTACCGGCCCCGGCGACCCAGCACGCGGAGCCCTTTGGACAGGGTGTGGAGCGCGGCGAGTTGCAGCGGCTCGGTGTAGTCGGTCACCGCGTTGAACGGATCCCGCGGGATCGCGAACCCGCCACCGATGTCGATCTCGCGTGGCCGGTAGCCGCCGAGCGCCTCACACACCCGGGCGATCTCCGCGGCATAGGCGCGCATCTGCTCTTCCCAGTACCTGAGGGACCGATGATGGCGACCGTGGTGCTCGTGGAATCCCACCAGTTCTACGTGCTCCATGGCGAGCACGCGGCGCCCTACTGCGACCGCGGTGTCGAACGTGAGGCCACCCTTGTAGGCGAGCGCGGCGATATCGGTGGGAACCAGCCCTTCGGCCACGAACTCACTGTGCCGGACGAACCCGGCCAGTGCGGGCTTGAGCCGCAGTCGCACCGATGCCTTCCGTCCGAGTGTACGAGCTGCGCGCTCGATCACATCCGCCTCTTCCACGCTGTCGATCGTGAGGCGTACACCCTCACGGACGCAGCGGTGGATGTGGTCGTCATCCTTCGGTACGCCGTTGACCGAGACATACTGGGGATCGAATCCCGCACGGAGCGCCACCGTGAGCTCGCCGGCCGAATAGATGTCGCAGCCGCAGCCTTCACTGGCCAGGATCCGCTGGACGGCCGTGATCCAATTGGCCTTGGCCGCCGGCAGGATCTTGACCGGCCCGTCGGTCCACCCGCTCGCGAACGCGGTCTGGAACCGGCCCACGTTGCGGCGCAGCTGGTCTTCGGAAAGCACGAACAGCGGCGACCCGAACCGGTGCACCAACTCCGTCGTGTCGCACTGCTCGATGAAGAGATGCCCGTTTCTGGTCGACAGGCAGTCGTCTATTGGGCGGTTTGGCGGTTGGGCGGTTAGGCGGCTAGGAGTTACGGCGGATGGATCGGACATGGACAGCCGGCGCTGGGGTACCCTCTTCCGCCGAGACGACATGTCCCGTCTCGGGCTCGGAAGGCGGCCGAGCCTACGCTAACCGCCTAACCGCTCAACCGCCTAACCGCCAGAGGCGCCGGGCGGATTCGAACCGCCGAATGGAGGTTTTGCAGACCTCTGCCTTACCACTTGGCTACGGCGCCGGTGGAACAGTAACCTCGCACCGCCCAGGGGGTTTCTCAAGACCGGCACGCGCCAGGGATCCCCGGCGCGACACAACCGGTATAATTGGCGAACCCCACTCACCAACACCGATGGTCACATCAGCGCAACGCTGCCCCGTCTGCAACGCCGAGCTCCCCGATCGGGGGCGCTACTGCCCCGAGTGCGGCAGTGAGCGACCCTCCATTGTTCCGGGTGGAAGTGACGCGCGCGGCACCTCGCCGTCGTCCGCGGCAGAGTTGCACCGCCAGCGACTGGCGCGAGCCCTGGGTGATCAGTACGAGATCGGGAGGCTGCTCGGCCGGGGTGGGTTCGCGGAGGTATACGCCGCCCGTGACGTGCGGCTCAAGCGCGAGGTTGCCGTCAAGACACTGCGCTACGACTTCCACGCATCGCCGCTGCTGCTCGAGCGGTTTCGGCGCGAAGCCGAAGCAATGGCGCAACTCCGCCACCCCAACATCATGCCGATCTACACGGTGGGCGAGAGCGAGAGCCTCGCCTATTTCGTGATGCCACTCATCCGCGGCGAGACCGTCGGTCAGCGCGCCAAACGCGAGGGCAAGCTCCCGCTCGACGAGGTGCGCCGCATTCTGTTCGAGGCGGCGAGTGCATTGCACCACGCGCACCGCGCCGGGATGATCCATCGCGACGTGAAGCCCGACAATATCATGCTCGAGGGCGACGAGCGACGCGTGCTCGTCACCGATCTCGGCATCGCGCGCGCCGCGGAACCGACAGACGGCCAGAGCCTCACGGGCACCGGCATGCTGCTGGGCACACCCGACTACATGAGTCCCGAGCAGGCAAGTGAGGACCGGGACGTAGACCACCGTTCCGATCTCTATTCGCTGGGAGTGGTGGCCTATCAGATGCTCACGGGCGAGCTGCCGTTCCGCGCCGGCTCGTTTCACGCGCTCATCGTCAAGCTGATCACGGAGGAGGCCCCACCCGTCACCGTACGGCGGTCCGACTGCCCTCCCGACCTTGCGGCGGCAGTGGCGCGGTGTCTCGCGAAGGAGCCCGACGAGCGCTACGCGTCGGCGGCGGAACTCTGCGCCGTGCTCAGGCCGCAGACGACGGGCGCGTTTGCCGCACCACCGACGCCTGGCCTCCGCGCCGCGATCCGCACGGTGACGGCCCGGCCGGTGACACCCGTCGCCAGGTTCCGTCGTGCCGCCACCGTCTTCGCACTGGGCAACCTCCTCCTGCTCGCTATCGATCTGGGCACGAACCAGGCGCTGGATTTCGCACCACTCGTGGCGGCGCTCTGGTTCCTCCCCGTGGCGTTCCAGTACGGTCGCTTGTGGACGGCCGGTTACACGCCGCTCGACATCCTGCGCGGAGGGAACGGAGCACCCAGCGGCTCGGTGTCGACGGAAACCTCGGCCACGCTCGGATCGAGGTCAGGAGCGTTCGGGGAGCATGCGGACACGGTGCAGCGAGTGCGCAGTGAGCGGGCGGTGATCGCGGGGCTCGTCAGCAACATGCCGCGATCGGAGCGCGACCGAGTGCCCGGCTTGGTGGGGAGTGCGGACCGTATCGTGGCACGTACTCGCGCGCTCGCGCGTCAGCTCCGACGCCTCGACCGTCTGCTGGACGAAGGGGAGACGCCTGAGCGTGGGCACACGCGCTCCACCCCGCAGCAGCGCAGCGAAATCGAGTCGCGGAAAGCGGCGATGCAGGGAGAGCTGCGTGTGGCCGAGGCGGTGATCGAAGAGCTGCGGGTGAGCGTTGAGCGAGCGGCTGCGTTGGGCGTGTCGGCGTCCCGGGCCGGTCTCGAAGTGGCGATCGCGAAGGCCGACGCCTGCGGCCGCAGCCGCGCGTGAGCGGCTACACCGCCTGACGGAAGCGCGATAGCAGACCGGCACTTCCCACGAGCACGCCTGCAATCACGAGGGAGAGGAGAACGGACACCGGCCGCAGCTTGGCGCCGCGCATCGAGGCCCCGAAGTCGGCACGCGTCCACCGCATCGTCCAGTCGTCGAGGGACTCACCTGTCGCCGCCAGAAAGGCGTCGTCGAGCGGAGCATCGGAGGTCCAGAACCGCTCGAACTGCTCCCGACCGTAATGCGCCACCATGGCGGCGAAGTAGGAGCGCTGGAAGGGTCCCAATGGGTCGCGCCAAGAGCTGTACTCGCTGGCGCCCACGGCAACACCCTCTACACCGAAGCCGGCCCAGCGCACGGGGAGCCGATCCTCCCCGGGGAGGCCGTACCGCATCTCCCGACAGCGTCTCGCGTCACCGGCAGCACACCCGACGAGGGCGAAATGCAGTCCATCGAGCCAGCCGGCGTATCGCGGGTCAGGGGATGCGATCGGGTCGTTGACCCACGCGGTGCCGGAGGCCGGCAGGTACTGACGCTCGCTCAGCCACGACCGGAGCCGCGGCCCCGGCATCCCGAACGCCGCGTAATAAGCGCACGGGCCGAGTGTACGGTCGCGAATCCGCTCCACCAAGGAGGGGCGGAACGAGCCGCCTTCCGCTACCCGGCGCGCGTCGACCCGACCGAGCTTGACTCCAGCCACACAGGTACTGCCATCGGTCACCTCGGGGACCACGTGATCGATCCGGGTGCGCATCCCAGACACCTCCACCCCTCGATAGACGGCACTCGTGTCGACATCGACCACGACCACCACCCGCACCCGCGGCCTGCCCTGGCTGACGCGCCTCCACACCGGTGTGACCAGCCCGCGGATCACCGAGTCGTGATGGAGCGTCAACCCCGGATCGATCAGGAACGCCAGGGAATCGTTGAACGGCACGTTGCCAGTTCGCACGAGGTCGATGATGGAGTCGCGGAGGGTCAGCAGTTCGAGGTGCTCCACCGCATCGCGCAACTGCCGGGTCGCGCGGTCCACCGTGCGGGGGAGCGGCCGTGGTCGGGGGCGTTGCGGCTCCCGCGGGGGCAACAAGCCCACCGCGATCGCCGCGAAAAAGAGCACGCCGAAGGTGACCAGCCGACTCATCCGCGGTGCCATCTGGTGCTCCTCGATGCGGCCACGGTGAACACGACAGCCCACGCGAATGCGAGCCACCCCGAGAGCCGTGGGAGTGTGGTCGCGGGTGGCCGTTCGGCCATGATACGGCGGCGCCAGGTAGCGAGCAGGGTGTCCTGTGGCACCCCGGCCGTGGTTGCCAGTCGCGCCAGCACATCCTCGCCCTGGGTCGCGGCCAGGCGCCCGAACGCTCCCTCCCCACCGAGGTCAAGCGCCGTGCGCACCAATGTTGCGCGGGCCACGGGTGAGAGCGGGTCTTCGGTGATCCACACCCTGAATTCCTGGAAGACCTCGACACACGCGCTGTCACTGCCGGCTTCCACGCAGCGGGCCGCACTGGCCGACCGCCGCAGCGGTGGAGTGTCGCGTCGCACGCGCTCGACAATCCGCCGCCTTTCGTCCGCGGTGAAGTAGTCCGTGACAGGACCGTCGGGCCCCGCGGACGCGACACGGGCGCATTGGCTGATATCGCCGGCAAAGCAGTCACGGACGATCGCCCATGGCTTGGTCGCGAGGTCGGAATAGGCTGTCCGTGCCTGGAGCTTTGCCGGGGCGAACAGCATCGCCCGCACCGCCCAGCCGAACCACTCCCCCCAACTGCCCGGGTCGATGCGTGTCAGTTCCTGGTCGCGGACTCTGCTGAGGATGAACCCGATCGCCAACGCCGCGGGGTGTTCCGGCCTGATCGGCAGGTGGAGGGTCGGGATTTGAGAGGGGCCACGGCGGCCGGTCGGAACCAGGGCAACCACGGTCGGCGCGAGCACGCTCGTATCCGGCCCGAAGTAGGACACGATGCTGTCCCACGCCGCACGACCCACCTCGTCGGCGAATGCGCGGCGCGGCGGCGGCACCAGCAGCGAGATGGTCCCGACCCGGATCGTGTCCAGCGGTCCGCCCTGATCCTCCCGCGTGGCAGGCGCCGCCGCCGTGAGCGCGTCCACGCGCTCCGCCAGCTGCTCCACCACGTGTCGATACGCCTCGGTCTCCTGGGCCCGGAGCAACCGGCCCGGCACCAGTGCCGCGACAACCAGCGCCGTCGCGATCCACCCCCAGCGTCCGCTACACATCGATCAGCATCCAGCGGCCGGCGAAGATCTCGAACGGCCCGGGAAGCGTCACCATGCGATCGAAGATCGGCCCGAGGACGTTGGTGCTACTGCCGGAGAGCCCCAGCAGCAGCTGCGTCACCAACAGCCCACCCACGATGGCCAGGATGTAGCCTGCCGTGCGGGCCGTGCCTGCCGAGATGGCGAAGAAGATGCTGAAGGCCAGCACCACGGCGACCGCAAACCGCAATGCGAGGGCGTGGGGGTAGGTCTGCAGCCCGGGCGGGATCACGGCCATGGAGCTCGCCAGCACGCCACCGAGCCACAGCGCCGCGATCGGGACCACCAGCATGGCGAGTCCCGCCCCAAAACGCAGCAGCACGTAGTGCCACCGTGCTAGTGGTAGCGTGAGTGCGTAGACATGCTTGCCCCGATGGTCGTGGGTCCACGCCATGGTCCCGGCCAGCAGTCCGATGGCGAGGGCCAGCGCAGGGTAGACTCGGCTCCACGCCTCCATCTCCGGAAGGAGCACCCGAGCGTCGAGCCACGTGGGCTCCGTGATTCCCGCGCTCTGCACCGACAGGATGGGGAGCGCGAACGCCACGAGCGTGGCGGCGGCGACCCCCAAACCGGACCACTTCCACTGCGTATAGAGTATTTGCCGGAACATGTCGCTCCCTCAGCCGCTCGGTGCCCGGAACGTGCGTAGCAGTTCCACGAACCCTTCCTCCAAATCGAGATCGACCACCTCACGCAGCGCCGCGCCAACCCCGTCGAAGTACTGCTTCATCGGATCCTGCCACCCACGGACCACCCACACCTCACCACCGCCCAAGCCATCTCCGGGCTCGCGGGACAACAGCACGAAGGGCGTGTCGCTCACCAGCGACGGCGCGTCCGCCACGCGCAGCCGCTTGATGCCGTTCTTGAACGTCTGCATTGGCATCTCTGCCACGAGCCGGCCATTGTCCATGACGCCAACCCAGTCGCAGATGCGCTCCAACTCGTGCACGAGGTGGCTCGAGATGAACACCGTCGCGTCCCGCTGCGACACGTAGTCCAGCAGCGCGGTGAGCACATCGCGGCGCACCACCGGATCCAACCCGTCCGTGGGCTCGTCCAGCACCAGCAGGTCCGGACTCTGCGCGATCGCGAGCAGCATCATGAGCTTGCCCGTCTCGCCCTTGGACAGCCGACTGATGCGGACCGACCCGTCGAGATGGAACCGCTGCGCCAGCTCGTCGGCACGCCGCGCGTCCCAAGAATTGTGGAAAGCGGCGTGGTACCGGATCGCTTCCGCCACCGAGAGGGCGCTGTACAGATGCGGTCGCTCGGGGACGTAGCCGGTGCGCGCCAGCACCCTCGGCGCATCGCCGGGTATTGGCCGGCCGAGTACGGTGACCGACCCGCGCGTATAGCGCAGCAGCCCAAGCAGCAGCCGCACCGTCGTGGTCTTCCCCGACCCGTTCGGGCCGAGGAAGCCATAAATGGAGCCCGACGGTACGCTGAGCGAGAGCTCCCGGATTTCGAAGTTCTTGCCGAGGCGATGGTGCAGCCCGCGGGTCTCGATCGCGTTGCTCATCGGATACCAGCCCCCGTCTCGTCGTTGAAGGCCTCGATGATGTCTTTCGCCGCCAACCCGCGCCGCCCTGCCTCGGCCAGCATCGAGCGCACCAGCGCTCGTGCCTGCCCGCTCCGCTCCTCCAACCGCCGTGTGGATCCGATCTCACGCACAAACGTGCCGGATCCCTGACGCATCTCCACGAACCCCTCCGATTCGAGGGTCCGGTACGCCTGGACCACCGTGGCCGGATTCACGCGCAGCCGACCGGCAAGCTGGCGGACCGATGGGAGCGGCTCGCCCGGACGAAGGTCACCCGCCGCCACCGCCACCCGGATCCGGCTGGCAATCTGGTCGTAGAGAGGCGTCGGGCTCCGAGGATCGATCTGGTCGAACATTCAGCGCAACTGTATTGGTCAACCAATACAGTAATAGTCGGGCGCCGCTTCGTCAACCGTACCGCTATCCTCAACGGAGACAAGCTGTTAGGATATCGGGCTCATCGCGGCAGATACCGTTTCGGGAACTTGGCCACCACCGTGTACTGGGGGTCCACGATGTTGGCCACGGTGCTCACCGCGAGCTGCCCCAGCAGCAGGTACGCATCCAGTCGGTCGAACCCGTACTCCTGTTCCAGCCACTCGATCAGCTCCACGTGCGCCACCCGGAACGCGTCGATCAACGGGCGGGCGCTGCCGGCCACCATGATGTACTCGTCGTCCTCGAGCCGCGGCCAATCGATCGCCTTGCCCTTGATCACATCGATCTCGAGCACCACGTCCATCGAGGTCTCGAGCCCCGTGCCCGATACCTCGCCGTGGCCCTGCCGCGCGTGCCCGTCGCCGAAGTAGAAGTAGGCGCCGTCGTGGAAGATCGGCAGATAGACGGTCGTGCCTTCGCGCACCTCCGGCGCATCCATGTTGCCGCCGAAGTCGCCGGGCCAGAGACCGGTGAACGCCTGCTCGCCCCGGGGGGCAACCGCTACCCGACCCAGCATGGGCTGCAAGTCCACCTCGATTTCCGTGAGCCGACTGCCCTGGAGGGTGGTGGTACCGGTCATGCGCTCGCGGTCGAGCCGCCACACGTAGCGACGCGGCGCGATCGGCTCGTTGACCAGCCGGTTGCCCTGATCCATGGAGAGGCCGCCGAAGTCGGGGTACAGTCGCGACGCGGCGAGATGGTGGTTGGGCTTCACCGAGTGGATCTTGACCACGAGCATGTCGTCGGTCGTCGCGCCCTCCACGTAGATCGGTCCTACCTCTCCCGGGAAGGCTCCGCCCTCTTCGGTGTAGTAGGCACCGAAGTTGGTGGACGACACGAGTACCGTGCCGGGTCGGATGCGCAGCACGGGCTCGCGCACCGCGAAGGTGGAGTAGCCGACGGTGGGCGTGAACCGCACCGTGTCTTGGGCGGACGCATGGGTCGTGGTCAACCACACGGCGAGCACCGCCAACAGCACACCCTGGGGACGCATGAATCGCTCCGGCATGAGGACCGTCACGAATCTGCGCCACCCTTCTCACGGCCGCAAATACCGTGGGGTATACTTGAACCGAATCCTGATCCCCGACTTCGACTCGAGACGATCGACTACTCGTGTGCGGCCGTTTTTCGCAGGCACAGATCGCCGAATTGGACCGTGAGCTGTTCAAGCTCCTCCGTATCCCGGCCGCCGAGCCGCGCTACAACGTGGCGCCGACCCAGGATGCGGCGGTGGTACGTGCCATGCCGGGCACGTCGGCGCGATCGCTGGACTTCCTGCGCTGGGGGCTCATCCCCCACTGGGCCAAGGACTTCACGATTGGGAACCGGATGATCAACGCGCGCGCGGAGACGGTGGACCGGAAGCCGGCGTTCGAAGTCCCGTTTCGCCGGCAGCGGTGCCTGGTGCCGGTGGATGGCTTCTACGAGTGGAAGAAGCTGGGCCGGATCAAGCAACCGTATTTCATCCGCCTGCACGACCGACGCCCGTTCGCGCTGGCGGGCCTGTGGGATCGCTGGAGCGACGCGGGCCACGAGCCGATCGAGTCGTTCACCATTCTGACCACGAACCCCAACGCCTTGGTGGAGCCGATCCACAACCGCATGCCCGTCATTCTGTCGCCGACACACTACGACACCTGGCTCGACCCTGCCGTGTCCGACGCCGCGCGACTGCGACCGCTCCTGCAGCCGTTTGCGGCCGAGGCCATGACCGCCTATCCCGTGAGCCGGCACGTGAACAGCCCGGCCAACGAGGGCCCCGAATGCGTGACGCCGATCGAGGTATGAAGATCTCGCCGCCCGACGTGTTGCAGCTGGTTGAGGCGTTCGAGCCCGTGGCGGACGCGTGGGCGTTGGCGAGCGTGGAACAGACCATCGACCTGCTGCGCAGCTCCCCGGTGCCCTTCGATCGGGTGAACTACGATCCCGGTCACATCACCGCGAGCGCGGTGCTGCTCTCGCAGGACCGGCAGCACGTGCTGCTGGTGTATCACGATCGTCTGGAGCAATGGCTGCAGCCCGGCGGGCACGTGGAGCCCGACGACGCCTCAGTGATCGCTACCGCGCAGCGGGAGGTCCTGGAGGAGACCGGCCTCGTCGTGGCCGACGATCCGGATCCTCCCCTCGTGGCGGTGGACGTGCACGAGATCCCGGAAGCACGGGGCGAGCCGGCCCACCTGCACCACGATCTGATGTTTCATTTCCGGATCGCTGGTGACGTGCCGACCGACGAGCGATATCTGTGGTGTCCGATCGCCGATCTGCCCCGTTTCACCGTGGATGCCGCCCTCTTGCGCGGGATCGCCCGGGCGCTCAAGTCACCGACCCCCTTGGACTGAACCTTCGAGGACCGGATGCTGATCACCACGACTCCGACCATTCAAGGCGCCGAAATCACGAGCTACTACGGCATCGTCACCGGCGAAGCCATTCTGGGCGCGAACATCTTCAAGGACTTCTTCGCCGGGATTCGCGACATCGTCGGCGGACGCTCGGCCGCCTACGAAGAGGAGTTGCGGAGCGCGCGGGACACCGCGATCGACGAGATGGCCATGGAGGCCGAAGCCTTGGGTGCCAACGCCGTCGTCGGCGTCGACCTCGACTACGAGACCATCCAAGTCGGTCGAGGGGGAACCATGCTGATGGTCAGCGCCTCCGGCACCGCGGTCAAAACGACATGGTGATGGCTCGCCACGCGTGAGGGTCGACGCCCCACGCAGACACCCGCGCTGGATGGCCGTGGTCGTGACGCTCGCCGCGGGCCTGCTCCCGGCGTGCGACCTCGACCCCACCGCACCCGGCGGGTATCAGGCACCCACACTCAGCGCCACGGGATTCCACACCTGTTACCTCTCCGAGGCCGGCGCCTATTGCTGGGGCGTGAATGCCAGCGGGCAGGCCGGCGACGGGACCCTCGCCCGCCGCGACACGCCCGTGCGCGTGGTGACGGACGTCAGGTTCCGGATCATCGCCGCCGGCTGGTTTCACACCTGCGCTCTGGACCTGGACGGAACCGTCTGGTGCTGGGGCGACGCGGGCAGCGGCGCGCTCGGCACCCTGGATCCAGCGGTCCACCCCCTCCCGGTGAGGCTCCCCGGCGTCCCGGCGCTCCGTGGTCTCGTGAGCGGTGCCGCGCACACCTGTGGGATCGACCAGGGTGGGGCGGCGTACTGCTGGGGCAGTAACGGGAGCGGTCAGCTGGGAGTGCTGGAAACCACGGCCCGGTGCGGACAGGGGCCGTGCAGCCGGGAGCCCATTGCGGTGGCGGGCGGGCTCACGTTCGCGAGCATGAGCGCAGGTCCGTCGCACACCTGCGGCGTCACCACCGACGGCGCGGCCTACTGCTGGGGCAGCAACCAGAGCGGCAAGCTGGGCAACGGCGACGAGCGCTCGGCTGCCCTGCCCACGCTGGTGACCGGCGACCACCGCTTCCGCCAGGTGAGTGCGGGCGGCACCCTCACGTGCGGCACGACAGTGGACGGCAGCGTGCTCTGTTGGGGTCTCAACACCGAGGGCCAACTCGGCGCGTCC
>JBFIHA010000022.1:0-49004 GCA_041602035.1 Gemmatimonadales bacterium | reverse complement strand
GCACGAGCCCGGACTCCTCGGACACGTCCGAGAAACGGCCGTTTCCGTCGTTGCGATACAGGCGGTCGTAGCTCGTGGGGCTCTCGCTGCGGATACCGGCCGGGTGTCGTTCGGCCTCGCCACGGGCGAAGTCCGCGGGATCGTTCGTGAGAAGGAAGAGATCCAGGTCTCCGTCCCGATCGTAGTCGAAGAAGGCGCCGTGCGTGCTGAAGCCCGTATCGTCGATGCCGTACTCGGCCGCCGCTTCCCTGAAGGTGCGATTCCCGTTGTTGACGAAGAGCAGGTTGGCCCGTTGCGCCTCGGTCGACCACTTGGGCCCGGACACCGAGACGTAGATGTCGAGGTAGCCGTCGTTGTCGATGTCGACCATGCTGGCTCCGTAGGCCCAGACGTCCGTGCCGACCCCGGCCGATTCGGTAATGTCTTCGAACCGCATACCGCCCGCGTTCACATAGAGGCGACTCGAGACCATGTTGCCGGTCAAGAAGACGTCCTGCAGGCCATCGTTGTCGATGTCGCCGATGGCCACTCCCCCACCGTTGTAGACGAAGGCATCCATCTGCACGTTCACCGAATCGTTGGTCGTGATGGTGTTGGCGAACGTGATGCCGGTCTGGTCGGGCGTCAGCAGCCTGAAGAGCGGTGGCGTCCCGTCGTCCTGTCCGCAACCCGCCACACACAGCATGGACGCCCAGAGGAACGATCGATAGCGGTGAAGATTGGTCATAGGGTTTCGATGAGGGTTGAGTGACGGTTCTCCCCGCGCGCTGGCAGCGTGGTTCGGGACGCGGGCACCGTGTCGCGACAGATCCGATGGCGTGCTCCAGGGCTACGTCTTATCGGACGCGGGACCGTCTGTTTCGGCGCCGCGGCTCCCGACCGCATGACGATAGGTCCCGGAGTGGGCGGTCGGCTGTTCCTCGTAGAGGTGGTCCGGGTCCGCCGCAGCGAGGTCGGTGAGGAATCGGCCGAGACGTTCGACGACCGCCGCCGTGTATCGCTCCCCTTTTTCCCGGGTGGCCGCCCTGGGATCGCCAATGCCCGTATCGCTCGACACCTGTGTCCACTGACGCGGCGCCCACGCCCATCCTTCGCGGAACGCGGGGATGCGGAACCGGCGTGCCTTGCCCTCGCCGGCCTCGTCCAGCGGACGGACGACTGAGGGCGCGAGGTGCAACATGATGCTGGTTTCCATCTCGCCCGCGTGGTCGCCGAGATCCTCGAAGTAGTCACGCGCGTCCACCACCTGGTACCAGTTCGCCACGCAGAGGAAGATCTCCACCTGGGCCTGCAGCTCGCGGATCATCGCACGGAAATCGTTGCCGCCGTGCCCGTTGAGGATGACGAGCTTGCGCACGCCCTGTCCCTCGAGGGCCCGCGCGAGGTCGCGCAGCATGGCCGCCTGCGTGCTCGGGTACAGGTTGAGGCAGAACGGGATATCGAGCTGTCCGGCCTGCACCCCGAACGGCACGATCGGCAGCACGACGACGCGCGCGCCGGCCTCCCAGGCCGTCCGGGCCGCCTCGGCCGCGATGTGCTCGCACTCGACGTTGTCGGTGCCGTACGGCAGGTGGTAGTTGTGCGCCTCGGTAGCGCCCCAGGGGAGCACCGCGACCTCGTACGCCGATTCCTTGACGGTCTTCCACGTCGTCTCTGCAAGAATGTACGGCCTGCCGTGCATCGTCGTGGACTCCTATCGCTCGTCGAACTCCAAGCCGTGGCGGCGGCGGAGTCCGAGCCCCGTGAGGGCTCGGCGCCAGCATTCTACCATTCCCTTCCGCCCAAGCGGCCACCCACAGAAAAAGGGACACAATCGCTCGGTAATTGCAACTGTGGTGCGCTCAATCAGTTGCCTTCACACCTTCCGTCCCGCGGGTTCGTTCCCGTAGATTGACTGAACTTATCGGCGGGCAACGGTGAGCGGGAGCGTGTTGGGGCCTCGATGCGCGCCGACCCACCGGCACCAACGTACTGCGTCGATGGCGCTCGAAGCGGGTCGTGTGGGCGTGCCGGTCTCGGCAAGGCGCTCACACACCACGGACATCGCACATTCTCGAACGGAGTGACTCCATGACCCAGCCTGCTCGCGATCGGTCGAAGACGGAGGAATGGCAGCACAAGCTGCTGATCGCCGTCTCCGGTCTGTTGATCTTCGAGACGCTCACCGGTCTCTCCATCTTCCTGCTGCCATTCTCCGTCTCGAACCAGGTCATGGTGCTACTGCATACGGCGGTGGGGCTCGTGTTCCTCGTCCCGTTCGCCTGGTATCAGGTCCGCCATTGGAGGCTCTATCAGCCGCAGCGCATGTCGCACGTGAAGCTCACCGGCTATTTCGCCATGGTGGCGACGATCGTCGCCATCGTTTCCGGCGTGGTCCTGACCGTCCAGGCCTTGTGGGCGACCCGGATCGGCTACGCGTGGGACGTGATCCACATAGTCTCGACGTTCGCCCTGATCGTGTCCGTCGTTCCGCACATCGTCGTGCTCGTCAATCGTGAGGCTCGAGCGGCGCGCAGCGGCGGAGGCGGGACCGTGCTGGCGGCCACGAAGACATTCGGGTTCGGCTCGGTGATCGTCGCCGTCGCGCTTTTCGTGATGGTGGCACTGGGCGCCTACTGGTATGAGTCGCCCACGATGGTCAACGAGTTTCCGGCGGATTACAGCTTTCTCTACGGCGAGGATCGACCCTTCGCCCCCAGCCTCGCCCGGACGAACACCGGGTCAGCATTCGACGCACGCTCGATGAGCGGGTCCGAGTCCTGTGGTACCTCCCGCTGCCACGAGGAGATCGTGAAGGAGTGGAAGGTGAGCGCTCATCGGTATTCGGCGATGGACGCGGCATTCCAATCAGTCCAGGAGGTCATGGCCAATCAGAACGGCCCGGAATCCACCCGGTACTGCGGTGGCTGCCACGATCCCATCTCGCTGTTCTCGGGCACCAAGAACGTGTTTACCGAGGATCTCACGAATCTCTTGGGATATCAGGAAGGCGTCTCCTGCATCGTGTGTCACGCGATTCAGGAAACGGATGTCCAGGGGAACGCGAACTACATGATCGTGCAGCCGGAGCGCTACATGTTCGAGCTCGACGACGGGAACACCGCCCGGTTCTTCCGGGATTTCCTCCTGCGAGCGTACCCCCGCTATCACGTGAAGAGCCTGCAGCACCGGCTGTTCAAGAGCCCCGAATTCTGCGCCGCCTGCCACAAGCAGTTCATCGACGAAGAGATCAACCAGGTGGGCTGGGTGCAGCTGCAGAACCAGTACGACAACTGGAAGAACAGCCGATGGAACGAGCCGGGTGACCCCACCAAGACCATCGAGTGTCGCGAGTGCCACATGCCGCTGACCGACTCTCGCGACCCGGGCAGTGGCGATCAGGCCGACTACAACCGGACGAGCCGCGACGACAAGCATCGGAGCCATCGGTTTCTGGCGGCCAACCAGTTCATGCCGTTGGCGTTGAAGCTCGAGGGTGCCGAGGAGCACGCGGAGTTGACGGAGAAATGGCTGCGCGGCGAGATCGAGATTCCCGAGATCGCGGACAAGTGGGAGCCGGGACCGGCGGTACCGCTGGAGTTGTTGGTGCCGGATTCGGTGAGCCCAGGCGAGCGCGTCCGGGTGCAGGCGGTGATCACGAACAACAAGGTGGGCCACGACTTCCCCACCGGGCCACTGGACATCATCCAGGCGTGGGTGGAGATCACGGTCAAGGACCAGGCGGGAAAGGTGATCTTCGAGTCCGGGACGAGAGACGCTCGGCACTTCATCGCGCCCGGGTCGTTCATCTTCAAGGCGGAGCCGGTGGACCAGTTCGGGAACCTGATCGACCGGCACAACCTGTGGGAGATGGTCGGGGTCCGGTACCGCCGGGCGATGTTCCCCGGAGCATCCGATCGGGCGGAATTCGGCTTCTCGTGTCCGGCCACGACGGTCCTGGGGCAGGCACCCGCGACTGGCGCGCCGAAGCTCGACGCGGACACGGAGTTCGCGGCGCCGGGGCAGCAGGCCCGGCTGCTGCACGTATCGGCGAAGTTGCTGTACCGCAAGGCGGACCAGTTCCTCCTCAACTTCCTGTTCGGTGAGGAGGCGAACCTGACCGCTCCGATCACGGTGATGTCGGAGGCCGAAAAGACGATTGTCGTGAGGCCGCGGGCGGAATAGGTATGTCCGCGCGGATGCCGCGGCGGCGCCGGCTCCTCCTCCTAACGGCGGGTCTTGGCGCAGTCTTCGTCGTGGGAGCCTCGGTCGGCGTGTGGCTCGCGTTGAGGCCGGAACCCACCTATCGGCCGGGTGAGGGAATCGCGGGGCTCACCGCCGGCTTGGCACGTGCGCTTCCGTCAGATCACCCCCGTGTCACATTCGCTGACGTGACCCGTGAGGCGGGCATCGCATTCCAGCACTTCTCGGGACAGCGGTCGTCGCAGCTGCCGGAGGACATGGGATCCGGTGCGGCATGGGGAGACTTCGACAACGACGGGTGGCTGGACCTGTTCGTCGTCAATGTCGCCGGCCCGCTGACGGTGTCCGAGTCCGAGGTGGCGCAGTCACCGGCGCACGCCGCGCTGTATCGCAACCTGGGCGACGGCACGTTTCTCGAGGTCAGCGCGGCGGCCGGCGTCCAGCTCCGCGGATGGGGGATGGGGGTCGCCGCGGCCGACTACGACAACGACGGCTGGCTCGATCTCTTCGTCACGGTCTGCGGCGAGAACGTGCTGTACCGCAACAACGGTGACGGCACCTTCAGCGACAGGTCCAAGGAGGCGGGCCTTGCCGGGCGTCCCGGGTTTTGGGCGGGGGCACGCTGGGGCGACTTCGATCGCGACGGATTCCTCGACCTGTACGTGACGGGCTACGTCAAGTATCGCTACCTGGAGGATCAACAAGCCTCGCTGCAGTACAACGTCGAACAGCCCGCCAACATCAACCCGTCATCGTTCGAGCCGGAGCAGAACCTCCTCTACCGCAACAACGGAAACGGGACCTTCAGCGACGTGACGGCTCGGGCCGGGGTGTCAGGGGGCATGGGGCGAAGTCTCGGAGCGGTGTGGGCCGACTTCGACGACGACGGCTGGCCGGATCTCTACATCGCCAATGACGTGTCCGACAACGTAATGTTCCGGAACGTGCGAGGCCGGACCTTCGAGGACGTCAGCCTCGCCGCGCGTGTCGCGGACTATCGGGGCGCCATGGGCCTCGCGGTCGGGGATTGGAACGGCGACGCGGACTTGGACCTCTTCGTCACCCACTGGATCGCGCAGGAGAACGCGCTGTACAGCAACCTTCGCTCCGATCTGCGGGCGCTCGGCTCTGCGCCGGCCCAGCCGCTCATGTTCGTCGACGAGGCGGATCGCTACGGCTTGGGGCAGATCGCGCTGCCGTTCGTCGGATGGGGGACGTCGTTCTTCGACTACGACAACGACGGCCGACTGGACCTGCTCGTCATCAACGGCAGCACCCTACAGCGAGGCGACGACAGGCGGCGGCTCGTTCCCATGACCAGCCAGCTGTTCTGGAATCGCGGGGCCAAAGAGGGATTCTTCGATGTCTCGCCGGTGGCGGGCGCGTACTTCGGGCGGGAATACGTCGGCCGCGGGGCGGCGTTCGGTGACTACGACAACGACGGCGATGTCGATGTCTTCGTCGTGAACCATGGGGGGCCGGGCGTGCTGCTGCGCAACGAAGGCGGTAATCGGCACCGATGGCTGGCGGTGCGTCTCGTCGGGAGCAGCAGCAACCGGTCGGCGATCGGCGCGCGCCTCCGCCTCGTCGCCGGCGGGAAGATTCAGATTCAGGAAGTTGGCGCGCAGAGTTCCTATTTGTCGGACAACAGCCTCGTCCAGCACTTCGGCCTCGATACGCTGCAGGCCGTGGATACCCTCGAAGTTCGGTGGCCCAGTGGAGTGCGTCAGGTGATCGTGAATCCCACCATCAATCAGGTCCTGGAAGTCACCGAACCCCCGGCAAGCAGCGGCGCCACGAGGCAACCGCGATGAAGCGCCTTGCGGTCTTCGTCGCTGTGGTCGCTGCGCTCTTCGCCGTGGTCACCGTGCTGAAGAACAGGTCTCCGGAGTTGTCCACCGGTGACGGCACCACCGCGCTCTCCGCCGCTGAGCGGGAGCGTGTTCTCCGGTTCTGGGAGACGTACCGCCAAGCCACCGAGCACCGAATCGCGGGACGAGCCGCAGAGGCGATCGAGGCGTACACCAGCGCGCTGGCGCTCAACCCCGAGCACCACGATGCCCTGTACTATCTGGGCAACCTGGAATTCGACCTCGGGAACGTGCGTGCCGCCGAACGCGCGTGGCAACGGCTGATCGAGATCGAACCCACTAGCGCCCGCGCGCATTCGCAGCTGGGAACCTTGTACTTCTGCGTCGGCGAAAACCAGGCGCTCCGGCCCGAGCGCGCTGGAGCGGAGTTCCGGCGCGCCGCTGCCATCAACCGCGAGGAGACCGGGCCCCTGCTGAGCCTAGGCGAGATCGCCCTGGTCGAAGGAGATCTGGAAGACGCGCTGTACTACCTCGACGCTGTCATAGGGTCGAACTACACGAGCGTGGAGGCGCATTTCTACAAAGGCTACATCGCCTGGCGGTCGGGCGCGGCTGAGCAGGCGTTGGAATTGCTGGCAGCGGCCGTCGCTCACGCCCGTCCGGCGGCCCCCAAGGCCGACGCCCCCGGCGAAGGCGACACGCGGGCCGGTATCGCACCCATGGTCCGAGCCCCTTCGAGGTGTGGGGCCCTGCGCACGCGCGTCGCCGAGCTCACGGACCTGGACGGCGACGTAACGGGTCAGGTCGAGTCGACCTATCGCTCGTTTGACGGGCTGTTGCGGCAGGTGCGGACGACGCTCCCCGACTAGGCGGTCGGGGCGATCGGTCCCCGCGGCGCGGATTCCCGCGCTTGCGCACCGGAGGTCCACCACATCTCCACCACCAACGCGACCGGGCCGACGAGGAACAGTGCGTAGAACGGCGCGTAGATGATCTCCGCCAGCCGCAGGAACATCTCGACGAACGCGACCAGAATCGCCACCACGATGGCGCCCCGGGTGGAGGACACCGTGGTCTTGGGATCGGTGATCATGAACAGCGCAAACAGCTGATACATGGGTCCCGTAATGGGGGCGACCTCGGCCGCGTAGGCGCTGCCGGTGACGAGACTCCGGACGAAGGCGAACAGGAAGAACGCTCCGATGTAGGCCAGCGTGATGTGCAGGCGCTTGGCCCGCCAGATGGCGAAGAGCCCGACCATCCAGATCACGAGCATGGGCCACAGGTCATTCCCCCACTGCACGCTGAGTGGTGCCACGGCGAATGGCGCCAGAAACAACAGAGCGCAGATCCCAAAATTCGTCGGGTTCCAGAGATGGCGCCGCCGCGCGCGTAGCACGTACTTCGACATGATCGAGATTACGCCGCCGAGCGCATATGGCCACAACAACGGCGATCGCACGAGAATCGCGATGCTGATGCCGGAGATGTAGGCGCTGGCGAGTTGTGGTGCCTGCCCGGTGAGGAGCCGCCGCAATGAGAGTTCGGTGGCAATAGTCGATACGACGGCGAGGACGATCGCCTCGTACCCGCGTAGCACGCCGAACGACCAATGCGCGCCGAACAGAATGAGCGTGATGAGGAGAGGAGCCGTCAGGCGCCGGTCAAACGTCACCCGGGCTCCTTGATGCGGTGCAGGGTGTTCGTGGCGGGCGCTGGAATGGCTTGCACGATGCCCGAGGGCCACCGGATGACGATCGAATCGAGCTGCGATGCCGAGCCGAGTCCGAAGTGCACGCGGCGCTGGTTCTGCGCCGCGAATCCGTTGCCACCTTCGATCTGCCGCAGCTGCCGCACGCCGTCCCCGTACACGCGGACCTCGGCGCCGATCGCGCTCCGGTTGCTGCGGGTACCTTCCAGGTCCAACGTGATCCAGCGATGGTTCGGGGTCACGGTGTTTCGGTAGACCAGCAGAGGTCCGCGCTGGTTGGTCACCACCGCGTCCAACACGCCTCGGTTCCACAGGTCGGCGAACGCGACGGCACGCCCGTCGTGTGCATTGACGGCGCCGATTGCTCGCGTGACGTCGTGAAAGCGGCCGGCACCGTCGTTCAGCCACACCCGGTCCTCTTGGTATCCCGAGAGGCTGCGGCCGCGCATGGCTGGCCAGTTGCCCGCGTCGGCGATGATGTTCCGGTGGCCACCGGCAACCATGGAGTAGTCGTACCAATAGCTCTCGCGGGTCTCTCCTGACACGTATCCGTTGGTGACGAAGAGGTCCAGCCACCCGTCGTTGTTGAGATCGCCGAATTGGGCGCCGAACGCGAAACCGGCGATCTCGACGCCCAATGCGCCCGCGAGGTTGCGATAGGTGGGGTCGGCACCCGCGTCGTGCGTCGGCACCCACAGGTCGTTGCCGTGGATGAGTACCCCGGGCTCGGAGATGTTGCTCACGTAGAGGATCCACTCTCCGCGATTGAACACGTCACCGAACGAGGCGTTCATGCCGCTCTTGGGAGTCCGGGCCACGCCTGCCGCTCGACCGACCTCGCGGAACCCTCGACCCCCATCGTTGACGTAGAGCTCGTTGATGCCGTAGTCGTTGGCCACGAAGAGATCCGGATCGCCATCACCATCCACATCGGCGGCCGCGGCGGCGAGCGTCCATCGCGTCGTCGTGAGGCCGACGGTCTCAGCAATCTCCTCGAAGGAGCCATCGCCCCGATTGCGCAGGAGGTAGTTGCGCCCGCCGTTCTGCGCGTATTCGAAGCTCTCCGGCATGATGCGCGTGTGCGGTAGGTTCCACAGGTCCACCTCGGCGGGGTAGAAGCAGCCGACAAAGAGGTCGAGCCAGCCATCGGCGTCGTAATCGAACCAGACGGCTGTATTGGCATTGATCCACGCCGGGAGTCCGAGGCCATCAGTGACGCGCTCAAAGCTCCTGCCTCGGTCGTTCCGAAGCAGCTCGGGGCGACCCCACTTGTACACGAACACGTCCTCGTAGCCGTCATTGTCGTAATCGCCCCAGACGGCGCCCATCGACACGCCGGTGGCCTGCCGATTCAGGTCCGCCACGCCCAGTCGAGCGGCGATGTTCTCGAAGGAGCCGTCACCTCGGTTGCGGTACAGGGCGTTTTGGCCGCCAATGGCGCTGGTCGTCACGTAGAGGTCCTGCCAGCCATCCCGGTCGACATCGACGATCGAAACGGCGGCACCGTAGGCGGCCACCACCGGCATAATGGGGTCGAGTTTCGAGTCCAGTGCCGGTGGTGCGTGGCTGAACCGAATGCCGATGGAGTCCGAGATCTCCTCGAACGCGAACCCGTGCCGTTCGATCGCCGTGGATACGGCGAGCACCGGGCCTCCGTCGTTGGCGGCGGATGCGAAGTGCCGAATTGCGCCAGGGACGGCGAGAAGGGCCAAGAAGACAAGGGCCGCTATCACGCTGAGGAGGCGACGCGGGGGCGCCACCGTCCCGTCAGCGATCGCCGGAGGGTGCGAGGGCACGATGAAACTCCCGCGCAGTGACGTAGCGGGTATGGAATGTCGTCCAGTCGTCGGGATGCCGGCGGTACGCCGGATCATCCTCCAACCGACCTGGCGGTCGGGCATAGTCTGTCAGGCCGTGGTACGGAAGCGGGAGGACCGTGGTCGAGAACCCGGTGTTGAGGTCGCCGTCCTTGACCCAGCCGTCACCGATGAGCACGAAGTCGCGTGTCCGGCCATCCTTCGGCGAAGGCGGAGCAGGGAATCGCAGGACCAGCTCGTCCCCGGCGTTCATGATGACGTAACGGTCGTCCACGGCTTTGGTCAGGGGGCCGACGTCGCCGAACCGAGTGTAGAACCCCACCAGGTCTCGCCACAGCGGCGCGGTGGTGGCGATCGTCCCGTAGTCGGGAAGCTCGGGTGCCCTGCGGCCCGCCTGCGTGACGGCCGAGAAGCCGCGGTAGCGGAGCTCGGCTGTGGTCGGCAGCAGGCGGCGGGTGGAGATCGGCGCGTCGGGCTGGCCTGCGGCCCATGCAATCCGGTCCCAGTACACCTCCATGTTGGTCCCGAGGCGGACGCGGCGCGGTGTCCCAGGCCGGAACGCCTCGCTGAGATCGATGAGGATCGTCTTGGTCTTTCCGGCCGGGAATCCCAGATCGGGTGCCACGACGAGCCAGCCCCCGTTGCCGTCCGGCACCTCCAGCCGGAGTCCGTGCGGCACCGAATGCTCACCTTGCGTCACAGCGACATTGATCGAGGCATCGGTGGGGTACACCCACCCGGAGGCAACCAGCCACAGTGGTCCGTCCGGCGGAACCTCGTCACCGAGCGCAACCTCCACGTAGTGCTCGTTGGCGATGCCTTGATAGGGGCCCAGCTCGAACATGTCCAGGAACCGCTCGTCGAGATCGCGGATCAGTGCAGTCACGTCTCGGCCCGCGTCATCCCATGCCTGGGCCACCGGGCGGAGCGGCCGCGTCGCGTGGAGCGTGGGCTCCGGCGCCGGGAGCGTGAATCGCTCATCGACGAAGACCTCGGTGCCCGTCGGATGGTCGACGACGAGCAGCGCCACGTGATCGAAGAAATGCGTCTCCCATAGGTCTGCGGTGATGCGCACGTCGTAGAAGCCGTCTCGGGGCGCTAGCTGGTCGCCCCGAATCTTGATCCAGTCCTCGGCATGAATGACCGCTGCGTCACCCTGCGCGTTGATACGCAGGCCGAGCGCCGTGCGCCAAATGAAGTCCGAGACGAACCGCATGTCCGTGCCATCGAAGGTGAATACCCATGGGCATGAGCCTTTGAGGCGCTGACGCGCCAGGATGGACTCATTGGCGGTGGCGAGGCTGAACTCGGCTTGCACGGTGCCGTTCGGCCAGATGATGCGTGCGACGTCGACCAGCGGGGATGCTCCGGTGCCGAAATGGACCGTCGGGCCCTGGATGACCTGTTTCTGGTACAGCAATCCTGCCCGGATCTCGATCTCGCCGCCGATGCCGAACGAGTTGATGCGCCGGTCACCGGTGGTTTCCGCTGCGCGCGGCCGGAGGGTCGCCGAGTAGTAGTCCAGGGTGCCTTCAGTGACGAGCAGCTGCGATTCACCGGTCGGCGCCACGGCGATCAGGTCGAGGCGGCCCTCGCCGCTGATGTCGACCACGCTCGTGATCCGCCCTTCGAGAGGCGGCAACGCGTGCCAACCGCTCGCCGTGTTCAGCCAGGCCCGTGCGCCACCGGGCGTGGAGGTCAGCAAATCCAGGTCACCGTTGTTGTCCAGGTCGGCCACGAACAGCGCCGCGGATTCGACCCCCGTACTCCTCACCCCGGACTGTATCAGGTCCTCGACCTCCCACCCGTCCGCACCGAGGGAGAGCCGTCGGACGCGTCCATCCGCTCCCAGGAGAATGAGGTCGAGCACGGCGTCGCGGTTCAGATCGGCCGCCGCCACGGCGTGGACGGATCCGATGCTCGCCGGGAGCGGGTGTGGCTGGAACTGCGGGATGCGGTATCGCCCGTTGAGGAACACGTGCAATCGCCCGGCTGCATCGAGGAGCGCAGCGTCGGGGTCACCGTCCGCATCTAGATCAGCCCAGGCGAAGCCCCGCAGGCGCGTGACGCCCCCGAACGCGGAAGAGCGCTCGAACGTCCCGTCGCCCCGGTTCCGCAGCACTGCGGGCGGACCCTCGAGGCTTCCGAGCACGAGATCCAGGTCGCCCTCCATGTCCAAGTCGGCCGCCCAGGCACCGGCGTAGGCACCACGGGCAACGGATGGTGCGACTGCCCGGCCCGTGACGTCGACGAGGGCGCCGGTCCCATCCTGGCGCAGCAGACGCAGTCCGCCGCTTCCTGCGAGCAGGAGGTCTATCCGGAAGTCATAGTCGTAGTCGAGCGCAGTGACGCCGACGGCCCGGACGGGCGCGCCCCCGGGGAACGGGACGGCTACGGCCTGCCCTGGCTGTGTCGAGACCCACAGGGCTTCGGGACCAGCCGCGATGAGGGTGAGCGGCGCCTCCTCGCTGAGCCACAGGGCACGCACCCATGTGACCGGGCCTTGACCGACCGCCAGCGTTTCCGCCGCGAAGGTCAGCCCGGTGTCCGGAGGTGACGGGTGTGCCGGAGGCGTCGACAGACGCAGGAAACGCGTGAACAGCAGATCCATGCCGCTCGGCGACGGCTGGACGGCATCCCGGTCGTCGCGAAAGGCCGGAAGCACCTGCAGCACCGTCTGGAGAAACGCGATCTGCGTGCCGGCCTCGGCGAAGTCCTCGTCTCGCGCAGCCCTCAGGATCGGCTGCAGGGCGCCCGGGATCGGCGACGAGAGGGAGTCGGCTTTGGCACCGATGCGGCTCAGCGCGTGCCGCAGGCGCTCGACGTCGCGCCCTTTGGCCGCGAGGCGAGCAAGTTCGAGCAGGGCCGCCAGATTGTCGGGCTGCACCATCAGCACGCGCTCGATCAGCTGCTGCGCCTCAGGCACGCGCTCCGGTCCGCCCTCTGTTTCGACAACCTGCGCCAGGAGGAAGAGCGCGCGGAGATTCGTGGAGTCGAGGTACGCGGCACGGCGGAGGTGCTCGGTCGCGAGGTCCTGGCGGCCCCGCTCGCGCTCGACGAACGCGGCGACGAGCGCAATGCCGCTGTTGTCGGGCGCGCGCCGGCGGGCCTCCTCGACGTGGGTGGCTGCGTGATCGAGGTCGCGCCGCTGCAGCGCTGTCAGCGCCAGATTGGCCCAGCCCGCAGGCTCCCCGCGTGCCACCTCGGTGACGCGCCGAAACGACGTCGCCGCCAATCCGCCCTCGCCAGTCTGCGCCGCCGCCACGCCGCGATAGAAGGCCGTGACCGCCTCTGCGTAGGCCGGTGAGGAGGAGTCTGGCAGCTCGGAGCGCCCGCAGGCGGCAACGCCCAGGGCCAGCAGGAGCGCGGGTGGAAGGAGGCCAAGTCGCAAGGGTTATGACCGATTTCGATCGGAGAGTCTCTCAGGAGTAGGAGAAGCTAAGTCCTTACGTGACAAGGCGCAAGGCGGCCTCGTCGGCGTTGGTCAACCCTCACGCCCGGCGCTCGCCACGGCATGCGAGGTGGCCGGTCCGCCACACCGCTCGGACCGTTCTGTGAGGTCTCCCCGCCTCAGCGGCTTGCCGACCCGTCGACCTCGGGGAGCGTGTCTGGCAAGGTATCCGCCGACGCGTACGTCAAGCCGAAACCGTACGGGAACAACGGCTCGTAGTCCGGGTCGCCGCGATTCAACGGTGTCTGGCTTGGGCTCGCGGGCCAGCTGTACGACAGTGTGCCGACAAAATCGAAACGTGCCTCGCCCGCGGCGTTCCGGAACAACACGTCGGCGATGCCGGCGCCCTCGGATCCAGGCAACCACGCCGCGACGAACGCCGTGGAGGCGTTGAGCTCCGGGTTGACCCACATGGGGCGTCCGCTGAGGAACACCGATACGACGGGGACACCCTGCCGCTGCAAGCGCCGCAGCAGCTCGAGCGGCTCCGGGTACTTGGCCGAGAAGCTGAGCGACTCCAAGTCCCCGAACATCTCGGCGTAGGGATCCTCGCCGAAGACCACGATAGCCACATCGGGGCGTGCGTCGAAGGAGCCGTCGAGACTCAGGGTCGCGCGACCGCCCCCGGAGACGAGGGCGTCCCGGATACCCGCAAAGATCGAGGTGGCGCCCGGGAAATCGTCATTCGTGACCTCGGTGCCCTGCCACGTGACCGACCAGCCTCCGGTCTGTCTGGCGATCTCGTTCGCGCCACTGCCAGCCACCAGTACGCGGAGGTTGGAGGCGAGAGGCAGCAGGCCGCCCCGGTTCTTGAGGAGGACCAGCGACTGGCGGACCGCTTCGCGTGCCACGCGCCGATGCTCCGCAGCACCCACCAGGGATGCGTTCCCGGCGAACGGTCGGGATGACGGGCGGCCCTTGTCGAACAGCCCGGCTCGCGCCTTTACCCGCAGGATGCGCCGCACGGCGTCATCGATGCGACCCTCGTCGAGCCCACCGGTACGAACCTGCTCGATCGTGTTCGTGAGGAGAGCCTTCCAGTCTTCCGGCACCATGATCATGTCGACGCCGGCAGCGATCGCGTCGGGACAGGATTCGTTGCTGCAGCCCGGGACCTCGCCATGACCGTTCCAGTCGCCGATCACGTACCCGTCGAACCCAAGACGTCCCTTCAGAATGTCCGTGAGCAGATAGCGGCTGCCGTGGACCTTGGTTCCCTGCCAGCTGTTGAACGAGGCCATGACGGTCTGCGCGCCTGCCTCCAGCGCCGAGAAATATCCCTGCGCGTGGATGTCCAGGAGTTGCTGCTCACTCGACAGGTTGTCTCCCCGGTCCACCCCCCCGTCAGTGCCGCCGTCGCCAAGGAAGTGCTTCGCTGTGGCAACCACCCGGCCCCCGCGCAAGAAGCCGCTGGACGAGGCGGGTCCTTGAAGGCCCGTGATCATCCGGCCGGCGTACGCTCGAACGATTTCGGCGTCCTCCGAGTACCCCTCGTACGTGCGACCCCAGCGATCGTCCCGGACGACGGCGAGCGTTGGGGCGAAGTTCCAGTCGAGGCCGGTGGCAGCGACCTCGAGCGCCGTAGCTTCGCCGATGCGCTCAATCAAGTCGGGGTTTCGGGTTGCACCCAAGGCGATATTGTGGGGGAAGAGCGTCGCGCCTCGCACGTTGTTGTGCCCGTGCACCGCGTCGGTCCCCCAGATTACGGGGATGGCCAGGCCGCCCTGCGAGGTATCCATCGATGCCACGTAGAACGCATCGGCCAGGGCCAGCCAATCGGCGACGCTCGCGGCTTTGTTGGCGTTCGGAAACGAGCCTCCCCCGTTGAGTACTGAGCCCAGGTGAAACTCCCGAACGTCCTCAGGCGTGACGTACTGGATCTCGGCCTGCACCATTTGGCCGACCTTCTGTTCCAGTGTCATCTGCGACAGCAGTGTCCCAATGTGCGCTTCCAGGGTCGAATCGAGCGCCACGCTACTCTGAGGGCTCGGCCAGTCCGGTTCATCCGAGGAGCGGGCGTCGCCGGCACAGCTGGAAAGCAGTGTCACACCGAGCAGCCCGGTGAGTATCGAACCCCAGCCTCGTCGCATGATTGGTCCTTGATTCGGCGGTTAGGCGGTGAGCGGTTAAGCGGCCATTTGAAAGAAAGGTATCCGGGGATCACGCGGGCGCTATCTCGGACTGCAGTGGGCTCGTTTCGAGGGACAGCCGCGATCACTGCACGCGCGTTGGCTGGCGCGACCGCGCCGCGCCGTCCAACCGCCTACCCGCCTAACCTCCCGTCTCCCACAATTGAGGCGATCGAGCGTCGGGTCCGGAGAAGCCACCGCCGCACCGGTGTCGTGCGCTCTGGCCTCCGGAGCTCGGGCTCGACGGCTGGCTGGGTGGCCGCCGTTGGCTGCCGTGTCGTGTCACGCGTGGGCGGGCGGGCGTCCACGCGCCGCTCGGGCACCGTGCCAGGCAGCAGCACGTGGAAGATCGTTCCCCCGCCCGACCGGCTTTCGACATCCACCGTGCCCCCGTGAGCCTCGACCAGCTGACGCACGATGGCGAGCCCTAGGCCCACACCGCCGTCCGAGCGTCGCCGGCCGGATTGGTAGTACTTGCTGAACACGAACGGCAGCTCGTCGTCCGGAATACCGACGCCGGAGTCGATCACCGCAAAATGCAGGGCCAACGGTCGCGTCCGGTCACCCCACACCCGGAGCGACACCTTACCGCTGCGGGGCGTGAACTTGAACGCGTTGGACAGCAGGTTGCCGACGATTTCGTTGTGGAGGGCATCTGGGTCCACTTCCACGAAAGCCGGCGCACTCGGATCCACGCTCACCGTGAAATCGATGCCGTGGTGGCGCGCCTGCGGCTCGAACGCGCTCCGTACCCAGCCGAAGGTGGGCACGACCGGGACCTGTTCGGTCCGAATCGGATACGCCTGCGCCTCGAGCCGACCGAGGTTGAGCATGCGGTTCACGCGCTCGGTCAGGAGCCGCACGTGCTCGTGGATCGTGTTGAGGTGGCCACGCTGTTGCTCGTCCAGCTTGGGACCGGCGGCTTCCTCGATCAACTCGGCACACCCGTTGATGATGTTGAGCGGGGCCTTGATGTCGTGACTCACCACGTTTAGCACCTCGCCCCGAATGCGTTCCAGCTCCGCCAGTTGGTTGGTCATCGACCGGAACGAACGACTCAGGTCACCCACTTCGTCGTCGCGATCGTAGGGCAGATCCGACGGTGCCACGAACACGCCGTGTGCCACTGACGCCATGCTGGTCCGAAGCCGCCGCACCGGACGGGTGAGGGCCAAGGTGGTCCACAGCGCGACCATGGCACCCAACGCGAGCGCAACGACCCCCGCGATCAGCGCGGTCCGGATGGCGCGCGCACTGATCTGCTGTGCATCGGTCGCGGCCCGGGTGCTGGACCGGTTGATCGCGTCGCCGATCGGGTTCACCGTGGATCGCGCCTCTGCGAGGACGGGTTGCACGGTGGTGCGGAGGTAGTCGGTGGCCTCCTGAGCGCGGCGGGCCTCCACCAGCGCTTCCAACGCCAGAGTGGAGGCGGCGAGCGAGTCGAGCCACACCGTCGGCGGCGTGTCGACGCTGCCGATGCCGGCCCGTGCCAACCGGTTGGCCCCATAAAAGGCTTGATCCAAGGCCTCGTGCATCCCAGCGCGGAACGCCGGGTCGGGGGCGATCACGTAGCTCCGCACCTGGCGGTCGTACTCGACTAGTCCGGTTCGCAGCACGCCCAGGGCTTCCAGCGCCGACGCCTGATTGGTCTGAAGCGACACGGCGATCCCGCGCACCTCCTTGAGACGACCGATCCCGTAGGCGAGCGGCAGGCCAAGGAGCAGCGCGATCGCCGCGAAGGTGAGCAGCAGTCGAGCGCGAACGGTCACGCGAGACTCTCCATCAGGGTTTGAGGGTCTCGCGGATGCGCTTCAGCTCTTCCTGGAGCTGTGCGACCGTCGATTCGAGATCGCGAAGCCGGATGGCCAGCGGCCGTGCCGGGAGCGTGGGGAGCGGGGCGCTCGCGTTTTGCAGGGTCTTCGCGTCGGGTCTGGCACCCAGGTCGAGCGCGAGGGCGTACAGCGACTGCGCGAGCACGGCCTCCCACGGCTCTCCGGCGCGTGCCTGATGCCCTGCTGCCAACTCGGCCCCCAACTTCGGGTCCCGGGCGGGATTCCGAGGGTCGAGCGCGATCGCCGCCGCGAGCAGGCGGGCCTGTCGTTCCAGACTGCCTCCCGGTTCGGCGGCGACGATGGTGCGCAGATGGTCGAGCGCCGTCGGTAGTTCATTGCGGTCGAGCGCCGCCAACGCCACCGCCATGTGATCGGTGGGACTGGTTGCCATGCGGCCACCGGCCGAGGCACAGGCTGCCACGGCGAGGCACATTCCCGCTGTCACCACTTCCCGAATCATCGACTTGCTCCGTGCGGTATCGCGGAAGTGTCGAGCGACGGCTCGTCGAGCGCGCCCTCATGAAATAGATCCATGAACGCGGCCACGACGTAAGGATCGAAGTGCGTACCGCTCCGTCGTTCGATCTCGGCCGCGGCCTCCGCGTGAGACCAGGCCTGCTTATATGGCCGCTCGTGCGTCAGGGCATCGAAGACGTCTGCCACCGCCACGAGTCGGCCAGCGATGGGGATGGCTTCCCCCTGGAGCCCCGATGGATACCCTGACCCGTCCCACCACTCGTGGTGAGTCAGGGCAATGTCTCGTCCCACGCCGAGCAGCGCCACCCGGCTCCCCGACAGGATCTCGGCCCCAATCACGGTGTGAGCCTGCATGGCCTGGATATCGACCGGATCCAGGGGACCCTGCTTCAGTAGTACTGCGTCGGGCACACCGATCTTGCCGATGTCGTGAAGCGGGGCTGCACGGCGGATCAAATCCACCTGGTCGGCCGGCAGCCCGAGTCGTTGCGCGACGAGCGTGGACGTGCGCGCCACGCGCTGCGTATGGAGACCGGTGGCGTCGTCCCGGAACTCCGCAGCCCGGGCAAGCCGCTCCAAGATCTCGACGCGTGCCTCTTCCAACTCGTCAGTCCGCTTGAGCAGTTCGGTCGTGCGGGTTGCCACCCGCTGCTCCAGTAGCCGGTTGTGCTCCCGCAGGGAGGTGTGTAGGAACCGCGTTTCCAACAGGTTCCGAACCCGAAGTCGCACCTCGACGGTCCCAAACGGCTTCGTGAGGAAATCGTTGGCGCCGTTTGACAGGGCGCGCTGCTTGGTGGGTGTGCTCCCGTCGGACGTGAGCACGAGTACTGGCAGATACTCGTCTTCCGGTACGGTCTCCTGAAGCTGCTCCAGCACCTGGTGCCCGTCGAGGTAGGGCATTTTGATGTCGAGCAGAATCAGGTCGGGCTGAAACGTGCGGTACAAGTCGACCACTTGCCGCGGATCGGTGGTGCTCTCGATGCACTCGTACCCCACGGTGCCGAGAATCTGCTTCAGCAATCGGATATTCGGCTCCTCGTCGTCGACGATGAGGATCCGTGCGTCTTGCGAGGGTCGGTCCGGTAGCGCCACGCCTGCCTCCCTCGACCACTACATCGAGAACGATCGTCCCGCACTGGTCGCCATGATGAGCAGAAATCAGGCCGCCGCGGCCGATGTGGAGCAATCCCGCGCCACGCCGTCGAATTCCCCCGCGCCGTCGCCCCGGTGGGAGGTGGAGAAACCAGCGGCAGGGTGTCGGTTTGGGACCCAATCTGGTAACACGCAGTGCGGCGTGCACTCTGTGATCTGGATCACATTCCGGCTTGGGACCGGTCCGGCCGGAAGGTGCTCGCCGCGGGAACGCGGTGCGACCCGGGTGACATCCCTCGCGCCACGGGAGGCCGCTCGGGGTGCCACGGGGGTGAGGCTAGCCGCTCCGTGAGCCGACCCGCATGTTTGGATCTCGATCGCGGCGCGCCGTTTGCGCCCTTTGGCACGACTCACACCATGGTGGGGCACATGAACCAGCGCATCTGGCACCAGTTCTACGATACGGGCGTACCGACCAACGTCGCGTTCGAGGACGTCTCGATCCCCGAGGCGCTGGAACGGACGACGACGGCGTACGGCGATGGGGTCGCCCTGATCTTCATGAACCGCCGCATGACCTACCGGCAGCTCAAGGACCACGTGGACCGGTTCGCGGCGGCGTTGTCGCGGCTGGGCGTCGGCAAGGACACCAAGGTGGCCATCCACCTGCCCAACCTCCCGCAGACCGTGATCGCCTACTACGCAACGTTGTCGCTCGGCGGGCAGGCGGTGCTCACCAATCCGTTGTATGTCGAGCGGGAGATTGAGGAGCAGTGGAACGATGCCGGTTGTCAAGTCGCGGTCGTGGGCGATTACCTGATGGAGCAGCGTATCAGGCGGATTCGGGACCGGCTCCCCGTCCAGCACTACGTGATCACCACGATCCCCGAGTATCTCAGGTTTCCGCTCAGCGTGCTCGCGCCGCTCAAACTCAAGCGGGCGAGGCCCCCCCTGATGGCGACCGTCCAGTGGGACGACCGCATGCATTCGATGCGGAAGCTGATCGCCGACACGGCGCCGGACGTTCCGCGGGTGACGGTCGAGCCGGATGACGTGGCCGTGCTGCAGTACACGGGTGGGACCACCGGCGTCTCCAAGGGGGCCATGCTCACGCACCGGAACCTGTCGTACAACGTGCAGCAGATGGTCGCGTGGTTCCCGACCGTGGAGCGCGGCAGCGAAATCTGGCTCTCGTGTCTCCCGTTCTTCCACGTGTTCGGGATGACCGTGTGCATGAACTTCCCGGTGTGGGTCGGCGCCACCATGGTGGTCATGCCCAACCCCAGAGACATCGCCGGCATCATCAAGAACATCGCGAAGCACCGCGTGACCGCCTTTCCCGGCGTGCCGGCGCAATTCAACGCGATTAACAACTTCCCCGGCGTGGAGAAGAAGGACCTGAGCAGCGTGCGTGTCTGCGTATCCGGATCGGCGCCGCTCCCGGTGGACGTGCTGGAGCGGTTCGAGCAGGCCACCGGCGGCAAGATCGCCGAAGGCTTCGGCATGACCGAGACCTCTCCCGTCACGCACTGCAATCCGCTTCAAGGGCTGCGCAAGCCGGGCAGCATCGGCGTGCCGCTTCCTGATACCGATGCGAGGGTGGTGTCGCTGAGTGATGGGACCAGCGACGTGGCGCCGGGCGCTGAGGGGGAACTGATCGTCAGGGGCCCGCAGGTGATGAAAGGCTACTGGAACAAGCCCGAGGCTACGCAGGACATGATCCGGGGGGGCTGGCTGTACACTGGCGACCTCGCGCGGCTGGACGAGCAGGGCTACGCGTTCATCGCGGGCCGGAAAAAGGACATGATCCTCAAGGGCGGCTACAACGTGTATCCCGACGAGGTGGACCGGGTCCTCATGGCGCACCCCGCGGTGCTCGAAGCCGCCACGATTGGAGTGCCCTCGCCGGGCACGGGCGAGATGGTGAAGTCGTTCATCGTACCGGCGGAGGGCCAGACCGTCACGGCCGAGCAGTTGACGGAGTATTGCCGCGGCCAGCTCGCGGCGTACAAGGTGCCCAAGGAATTCGAGTTCCGCACCGAGCTGCCCAAAAGCGCCGCGCTCAAGATCCTGCGGCGGCAGTTGCGGGAGCAGGAATTGGCGACACGGAAGGCTGGCGGACCCGAGGCGACCTGATGCCGCTGCCAGACATCCGTATCGCCTATCCGCCGTGGGTCGACGCGACCGTCGATTGGGACCGCCCGTATCCCGACGTCGAGGAGCGCATGCGCCTCGCCATCGCGCTGTCGCGGGAGAACGTAGCACGCGAGACGGGTGGGCCTTTCGGCGCGGCAGTGTTCGAGCGGGATTCCGGCCGATTGGTGGCGGTGGGCATGAATCTGGTCGTGCGGTGGTCCAATTCGGTGCTCCACGCCGAAATCGTCGCCTGCATGATGGCCGAGGCCCGACTCGGTCACTTCTCGCTCGGCCGGCCCCAGCTACCCGCCCACGAGCTGGTGTCGTCGTGCGATCCCTGCGCCATGTGCCTCGGCGCCACGCTGTGGTCCGGGGTGCGGCGTCTCGTGTGTGGGGCCTCGCGCGACGACGCCAAGCGACTCGGTTTCGAGGAGGGCCCGGTGTTTCCGGAGTCGTATCGGTACCTGGAGTCGCGGAACGTCGAAGTTGTCCGCGGCGTGCTCCAACGCGAAGCCGCCGCGGTGCTCGACTTCTACCGCTCGAGCGGAGGGTTGATCTACAACGGGTAGGCGCGTCGCTTGCCTCGAGGACCCGGCCGGTAGCATCCTTCATACGACAGCCATGCCTGACATCTCCTTTACGCTGAATGGCCAACCCACCACGGCCACCTACGAGGATGGAATGCACTTCCTCGAGGTGCTCCGCGACGTGTGCGGCGTCATCTCGCCCAAGGACGGCTGCGCGCCGCAGGGCCAGTGTGGCTGCTGTGCGATTCTCGTGAACGAGCGCCCAGTGCTCGCGTGTCTGAGAAAGCCCGATCACCTGAACGGCGCTGACGTCACGACGCTCGAAGGACTTCCGGAAGTTGAGCGCCAGGCGCTGTCCCAAGCGTTCGTGCGGGAGGGCGCCATCCAGTGTGGCTACTGCATTCCCGGCATCGTCGCCCGGGCATCGGCCCTGCTGCACGGCGGACGAACCGAGGACCCGGACGCCGTCCGGAAGGCGCTGAGCGCGCACCTCTGCCGCTGCACGGGCTACAGCCGCATCGTCGATGCGATCCAGACGGCGGGTCGACTGCTGGCCGGCGGCGTGGCCGACGACACGCTAACGCCGCGGCGGCCGTACTTCTTCGGCGAGCAGTACGGGCTCCGCCGTGTCTCCGAGTGCACGAGCCCGACCGGGGTAGGTAGCTCGGCGCCCCGATACCGCGGCCTCGAGCACGCGATGGGGGACAAGCCCTACGTGGCCGACATGCGTGTCGACGGTATGCTGCACGGGGCCGTTGTCTTGAGCGAGCACCCACGAGCGACGCTTCTGGGGGTCGACGCAGATCCGGCGCTCCGAATGCCCGGCGTGGCACGGGTGATCACGGCGGATGACGTGCCGGGGGAGCGATTCGTGGGCCTCATCGTGCCCGACTGGCCCATGTTCGTGGCCGAAGGGGAGACGACACGGTGCGTGGGGGACGTGCTGGCCGTGGTTGTGGCCGACTCGCTGTTCCGGGCCCGTCAGGCGGCCAAGGCCGTGCGCATCAGCTACGAGGTACTGGATCCCATCAGGAGCCCCGAAGCGGCGCTCGCACCCAGTGCACCCGCCATCCATCCATCCGGCAACCTCCTCGAGGTGAGCGCGTTCCAGCGCGGCGACGTGGACACCGCGCTCGCCGCCGCGGCGCACGTCATCGAGCAGACGTTCGTCACGCAGCGCATCGAGCACGCATTCCTCGAGCCCGAGGCGTGTCTCGCGGTCCCAACCGGCGATGGCCTGAAAGTGTACTCGCAGGGGCAGGGCGTGCACGACGATCAGCACCAGATCGCGCGCATTCTGGGTGTGCCAACGGAACGGATCGACGTCGAGCTGGTCACCAATGGTGGGGCGTTTGGAGGGAAAGAAGATCTCTCCATCCAGGGGCACACTGCCCTGGCCGCACGTTTGCTCGGCCTGCCAGTCAGCATCGTGCTCACACGCGAGCAGTCGATTCGCCTCCATCCCAAACGCCACCCGATCACGCTGCGGTACACTGTGGGCGCGGATGCCGAAGGACGCCTCACCGCTGTGCGAGCCCGCATCGTGGGCGATACGGGTGCCTATGCGTCGGTGGGGATGAAGGTGCTCGAACGGGCAGCCGGGCATTCCTGCGGGCCATATCGTGTACCCAACGTGGACATCGAGGCCCGCACCGTCTACACCAACAATCCACCGAGCGGCGCCATGCGTGGCTTTGGGGCCAATCAGGCCGCGTTCGCCATCGAAGGCGTGATGGACCTGCTGGCAGAGCGCGTCGGTGTGGACGGTTACGACATCCGGGAACGCAACCTCCTCGGTCCCGGAGATCGCTTCGCTACGGGTCAGGTCATGACCGCGAGTTGCGGTGTGCGACAGACGCTCGAGGCGGTCAAGGACATCTACAAGGGCGCCCGCTACGCCGGCATCGCCTGCGGGATCAAGAACACGGGAATCGGAAATGGGCAGGACGATTCCGGGCGCGTGGTGTTGCAGGTCCTGAACGGCGGCGAGTTGGAGATCCTCACAGGCTACACGGACATGGGGCAGGGGCTGTTCACGGTCTTACGTCAGACCGTGACCGAGGAAACCGGCCTCGATCTGGAGATCATGCGCGTACGCACGGTGAGCTACGAAAACACGGTTTGCGGCATGACCACGGCGTCGCGGGCGACAGCGCTGGGCACCGCGGCCGGTCGGATTGCCGCTCGGAAGCTCGCGGCGGATCTCGAGGCGGAGCCCCTGGAGCGTCTGGTTGGGCGGCAATACCAGGGCGAGTATGTCTGCGACTTCACCACCAAGCCGGGTGCCGACGTCGACGATCCCAAGACCCACCTGACGTTCGGGTATGCGACGCAGGTCGTCATACTCGACGACGAGGGCCGGCTGAGTCGGGTGGTGGCCGCGCACGATGTCGGCCGAGCCATCAACCCGCTCCAGTGCGCGGGGCAAATCGAGGGTTCGGTGCACATGGGCCTCGGGTACGCGCTCTCGGAAGATCTCCCGTGCACGGATGGGAGGCCTGACTCGCTCTTGCTGCGCGATCTTGGCATTCTCAAAGCCAAGGATACGCCGGAGATCGACGTCATCCTGGTGGAGGTGCCGGACGAGATCGGTGGCTACGGTTCGAAGGGTGTCGGGGAGATCGGGCTCGTGCCGACGGCCGGTGCCGTGGCCGCAGCGCTGCATGCCTACGACGGCATCCGCCGGTTCCGATTGCCGATGTCGGACGCGCCGGCGGCGGTCGCGTCGGTTCCCAAGGGCAGACGACCGACGTGACCACTGGATGGGGTGGGAAGCGCCCGACCCGCAGGGAGAGGGTCCCATAGCCGAGCTCGTTCCGATCCCGTTTCCCGCGTTGGTGCGGCGCATGCAGCGCGAGGCTGCCGCCGCTCACGCGATCTTCGACCTTCCTGCCCGCAAGTGGTTCATTCCCGCGAAGGGTATCGAATTCAGCGCGGTCCATTTCAACCGTCGTGCCGCGACGCCCATTGGCCCGGCGGCGGGACCGCACACCCAGCTGGCGCAGAACATCGTACTCGCGTGGCTCGCGGGAAGCCGGATCATCGAACTCAAGACCGTGCAGGTGAACGACCGGCTCACGATACCGCGGCCGTGCATCCACGTGCCGAACGTCGGGCTCAACGTGGAATGGTCGCAGGAACTGCTGGTAGCGCAGTCGGCAATGGAGTACGCGAAGGCCGCATTTCTGATTGCGATTCTCAAGTCCACGCGTGCGTTCGGCTTACTGGACTCAGCGCGGGAGGACGACCTCGACACCATCTTCGACATCAGCGTGGGGTACGACCTGGACGGCATCCGATCGCCCAAGGTGACGGGATTCCTCGACGCACTGCGGTATCCTGAGTCGCTGTACGACACGCTGCGGGGTCAACTGGACGGCGAACTCGCCGAGTACCGTGATGTCCCCCTCCCGGTACCCATTTCGGATTGCGTGACCCTCTCGACGTTCCACGGTTGCCCTGCCGATCAGATCGAAGGGATCGCCCGATACCTGCTGGAGGAGCGCGGCCTCCACACGATCGTCAAGCTCAACCCCACGCTGCTTGGCTTTGACCAAGTCCGTCATGTCCTGCACGAGCAGCTCGGGTATACGCGGTTCGCGCTGCGCCGCGAGGCGTTCGAGCAGGATCTCCAGTACGCCGACTGCCTGGAGATGCTGCGGGGCCTCCGGACGGTGGCGGAGCGATGTGGCTCCACGATCGGGGCCAAATTTACGAACACGCTCGTGGTGGCCAACGAATCGGCCGTGTTCCCCACGCAGTCCGACCCCTACATGTACCTGTCCGGACCGCCACTGCACGTGATCTCCATGCACCTGATGCAGCGCGTGCGGGAGGAGGTGGGATTCGAGTTTCCGGTCTCGTTTTCGGCCGGGATCGACGCCCGCAACGTGGCGCGCGCGGTCGCCTGCGGCATGGTGCCGGTCACCACCTGCACGGACCTGCTCCGGCAGGGAGGGTATGGCCGCCTGCCGGCCTACCTGCGTGCGCTCGCCCGGGACATGACACGGGTGGGCGTGACCAGCCGGGAAGCGTACGTGCTCGCCGCGTACGGCAATGCCGCCACGGCCGCCCGCGAAGCGCTCGAAGGGCTCGATCCTGCGGTGAGTGTTCCGGCCGGGGCGGACGAACGAATCCGACGGACAGCCGCCGAGCGACCCGACGAACTGCCCCGGCTGTTGCGGGATCTGGCCGTGGCGGCCGGGGCCGACGGCGAGGCCCTGGTCCTGACGGCGACCCGTATTGCCGGCCGGCTGAACGGCCGGGACCTCATTCCGGGCCTGGCCACGGATCCCCGATATCATGCGACGTCCAACGCCAGACCGCCGAGGCGGATCGAGAGCGTTCTTGCGGTCTACGACTGCATCAACTGTGATCTCTGCATTCCCGCGTGTCCCAACGACGCCATATTTGCCTACGACGCAACACCGCGAGACGTGGCAACCGTTCGCCTGATGTCCAATGAGAGTCAACTCGAGCGGAGCGCCGGTGCCGGCTTCCGGATTCGCAAGACGCACCAACTGGCTGTCCTCGAGGGCGCATGTAACGCGTGCTCCAACTGCGAAGTCTATTGTCCGGAGGACGGTGCGCCGTTCTTGGTAAAAGAGACGGTCTTTCTGACCCGGGCCGACTTCGAGCGGTGTGCCAGCGTGGACGGGTTCTGTCGTGAGGGATCGACGCTGCACGCGCGGTTGGGAGGGGCGGTCTTGGTGGTAAACGTGGACACGGCGCGCGACATCGCGACCGTCGCGGGAGACGGACTCGAGCTTCGGGTGCGGTGGAACAGCGCGGAGGTGATCGGCGGCTCGATCGCCCGTTCCAGCGCGCCGTTCGACACGGCGTTCCTCTGGCGCATGCGCACGGCGTGGGACGCGATCTTCATGGCTCCGACACCGAACCCCGTGAATCTCGAGGGTCGATCGTGACCGAAACCACGCTGTTGGGGAACGGTGTTGTGCTGACGGGAGCGGCGGGCCATACCGCGATCTCGGACCAGGTCATTGCAGGCGGGGCGGTGGTGTGGACCGGCGATCGTATCACGGCGGTCGGGGCGGAGTCGGATCTCCGGGGGACGTATCCCGCGGCTCGTTACCTCGACGCGCGCGGGGGGCTGATCGTCCCCGGTCTCGTCAACCTTCACCATCACTTCTATTCGGCACTCGCGCGCGGCCTCGATCCCCGGGCGGAGATCAATAATTTCGGTGAAGTGCTCGATCGCCTCTGGTGGCGTCTCGACCGCGCACTCGACCCGGATACGGTACGCCTCTCGGCGCGGCTTTCACTGGCAGCATGCATCCGAGAGGGCTGCACGACGGTGTTCGACCACCACGCGTCTCCCACCTGCATCGACGGAAGCCTCGACGTTATTGCCGACGAGGTGGAGCAATGTGGCTTATCGGCGGCCTTGTGCTACGAGGTGACGGATCGAAACGGCCACGAGGGCGCCCTCGCTGGGCTCGAGGAGAACCTCCGCTTCCTGGCGACACACGAGGGCCACGCGCGCCTCCGAGGAATCGTCGGCCTGCACGCCAGCTTCACGCTGCGGGACGACACGCTGGAGCGTGTGGCTCGGGACCGACCGACCGGCGCGGGGATCCACATCCACGTCGCCGAAGACCCGATCGACGTGGTCCAATCGGAGGCGCAGTTCGGGGCCGAACCGATGGATCGACTGGTGACGTTCGGCCTGCTTGATGAGGCAAGCCTGCTGGCGCACGGCATTCATCTCGACCCTCGAGGCTATGAGGTCATCGCCGACCGCGAGGCCGTCATCGTTCACAATCCCGAGTCGAACGCGCACAACGGCGTCGGATACCTCGACATCGCTGCTGCCACGTCCCACGGCTGCCGAGTGGGACTCGGCACCGACGGGATGTCGTCATCCATGCTTCGAGCGCTTCGCGCGGCGTTTCTCCTTCAGCGGCACGAGCAACGTGATCCCAGCGGGGAGTTCACCGCCGCGTCTGAGTTGCTTGCCACGAACGCCCGCGTCGCGCGGCAGATGTTCGACGAACCGCTGCTCGGCACCCTGGTTCCCGGAGCGCCCGCCGACGTCATCGCCGTTGATGCTCCGCCGCCGTCGCCGCTCGATGTCCGCAACGCGTTCGCGCACCTCGTGTACGGCGCGAGCGATGCCCCGGTCCGTCACACCGTGGCGCGAGGCCGGGTCCTCCTCAAGGATTTCGTACATACCACGCTCGAAGTGGCGGAGATCGCCGCCGACGCCCGGCGGCTCACCCCGTCGCTGTGGGGGCGCTTTCACGCGCTCCCGTGGGGCACTAGGTTTGTCGGGGCTTGAGGACTGTCTCACGCCAAGGGGCGGCATGGTACGGGTGATGGCATGACGGGGTCACAGGAAGCGGTCCGGCAACGGGCGGTTGACACGTGCCGAACGCGCGGCGTTCTCGTTCCGACCTTCGCGGAGATGCGCGATCCCGGAACGGTAGATCCGTCGGTCGTGGCCGCACTCCGCTCCGTTGATATGCAGGCCCTTCATCCGCTCAACTTGTTCCGCATTTCCTGGCACAACGATCCTCGCGGCGGGTTCGGGCCCGTCAACGCCCTGGAACTGCCAAGCGCGCTGACCGGCGTGCGGGCGCGCATCGTCGGGTTGGTGGGCAAGCACTTCCCCACGGGGGCGCATAAGGTCGGCGCGGCGTTCGGTTGCCTGGTGCCGCGGTTGGTGATGGGGGAGTTTGATCCCGCCACGCATCGCGCCGTGTGGCCCTCGACTGGCAACTACTGCCGCGGCGGCGCATTTGACAGCGCTCTCTTGGGCTGTCAGGCAGTGGCCATCCTGCCGGAGGAGATGAGTCGGGAGCGCTTCGAGTGGCTGGAGGGCATCGGCGCGGAGATCATCCGCACGCCGGGATCGGAGAGTAACGTCAAGGAAATCTTCGATGCCTGCTGGGAGATCCGCCGCACGCGGCCCGAGTGCGTGATCTTCAATCAGTTCGACGAGTTCGGGAACTACCTCTGGCATTACGGCGTCACGGGCCCCGCCGCGGAATCCGCGTTCGGCACCATGGCCGCCCCGGGTGACCGTCTTGCCGGCTGGGTGGGGGCCACGGGCTCGGCGGGGACGCTCGCCGCCGGCGACTACCTGAAGCGCCGGTTCCCAGGGGCGCGAATCACGGCGGCCGAGGCACTCCAATGTCCGACACTGCTGCGGGCCGGGTTCGGGGCGCATCGCATCGAGGGCATCGGCGACAAGCACGTCCCGTGGATCCACAACGTCCGCAACACCGACTTCGTTGCTGCCGTAGACGACGAGGCCACCATGCGGCTGCTCCGTGTGTTCAACGAGCCGGAGGCGGCTGCGGTGCTGGAGCGGTACGGGGTACCGTCGGAGATCATTTGCCAGCTGCCGCTCCTTGGCATCTCGAGCATCTGCAATCTGCTCGCCGCCATTAAGACCGCGCGGTACTTCGAGATGGACGAACAGGACGTGCTGTTCACGTCGTTCACGGACTCGGTGGATCTGTATCGCACGCGCCTGATGGAACTCGAGGCCGCACACGGAGCGTACGACACGACGAGGGCGGCGATCGACTACGAACGATATTTGCTCGGCGCTACCACCGATCACGTGAAGGAGTTGGGCTACATTGATCGCAAGGCGATCCACAATTTGAAGTATTACACGTGGGTGGAACAGCAGGGAAGGACGGCAGCGCAACTGGACGCACTGTGGAGCCCCTCGTTTTGGACCGATCTCGCCGCCCAGCTGCCGGAATGGGACCGGCGGATCATCGCGTTCAACCGAGACACGGGCGTGCTGGAACGGATGAGGGGTGACGCCTCCGCGCGAACTGCGTAGACCATCGACACCAGTCGGAGCACTCAGGGCATGAACAAGGTAGGGCAGAGTCTCCTCGCGGCCGCCCGCCGCTACGAGCAGGACATTGTCACGTTCCTGCGCGACATGATCGCCATTCAGGCCGAGAGCCTGTCCGAGGGCCGTCGCTGCGAGCGGGTGCGCCAGGAATACGAGCGCCTGGACCTGGATGAGGTGTTCATCGATCGGTTGGGCAACGTGATCGCGCGGGTCGGCGACGGGCCGTTTCGGATCCTCATGGACGGGCACATCGACTGCGTCGGCGTGGGCGATCCCGCGGCCTGGGATTACGACCCCTTCGAAGGCAAGCACGAAGGTGGCAAGGTGTACGGTCGCGGCGCCGTGGATGAACTGCCGGCAGTGGCGTGCATGGCCTACGCTGCCAAGATGCTCAAGGAGCGCGGCGTGCCGGAGGGCGTGACCCTGTACCTGAGCGCTAGCGTCATGGAGGAAGACTGCGACGGGTACTGCCTGCTGCACCTGATCGAGAAGGAAGGGATTCGGCCGGACGTCGTCGTCCTCGGCGAGCCCACCGACCTCAACGTGTATCGTGGTCAACGAGGGCGGGTCGAGCTCACGATCACGACCAAGGGGGTGTCGTCGCATGCCGCACAGCCAGAGCGCGGCGTGAACGCGATCTACAAGATGGCCCCCATCATTACCGAGATCGAGGCGCTGAACGGACGCCTCCCCGCTGATGACTTCCTCGGCAAGGGGTCGATCGTGGTGTCGTCCATCGAGTGCACTACACCCTCGCTCAATGCGGTGCCGGACAGTGCTCGCATCTACGTGGACCGGCGCATGACCGCCGGCGAGACGGTGGATGGCGTGCTCGCGGAACTACGGGCCCTGCGGCACCTTGGTGACGCCAGCGTCGAAGTGCTGCAGTACGACGTGACGAGCTGGCGGGGAGAGCGGGCCCGTCAGGAGAAGTTCTACCCCACCTGGGTGGTGCCCGACGATCACCCCCTGGTACAGGGTGTGGCGGAGGCGGTCACGTCGGTCCTGAGCCGGAAACCAAGGATCTCGCGCTGGTCGTTCTCGACCAACGGCGTCGCGACGATGGGTCGCCACCACATTCCGACCGTGGGTTTCGCACCGGGGCTCGAGGAGCTCGCGCACACCACCGCTGAGTGGGTCGCTGTGGAGGACCTGGTTCGTGCCACAGCGGTGTACAGCTTGATCCCCGAGGTGCTCGCTACCCGACGTGATGCGCTGGCCGCGCGACCCGCAGCGCGCGGGAGATGAATATGGACCAGAGTCTCAAGGGCCGCAGCATGATCACGACGCAGGATTGGTCGGTGGAGGATTTGGAGGCGCTGTTCAGTCTGGCCGCGGAGCTCAAGGTGGCCAAGCGAAACGGTCGGCCCACGCCCGTCCTCACGGCCAAGACCCTGTACATGATCTTCTTCGATGCGTCGACCCGCACCCGCAACTCGTTCGAGACCGGCATGACGCAGCTCGGGGGGCACGCGATCTATTTGTCACCTGACAAGATGCAAATCAGTCATGGCGAGAACGCTCGTGATACGGCCAAGGTCCTGTCGCGGTACGGCGACGGCATCGCCATTCGGCATTGCGCCTATGGTGAGGGCAATGCGTACCTGAACGACGTGGCGCGGAACGCCGACATACCGGTGCTCAACATGCAGTGCGACGTGTACCACCCGTGCCAGATCCTCGCCGACTTCCTGACGATCCGGGAGCGCTTTGGGAACACGAAAGCTCTGAAGCTCGGGGTGGCATGGACCTGCGCTCCCAACTACGTACGCCCCCTCTCGGTGCCGCAGAGTCTGATCCTGCTGATGCCGCGCTTCGGTATCGACGTAACGCTGGCCTACCCGCCGGAATTCAAGCTGATGCCGGAGATCGAGAAGCAGGCCAAAGCCAACGCCAAGGCATCGGGAGCCACATTCCAGATCAGCCATGATTTTGACGACGCGTTTCGCAACGCCGACGCGGTGGTCCCGAAGTCGTGGGGACCCCTGGTGACGACGCAGAACGTGGATGAAGGATTGCGGCTCATTGAGAAGTACCCCACCTGGCGCTGTGACGCCGAGCGCATGGCGCTCGGCAAGTCCAGCATGATCTACATGCATCCCCTACCCGCCGATCGCGGCCGGGAAGTCGCCAACGAGGTCATCGACGGACCGCAGTCGGTGGTGTACGAGGAAGCGGAGAACCGTCTGCACGTCCAGAAGGCGTTGATGGCGCTCACCATGTGAGCGCGCCTTTGCCCACCGGCCGGACCGTCCGACACGAGCCCTGATGGCAAGCTTTCACTTCCGGTGCACCGAATGCGGCGCTGAGTTCCGTGAGGAGCCGTCGAGGCTCGTGTGCTCGGTGTGTGCAGCGAGCCAGGAGCGTGGTGGTCCCGTACGGGGCGGGCTCGAGGTCGTGCTCGAGCGGTTGCCAAGCGCCTGGCCCGACACGGCGCCGGACTCGCACGGGTTTCTCACCGCGTTCCTGCCGGTATCTGATCCGGACCTCATTCCTCCGTTCCCGGTGGGCAACACCCCGCTCATTCCCGTGCCGGCGCTTCGCGAGCATCTCGGGCTCCGGCACGTGTGGATCAAGGACGACACGCGGAACCCTAGCGGGTCCACCAAGGACCGCGCGTCGCTGCTCGTGGTGGCCAAGGCAAGGGAATATGGACTCGAGACCGTGGCCACGGCGTCGACCGGAAATGCCGCTACGGCGCTCGCAGCCGTCGGTGCCGCCGCCGGCATCCGCGCGGTGGTGTTCGTCCCGGCGTCCGCGCCGAAGGCCAAGCTGGTCCAACTCCTGAACTACGGGGCCGCCGTGTTCCGCGTGGACGGGAGCTACGACGACGCGTTCGACCTGTGCCTCGACGCGTGCTCGGCGTTCGGCTGGTACAACCGCAACACCGGGCTCAATCCGTTCACCGTCGAGGGCAAGAAGACGGTGGCGTTGGAAATCGCGGCCTCTCGACCGGAAAAGATCGATGTCGTGCTCGTTCCCACCGGTGACGGCGTGATTCTCTCGGGCCTGGCCAAGGGGTTCACGGACCTTACTACCGCCGGCCTCGTCAGCGGCCCGCCGCGGCTCATTGCAGTGCAGCCCGAGGGCTCGGCGGCGATCGCACGGGCGATCCGCGAGGGTGCCGATTCCGTCACCCGCGTGCCCGGTGCCCGCAGCATCGCCGACAGCCTCACCGTCGAGACGCCGCGCAACGCGGTTCGATGCCTGCGGGACATCCGCACGTCGGGCGGGAGCGCCGTCACGGTGCCCGATCGTCAAATCGTCGAGGCCATCCCCCGCCTGGCGAGCATGACGGGCGTGTTCGCCGAGCCGGCGGGAGCGGCGGTCTTGGCCGGGCTCGAAGCGGCGCTGGCGCAAGGACTGGTGGAACGGGGCGAGCGCATCGTACTGCTCGTGACTGGCACCGGACTCAAGGATGTCGGAAGCGCTGCCGACGCGGTTGACATGCCGGACCCCGTGCCGCCCACTCTCGAGGCCGTGGCCGCACGCCTCGAGGCGCGACGCTAGTCGGCCAGCATCCGGCGCAGCACGTTTTGCGTCACCCGCCGCCGATAGGCGGCGGTCGAGCGGAGGTCGTCGATGGGTCGGATGTCTTCCAGAATCGCCTCGACGGCCCCGTGGCGGTCGCCCGCGTCGAGCGCCGCTTCGGCGGTGCGGGCCCGCAAGGGAACCTCTGCCACCGAACCGACCGCGATGCGTGCCGGCGCGAGACTCATCGCTATGACCACCTTCGAGATCGCCTGCGCCTGACGCGTGCCGATCTTGCGGAACAGGATGGGAGGGCCGTTCCGCGGAAACCGCACGCCGACGATGAGCTCGTCCGACTGCAGAGCCGTCTGGCGGTAGCCGACGAAGTAGTCGGCGATCGGAATCGTCCTGCGGTCCGTCACGACAACGGCATCGGCCGCGAGCATCACCGGGAGCGTGTCGCCGGCCGGCGAGGCGGTGCCTAGGTTACCGCCCAGCGTTCCCCGATTCTGAATCTGCGCTGCGCCGATCGTCCGCGCGGCGTGGGCCAGAGCGGGCACGTGCCGCGCGACGAGCGGCGAGCGGATAATGCCAGTGTACGACTCTGCAGCACCAATCTGAATCGCGCCGTCCACCTCGCTGACACCCTTGAGTTCGGGAAGTCTCCAGACGTCGAGCAGTGCCGACGGCCGCAGCGTGCGGGCGTGGAGCTGCACCATGAGGTCTGTGCCCCCGGCCAGCGGCCAGCAGTCACTGGTCCCGCCGAGCATCTCGACCGCCTCGGCGGGCGAGCGCGGCGTCAGGAACCGCGGGTACGGCACGCGAGTACGGCCTCGATGATCTTGGTGTAGCCAGTACAGCGACACAGGTTGCCGGCGATGGCCTCACGGACCTGGTCGTGCGACGGCGACGGGGTTCGGGCCAGGAGGGCGTGCGCCGCCAGCAACATCCCTGGGGTGCAGATCCCGCACTGCGCGGCGCCGTGATCGATGAACGCCTGTTGCAGCGGCGCCAGCCTGCCGCGACGCTCGAGCCCTTCCACCGTGAGCACCGCACAGCCCTCCACCTGACCGACCGCCACGAGGCAGCTGTTTACCACGTCGCCGTCGATCAGGACGGAACACGCACCGCATTCCCCTTCGCCGCATCCCTCCTTGGTGCCGGTCATGCGGAGGTCTTCTCGGAGCACGTCCAGGAGTCGACGCGCCCCGGGGACATCGACCGTCACCGGTAGCCCGTTCACCGTGAACGCCGTCATGTGCTCATCGCCGCGAGCAGCTTCTCGGGCGTTGCCGGCAACTCGTCCAGCCACACGCCGGTGGCGTCGTGAATCGCCGCAATCACGGCCGGTGCGGGGCAGTCCATCGGGATTTCGCCGATGCCTTTGGCGCCGAACGGTCCGCCGGAATAGGGATTCTCGACCAACACGGTCTTGATCCTCGGCGCATCCAGCGAGGTCGGGATGATGTACGTGGCGAGGCGGTCATTCACGTACCCGCCGTCCTCCATCTTCATCTCTTCGACGGTCGCGTACCCCACGGCCTGCAGCACCCCTCCCTCCATCTGGCCTTCGACCATCACGGGGTGGATCGCCTTGCCGGGATCGAGCGCCGCGACGAGGTCGGTGACGCGGACTTCCCCGGTGTCGGTGTCGATCTCCACGTCTGCCACGACGCAGGCGAAGGCGTACGCGGGGTACGCGTCCCCCCGGTACTGCGCGTCGTTCCAGTGGATCCACGAGGGTTGCACATAGGCCTTCTCCACGCGGAGCGGCGGTCGCTCCGACTCAAGCCGTTGCCGCAGCTCCGCGGCAGCCTGGGCCACCAGTTGTCCCACGATCATCACCGTGCGCGACGCGACCGTCGGCCCGCTGTTCGGCACCACCGAGGTGTCCTGCGGCGGGACCGTCACCTGGTCGAGCGGGACGCCAAGCGCGTCGGCGGCGATCTGGGCCAGGATGGTGGTGGTGCCTTGGCCCATCTCGGTTTGCGACGTGAGCACTCGGTACTCGTTGTTGGACGGGCACTCGACGACGACGCGGGCGGCCAGCGTCTTCTCGCCGCTGCCTGTGAAGCCGGAGCCGTGGAACACCAGCGACACCCCGCGACCATGACGCCGTACAGGATCGGACGGCAGCGACACCGGTCGTGCATTTCCAAGCGCGGCGTCGAGGACCAACTCGGTCCCCACGCTCTCGCTGAGGGTTTGTCCGGTGGCTGTGGTGTCGCCCACGCGCAGCATCCACGTGCGTCGCAAATCGATGCTCGATCGGCCCAGCGCCTCGGCCACGTGTTCCACCATCAACTCAGCAGCGAACTGCGACTGCGGGGCGCCGAAGCCGCGGAACGCTCCGTTCGGGGGTGTATTGGTGGCCATGGCGCGTCCGCGAATGCGCACGTTGGGGCACGCGTACGGGCCGGCGGCGTGAATGGCGCTGCGCGACAGTACCACCGGACTCAGCGTGCAGTACGCCCCACCGTCCAGCACGATCTCGATGTCCTGCGCCACCAGCGTGCCGTCACGGCGGACGCCGGTGCGATGGCGGATCACGCCAGGATGACGCTTGGTGGTGGCGGCGATGTCCTCGTGACGATCGTAGACCAACCGCACCGGGCGCCGGGCTTTCACGGCGAGCAGTGCCGCGTGGATCGCCACCATGGACGGGTACTCCTCTTTGCCGCCAAAGGCACCGCCCACCTCGGCCGGGATCACGACCACCTTGTGTTCCGGCATGCCGAGCGTGCGCACCACTGCTTGATGGACGTAGTACGGGCACTGGAGCGAGCCGTAGATCGTCACCCCGCCGTCGTCAGTGGGAATGGCGATGGCACCCTGCGGCTCGATGTAGAGCTGTTCCTGGTGGCCCATGCTGAACGTACGCTCCACGACGATCTCAGCCTCGGCGAGCGCGCGATCGACATTGCCCTTGTCGATGAGCAGGTCGGCCAAGACGGCGGTGGCGTCGTCCAGGGTGAGGATCGGATCGAGCCGGTCCTCCTCGACGCGCACGTGCGCGGAGGCGGCTTCCAGGGTGTCCCGATCAATCGCGGCGAGCAGGGCGATCGGTTCCTCTCGATGGCGGATCTCCTGCTCGACCAAGGCGGGCTGATCGTCGCGGATGAGCTGCACCACGTTGTCGCCCGGGATGTCGGCGGCGGTGACCAACACGGCTTGATCCCAGTTGAACGCCGGGTTCGCGGCCACCCCGCGCAGCACCCCACACGGCACGGTGGATCGGATCGTCTTTCCGTACCAGGCGTCGGGGACCACGATATCGTCGGTGTACCGGGCGGCGCCGGTCACTTTGGCGCGGCCGTCCACTCGCGGGACCGATCGACCGACGGCGTCGGCTGGGGCAGGCGAGGGCAGCGGGACAGCCATAGCCGACGATACGGCGCGTCACGCCCTGTTGACAAGCCCGGGGTCGGGCCGGCTGGACCCGTTCGTGGGCGACCGCGCTGGCTCGGGGTGGTCAGACACGGTGTCGACTCCTATCCTTGATGGGCATCCCAGCGGGAGTGTGCGTGTCGGACCTGCTGGATCAATACGGCTACCCCGCGCGGTGCGGCGAGGTGTGTGGTGAGTGACCACCCGCGCCGTCGTGGCCGCATCTCGTTCGCGTCGGTCCCCTCCGACACCACCTGGTACCGACCGCTCTACCAGCCACTCGTGTTTCTCTCCAACCTCGCGATGGCGGCGTGGATCTACCCCTGTTGGCGCACGGTGAGGATTCAGTGGATCCCGCCGCTCGACGAGCTGGCGCAGCGAGCCGAGCGGACCGGTCGACCGCTGGTGTTCTATTCGTGGCATGCGTACGAGCCGGTCACGCTGTGCGCGTTTCGAGACGTACCGCCGCAGATGATGCCCACCGGGATCGGCCACGACGGACTCCTGTCCCGCATGCTGCAACAGGCGTCGGCGTGGTTCGGGTTTCGGCTCTGGATCTACCGCCGGAAGTCACCTGTTCGTCCCAAACACCAAATCATCGAGATGGTCCAGACGCGCGGGTGCAACATCGGGCTGTTCGCGGACGCTGGCGGTCCCTATGGGCGCGTGAAACCCGGTCTACCCGAGATCGCGAGGGACACCAATGCGTGGCTCGTGCCGCTCGTGGTGCGTGGTCGTCCGCTCATCCGGCTCAGGCGCCCGTGGCATTACGAGTTCCCGTTGCCGTTCTGCAGGCTGTGGGCCCATCATGGGGCGCCGATCGACGGGCAGAACGCGGCGGTAGATGTGTGTCAGGCGGCTCTGCAGCGCTTGGAGCAGGAAGCGCAGGCAGGCAGCTGAGCGGGTCGGTCGCGGTTTCTATCCCGTGAAGAGGTGCACCTCCCAGAGAACAACCGAGATCACGATCAGCACGAGGAAGCCCACGAGGCACACGGCCACCGCCCGGCCTGTGCTCGTGTAGTCGAGCGCCTGACGTACCGCCACCACCATGGCGGCGAGCATCCACAACGACGCTGCCAGCACGATGAGTCCCCCGACCACGGGGACAACGCCCAGGACGCGGAAGGTGCCAGGCGCCGCAGCAAATCCGATCGTGCGCAACATCTGACCGAGATCCGCCTTCGTCTGCGGCTGAGCCAGGAGCTTGGTGCCAATGAGGTATGTCAAGAGCGCCCAGACGAACCACCCCAAGAGGGCGCCGATCGAGTCCCCGATCAGTTCTCCGATCGAGAAGCTCTCATTGGTGCCGATGCCGGCTGCGATGCTGGCCAACACGACGACGGCCATCGCCTGCGGCATGGCAAGGGTATCGGCTTCGACTTCCTCAAACGTGGCGACGTCCAGCTTGGCGGCGTTGATGAGACGCTGTCCGAATGTCTGCATGGCTTTACCTCCGGCGCCAAGAAACGGTGCGGGCACCCCGGGCGCAAGGGTGCCTCGGGATCGGGGCGCGAAACCACCGTGCCGCTACGAGGGATACCGATACACGAACCGACGGATCTGGGTCTGCCGCTGCGTGGTGGGTTCCGCCCCCTGGTCGGCGGGACCGGTGAGATTCACCTTCTGCCGCATCTCAAGTCGATGGGGCATGAGCGTCTCGGGTTCCGTAACGAGCCGGATGACGTTTTCCACCTCCATGTGCCATGAGGCCCCGACGCTGTCCGGCATCCCCATCGTCTCCTTCAGGAAGCGGATCACGAATGGCGTCAGCACCTCCGGATCGGGCACCGAGCGGATGACCAGCGAGACACAGGCGCTGTCGGCCACGCCCTGAACACACGGGACACGCGAGAGCAGGCTACTCTCGTAGTGAAACGGGATCAGCTGGTCCGGAAAGACAGGTGACGGCTCGTTGGCATCATGTTCGTAGACGGCGCCCACCTCGAAGTCGACGTCGCTCCACGACCAGACCAGAGCGTTCCACTCCTCGGCCTGCTTCGCGAGCAGGAAGTCCTCGCTCAACACCCGGTTCAGGAACGCCGTGCGCGCTTCCGTGGGATTGGGAAGGGAATCGAACAGGGGACGGAGCGTACTGTCGAGCACCTCGCGTACGGCGTCAAACCCTGCGAGCCGCAGCAGCGTGCCGTCCAAGCCGACGACCAAGGCCGGCGCGAACCGAGCGACGAAACCCTCGCTCGCGAGCCGTTGGGCGAGCGCCATCACGGTCGTGTCGATGGCGCCGGACGTTGCCCAGTCGGAGAATGAGATGAGTCGGCCGTCCGGATGGTCCTGCACGCTCAGCCGGTAGGTGGATCGGGACGTCTGGGTATCGGGTGGTGTGGCGCCGGTCTGCGCGATCTTGATCCGCTCCGCCTCGACCGTTGCCTCCATGCCCGCAGGCCACCCGAAGCGGACGGCCACCGTGCCGGTGTCGCGCGTCGGTGCCATGAAGATGTCCGCAGGACCGGGCCGGTATCCGCCCCCGGTCGGATCCACTAGGATCGACTGTGCTCGATCGGCCGCGACGCCGCTGAGCCAGCTGAGCAAGGCGTTCACACTGTCCGGTGGTTCGGTGCCGCGTCTGCCGGTCATCTCGCGTTGGGCCCGGAGCGTCCGACCTTTCTGCGTGTACCTTGCTCGGTAGCGCCCGAACAGCCCGTCCACCGACACCGAAGGCGGTAACTCCGCCCGCCACCCCGGCGGCAGGTTCACGACGAGCGTCACGCGGGCCGTCGACGCGTCGTTCAGCTCGGACGCGTCGATCGGGAAGCGTCGCGGTCGGTCTTTGAGCGAGGCGAGCGTACTCGAGACGTCGAAGTAATTGCTCGGCAGCTGCAGCAGGAATCGCTCGCCGGCTGGCTGCACGAGACGGTCACTCGTGAGCCACACTCCGATGTACGGCTGCTCGGTGAGGTCCAGTCCTTCGGTGAGGGTCGTGCTATCCGCGATCGCGCCTGGAAGGAAGGCGGCTGTGAAGTCGCGGGCGACCTCCATCATGCGTTCGTCCCCCTGCAGCGTGGCACCCCGTAGTTGTTCCCGGATCCCATACTGGGAGGTGCCGGCCCCCTGCATCTCCAGGGTTCCCTGGAACGTCCCATCCGAGCCGAGCGTGCCGGAAATCAGGGTCTCGATCCAGTTCTCCTCGACCGGAGACTCGGGGAGACGGATCCAGCGTGACTCGCCGCGCGGGCGCACTAAGAGACCGAACGTTCCCTGGAGTTGCGGCGGGACAGTGCCATAGGGGAAGAGATCGTAGGTGAGATCGAGGAATTCGCGCTTGCCGTTCCGTTCGAGCGCGACGATGACGTGGTCGAATCGTTCCAGGCTCACCGGCGTGCTGTCCAAGAGACCGGCGGTGTTGACCAGCACCGGGTAGGCGACCACGTCCATGGACCGGGCAAGGGCGATGAACAACGCCGTCTTGTCCTTGCAGTCGCCGTATCGGCTTTCGACCACCTCACTCGGCAACCTCGGCTGGTAGTTACCGTCCCCCAATCCGACCGAGACGTAGCGGAAGTCCTGAGATACCCAGCGCTGGGCGGCGCGCAGCAAATCCTCGACATCCGTCGCGGCACCCGCCTCCTCAGCAAACGCCCGGTCGACAGCCCGGCTGGTGGCGTCTCGACCATGTGAGAGCCGCGCATACCAGTCGCCGATGTCCGTCCACTCGGCCCAACCCCACACGCGAATCTCTTGGAGCACGTCGTTGGGGTAGGCCGCAAGGGGCTCGACGTCGAGGGCGGGGATCTCCTGCACGCTCCAGGTACGTACGGTTCGGCCGCCACGCTCCACCACCGCTGGTGCGACGGTCAGGTTCGGTGTTTCAACGGCGATCCGTTGCCGTGCGGGGGCATCGAGGATGAACCGCATGCGTCGCACAGGCCTGGACTGGTTCACGAACCAACGCTGGGAGAAGTCGCCCGGCAACGTTGGCCGGACCGTTTCGAGCGTGTAGCTCAGGTCCACGATCGTGCCGGCGGCAACGCCGCCCAGCGTGAGCTGCCGCACGGTCCGGCCGGAGTAGACGTGGTTTTCGTCTACCGATTCCTGCGTTTCGTGATCCACCTGCGGTCGATCGCTCAGCAGGGTACCGTCAGCCCGAAGCACGCGGACCCAGTTCACGGTGAGGCGTTCCCGGTCCGGTCGGAAGCGAAGGTTCCACTGGCCCCACTCCCGCGCCGCGTCCTGCTTGAGAACCTGCACCACGGTGCGAAAGGTCCGATGACTGGTACCGTCGCGCTCGATCCGCATGACACCGTCGTCGAGCAGGAGCACAGAGCCGTGTGCGGTGTAGTCGGCGGGATTCACCGCTAGGGCGTAGATCGTGTCGGCGCGAACCGACGGATCGCCGGCCGGCGTAATCACCGGGGCTTGCGCCCACAGCGCGGTGGGGGCCGTCAGGAAAACGGTCGACAGGAGGAGGTGGCGCACCATGAACCGCCTGTGGGAGGTTTCAGCAATAGTGGCGCAGGGGAGCCCGCTGCGGAAGCGGCCTGCGTCACGGTTCAGCGCCCTTGACGGCCGGCTCCCCGCGTGAAGGTTCCTGGATTGTCAGGCGGCCCTGGGGGTCCCGTCACGTCCCTCCCGAGGAGGTCACTATGCCCAGGCTATTTCCCGTAGTGCTGCTGCTCCCGTTCGCCGTGAGCGCATGTCTGCCTCAGAGCGAGCCGGCTACGTCAACGGAGGAGGACGTCGCCGCCGTGCTCGCCGTGCGAGACGCCGAGGTCGCGTCGATCATCGGTGGTGACACGGTGCTTGCCCACCTGGCGGATGACGTGCTGTTGATGCCGCCGAACGAGCCGGCCAGGGAAGGGAAGGCGGCGGCTCGTGCCTGGATGCAGGCCATGAATCAGCAGGCGACCGTCCAGTCCCTGAACTACACGACGTCCAACGTCACGATCGCCGGCGACTGGGCCATCGAGCCCTATGCGGGATCGGCCACGATCGTGCCGATCGGCGGCGAGCCGGCGACGGAGACCGTTAAGGGCATCCACATCTATCGCCGGCAGGCCGACGGTTCCTGGAAGCTTGTTCAGGATGCGTGGAACGGTGATCAGCCGCCACCGGGTATGGAGTAGGCCTCTGAGCAACCGGGGCGGTGCTCACGCCAGCACACCGCCCCGCCGCCGCCGCCTGGGTTGTTTCACCGACCGGGCACACGTCCCCGAGCTGGCGCGGCCTCCAGCCCTACTTGGCTCGCCGGCCGGACGCCGCGTGCGAGCCGTGTCCGCTGGCCAGCGGCCCGGTTTCCCATCCAGCCGGCGCATCTCACGTTCGTCCTCGTGCTCCGCGGGTGACCTGCCGTCAGAGAACGAAGGTTATTAGACTGTCTATTGAAACGCGTGCACAATCGCAGGGGGGTCCACAGCAGAGGGATCGGGAATGGACGAGAAGCGGCAGCGAATCAGCGAGCAGGCCTACTACCACTGGGAGCGCGAGGGTCGTCCCGCAGGCCGAGAGCAGGATCACTGGCTCAAGGCCGAGTCGGAACTCGCGCCGGAGACAGTGGAGCAGGATACCGGGAAGAAGAAGAGCTCGACGCCCCCCGCCGCGCGGGCGGCCGAGAAGGCCCCGAACGCCAAGAGGAAGGCTGCCAGAAAGAAGGCCGGCAAGCGGGCGGTGAAGAAGAAGGCGAAGTAGGCGGCAGCCCAGACAAGGTTCTGATACGCCACTCCCGGATGTGCGGGCGGCGGGTCACGTGGTGGGCCCGCCGGACTCCCTCAGCACACCATCCTCCAGATGGAGCACGCGGTCTGCGTAGCCGGCGATCCGCTCGTCGTGACTCACGATGACCGCGCAGCGGTTGCCCTCGCGCACCTTGGCGGTGAGAAACCTGACGATATCGAGTCCCTGCGCGGTGGCGAGGCTCCCGGTGGGCTCGTCCGCAATGATCAGCTCGGCGTCGTTGGCGAGGGCACGGGCGACGGCGACCCGCTGTTTCTGTCCCTGACTCAGCGTGCGTGGTGAAGCGTCCGCGAGCTCGCCGACGCCGAACTCCTCGAGCAGCGCCAGCGCTCGGCGCCGCGTCTCGGATCGGCTGACGCCGGCGAACTTCATCACGAGCGTGACATTGTCCAGCACGCTCAGCGGCTCCAGCAGCTGGAATGTCTGGAAGACGAACCCGATCCGCGTGGCCCGAATCCGTTGCAGCTCGCGCGGCGTGTAGTCTTCCACCGCTCGTCCGAAGATCTCGACGGTACCCGTCGTCGGGTGTTGCAGCCCGCCCATCAACGTGAGCAGCGTGGTCTTGCCACTTCCGCTGGGCCCCAGCAATAGGACCGTCTCTCCAGTGTGCACCGCGAGCGATACGTTGCGCAGGGCGGTCGTCTCGCGGCCGGCGGCACCGTAGACCCGCGTCACCTCGATCAAGCGCGCAACGCAGCGGACGCCGTTCCCGACACTCATTGGAACACCTCGAGGGGATAAATGCGTCTAAGCCAACGGTTTGGAAGTACGGCGCTGGCAAGGCTGATTGCCACGACGCCGGCTGCCGCTACCACGATCTGCCCGGGTGAGGAGGCCGGCGAGATCTCGGGGGCGATGGCGCGCACGGCGGCGATCAACGGGAAGAACAGAGCCACCGCCACGATGATCCCGGCCAGCGCGAACGCCAGCGCCTGTTGTACCACGAGACCGGCGACGAAGCGGTCTGGCGCACCGATCGCCTTCATGACGGCGAACTCGTGGCGTCGCTCCAGCACGTTGACCGAGAGGATCAGGCTCAGGATGGCGGTGAGCACCACCGCCCCGATCAGCGCTACAACAAACAGCAGGGGCATGAGGCCGGTCTCCATCTCCCGGATGTTGTTGGCCAGAAACGTGGCGCGGTCGTATACGGCCACGTCGGGCAGGCGCTCACGGATGCGCGACGCGACCGCCGCCGCATCTGAGTTCGGTGCCAGGGTCACCTGATAGGCCGACACGATGGAGGAGAACCCGATGATGTCGTGCGCGGTGCGCAGGGTCACGAACGCGTACTGGATGACGAACATGTTGGTGCCCGCGCTGAGGCCCACCACGGTGAGCGTGTCGCCTCGGATCGGGAACCGGTCACCGATGTCGAGCCGGTACTTGGCCGCGAAGGATCGGTCGAGCACGATCTCGCCGTCGGCGGTTACGGTGCGCCCCCGGACGATGGCCGGCGGCCCCCCGCGCCCGGAGGCCGGGTCAAATCCGGTCACGTAGGTCGTGGCCGAGTTCCCCGGGAGCTGGACGCCTGCCAGCAGGAACAGAATTGGCGAGGCGTCGGCCACGCCAGGCACGGTATCCAGCGTCCGGCCATGCCGGGTGGTGAGCAATGAGGTGCTGCGCAGGATATTGCTCGAGTGCTGCTGCAACACCCACAAATCAGCGTCACTCGCGCGAACGTATTCGACGGAGCCGTCGGCCACGCCGCGATACACCGACTGCAGGAACAGTGCGAGCATCACGCACAGGGCGACGCCGCCCACCGTGAGGCCGAATCGGAGCGGCCGGTCGAAGACGGTCGCGAGCGCGTACATCGGCTCACCCGAACATGGGGACCTGGGGACGCAGTCGCCCGCGGATGCGGCGGAAGATGTCCTCCAGGCTGGGCCCGGTGATGGTCAGGCCGTGATTCTTGAGCCCCACGGCGGTGCGCTCGGGGTGCGGCTGCTCGGCGAGCAGGCGTACGACCTCCTCGGCGAGCTCCACGGTACCGCACGGGAAGTTCTGTCGCGTGCTGGGCACGTCGTCCAGCCACGCGTGCACGTGGACGATCGCACCGACCTCGGGGAATGCACGATAGATGAGGTAGTGCTCGATGGCGTCCACCGAGACCCGCGCCGTCGGCTCGTGCGCGGGCGGCACGCTCACGAGCATGGACCCCTCGTCCTCGTCGTACCCCGTGACCAGCAGGACGTCACGCCCGATGCCGGCAAGCGCCGCCTTGTTCACCCCGCGAGCTGTCATCCAGAACGTGCAGGTGCCAAGCTCGGGGACGTGCTCGCGTGCGCTCAGGTTGCCGTAGCTGAGACCCTTCACCTGAAACAGCCGGAACAGGTGGTCGATCTCGTCCTGATCGAGCACGTCGCGCAGCGGGAATGGCGCCGGGAGTACCCCCAACCTATCCAGTTCGGCGCCATAACACTTCAGTTGCTCCACGACCGGCGAGGTCGCCTCGAACCGCGCTGGGAGATCGGCGTTCAATCGATTCTCGATCAGCAGGCGAGAGCCGACCACGGGGAGAATGCTCTCGCACGCCCGGTCCGGGTCGAACGGGTAGTGGTAGAAGCCCACTTCCGGCGTTGTGAAGTAGAGCTCCGGCCGGCGGTCAGCGGCATTCGCCCGGTTGCCGTTCGCCGGCACTGCGCACAGCAATAGGTTGGACAGCGTGCGGACCAGCGTGGTGTACGTGAGCGACCGCATGTCGGTCACGGGCTCCGGCAGTGCCATGAGCGACACCACGAAGATCGTGCGGGAGCGCCGCTTGAACGCACGCGGCATCGACGCATCGGTGAGGTTGAGCACCCAGTCGATGTCGTCGTCCATGCTGGTGAGCCGGTGCCCGCGGCGCTCGAGCCCCGCCACAATCGCGTCGGCGATGCGATCCCGGGTTGGGTCAGCATCGTGTCGCAGCACCGCGAACCGGAGCGATCTGGGCTGCGTGGTGGTGCTCCGAGGTGGATGCTCGAGCGCGGCCGCCTCCGCCACGTCACGCGAGACCATGTCATCGAAGGTCTCTCGACGACGGAGCAGGGTGTGTCGGTCGCCCGAGACGGACACGACCGCCGGCCGAGGGAAGCCGAATGAGGATTCCATCGCGGTGAAGTAAGCCCCGCTGTCCATCACGGCCAGTACGTCGCCTTTCTGCAGCGGTGGCATCGGCTTGTTGCGGTACACTACGTCGCCAGCGAAGCACGCCGGCCCGACGATCTGCACACAGTTGGTCCGATAGCGATGCACGCCGTCGCACGGGAACACCTCGTGGTATTCGTAGTAGGTCGGCGTGGTGACGGTCCCCAACCCCCCATCGGTGACGACCCACGTGCCGACGCCCGGGCGCTCCTTCACGCCCTGGACGGCCAACAAGAGAAGCTGGTTGGAGCTCACGATGCTCCGGCCGGGCTCGACCAGCAGCTCAGGCAGCTCGTCCGGGGCAAACAGGTCGGTGAGACCCGTGGTCACGGCTTCGGCCAGATGATCGAACGTGAGCGTCGGGCGCGGGCGCGCGGGAGACGGCAGCCGTCCCCACCCCTGGTAGGCGAGCATCTCGAGTGTGGTCATCTCTCGGCTTGTCGGAACGCCGAACCCGCCGCCGACGTCGATGGTGCTGACCTGCAGTCCGCGCCGTCGCGTGCGCTCGATGAGCCGACGAAGGCGGCGGAGCGCGCGACGATAGTCGCCGGCGTCACGGATTCCGGTTCCGATGTGGATGTGGAACCCGTGGAACCGCACACGGTCTGTCCGCTGAATGAGATCCAGGGCACGGTCCACCTCGCCGCTTTGGAGATCCAGTCCGAAGGCGCAGCCCCGCCGACTCCCGGTGGCGGACCCGCGGTTCATGCCGCGTGGCACGTAGTCCGGATTGACCCTGAGCAAGACCGCGACCCGGGCGCTCAGCACTTCAGCCTGAGCCTCGAGCGCCGCCAGCTCCTCCAGGGCGTCGACCACGACAAAGCGCACGCCGTGCTCGATGGCTTGGCGCAGGAATACGGCCGTCTTGGCTGGGCCATTGACGACGATGGTTGATCCCGGAAAGCCCAGGTGATGGGCGAGCTGCAGTTCGAACGGCGTGCACACCTCAGCATTCAGCCCCGCCTGGCGGACGAGCTGCACGATGCCAGGTACGGCGTTGCACTTGAACGCATAGTGCACCGACACAGCGCCGGGGTAGTGGCTTGCAAAGGCGTGGGTGAGGGAAGTTGCCGTGGACACCAGACGGTCCTGATGCACCACGTGCAGCGGGGTACCGTACTCCCGAGCAAGATCGAGCGTTCGGCACCGGCCCACCATCAAGACGTCGGTGGCATCGACGGTCAGTCCCCACGCCTCGAGGGGCAATACCTTGCTCCGGTCGTGTCTACGCATGACGCACCTCCGGCACGGGTTTGCGGTAGACGACGAACTCCTTGTAGGGCTCGAGACCAATCCGTTCGGCGGCACCGATCGCCGGCCAGTTGTCGTCCGAGATCCACGAGGTGGATAGGGTGCGACATCGCAGCGCCGTGGCGCAGGTCACCCGAACGAGCAGCTCGTAGGCGGGTGACGATCGATAGGCGCGGGTGATGCCGACAGCGTACACGATCAGATCCCGCACCTGCCGGCGTTGCCGTTCGAATCGCAGGTACCCCCACGGGCCGAGTCGGCCGTGCAGTTGGCGGAGCAGCGGGTTCACATCCAGAACGCACAGCAGCGCTCCGACCGCCTCCCCATCATGCTCGACGAACGTGATGAGGTCCGGTCGTGTGATGTGGAACAGCCCCTTGGCCGCAAACGCGTACTCCTCGCGACTCACCGGCAGGAATCGCCAGTTGTCGGCGAACGCGTTGTTGAAGATGCAGCGCAAGCGCTCAAGCTCCGCGCTCGCATGGCGGCGGTTCACCTGGCGGATGGTGAAGAGCCCGTTGCCGCGGACCTCGATCGGGCCGTAACGCCGCCTGACATACTCGGCCACCCGACCGTTCCGTCGGGTGTGAAGCCGCTTCGAAACGCCGAACCCGAGCTGCTCGAGCAATGCCGGGTAGTACGCCGGGTTGTACGTCTCGAAGTAGGCCGGACCGATGTCGAAGGCACTCGCCTGGATGCCGACCGGCGAGTAGTGGTTCGGATTGAACGGTCCCTCGACGACGGCCACGCCTGCAGTCCGGCATTCAGCCAGCATCGCCTCCACCACCCGAGCGGCTGCCTCGTCGTCGTGAATGCATTCGAACAGGCCGAACATGCCGGTCTTGGGTCCGCCGACAGGTGTCTGTCGCTGGTCGACGACCAGCCCGACGCGAGCCACCGGCCGTCCCCACCGCCGGCACAGGAACAGCCGGAGTGACGCATGGCGGAAGTACGGATTGCGGCGCACGTCCAGCGTGCGGCGTTGCTCCACGCCGAGCGGCGGTACCCAGAGCGGATCGTCCCGGTACACGAGGGACGGGAGTGCTAAGAAATCCCGCCATCCGCGCCGATCGGTCACCAGCTCAACATGGTAGGACATGTGTCCTCCTGTTTGACGACACGCTCAACGACATACGCGCCGTAGATGAACGACAAGTCGCGGGCATGAAGCGCGGAGGCGAGGGCACGTTCGGGCTCGATCCACGGCGCCAGACCGATTGGCCGCGATCGCGGGACCAGCAGGTTGCGATAGGTGAGCACCGCGCCGTTTCGGGCAACGCGGACGGTCTCGCGCAGCAGGTCCTCAAACGTGCGCGCTGGCATCCACTCGAACACGTTCGTGAAGTTGAACTTCGAGATCGCATTTGCCGGGAGCGTAGCGAAGTACTGATCCAGCGCCCCGGTCACGATCTCGATCCGGTCCACACGTTCACGGATCGTCTCGAAGTACTCGGGCCGCAGGTAGAGCGGCAGGTGCTGCGGTGTCGGGAATCGACCCAGCAGCGCATAGGACAGATAGGGGTTACGATCGACCGGCAGCTCTAGGACCGCGCGCTCGACCCGGGCGCGAAACCGCTGTCCGAACGAGAACGAATCCTCCAGTTGTGCGAAGAACGCCGGGTCGAACAGGCGCGTCATCACGATGCGACTGAGGAGGACATTCGTGAGCAGGTGCCAGCGCCAGGTGTCCCACCGCGTGCGAAACAGTTGTGCCCGCGCTTCGGCCGTCGGAGCCGTGTACATGCGCTCGGCCAGCGACGGACCCAACAGCATCCCAAACCAGCGGCGCAACAGGCGCAGATACCGTTCGTAGCGCCCCGAGTGGAGCAGTCCGTCCTCGATGAGCTGCGGGTGCGTGTCCCAGAACCGACGGCTGGGCGCTCCGAGCCGGGATCGGACCGCGGAGTACAGGGCACGTCGCCGAGTGGAGTCCGATGCGCCGAGCAGCGCCAGCATCTCGCCGTAGTCCAGCGAGGCGAAGGCGGCCTGCTTGAGATCGAGCACGTAACCCTGATGCGGATTGATGTCGAGCGCGATGATGCGCTGTGGGTCGTCGATCAGGAACGCGAGGACGTTGCACCCCCCGGACGTGATCGAGAACACCACGTCCGACGGGCCGATCGAGAGCGCCTGGCGGTCGATCGACGGGTCCTCCCAGCACTGCGCGTACAGCACGCCATCGAATACCTTGCCGGGCTTTGGCGCCGGGGCGCGACGCGCGACACGAGCGGTCGGGGCGGGTGCCATGCCCTTCCGGGTATGCACGATGGCCCAGTCCACCACCGCCGGCAGTCCGACGACGATGGCCACGGCGAGCGACTCCGTGATGGCGGCGAGCACGAAGCCGGGGATGAACAGCAGGTAGAGCGCGTTGTGGCGCACGCCGTCGCGCGTCACGCGGGCCTCGGCCAGGGCCGGGCCCGTCCGGCGCACACTGCGCAGGTTCGGAACGATCGCGGGCACCGCCGCCGAGTAGGCGCGGTACCGGTCGCCGAACTGCCGCGTGAGCGCGCGCTGCTCGTAGCGCACCAGCTGCGCGTAGTGAACCAGCAGCAACGCCGGCAACGCGATCCCGATGGGCGGGAGGCACACGGCGAAGCCGCCGAACGCCATGAGATCGGCAAGATAGATCGGGTTCCGCACCAGACGGTACGGCCCCGTGAATGTCAGGGCATCGGTCCGCACGCGAAACGCCATCATGCGGTCCGAGGTGAGCATGCTCCCGGCCCAGATGCGGAGTCCGGAGGCGAGGAGCATGACCACGGCGACCGCCAGATACCCGACCCGGAGCGAAGCAGCCGGCTCGAGGTCCATCCTGGCTCCGAGCAGCGCGAGCAACGGTGCCGCCGACGGGTACGCCAGGAATGCGACAGCGCAGATGGCGATCACGATGGCGAACGAGACGAACATTCGCGCCTCGAACTCCGCCCGCTGGAGCCGCAGAACCAGTTTGGTCATGGTCTCAGCTCCGCTCGCACCGGCCGGCTCGGACGCGCAGCGCCAAGGGCACCAGCGAAATCCGGCACGGCGTGAAACCGAGTATCTCCCCGTCGGCCGACACGGGTACCGGCTGCTC